>CAZXUQ010000003.1:0-150569 GCA_964644075.1 uncultured Candidatus Peribacteria bacterium
GTAAACAAAAATCCCCATGTATATGGAGATTTAAGTGATATGACCGAATGGTGGACCGTCCGGGGCTCGAACCCGGGACCTAAGGATTAAGAGTCCTGCGCTCTACCAACTGAGCTAACGATCCAAAAATATGACCACGGAAATATAGCCAACTTTAATGAAAATGCAAATTTTTATTTGATTTTACTCACTTGGTTCCTTCACACCCAGCTCCATCAGACGTAGAGTAGGACTACGAGAGCAAGGAGAGCAAAAAGAAGTGGAGAGAGATCAGTCTCTTGGCTTTTTGTGACTTTTTCAGTTTCTTTCGAGAAGTGAGCAACAATGCTCTCAAATATTTCTCTCAAATCCTTCCCGTCTTTAACACTGTAGTAGGATCAGAGAGTTTTGTCTGATATATCCTGAAGCAGAGCAGTATCGACATCAGCAGCGAGCTTGTTTCCATTTTCATCATAGAAATATTGTCTCTTACCTGCGTCATCGATGTATGATAAAACTCATCCAGAGAGTGACCCTATAGCGATCGTATGTATCTTTATTCATATTTTTTGTGCTTCGCTCGCCACTATCGTTGGCTTTATTCCTACATTTGCTCTTCCATCGGTCATGAGGAGTATTTCACCATTTTTTTCTGATTTTTTGAGTGTATTTATCGCGAGCAGTAGGGCATCCCCGATATTTGTTCCTGAGGCATCTTTTTTTGATTGGTTGATGCTTTTTGTCGTTGTATCTTTAATAATCTCAGAGAGTCAGGTCCTGTCTCTTGTCAGTGGACTCATGACAAATGCTTTTCCTGAGAAAATAATATACCCTATTTCCATTTTTGGAGCTTTTGAGAGAAAAGTTGTGAGATATTCTTTTGCTTTTTCTATACGTGAAGGGGATATATCGTCAGCTTGCATAGACTGTGATACATCGAGGAGGATTATGAGGGCGCTTTTTGGGACAGTTTCTATGGTAGTAGTATTTCTCGTGAGATGCAGTGGGATGAGGAGCGCGAGGGAGATGATCACTGCCCGCAAGATAAAAAGACAGAGACGAAAAAAAGATACTCTTCCATACTTGCGCATGAGGGGGTTTAGGAGAGGCGTACCAGGTGCTTCTGCTCGACCTATGAGCATGGCGAGAAAAAGTCCGATACCTCCGACAATGATGAAAAAAATAACAGAGTTTTGCATAGAAAACTCTGTTATTTTAGTGAAAGTTCCGAAAATACAAATTTAGGCGAGTTGATAATTTTCTTCGAGGGCCTTGATACGGTTATCGAGGGAAGGATGCGTGGAGAACATACTATCAGGTTCTGTGATCATAAATGCTGTCATTTGTCCGTTTTTCTGTGTTTCTTCTCTCATTTTTTCTGTCATCATTTTTAGTCGTCTCAGTCCAGCAATCATTTTTGTCTTACTTGTGTACTGTGCTCATCCGAGATCTGCACGATATTCTCGAATACGAGAGAAATACATGACGACAAAAGAAGCGAGAAATCCCAACCCGATCTGAAGGACAAAGTATATGAGGTTGTATGTGAGTGCGCTGACGTTCTCATTATCTTTCGCGAGAAAACCTGATACTACTCTAGCAAGGATATTGGATGCTACGATTACAAATGTGTTCATGACTCACTGGATGAGAGTAAGTGTTACCATATCACCATTGAGCACGTGTGCCATCTCATGACCGACAACTCCCTCTATTTCATCTTTTGTCATGGTTTCGAGGAGTCATGTAGAAACAGCGACGAGCGAACTATTTTTCGATGCGCCAGTAGCGAATGCATTGGGTTCAGAGGACTCATAGTACCCCACCTCCGGCATGGCGATAGCGTTCATCTGAGCAATACGTTCGACAGTTGTGTAGACGAGAGAGAGTTTTTCATCAGAAACGGAAGTCGTCTTATCGATAAGGACGATATTGTATGCTCGCTTTGCGCTCCATTTCGAGAGAAAAAGGGAGATAAAAGATCCAGCAAAACCAATAACTGCAGCGTAAATGATGAGATTGATTACTCCTCCCTGGGAATCTATGAGCCCAGGAAAGAAGTAGTTTATTACCATCATCACTACAGAGAGGAGTGCAAGGATAGCAATGTTTGTGAGTATGAGGTAAAAGAATCTTTTTATATAGGTTATCATATGTGTGAAAAGTATGATTTAGAGATAAGGAGTATTTTAATACTTTTTACTGTCGAGCAGTTAGAGAATTTTTTACATTATTTTGAGTGAGAATTACATATCATTATATTCGTTTTTTTCGAAAATCAATTTGATTTTGGTATAAAATTTCATACAATAATGACTTGTATTACTTTTCTAACTTTTCATAACTATGTTCTGAAAGAAAAAATCTCCAACAGATACTCGTCTCCATGCTGGAGTAAAGATGCACTGATCTGTGACTGTCGGTACAAAATGACAGATCGTGATCCCAAAAGATGTCCGCGATATGCTCGAAATCGCTGAATGAGATACTCTCATGACGATGACGAAGTATGGAAAATTTGTCGGATTTATCAAGGCTGAAGATATGGAAGACTTTATCGAACTCCTCAAAACAGAGTGTAATATCTAATTACTCAGAAGTACTAACCAATTTTTTATGAAGAAAATTCTTGTCCTTTTTGTGCTTGTTCCATTTATTCTTTCGAGTTGTGGAGCTCCTACTGAAGAAACCCAAAAAACAGTAGAAAAGAAGCCATTTTATATAGAAACCTATTCTGTCTGAAAAAGAGTAGAAACCTATTCCACGGAAAAACCAGGTCGTCTCGTCGCTGCTTCTTCTCTTGTTCTGTGAGCAGAGTCAGCAGGAGAAGTGACATCTTTGTTCGTCAAAGAAGGTCAGAAAATCAAAAAAGGTATGAAACTCATCGGCCTTCGAGATACGGTGAATTCTTATGATATTCGTCTGGCGCAGGCTGAGAATGCTCTCAAGATACAAGATGCGAGTATCGCGAGTACGAAACTCTCCCTCGATAAGGCTGTCTCTGATACAGAAATAGCATACGAACAATCAAAAAAAGCCTATGATCTTCTCATGGCGAAAAACGCTCTCGTATACGAAACACTCCTAAATACGAATATTAAGACCCTTGAGAGCTATAACGAGAACTATAAAAGCTACCTCTGATGAGTAGAGACTCTCATGAATAATTTTCTCTATGAAGGAGATAAAATTATGGGGATGACTTCAGCATTTCAGTATACTGTCGATGGATGGAAACCATACCTTGGGGCAAAAGTAGGGAATCTCTACTCTCAGGCTACAAACGAATGGAACAATACATATGCAAGTCGATGAGATGTCCGTATGAAGAAAGAAAAGTGAGGAACTCTTGCTGAGATTACACTCCAGTCTGACCTCGATGTCATCACTACTGCATATACGAGACTCCAAAAATATATAGATACCATGGTTGAAATGACTCAAAATAATGTCGTCTGAGGTTGACTCTCTCAGGAAATGCAAAATGGATGGGTAGCACTCTGGAACGGTATAAAAACTCAGGTAAATGCATCAGAATCAGCATTTAATGCATGGAAAGCGCAGACTCTCTCCTTTTTTAAGAACTACAAAAATGGCGAGATCGCGACAAAACTCGCGATCGAAAGTCTCACTCGTGAACTCTCGAGTGCGGAACTCGCTACAATCTCTGGCTCAGATATGCGTCTGACATATGAAAATACTCGCCTAGACATGAAAGATAAGATACGCAGCGCGGAACTCGCTCTCAAGCAAGCAAAAACAGCTCGTGATAGCGCGTCAAAAAATAGAGATCTTACACTTAATCAACTCGCAGCAAATAGAACATCCACCTCGCTTTCTCTCGAACAAGCAGAAAGAGACTACTCAAAACTTGCTCTATTTGCTCCATTTGATGGAAGTGTAACAAAAGTCATGGCAAGTATCGGTCAGAGAACGAATATGGGAACACCTCTCATAGAAATAGCATCCAATAATCCAGAAATCCTCATCGATCTCGACGAAGAGACTGCATCTGCTATAAAAAATGGAGATGAAGTACGTGCTCAGATAGGAAAAAATAGTTATACGGGGAAGGTCCTCGCTGTATCGCGTACAGCTGGTGCTAACCTCCTCTATACGACTCGTATATCTGTGCCATCTGCTCTTTCTGATCTTTGAAGTGCTGTGACTGTCATATTTACCCTCGAAAAAGAATCTATTGATCCAGACGCTGGGAAAAATATCATCCTCCCACTTAAGTCTGTAAAGATCGTGAGTGAACAAGAAGGTGAGATCGTGATACTTTCGACATGAAGTGTGCTCGAATATCACTCAGTCCAACTCGGAAGAGTTCTCTCTGAATGAGTAGAGATACTCGATGCTATCCCTCCAGCATCAGAGGTGGTCCTCTCAGATCTCTCTAATTATGTGAGTGATAAATATACTCTTATAAAAAAGAACTAGTGAATTTATGAACTTTATGCCACCAAAAAATCGTGCCGAAGAACTCAGAGAACGTTTTACTACTGGTTTTCTCTGATTTTGGGTCAAACAATTTCGTATCTCATATCTCATCGTGATCACGATCATTATCATGGGTATGATGGCAGCAGTAAATATACCCAAAGAATCGAGTCCATCGGTCAAGCTCGGTATCGTCTCGATTTCGACTGCCTATCCAGGAACCAATCCGATAGATATGGATTCTCTCGTGACTGACAAAATCTACAAAGAAGTCAAGGATATCAAATGAATTGATAAAATCAACTCGAGCTCTTCCCTGGGTTTTTCTAATATTTCTCTCACTCTCAAGACTGACGCTGATGTCAAAGATGTCCTCTCAGATGTGAGAAGTGCTGTCGGTCGTGTGACACTCCCGAGCGATGCTAAGACCCCATCTATCACTGAGATAGAAACTGATACAAATAGAGCGTTCTCTATCTATATCTATGCGAAAAATCCAGAAACAACAAAGGCACTCCTATTTGACCGTGCTATCGAACTCAAAAAAGTACTCGAATGAGTCTCTGGTATCAATACTGTCGATCTCTCTGCTGGCGGTGAATGAAAGGCAATAGAAGCATGAGGGTGAAATGATGGTGCCTATGAAGTACATATCATCATACCAGAGGAAAAACTCGCAAATCTCTGACTCACACTCGGAGGCATCGCCCAGTCTATACAGTCGTATAACCGTGATCAGCCTATAGGAAATTTTTCTATCGGAGAAAAAAAATATGATTTTCGTATCGAGGGAAAAAATAAGGAGAGTTTTGACTTTCTCAAAGTTCCTCTCTCACTCCCGAGCGGCTGAAGTATAACTCTCGGTGATATAGCAACTATAGAGCGTAAGTATAAAAATGATGCATATAATCGTATCATCCTCGGATGAGCACTCGTGACTGATGGTTCTGTAGTGAGTGGAGAAGGTCCAGTATATCCCTATGTCTGACTCACAGTCAATAAAACAGATAGTGCGAGCATATTTCGTGCGAGTGATGCAGCCAAGGAAAAGGTAGGAGAAATCTTTCAAAAACCAGAGTATAAGAACTTCGCATATACCTATGCGATCGACCTCGCTGATAACATCCGTGATGACTATGATGAGCTTGCGAAGGAGGCAGTTACTACGCTTGTTCTCGTATTTATCGCGATGTATCTCTTTGTAGGATTTCGAGACTCACTTTTTGCTTCTATTACACTTCCGCTTGCATTTCTTTCGACATTTCTCCTCCTCTACTATGGTGGGTATACGATGAATTTTCTTACGAACTTCTCACTTATCCTTTCCTTTGGAATCGCTGTAGATACGATTATCGTGATCGTGCAAGCTGCGAGCGCCAAGATCCGAGTGGGCTACGATCCACAGTCAGCGATCATGCTCGCGCTCCGCGAATATGCGGTTCCGATCATCTCATGAGTGATGACGACGATCGTCGTATTTATCCCGATGATGACCCTCCCAGGAATACTCGGAAAATTTCTTGCGTATATACCGATTACAATATTTGGTGTGCTCGCGACAGGACTCATCCTCGCTCTCACGGTCAATAGTGCTCTCTACCTCCTCTTCGTAAAACGGGCAAAAAACTACGTCGATGATCCTCATGCGATCGAGTATGCGAGTGACGAAGAAAAAGAACTCCTTACTCTCGAAAGAGAATGAAAGACTCGTATAGGTGATGGGCATATTCCTCTTCGTATTCGTGTTATTCACAGTGTGACAGAGTGGTACAAATCAGTGCTCAGAAATTTTCTCGAGCATACTGTTCTCAGGCGACTTGCCATTATTGTACCATTTCTTTTCTTTATTTTCGGTTTTGTCGTTCTTGCTCCGAGAGTTGGATTTAATCTTTTCCCATCTGATGATAATGCTTTTACGAGTTTTATTATCACGGGTCCAGTCGGACAAAGAACTGAAGTGACTAAAAAAGAACTCGATGGTATAGCAGAAATATTTCTCTCATATCCTGAGATAAAATACTCAAACCTCTCGATACACTGAAATACTGCGAATATCAGCGTACAACTCACGAAGCGCCAAGAACGAAAAAAACTCTGACAGAGAGACATTTTCACTCTCGAGAAAATACTGCTTTCTGAGCTCCAAGTATTCGAAAGTAAAGGCTATCGTGTGGTAAGTGAAGTCCTCAAAAACGGTCCTCCGGGCTCAAAGGCTGTCTGACTCAAGCTCATCGTCGATGATCCAGATAAACTCTCGACACTTATCAATGTATCGAAAGAATTCGAAGCGCACCTCAAGACTATCCCAGGAACCAAAAACGTATCACGGTCATCCAATGATACACCCGGACAATTTATCTTCAAGCTTAAAAAGGATCTCATCGCTACTACGGGTATCACGCCAGCTATGATCTACGGACAGATTGCTCAAAATATGAATGGAGTCACGCTCGGAACGGTAGAAGACAATGGTGAAGATATGGATATTATCTTAAAATCAAGCCAGTTTGTCTCGAATGTCAGGCTGGAAGATGTCCTCGCTATCCCACTCGTCGTCGGACAGACGAGCTATGTAGTATGAGACTTCGTCGAGTCAAAACTAACCAATGCGACAGCATCAGTCACACGAGAAAATGGAAATATCCAAATCACGGTCGATGCAGATCTAAAGAATACTACAGAGGAAGACAAGTTGGCACTCAAGGAGTACTTAAAAGAGGTAAAGAAAAAGAAAGTAGATGAAAGTTTCGAATCCCTAAAAAAAAGCCTTACTCGGGAAAATCTTAAGGCTTATATAAGTTCGTTATTTACAACACCCACTATACAATCCGAATTTACTGAATATGCAAAAAAGTATCAATTCCCTCCAGGAGTCTCCTATCAAACATGAGGAGAAAATGAAGCAAATAGCGAGCTCATCACAGCAGTCCTCTCAGCATTTTTTATCGCAATCATCGTCATATTTGCTATCCTGACGCTTCAGTTTCATAGCTTTTCTCAGCCAGCTGTGATCCTCTACTCAGTGATCATGTCACTTCCATTTGTGATGATAGGACTTCTCCTGACTGGAAATCAGTTCTCTCTCCCATTTGGGATATGATTTATCGCCTTCACAGGTATCGCAGTGAACCATGGTATCATCCTCATCGCCGCCATCAATGAAAATCTCAAAAAAGGTATCGAAGGTATCACTGCGCTGGTCGAGGCAGGATCATCTCGTCTCGAGCCGATGCTTCTCACGACGGTCACGACAGCTCTCGGTATCCTTCCGATCGCTCTCCGAGACAAGTTTTGGTCAGGGATGGGATTCACGATCATATTCGGTGTGATGGCAGCATCTGCTCTGACACTCTTCGTCGTGAAGGGTATCTACTATGAGTTCTATCTCAATCCTGAGGATGGTATGATAAAATCATGATACAAAAAATCAAAGGAACTCATAAAAAGAGCGATCGCAAAAAAAAGAACTATAAAATAACTCTATGCAACAAAAATCACAACTTTCTCTCATCCTCGCAACAGCATTTCTCGATATACTTGGACTTTCCCTCTTTCTCCCACTGCTTCCGAGCGTGATAGAGTCCTTTTGAGTTCATGCATCTTGGTCCTGATATACACAGGCAGTCTATGCGGTTGGTATGTTTATCTGAGGACTTTTTTTCGGGAGACTCTCAGATAAATATGGGCGTAAGAAGATGCTCTCCTATACGAGTCTCCTTAATCTCGCGAGCTATGTCCTCATGCTCATAGCGACGTGGACACTTACGATACACATGGGAGGAACTGGTGCCTCTTCTGAATACTCAGGTATAGGATTTTCACATCTCGCAGAGGCGTTTCATAACCTGACTCCTATTTTTGTCCTTTTTCTCTTTGCTCGGTTTATCTGATGACTCTGAGGCGCATGATTTGGTGTCGTCACAGCCTATATATCAGATATCTCGAGTCCGACAGAACGAGTGAAAAATATGGGATTTATGGGAGCGTCATTTGGTATTGCATTTCTCATCGGTCCTGCTCTCTCATGACTTCTCACGACCGCAGGAGTATCACTCCATACGATACTCATCCTCGCGAGTATCGTGATCTTCGCGAATGTCGTCCTCATCTGGACGACACTCACTGAGCCAAAAAAACATGTACACTCTGAAGAAATACATATCGCAGACTTTCGATTTTCTCCTACGATTATCATCCTTCTCACGCTTTCTTTTGGTTCTATGCTTGGATTTTCGGCTATACAGTCGATGTCAGCCCAGTTTTACGCTGATAGATTTCACTTCGATGCAGCTCAGATAGGATATACTATGGCAGTCGTCGGACTCGTCTCGGTTCTCTATCAGGGATGGATAGTCCGCTATGTGCGACAGCACCTAGACGAGATAACGATGCTTCATATAGCATATATCATACTGATTATCGCATTTGTTGGTTTTTCTTTCAATATGAGTCCAGTCTGGCTATTTTTCTGGGTGGCACTCTTTCCACTTGGGATGGGATCATTTCGTCCATCGATCGGATCTCTCCTCGCGAAAAATGCAGGAAAAGAAGTCGGAAAGGTTATGGGGTATGATACCTCGATCCAGTCTATCGGAAACATCATATGACCTATCATGGCAGGTATGCTCTATGTTTCGCCAGGGAGCAACCTTCCATTTCTCGTCTCAGTGGGGATATTTATGGTCCTCCTCTGTGTATCATATATGCTCAAGAGAGCAAAATAATCTATACAAATGCACTCAATTTTAGAGAAATTTTCATTATTCTCATGAGAGGTCATCCATGGGAAAGCACTCGGTCGTACGATCGGATTCCCTACGGCAAATATCACACTAAAATCCTCTGAAACAAAACTCAGAGACGCTACCTATGGACTCTCTGGTCTCATCGATGGAAAAAAATACTTCGGTATCTGAGCCTATAGGAAATCTCTCGATCTCTTTGAGGCACACTTTTTCGACTTCTCTCGGGATATTTACGGTGAGATTATTTCTATCACACCCCTGTTTCTCATACGAGAAAATCGGAAATTTCGCTCTCTCGATGAACTCAAGGATCAGATCGAGAAGGATAGGGAAGTCATGCGAGAGTGGATGCAAAATGCCTAAAAATCTAAAATCTCGCACACTGGCGGGATTTTTTTTGCAAAAGAAAAAGAAAAAAATATACTTCCTCTCATGAGAAATATCACCTACATCGCGATCGCTGCCATGGCACACAACCGTATCATCGGAAATGCTGGAAAGATACCGTGGCATATCCCTGAGGATTTCGCCCACTTCCGTGAGACGACCAAGGGTTATCCTATCATCATGGGTCGCAAGACATTTGAGTCGATCGGACGTATCCTCCCTGGTCGAGAAAATATCGTCCTCACACGGGGAGATTTTGTTCATGAATGACTTACAGTGCTTCACTCAGTAGAAGAGCTCGACGCTTATCTTGAGGCTAAAGATATCGGAAAAGCCTTCATCTGCTGAGGATCGCAGATATATGAAGAGTTTTTTCGTCTCGGGAAGACCGATGAAGTTATCCTCTCTGTGGTCGATATGACACCAGATGGTGATGCGACGTTTCCGTACTTCGAGGAACACTTCACGAAAGTCCGAGAAGACAAAAGAGACGGATTTACCATCGAATACTGGCAGAAAGGTCATATTGCTCACCAAAATCCCCACGCCTAACCTAGAGGATAAATTTCTCTAGGATTTCCTTTCCTCACCATATGAGTATCCCTACCATGATACTCTCACCGAGCGTGAGAGCAATGATGAATTTCCAGAATGGGTAGCGCACCATTCCAGCGATATAACATATGAGATCTGTCATCACAACAGGGGCAAATGACCAAAGTGTTATCGCGAGAAAACCGTACTTCTCGATAACAGAATCAATTTTTTGGTTTTCGAGGTATTTCGAGAAAAACTCATCAAATCCCATCACATCAGAAAACCCATAGATTAATCCCCCTGAAAACACGATCCCAAGCATCGATATAAAAAAAACTAGTAGTGGTGAGTCAGGAAAAAAGAGTATCCCGACAAGTACGAGCGGAAGACTCGGTAGCAGTACGAGTCCACGTACAAACGAGGCAAGCACATAGATCACGATCGCCCATGATCAAAATGACTGAAAAAATGTGAGAAGATGCTCAGGCTTGAGGAGTTCTCTGTGAAGTGACACATACCATGACAGTGTCGCGATAGCTAGTATCCATGCTATCAATACTGATTTGCGAAGGAGAGAAAACATGCGGGAAGTCTAATCTTTCTGTTTTTTTTGTCAAAAAGAAAGAACGCTTGGAAAAAGAAGAAAAATCTGTACACTGCTAGGGTCTTAATTTTTTTCTATGAAACTCCGATATCTTTTTCTCCTTCTTGCTTTTTTGTTTCCGATTTCTTCATTTGCAGCGAATGATTATTCAGCTGTCGAATCAGAGATTTTCGCTTTCCAAAAGGGATTTATCTCACAGCTCAAAGATACTCTCCAGATCACTTCGAGTGGGATTATGCAGACAGGTGATATGCGTATATCTTCATCATTTCGTATTCCGTACTTTGGGAGTGGTAAGGTGACTCTCTCCCTCGATCGATATAGTATAACTCTGGATCAGAAGACATGAGACTCAGAGATGGAGTATCGTGGACGACTCGCTTTCGATATACACGGAACGGAGCAGTCCTATGACTATGAGAAAGATGTCTCTACTACGACACCACGTGAATTTTCAGGGCATGTAGATTTTTCTCTCGTTCTCACACAGGTCGATCGTGATGTCTATATGCGACTGGACTCTCTCGATGGCGCTCTGTCATGAGATACCGAGACAAAGGCATCCTTTGCTCTCGCTCTCGAGCAAGCAAAAAAATATATAGGAAAAACGTATAAAATCCCATGAGGTGACTACGTGACGGGTATGGATCCTCGCGAGATACAGAAATCTCTCTACCGTGGACTCACTCTCCTCGAAACATACCCACTCTTCAGTGTAAAATCGAAAAATACCGATGAGAGTTATGTTTTGAAAGAGAATAGAAAGACCATAAAGATGCTTGGATGGGGAACGAGAAATATCGGAAAAGATATACTCACCTACTCGAGTTCATCTGGCTCGCAGATGATACGTATTTCTCCGAAGAAAAACCCGAAAAATAACTACCTCATCCTCTCCCTGACAAATGGCTCGTATAGCCTCGTAGGAAAAATCTATGAGCGAACCCGCTATACGAAGACAGATGTGACGTTTACTCTTTCGAAAGAAGCTTTCACTCTGAGATCTCGAGATCGCTCGAGTACTCTCTCGATCGACTGGAACAATGGAAAACTCTCCGTCGATATGAAGAGTACAGGATATAGTGCTCACCACTTCGTCATGAGTGGAGACCTCTCTCTCGATATGAAAAATATCAATCTCTCTCTCCTCTGGGATGAGAAAAAGATCGGATCTATCGTATCGAAATCACTCGGAAGCCGAGTAGACTATAGTATGAATTTCGCATTCTCTGATGAGATGTACGATGTTCTCTTTGATATGGTAGGATCGTATACGCAAACCTTCTGAAATTATATGATTACTCCACCGAGTATCTATGAACTTCTCGATTAACTTTTGATGTATGAAATATATCCTCTCTCTTTGTCTCGTATTTTGTCTCTCAGCGTGTTCACTCTCTGAGATGCGTAGTACTCAGGGGTCGACTGTACCAGTGGTGAGCTCTGGGGCTAAGACTGATCCATACGAGATCGGTTCTGTCGATACTGCGTTCAAACTCCTCTGACCTGATCACAAGATAGAGGTCTGATGAGTTCCTGATCCTCAGGTTTCTGGGATTACGTGTTTTTATAGTCGAGCAAAGACATGAGGGATTAGTGGAGGTCTCTGACTCGCTCAGGACACGAGCGATGCCTCTGTGGCATGTCGTCAGACAGGAAAAATAATTTTCAAAGGATCTATCGAACCTGTAGAGGAAATCTGGAATGAGTCAACAAGTTTATTTTTCAAAAAACTGAGAATCGTCCGATTTTATGATGCTAACTCTAATAGTCTCATCTATCTCGTATACTCCGATAAACTTATCGATGGTTCACCGAAAAATAGCATCTCAGCAGTCGCACTCGATGATGTTGTACCATCTATAAAAAAATAATTTTTATGCATTTTGCTATCGGTACTACCAACCGTCCCAAATCTCTCGCGATCGAATATGTCCTCATGCACTCTCCGTATACAGAGTGAGCGACATTCTCTGGGCATAAGGTCCAGTCATGAGTTCCAGATATGCCGACGACACTGGAGGAGATCCGTACCTGAGCAAAAAATCGAGCAATCCATACTCGTCGTGAAAGACCAGATGCTGACTACTTCGTCGGTATGGAGTGATGAGTATATCAAGATAGTGAGTGAGAGAACTACTGGCTCGTCTGAGTCGTCTATATCGAGGATAGAGAAGGGGAGTGACACTATGGATACTCCTGTCATCTCGAGGTACCAGAGAGGGTTGTAGACAGATTGTTTGATGGACGTCATAGGACACTCGCTCATGTGATGACAGAGCTCGGCGAAGATCATGATATCGCAGAGAAATCATGATCTTTCGGTGTATTTACTGATGATATGATCCCTCGCAGTGAATCATTTATCCAGGCGACAAAATCCGCTCTCGCACCACACTTTAATGCTTACTATGCCAAGTAAAAATCAACTGATCATCATCACATGAAGAAACGGGAGCGGAAAGTCAACGATAGTAAGGTATATAGAAGACCACTACGATGCCTATATATTTCGTCCATCGGATATGACTCGGAGAGTCCTTCGTGAGTTCGGTATCGGGGAAACTCGAGAAAACCTCTCGAAAATGATGGCCGTACTCAGACGAGAGTTCACCCCATGAGTATATCTGCTCGCGGCTCATGAGTGCATAGAAAAACAAAAAGGAAAGACAATTATCTTCGATGGTATCAGAAAGAAATATTTTATAGATGACCTTCGGAAACTTTGAGCGAGAGTTCTCTATATCTCTGCTGACTCTACTCTTCGATATAATCGTATCTCTGAGAGGTGAGAGAAGGACTGAGAAAAAAATCTTTCTCTCGAGAAATTCCAGGCAGATGAACTCCTCGAATCTGAAAAGGAACTCGATATCATAGAGAAAAATGCCGATGCTATCATAGAGAATAACGGAAGTCTCGAAGAACTTTTTGAGCGTATAGATATTTTTTTAAAAAAGTAGGATGAAAACACCCTTTTCCCTCATCCTCGGTGGCGGTGCAGCGAGATGACTCGCTCATATAGGAGTCATATCCAGACTCGAAGAACTCGGTATGAGACCGAGTGAGATCGTCGGTACAAGTATCGGTGCTCTCGTGTGAGCTTTTTACTCCCTAGGGTATACATCGAGAGAGATGCGAGATATCGCGAAAGATATACCGTACCTCTCCCTCGTCGATATCGATATCCGTACTGGTACGATCAAATGAATAAAACTCATGAAGTATTTATCGAAATATTTCTCTGAAAAAACATTCGCGGATACACTCATCCCTCTCGTGATCGTCGCGACTGATATCGATACCTGAGAAAAATATGTTTTCCGAGAAGGGAAGATCATCGATGCGATACGTGCGAGTATCAGTATACCAGGGATATTTATGCCATATAGATATGCTGGTCATATACTCGTCGATGGCGGACTCACGTCCAACCTCCCGATCGAAGAGGCAGGTGAGAAAAATGAAATCATCGCTGTCTCTGTCCAGATGGATATCAGAGAGGTGAAACGCCTCCCGAAAAAACTCATCTTCCCATGAGGAACTCCCGTGAGTCACGCCTATGGCATGATCCGAAAGACACTTGCTATCATGATGGCACAAAATGAAAAAGCATCACTTACGAGTCGTCCTGATACGCTCCTCATCCGACCAGGAAGAGAAGATATCGAGTATTATGAGTTCAAAAAAGTCGATCCGATGATCGAAGCTGGCTATGAGGTGGCGAAGAACTCTCTTTCGTAGGTACTTGCTTTTTCTCTCTAAGAGATATAATGCTCGTACTGTAATTCTCTCTTATGAAAAATCCATTTTCATCCTTTTCTCCTGAGGGGCTCATGTCGACACTTCGTGCTGTCACTCTCAGGTTTCCACAGGCAGTTCTGCTCGTCCTCATGGTGAGTGGTGTTCTTTCATACCTTGTCGCAACTGAGAGTGAAAATATCACCCTCCCCAAGCTCGTGATCACTGGCGTGATCACATTCTTCCTCTCACTCTGTAGTTATCTCTTTCTCGAAACACGGAAGAAAAAACCTCTCGATCATCGCTTCCCGATAGTGCCGCTCGTATATGCTGTCGTATTTTTTCTCACGGTACGTATCACACATGATTTTTCGGTCGAGGGATTTACTTACTCCGTACTTCATTTGGTTGGCTTTGTCTCTGCAGTATTTTTTGCTCCATATCTGTTTTCTCTCTTCGATGGAAAGGAAGAAACAGTCAGTTATACCAACTATTTTTCTCGTGTTGCATGGATATTTCTCATGTCGGCGATCGTCGGACTCGCTGTAGTCGCACTCTGATATATCGCGATCGGGAGCGTGACGACACTTTTTAACCTCAGTGACTTTATCTGGAATGGGAAAATCTATGGGTACTGGGCAGTATTCTCACTCTCTCTCGTGGCACCACTCTATGGACTCATCCACATGCCAGTATCTCGAGATATTTCTACGAAATCCTATGAGACCAATCGGTTTTTTGCATTTCTCGTGAAGTATGTCGCCGTACCTGCGATTTTTATATATTTTCTCATCCTCTATGCCTATAGTGCGAAGGTCCTCATGCACTTCTCTGACTGGCCAAAGGGGATTATCTCCTGGATGGTGATTGGGTTTTCATCATTTTGATACCTCACGTATATCTTCGCTCGTCCATATGAGGAGAGCCAGGTTGTCTCGGTGTTTCGCAGATTTTTCCCATACGCAGTCATCCCGCAGATTGCTATGCTCGCCTATGCTCTATCTCTGCGTCTCGGACAGTATGATCTGACGATGAACCGCTACTTCGTGGCGATATTTGGTCTCTGGCTCTTCATCGTATCACTCTATCTCATCTTCCGAGCTCGTAAGTCTCTCGCCTTCATCGTAGCGACACTTTCACTCTTTTCACTTGTCATCTCTATCGGTCCATGGTCAGTGTTCTCTCTCCCACTTGTGAGACAGGAGTCACGTCTCCTCCGAAATCTCGAAACCGCGAAAATCCTCCAAAATGGGAAAATCGTCCCTCTCACCAAGGCAAGTGATATCTCTCGTGAACTCTCAAACGATATCGCTTCAGGTATCAACTACCTGTGTAACTATGATGACTGTGAGCGTATCAAGGTACTCTTTCCTGACCAGGTGGAAATCGCGAAGAAAAAAGCAGAACAAGACTGGAAATCATGGAATGCTACATGAGCGAGCTATACAGGAACTGTGAGTCGATGGGAGATAGAAAATGCTATCACTACCGATATAAAAGTCGAGAGATCCTATGGATACGAGGATGGGAAATCTGTCGAGACGGTCTTCTACTACACAAATACTGACTCACTCTATCCGATCGATACCCGAGGCTATACTCGCGTGGTCTCAATCAATCCTATCGATTATAAAAATACCAAAAGCACAGCCTATCCATATGTCACTGTCGATGTGGAAAAAAAGATTGTCGAGTACCACAGAGATACGACTCGAGTTCTCACATTTCCTCTCGTCCTCCCGAAGAGTATCATCGACGGCACGAGTCCGAGAAATCTCTCGAAAAAAGAACTCACGCTCGATCTCTCTGGAAATGGGCTCAAGATAGAACTCATCTTCGATAATCTCTCCCTGAGAAATCCTCTCGACACCTCTACGGGAAGTGTCTATCTCGGAAGTACGAGCGGTATAGCACTTGTCAGAGAATAAAACTTGCAAATATCGGAAAATCTCTATACTAGAGAATAGTTAAAAGCACTTGAGCGGTTATCACCCGCGAGCTGACAGAAGAAATGCTCACCAAAGCAAACTAGACCTGTTCGGAGTCTCATCTCCGTTACCAAAAATCTATCAAGTATCCGCTTTCGGTGGTACCTCTCTCGAAAGAGAGCCAAAAGCACACAGTTTAATTTTATTGTGTGTTTTTTGTTTATGAAAAAATATATTATTTTTGATCTCGATGGAACACTTATAGAAAGTATGCATCAATCAAATGATATTATTATCTGAACTATAAGAAAATATTATCCAGAAATACTAGAAAAAAATATATCAAGTATTCTCCAGTCTCATACTTGAACTCCTCTTATAAAAGAATTGGAAATAATTTTTGAATGAATGAAGGTTGATATACAACAATTAACAGATGAGATTTATGAAGAGATATTTAAATTAGATTGCCAGTATTACCCGGGTGTTCTATCTACGGTGAGCCAGCTCTCTAAGACTTATACACTTTTTCTTACTACCTGAAATTCTACAAAAACAGCCATGAAACATCTAAAAGCATGATGAATAGGAGATTATTTTTCTCTTGTGCTTTGAAGTGATGGGTTATTAAAATGAGTTCATCATCTTGAGAAGTTTGCTAATTATACGTGAGATGATTCTTTTTATCAGAATGCGGTATATGTATGAGATGGCAATTCTGATAGAGAATTTGCTAAAATGAAAGGCATAGATTTCATACATATCGGTAACGAGGGTAAAGATTTTTATGAGATACCTTCTGTAAAAGAAATTGATAGAATACTTCCACTTTTTAACTTTTAAACTATGTTTCCCTCAATCTCCCCAAAACAATCATTCCCCGCACTCGAGAGCGAAGTGCTCGCCTACTGGAAAACAAATAAAACCTTCGAGAAATCGATCGAGTCTCGACCAGCGGATAATCCGTATCGTTTCTATGATGGCCCTCCATTTATCACCGGTATGCCACACTACGGATCACTCCTCTCATCGATCGTGAAGGATGTCGTCGGGCGCTACTGGACCATGCGTGGAAAGCGTGTCGACCGTATCTGGTGATGGGACTGTCATGGGCTCCCGATCGAGGAAAAAGTCCAGAAGAAACTCTGACTCAGTTCGAACAAAGAAATCGAAGAACGAGGAGTAAAGGAATTTATCGACGGATGCTATGAATACACAGCTTCTACGAGTGCTGAGTGGACATGGTATATCGACAAGATCGGTCGCTGGGTCGATATGGATCGAGCGTATCGTACTATGGATCAGGAGTACATGGAGAGTGTCATGTGGGTGTTTAAGCGCCTCTGGGATCAGGAGCTCATCTACGAAGGGAAGCGAGTATCACTCTACAGCTGGAAGCTCGGGACTCCGATTTCCAATTTCGAAGTCGCGATGGATGACACTTACCAGACAGTCGATGATCCTGCGATCACAGTGAAGTTTCGTCCTGAGTTTACGTATGGATCATTTGCATTTGTGACGAACTCTCTCTGACAACTCCTCCTCGGAAAGCACAAGAAATCAGGAAAGTGGAAAATCCCTGGTGGAAAATTCGAAACAGGGGAAACAAAAGAGCAGTGTCTCGAACGTGAAGTCATGGAAGAGACAGGACTCAAAATACAAAACTATACACCAGTAAACACGAGTGTGGAGTTTCTCGATGGAGTAGCGTACTACGGATATGCGTATCGAGCAGAGGTCTGAGATATTAGAACTATAGATAATCCTGAGCCAGAAAAGTTTCACGAGTGGAAATTCTTTTCTCTCGAAGAAGTACGTGCTATGAAGAGAGAAATCGCACAATATGATCATGAGGCACTCGAGGTATTTCTCGGTGAGCGTGAGCCGATCCTGGAAATCAAGGATTTTTCTATCCTCGCCTGGACGACCACTCCATGGACCATCCCAGCAAATATGGCCCTTGCCGTCGGTGCAGATATAGACTATGTTCTCGTGGAGAATGCAGGAGAACAATTTATCGTCGCGAAAAATCGTGCAGAGACAGTATTTAAGTGAAAAGGGGAGTACAGCATCATCCGAGAGCTCAAGTGATCTGACCTCGTAGGACTCGGGTATGTGCCACCATTTCCAGAGTATTACTATGGGAAAAATGGCGAGAAAAATCACAAAGTCTATGCCGCAGACTTCATCACAGATACCGATGGTACTGGTATCGGGCATGAGGCACCAGAGTTCGGTGATGTCGATTTCCAGCTCGCGAAACGAGAGGGGATATATATTTCTGAGGCGATGGATGAGGCAGGGAAGTATACTCGAGAGATTTTTGATTATGAGGGTACGCATTACCAAGACGCCAACAAGATCAATATCGAACGCATGAAGGAAAATGGCTCACTCTTCAAGCTTGAGTCTATCACGCACCGTGTTCCATTTTGTCCCCGATCTGCGACACCGCTTGTCCAGAAAGCACAGAAATCTTGGTTTATCGATATCCAGTCACAGAAGGAGAAGTTACTAAAAGCCAATGAGCAGATCAACTGGTTCCCTGAGCACCTCAAATATGGTCGCTTTGCGAAGGGGATCGAGAGTGCGCCTGACTGGTGTATATCTCGTACTCGCTACTGGTGAGCGCCGATGCCAGTATGGCAAAATAAAGATGGATCTGATCGCGTCGTCATCTCGTCACGAGAGGAGATTTATGAGATGAATAAACCATATGGACAGCTCGAAAAGCGTGAAGTAGAAGGGAAGACGAAATATTTCTTCAAATGAGGAGAGTTCGACGGAGTGGAGTTCAATCTCCATAAGCCATACATCGATGCGATCAAGCTCCAGTCTCCAACTACAGGCAGAGAACTCACTCGTATCCCAGAAGTTCTCGATGTCTGGATGGATTCAGGATCGATGCCGTACGCGCAGATGCACTATCCATTCGAGAACCAGAGCGAGATGCAGGCGAGCTTCCCAGCTGACTTCATCGCGGAGTATGTAGGACAGGTGAGAGCGTGGTTCTATGTGATGCACGTACTTGGTGTACTCGTCAATCCAAACAATGAGAAAAATCCGACTCCAAGCTTTACTAACGTTATCACGACAGGAGTGATCAATGGAAATGATGGTCGAAAAATGTCCAAATCCTACGGGAACTATCCTGATCCTCGTGCGACGATCGAGAAATACGGTGCTGATCCTATCCGTTTCTATATGCTCAATTCTCCACTTCTCTCAGGAGGAGATATGGACTTCAAGGAAGAACAGATCGTCGAAACGATAAAGGGGGTTATGCTCCCTCTCTGGAACACCTATAGTTTCTTCACCACCTATGCCAATATCGATAACTGGGCTCCAGATACCACTGAGATATGGTTTTCTCGTCACGCAGAGAGTACGTCGAATGTCAGTAGTAAAATGAGTGATAGAAATGATAATCCAGAACTGACAGAAAAGGGAAGAGAGCAGGCAAAAAATGCTGGTCAAAAACTCAGAGAACAGGGACTCCATTTCGATGCAATCCTTCATACGAGTCTGATCCGGGCACACGATACAGCACATATTATAGGTGAGGAACTTGGTTTCTCTGGAGAGTACATAGTCGATGACAGTCTTATCGAGCAAGATATGGGGGAATACTCTGGTAAAACGCTTGGAGAAGTGGCTGAAATGGTAAAAGTCGATGTGAATGACCACTCTGCACTCCGAAGATTTTACAAAGAGAACTCAGTAGAAAACATGGTACAATTTGAAGAGAGGATATTTCAGTGATATGATAGTATTCTCGAAAAATATAGAGGCAAAAAAATCCTCATCGTCGCACATGCTGGTTCGCCACGCCCACTCCTTCGTAAGTACTTTGGTATGAATCGAGAAGATGCGCACTATGATACTCGTATACAGAATGCTGATCCTTTCAAACTCCTCACAGTCCCTCTCGTCAATCCTCTCGATCGCTGGATCCTCTCTCGTCTCCAGGTCCTCGTCGGTCAGGTCCATGATGCGATGGATGGGTATGATGTCTCACGAGCGTGTCGCGCGATCGTCGACTATATGGATCATCTGACGAACTGGTATGTCCGCCTCTCTCGTAGACGTTTCTGGGAGTCTGGTATGACCCCAGATAAGGAGTCAGCATACAGCAGTCTCCACACCGTCCTCGTCGAGGTATCGAAGCTCCTTGCTCCATATATGCCATTTCTCTCAGAGAGTATATTCCAGTGACTGACAGGGAAGGAGTCAGTACACCTCGAGTATGTGACTCTCCCAAATCGTCATATGGTCGCAAACGATCTCAATCGTGATATGGAAAAATGTGAAAATATCGTCTCACTCGGACTCGCTCTACGTAGTCAGAAAAATATCCGTGTACGACAACCCCTCCAGTCAGTCACGATCACAGCATCCCTCGATGAATACTATCAGGCGATTATCCGTGACGAGCTCAATGTAAAAGAAATCAAGCTCGAAAATCCTAAGAAGCTCGCGAAAAAGATCGCAAAACCTGATGCGAAAAAAATCGGCCCAAAATATGGAAAGGAAGTACAATCGATCATCGTTGCTGCCAAAAATGGAGAATTCGAAGAAATAGAGTGAGGAAAACTGAAGGTATGAAATTTCATACTAGAAGTAGGAGAATTCATACTCGAGTATCTTCCACTTCAGTGAGTCGGTGATGTTGTCGGATGATACGGTATGGTACTCGCTATGGATACTATGATCACTGAGGAACTCAGGCTCGAGTGATACGCTCGTGATATCATACGCCTTATCCAGGATATGCGAAAGGAGGTGAACTATAACGTCACTGACCGTATCGAGGTTTCTCTTATCGGAGAGAAGAGTGATGATATCCTTGCTTGATTTGGTAGCCTCATCGAATGAGAGACTCTCTCAAGGATCGTTCCACAGATCGATCTCCCAGATGCTATGCGAGAGGAAGAAATCGACCAAGATAACGTCATACAGATAGCGATAAAGCGATAAAAAATCCCCAAATTGGGGATTTTTTATCCTTGATTAACGAGATGTTGTCAGAGTTCCGCCACTTTGAGTCCTGCTGCTTCCTGTATTTTGGGAAAATATCTGTGTACAGAATTCTGAAACTTTACCTGTTTTTATGAATTCTTCAGTACACAGTTTTTTTAATCTCTGCCCGAGTCTTTTATTTTCCATATTCTCCTTTAGACGATTTTCTATAATTTTCTTTCCTACCTTTTCGAGATTTTTCAACTTCGTTATACACTCTTCTGTGGTATTTACTTTCCATTTTGTATTGAGAAATCCTTGCGTCATTGCTCGGCTACAGTATGCTTCGATAGTTTCGTTCGGTTGTCTTTTTTGGCGTTCTTTTTCGCGACTTTCTTCTTCCGCTTTTTTCATAGCATCATAGACTGCTTTGATTTCTCTCTGTCGGTCTGCTTGTTCTTGCTGTTCTTTATGCTGTTTATCGAGGTCTGCTTGACGCTGGCGCTGACGCTCCGCTGCTGTTTCGAGGCGAGATTCTGGTCGTGCTACGTCTTTTATAGCATTTATATTTGCCTGGTTTATACTTCGAACGATCTCCCCACTTACAGTAACTCAGCTTCGTGTTGTGCCTGTCTGTGTTTTTCCAGATTGGGACTGTATTATGAATGTATTCCTTACATTTGAACCAGTAGTTACTGCTAAGACGCTCAGTGGGGCGAGTGTCACTATGAGTGATGTTATAAAAGCCTTTTTCATAAAATAGAAGGGTAAAAATGAATACAACAGCATTATAGGATGATTTCCCCAAAAACAAACTCTATTTGCTTTTCTTCATTTTCTCTATACTATAACTTTTTATTTTAAACTATTTATGACACAAAAAACACCAATCGTATTTCTCGGACACGGGAGCCCTATGAACGCTATAGAAAATAATATCTATACAGAATCCTGGCGAAAAATAGGAGATGCGATAGGGAAGCCACGAGCAATCGTGATATTTTCGGCGCACTGGATTACAGAAGGGGAAACTCGTATTGCAACAGCGGATAATCACCGAGAGATGATATATGATATGTATGGATTTCCTCCTGAGCTCTACCAGGTACGCTATGATGCGCCGTGAGATAGGAGTCTCGCGACTCAGATACAAGAGAGGCTTGAGAAAGCTTGATTTCCTCTCCTTTCTGACCCACAGAGATCCTATGATCATGGAGTATGGAGTACACTTATTCACATGTTTCCAGATGCAGATGTGCCTGTGATACCCATGAGTCTCGACTATCACAGATCTCCTCGTGATTATTTTGCTCTTGGTCAGGTACTTGCTCCGCTCAGAGAGTCTAGTATTGTCTTTGTCGCGAGTGGGAATATCGTACACAACCTTCGAGCAATCGATTTTTCATGAACTGAACATGCATATCCTTGGGCAAGAGAGTTCGATAGTAGGGTAGCGAAGGATATATGAGAAAAGAACTATGAAGACATCTTTGATTTTCATCATTGGGGAGATATTTCTCGGCTCTCACATCCGAGTTTTGACCATCTGTTACCGCTTTTTCCACTCCTTGGCATGGTAGGTGATGATGATAGAGTAGAGTTTTTCACTCCTGATATCACTCTTGGCTCACTTTCGATGCGTAGCATTCTCTGGAAATAATAACACACATTGTGAGTACATAGATACGACCAGGGAATGAGTATGGAATATATAAAATACTTCACATAATGTAACTTATGTGAAGTGAATATAGGTTTTGCAGGGCTTCGATATAGATATTTTTGTCATTTCGAGCTTGCGAGAAACCTCTTCCTTTTATGTGAGTAGATCCATTGACTTCGCTCGGGATGAAAAAAGTAACTTTAAATCCCTATAAAATCTTTCACTCCAGACGATAGAATACTCATAAAAAATAAAAAAACCTCGTAAATCGCAAAATTTGAAGGCATGTTTAGTGAGAATAATTCTCATTAAATAAGATTGCTTTCAGTGAGTATATTTTTATAATACATTTTCTTAACGACCAAAGTTTTATGCCTACAATCGATCAGTGAGAACGTTTAGCAATTATGGAATCTTTTCGTCCTAGCAATATGATAAAAGGATTACTCTTGTATTTTCCTAAGAAAATTCTCACACTTCTTTGAATTAGTAACAAACTGTAATGAATACTCTCGCCCAATCTTGTAAAGATATTCTGTATAAAAACCTTGACTACACTGACCAAAAAGTGTACTTTCTTTATGATCGTGAGTCACCACTTGCAGAGAGACTTTCGGATGCATGGATACATGTACTGGAAAATACTCCAGAGCAAGATTTCTCCTCGTCATCCACAGGCACAGGATGACTCTGTCGAAATGACAAGATTATACTCAGAGAGTTCCTCTCCCCACCTCAGCCCCTCTATCGTGGTGGCCTCATCAATCCAGAAAATCCTCATACAAAGGAGCAAAATCGTGTGATCACTTCACATAATGTCACTGAGAACCGCACTAAATGACTCGATCACGATAAGAAATATGAAGTAATCAAGGAAGAGTCTGCTATGAGTCCGCTAGCAGAATCAATCAAAAATGAGCTTATTTCTCTTCCGAAATGATCCATAGTGATCCTTGTCCAGTCGACGAACTTCCGGCTCTCGACTTTTCGTATTAGGCTCGAGCTCTTCCACCGGTGAGTACATGTGATCGAGTTCAATCATCTTGCCTATATCCCTGAACACGAGTTCGATACTTTCGAGAAATCCCTTATCTATCGGACAGATGAATATGTACGACTCGAAAAAGCTTTTTGTGATCGTATTTCTCAGGCTGAGAGTACTCGCATACAATCTGTGAACGGTGATATTCTCACATTTGGTCCACTCGAAGAAATCAGATGAAATACATGAGATTATAGTCATGTCGAAAATAAATGAGGAACTTTCCCCATTGGCGAGGTTTTTACAGAAGCAATCGATCTCTCTCATGTCTCCTGAAAGTGTCTCGTGGAAGCATTTCCCAATGAGGACTTTTCAGTGAACCACTGCATACCTTTTCTTCTCCAAATAGAAAAAGGTCGTGTACTCCCCTCTCGCGACTTCCCTCCCGAATTCCAGAAACTCTATGATTGGGTCGTGGAGTATGAGGGTGAAGTGATGGTACGTGAGCTCGGATTTGGGCTCAACCCTGCGATCACAAGCACTACTCCCCTACGTGATATCAATTTCCATGAGCGAAAAACAGGAGTCCACCTCTCTCTCGGAAAAAAACATGGTATCTACGGAAAAAAACTCCCGAAAACGGAAGTTCAGAGGTTTCATATCGATGTATTTGTCGCTCTCGAGTGAGTGTATATCGGTGAGGAGAGAGTTTTTAAAAACAGAGCTTGGATTATCTAAGGATGCTTTGATACTAAAGAAAATTTTCTAGATCTCCTTGATTTATAGAGCTTGGGTGATCAAGATTTATGTCTGTAGTATTATCAGTATCTACTAACTTTCTTGTGCTGAGAATTTCATAAACTAGTAGACTTGGGTTATTGGTTAATATAGGGGTATTTTTTCAACTTGACCATCTCTTCAGTGTTGAAAGTGGTACTTTATATCGTTCTGAAATAATCTGTAAGGTTAAATTATTTGCATTTTTCCAAGTTTTAAATAATTCTGAAAAATCGAAGTCTTCCATAAAGTTTTTATTTTTTTTATCTAACCTATCTTCTTCTCTACCTTCACCGCGAGTCCACCTCTCGGACTCACATCGAAACTCATCGTATCGACGAGCTTTTCTGTGATATGAAAGAGTCCACGTCCACGTTTTTCCATGTAGACTTCATCTCCGTCCTGAGTGTGTGCTTCCTTTATGGTAACCATGTCTTTCGCCTTACTCGAGTCAGGGCCACGACCAGTGTCATGTACTTCGAGTGAGATCGAAAAACAATCATCACTTCCCTTTCCAGCACGGATGATCGCACTATCGAGGTCTCATGCGGCACTACCATGTTCGATTGCATTGTTGACGAGCTCATCAGTGATGAGGATAAATCTCCCCTTCCACGGTGCGAATATCCCATGTGCATCAAATATGCGCCCCACGAAGTCACGGAGAATCTTGGACTGGCTATGATCAGTGCCAAACTCTATCTCGATATCCACACTTTGGAGATCAGGACAAGATCTCTCAAGGAGTATGAGAGCGTCTTCATAGGTATTTGTTGCGATGTTGACGTGGAGAGTCATGAAAAAGTCACGAGAATTCCTGATCATTGTACCCCAATCTCTCGAAAAATACAAAAAAATCCCCCGATTTCTCGGGAGATTTCGAAGATATTCTTAACGAACAGCCTCTTTAAGAGTCTTACCAGCGCGGAAGACTGGAGTCTTCATTGCAGGGATCTTGATCTTAGCACCTGTCTTAGGGTTGACACCGTTGCGAGCTGCGCGGTGAGAAACCTTCCATGCACCAAAACCAGTAACGTTTACCTCCTCACCCTTCTTGAGTGACTTAGTAACAACCTCGATCATAGAAGTAAGAGCCTTTGCAACAGCATCCTGGCTAAGACCAGCCTTTGCTGCTACTGACTTAATGAAGTCCTGCTTTTTCATAGTGGAAAAAGTTAAGAAATAAAGGACAGACGCATTATAGACGGTCTGGCTCTGATTGCAAACATTTTCCATAAAAAAGATCGCTCTTCTAAGAGAAAATCTCTCGGTGTAGTTGGTGATAATCCTTTTCTGGAGCCAAAGTAAGAGGAAAGCACTTTTTATATTTACTTTTTCTATAAAATCATCTCTATATACTATATAAGCTGACTTACAATGCCTCAAAGCACCGTGAGTATCATGCCGACAAGCCAAAACTTCATCACGATCGTCTCCTCATCCCACCCAATCGCCTCGAGATGATGGTGAAATGGCGCGATACGAAAGACTTTTTTGCCGTTTCTATATTTCTTCGAGAGCATCTGGATGATGACAGAGACTAGTTCGAGCCAAAATGGCGCACTCGTGATCAGGAGAACGACGAGCGTATCCGTCATCATCGCCATGATCGCGAGGGTTGCTCCGAGTGAGAGAGATCAGAGATCTCACATATAAAATTTTGCTGGTTTAATATTCCACCAGAGAAATGCTATCAACGCCCCACAGATAATCAGACAGAGCGCAGAGAGGATGTTGAGTCCCTGGTCATGCGTGATAAATCCGTAGAGTGCGTAGTTAAAAAGCAGAAGTCATCCAGCGAGCCCATCGAGTCCATCGGTGATATTGACACTATTTGCCATCGTCGCGATGATGAGGACAAAGAGTGGTATATACCAGATACCGAGTGAGATATTTCCGAGAAATGGGACACTGACATCAGTGTATCCGAGCTTAAAATAAAACCAAAATGCTCAAAGTGCCGCAAAAAGAAAAAGGAGGATAAGCTTCACTCGAGCAGAAAGTCACTTGGTCCGTCCGATCTCTCTCACATTGAGATAGTCATCGACGAGGCCGATCGTACCTACAGTAAAGAGGGTAAAAAGCGCGAGGTATGTTTCTTTTCGATTGAGGAGGGAGTAATTCACATCTAGAGCGAGCTCCTGTGAAAAAGTCTGTATTATCATGGAAAGCGTCACGAGTATAGCTACCGTGAGAAGTATAACTCATCCTCACATGGTCGGGGTTCCTATCTTGGCAGCGTGGAGTCGTGCGAATTCTGTCGCTTTTCCGATGAGGCCCTCTTCTCTGATCTTTTTTCCGAGATTGTGTTGATAGAGAAACCGTATGTAGCTCGGGATGAGAGCAAATGTCAGCAGTGACGCGAGGAGAAGGTAAAGGAGAAGGAATGTGAGACTACTGGCCATAAGGAAAATTTAGATGATACAAAATCGCTCGCAAGTGATAAAAGAGATACTCGAGAGAACTCCTTAAAAAATACGAGTAAGAGTATAGCTCGTATTTTTTATTTTGCAATTTTCTTGATTCGCTGTCTTTGGATTGGTGAGCCTTGTTTTTGTCATTTCGACTAAGGAGAAATCTCTTTCTCTTTTGCTGACGAGCAAGAAACAACCAAATTCTCCTAAGATAAATTTGAAAGGGATCCCTGCGGGATGACAAAATAGAAAATATGAAATCTACTTATGCTTCTGGAAATATATAGGGCACAAGAAACTCGCGAATCTCTCGGTCGTATTCCTCATCTTCTTCAGGAACCTTCACAGTAAATACATAGACAAAATCATTGGCATTTGGGATGTCCGTCGTGATTTTTATTTCTATCGGAGCGTATTCGAGAAATTTTCCTTCGATGATCGAGAGGATATTTTTTACCTCCTTTGGATCGCCGATCGTTTTTTTGAACGGAACACGGTATGTATAGACGAAATATCGTCTGCGAGTGAGATTTTCGAGGTGTTCAGCGTTGATTGTCCTATTTGGTATATAGACGACTTTCCCTTCGCTACTCATGACTTTTGTGTAGTTGAGACTGATTTCTTCTACGATCCCTTCTACTCACTTGATACGGATAGTATCACCGATTTCGAATGTTTTACTCAAAATAATCGAGAGGCTTCCAAGGAGGTTCGCGATGATGTCTTTGCTTGCGAGGGCAAATATGGCTCATCAGATCCCAGCACCAGCGAGGAGTCCTGATGTGTTGATCTGGAGACTCTCAAGGATAAAAAATCCTCCGATAATCCATACAATGAGCAAAAATGTGAAACGAATGGTGGGGAGAAATTTTCTCACGACCATATTTTCGAGTGCGAGAGAGTGTTTGATTTCTCGAAAAATCAGACTCACAACGTTTGCCACCATCGCAGTGATGATGAGCCCAGTGAGTGTTTTGTAAATATTGTCGATGAGAGTCCATGTCTCAGGTCGAAGATCAAGAGAAGAGGCGGTGATGCTATGATAGACGATCACAGAAAAAGAGAGCAGTATCCCCCAGAAAAACATGTACCACAGATGACTTGAGCGACTTGAGACGGCCATATCGTATATTTGTGATTGTATGCTACACTATTTCTTTGTTTTATGCAAGTTTCCGCCTTGATTTTCTCATCATTTTCCATAATCTTATGGCGTTTTATGGCCTTTCGCATAGCAAACATTCACGAATATAGTCGTTTTATCGCTCTCGATCTGTGAACGCATCGTGTTCGTGCGAGCCTCTATGCGCTCAGAGATGGTCATCTGTGTCACGAAAAATCTGTATCTGTACGCCAAAATCGAAAAAATATCGTCAACGGATCCATCTCTGATATGCAATGAATTGCTCATGTCATCGAAAAAGCAATCCATGAAGTATCGCGCCACGTAGAAAGTATACCAGAAGATCTGATTATCTGATTTTCCCCGACATTTTCTCTCTATGATGGGATCACGAGTCAGTATATCCGTCACGATAGGGATGATCCTCTCTCTATGGATGAGATCGATACGATGATCGAAAAAATCGAGTCAGCATCTCTTGCTCGAGCCAAGGAGAAGGCGCGCACTCAGTATGGACTCATCCATGATGATATACGCCTCATATCGAGTACATTGACCTCGATCGCAATCGATGGGAAAAAAGTGACGAATCCGATCGGTTTTACAGGAGAGCAAGTCCGCATCACGGTGCTCAATGTCTTCACTCTCGCAAGTGAGTATAACATCCTCCGTTCTATCGTCTCGAGTCTGCATAAAAACATCATCGCACTCGTGCCTACTCCGCTTCTTTTTTCGAAAATTCGTGAAGAGGAGTGATCTCCCACTGATGACGCTGTCTATATCGATACTGGACTATCACATACCACGTTTGTTCTCGAAAAACGAGGAGAAATCGTCGCATTTGATACATTTCCTTCTGGTGCAGAGATGCTTCTCGATATGCTTTCTCATGCATTTCCAAAATACTCTCTCACAGAGATAGAGAATCTCATCAGTCAGGAACATCTCGAGAACGATATACGAGAACTCCGAGATACGATTATAGGAGAGTACTTTACTTATCTTATCGATACTCTATTATCTCTCATCGAGAGAGAAAAGCTCGGGATATCACTTCGTCATATTTTTCTGTCTTGAGGTATCTTCTCTGGAAAACATATAGAGTCACTCTTTTCTCATACTTTTGCTGATACATCCTGAGTATCTGCTCGTATTTTTCACCTTGCAGACTCCCTCTCTCTCGATACAATAGAAAAAGAATACCTCATCACACACGGTCTCTCGCTCCTCGCACGAGAACTCCTCTTCGTCAAAAAAGATCCACTCATCAGAATACTTCGGTACGCACTCTACCACTATGAATAATAAACTCATCCTCCCACATGATCTCCCGCTCCTTCCTGCGATGCGCCATATCGAGGAAGAGCTCAAAAAATCTTCGCAGCCGCTGACGATCGATATGAGTGAAGCTGGATTTCCACTCACGAGAGATGTCTTTCTCGTGATGAAAAAGCGTTTTCGCAGTGATCAATTCCATCTCCTCCTCGCGCATGAGTATGAAGTCGATATGGCTCGATCACTCGGTATCGGTGCTGAGGTAGCAGGTGTACGAGCAGAGTTTGATCGTGAATTTTCCAAAAAAAATATTCTCAAACATAACTTCACGATGTGGGAGTATTTCCTCTATGAGCTGCGTCGAGGATGGGAGTATATACAGTTTCTCTTCACGCGAAAAAGGAAGTCTACTCCCCTCTATAAGATCAAGAAAGGATCACCCAATATGTTTCTCATCGTGAGTGGACTCATCATGTCACTTTCGCTATTGCTTTTTATTTTTTATTTCGCTGTATCCAAGACGTATGTCTCGGTTCTCCCAGATACGACAGTACGTCCTGTGAGTGCCAATATTATTTTTTCTCTCGCATCAGGATCGCTCCTCGAGTCAAAAAATACGGTCCGCATGAAAAAAATAAATCTCCCAGTCGATGAGAGTATGCGGTTTACCCTCGATACTGTCGATCCCAACTCAGCGACGAATGCTATCGGACGAGTGACTGTCTACAATGAACTCCCGACTGAGCAGGCCCTGAAGCCATTTACGAGATTTATCACAGAGGATGGAGTCGTATTTCGTAGTGAATCATGGGCTAATGTCCCTCCTGCTCGGGAAATCAATGGTATCACTGAGATTGGTTCGGTAGAGCTCCTACTCAAAGCAGATCCAAACGATGAAAGTGGCAAAATGATCGGAGAACGTGGCAATATCCCTACGGGTACATACCTCTCGATTCCAGGACTCAAATTTAACCGTGACAAAGTCTATGCAAAAGCAAAAGAAACATTTGTCTGATGAGCGCCTGCTCGTATCCATGTCGTGACAGAAGAGGAAGTAAAAAAATTCGAATGAATCCTCAAAGAACAACTCTCTCGCACAGCTCGTACCCGACTCCAGGAGTGGCTCGATGAGCAAAATAAAAATAGTGGAGAGGCGTATTCCCTCCTCTCGTGAGACTCAGTCACCATGACTGGATACACAATCGGTATCATCTCATGACAGAAAATAGGTGACCTTGCCAACGAGATCGAACTCAAGTGATCAGTAGCTGTCACTGCCCTCGTCTATGATAAAAGTGCTGTCGTCGAGTACCTCACAGGACTCTTCCGAGAAAAACTCCTCCGATGAACGGATAAAGAACTCGCTATCCATCCAGATACTCTGAGACTCACCAATGTGATCTCTCGAGCTGATGATGGCTCCTCGATCAAGGCAACCATGGAGATGAATACGACGATCACCTACGATCTCGAAAATGCGAGCAATGAGCTCACACGTCGTATGAAAATCATGATTGCCTGACTCACTCGAAAAGATGCGATCAATCGTCTCATCAACGAGTGACATGTGCGAGAAGTAGAAGTGTCATTTTCACCGTTTTGGCTCACGCGCGTTTCCTCAAACCTCGATAATATCGAATTTATCATCAAAAAATAATCATGACTCTCCGCGAAGACATAGAATCTCGCATCAATATCCTCGATGTCGTCAATCGATACGTCGATACCAAAAAAGCATGAGTCAACTATAAGGCACTTTGCCCTTTTCATAGCGAACGTACACCATCTTTCGTGATTTCGCCTCAGAAAAATATCGCGCATTGTTTTTCCTGTGGAAAGTGAGGTGGTCCGATCAATTTCCTCATGGAGATAGAAAAGATCGAGTTTCGTGAGGCAGCATCCCTCCTCGCAAAAGAGGCAGGTATCGAACTCAAGACAGATTTCCAAAAAGAGCGCCAGGAGAAGTGAGGAGACATCTATGCTCTCTACCGTGAGGCAGCTCGATGGTATCATGAGGCACTTTTTCGTGAGGAAAATAAAAAATACCTCGACTATCTCACGGATCGTGAGATTACGATTGATACGATCAAAAAGTTCCAACTCGGATGCTCGACATCACCTCGAGACCTCTACTTTTTTCTCAAAGAAAAAGGATTTGCCCCTCAGTTTCTCATCGAGAGTGGGCTTTTTGTCTCAGAGAGTCGTGATAAATTTTTCTCACGTATCACCTTTCCGATCGCGAACTCGATGGGGCATGTGGTCGCCTTCACGGCTCGAGTTCTCGATGATGCGCTTCCGAAATATCTGAACTCTCCTGCCTCACATATCTTCGATAAGTCATCGACCCTCTATGCTCTCCATCTCGCGAAACAGACTATCTCAAAATCGGGAAAAGCCTATATTGTCGAAGGACAGATGGACACGATCATGATGCATCAGGCAGGCATAGAAAATGCTGTTGGTATCAGTGGAACTGCACTGACAAAGGATCATATCCGAGCCCTGAAGCGATTTGCCAAGGTAGTCTATCTTTCTCTTGATAGCGATGCCGCGGGCGTGAAGGCGACATTTCTCTCGATCGAAAACCTCATGAATGAAGACCTCGAGATCCGTATCATCTCGATCCCAAATGGGAAAGACCCAGATGAATTTATCAAATCTGGTGGAAAATTCGAAGATCTCGAGAAGGCAGCACTTTCGCCAATCGCATTTTACCTACGAGAATGAGGTCGAGAGTATGATATGTCGACTGTTGTCGGTAAGAAAAAACTCATCGAAAAGTGTATCGAATTTCTCCTCCCACTCCGGTCTCAGATCGAGATCGACATGCATGTCAGCGAGATATCACTCACACTCGGGGTGAGCAAGGATGCTATCATGACTGAGTATCGTCGACTCCTGCAGTATGCGAGAACTCGTACTCCTCTCCCACAGGACAAGACTCCTGAAAATCCATGAGAAAAAGAAGCCTTTACTCCATGAGAACTTCTTGCAGGGTATATTTATCGGTATGATCTTTTTTCCTTGTTTTTTCGAGAATTTCGGTATACTACCTCTGATCTTTCCTGAGAAAGGGATTTTTCGTTATTAGCTCGCGTAATATCTCGTGATCCACTCGATCCAGACACCGAGGAACGACTTCAGGTTATTTCCCTTTTTCTCGAAGAAAAACATCTCGATGAGGACATGGTGCTTCTCGAAAAAGCCACCCTCCAACTCATAAAAAAACTCCACGAGGCGCTTCTCGTCTCTGAGTATAAAAAGGTGCTCACCTCATGAGCAAACATTCTCGAAACACAGCGCACCTATGTCGAAAAAGCTATCAAGCTCTGACTTCCTCAGAGTGCTCTTCGCTAGATGCATGGTTCGATATACTTAAGTTCCCCCTCTCCTCATGGCTACAAAAAAGAAACAACCAACAAAAGATACTCTCGTAGAGGAAATTGATCTTTCACAGATTGATCTCGATGGGATAGCTATCCCAGATATGGTTCCAGCATCTTCTTCCACAAAAGAGACTTCACCAATCATGAAAAAATCTGATTTCGATACTCAGATCGATGAGAGTTCTCCCGATACTTCTGATGATTTTGAGGGATTTGATGATGATTTTGATGATGATTTTTCTCCCGATCCTCTCAGTGAGAGTGACGAGGAAAGTGATGGCGATGGATATGTGGCTCCGAAGGACTTCTTTACCGATAAACGACGCAAGAAAAATCTCAAAAAATTTCTCGATGTGACAGTGCCAGAAGAATTTCTCGATGGTATGCCTGAACCGATGCAACTCCTCTTCAAAAAAGGAAAAGCCGAAGGAAAGCTCGTCTACGATGAGGTGATGTCAGCACTTCCCCCAGGAGATGATATCGAACTCATGGATGAGGTATTTTCTCGTCTGGCGAAGCTCGGTGTCGAGCTCGTCGACTCTCTCGAGAGTGATGAGATGTTCAAGGACGCGGGGAAGAAAAAAGAAGAAGTCGATCTCTCTGAGATCTCTGATGACTCGATCAGGATGTATCTCAATGAAATCGGACGATTTGCTCTCATCGACGCAGAGGAGGAAGTCCGTCTCGGTCGTCTCATCCAGAAGTGAGATCAGGAAGCGCGCAAGCGACTCGCAGAAGCCAATCTCCGTCTCGTCGTCTCGATCGCAAAGAAATATATGGGACGCGGGCTCTGACTCCTCGATCTCGTCCAGGAATGAAATGTATGACTTTTCCGAGCGGTAGATAAATTCGACCCGGATCGAGGATTTAAGTTCTCCACATATGCGACATGGTGGATCCGTCAGGGTGTCACTCGTGCCATCGCTGATCAGGCTCGTACGATCCGTGTGCCAGTACACATGGTCGAGACGATCAATAAATTTAACCATACATATCGTCGTCTCACTCAGGAACTCGCTCGTGAGCCACTCATGGAGGAACTCGCACTCGAGCTCGAGATGGATGTACGTAAGGTTCGCCAGATCATGCGAATATCCCAGGATATTCTCTCTCTCGACTCCCCTGTCGGTGGCGAGGAGGATACGACACTCGGTGACTTCGTCGAGGATGATAAGTATCTCACTCCAGAGAAAGCTACCAATCTCTCGATCCTGAAGGAAAACCTCTACGAGATGCTCGATTTCCTCACGCCTCGTGAGAAAAAGATCGTCGTCATGCGATTTGGTCTCGATGGTGGTGAGATGCATACTCTCGAAGAGGTCGGACGAGAGTTCTGAGTGACTCGAGAGCGTGTCCGCCAGATCGAGGCAAAAACCCTCGAAAAACTCCGTACTCACCCAAGCGCAGATCGTATCAAGTTCTTCCATTAAAAAAATTCCCCTTAGGGAGTTTTTTTGTCTCACTCGAAAGTAAAACCAATCTTCTCGAGTTCACTATATAACTCTTGGGGAGTGTGCCCTATCATGTGCCACATATTTCCAGAAGATTTTAGTGCATTTGCAGATCAAAATGGAAAGTTTTCTGGGAAGTCCCAAACATAGAAACTTTTTCCTAGAGATAGATGTTTACTGTATGATCTTTGAGAAACAAGTTCGTATCAGATATTCTTATTATGTTCATCTTTTCATCGATATACTTTGACTCTTTTATCAGAGATATCATTTACTCATAGATTCATATATCATTTTTGATCATAGAGTCAGTTAGCATCAGCGCAGAGTAAAAATGGTGATATTTCCTTCTCTCTTCACCAAAATCCAGTATGCTCTCCTATTCTAAAAAAATCACTTTTCGTATCAATATCCACATAGTAAAGTTCAAAACCAAGGGCATCGTAGAGAGATTCTCAAAATCAAGAGGCTCATTTTTCATAACCAGTTCGCCATGACTCTAAAAAGTCTCTTGGAGATGAAAAGTAAGTTCTTTTATTATTTTTTCCATCGGATTCTTTTATTCCTGAAAGTAGTGCCGAAACTTCCCCTGCTATATCCTTGCTTAGAAGAAAAGAGAGATTGTTTAGTCGAAATATTCACAGATTGTTTCAGAATACGTCTAAAGTCATGAAATTATTATACTCACAATATTATTTTGTCAATATTTCATATCCAGTTTCTGTGACGAGTATCGTATGCTCGAACTGTGCCGAGAGGGAGCCATCTTTGGTTTTCACAGTCCAGTTATCTTTATCGACCTTGGTCGCGTACTTTCCTGCATTGATCATCGGTTCGACCGTGAAGATCATCCCAGCTTGCATACGAGGACCACTATTTTTCTCAGCTTTGTGATAGACGAATGGCTCTTCGTGAAACTGTACTCATGTCCCATGTCATCCATATTCTCTGACGACTGAGCAGCCTTCACTTTCTGCGTATTTGGAGATTTCATATCCGATATTTCCGAAGTGGTTTCCTGGGCGGACTTGCTCTATGCCGAGTTCCCATGCACATCGAGTCACATCGATGATATGTTTCGCCTTTTCGCTGACGGCTCAGACCGTATACATACGACTCGCATCTCCGAAGTATCCATCCACGATCGTTGAGACATCGATATTGAGGATATCTCCTTCTTTGAGGACTTCGTCAGCACGTGGCATACCGTGACAGATCGTGTCATTGAGAGATATACAGGTAGCCCTTTTGTAGGCATCTGGTCATTTCCCCCAGCGATTGTTCCCGAGGTATCAGAAATCTGCAGATACTCCCCCATTTTTGAGGATAAATGCATTCATAATATTATCGAGCTCGAGAGTACTCACACCAGGTTTCACATAGGCACCGATCATATCGAGTGTCATCGCAGTTAGGTGGCAGGATTTTCGTATCCCGGCGATTTGCTCTGGGGTTTTTATGAGGATTTTTGGCATTTTACTTTTAGAGATATTTATGATAGTATATCGAAAATATATATTTTAAGAAATATTTTTTATGCTCAAGGTGCCAGAGTGAACATTATGGAGTCGAAATAAGCCTTTGCAACCGCAAAGCGTAAAGAAGATTATAGATATATTTTCTCAGAGGATTATAGATTTGGGAATGACTCATAAGAACACAACTGCTGCGGATTCACGTTGGCTTTATGCTCAACCTGCTTTTACTCAAACTCAAACAGATAAGCTCAATATCTATCTCAAGAAATTTTGACTCAAGGTAAGTGGGAAATATAGAAACCTTAATGGACTTGTCTGTTATCGATGAGTCACTCCACATATTGATGATCAGATAGACGTGCGTGATCATTCCGTCATGTTTATTCCGCTCTATGGACATAAAGGAGCAACTTTCGAATACACAGATAAGGAATGAAAAAAGATAGAAGTACCCATCGATGATGGATCTATAGTAGTGTTTGATCATAACTATCTTCATGGCGTAAAGTTCCCTCTTGGTAATAATAAGCTCAAATATGGACTCTCTTTCTTTCTCGATAAGGTAGAGAAAGAAAGAGATGTAGTTATCCAATCACCTCCCTCGGCTTCGAGCCATCCGCAGGACCCACGATCCCCATAGATTCGAGAATATCGACGACACGAGCCGCTCGACCGTACCCAAGCTTGAGATGTCGCTGGAGCATAGATGTAGAGCACTTCCCACTTGATCGTACGAGTTCTATCGCTTCCTCGATTACTTTCGGGTCTTCATCACCGTACTCTCCTCCTCAGACCGATCATTCGAAATTGCCTCTATCCCCCTCTATGATAGACCGATCGTAGATATCCTCCAGCATCGCTGGATCGATGGTGCGCTTGATATGATTGACCACTCGCTCGACCTCATCCGTCTCGACGAGGACTCACTGAAGACGACTCGTCGACATTGCTCACGTCGGGAAGTAGAGCATATCACCACGCCCGAGGAGATCCTCTGCTCCGATCGAGTCCAGGATCGTACGAGAGTCAACTTGAGATGCTACTGTGAATGCGACTCGAGATGGGACATTAGCCTTGATCAGTCCCGTGATGACATCTACTGATGGTCGCTGGGTCGCGAGGATCATATGGAGACCGACAGCACGAGCTTTTTGAGCGATGCGAGTGATGGCCGCTTCGACTTCTTTTTTGTTCCCACTCATCATGAGATCTGCGAGCTCATCGATGATGATGACGATCACAGGCATCCGATCTTTTGCTGATACTTTTGCATTATACTCTTCGAGATTACGAGCGTTCACTGGTTTCAGGGTACTATAGCGACGTTCCATCTCAGCGACTCACCATTTGAGAGCATTGAGGGCTTTGTCTGGGCTATTGATGACGGGAGTGAGGAGATGCGGGATGCCGTCATAGACTCCGAGTTCGACTTGCTTCGGATCGACCATGATAATGCGGAGTTCACTTGGAGTGTTTTTATAGAGGAGTGAGAGGATAAATCCATTCATCCCCACAGACTTCCCAGATCCAGTCTGACCTGCGATCAGGAGATGTGGCATCTTCGCGAGATCTCACACGATATAGTCTCCCTGGATGTCTTTTCCGAGTGCGATCGCGAGTTTGGATTTATGGTGGGTAAATGCATCATCAGAGAGGACTTCACGGATGCCGACGATGTCACGTTTTTCGTTTGGCACCTCGATACCGACGAGTCCGAGTCCTGGGATCGGTGCTTGGATACGGATAGATTTTGCCTTGAGGGCGAGGGTGAGATCTTTTTTGAGTCACTCGATCTTCGAGAGTCTGACTCACTCAGATGGCCTGAGGCGATACTGGATAACTGTCGGTCATATGCTCTCCCCTTCCATATCGACATCGATACCAAACTGGAGAAGTGTTTTTTGTATGAGGAGTGATTTTTCTTCGATTTCTTCTGGTGATACGACGCTTCGGTGTTCGATTTCATTCAGGAGCTTGGTACTCGGGAAATCCCACGACCCAAAGTCGACAGACTGCGATTTATTTTTATTCTCGATAATTTTCCCATCTGGGGTTTCGATAGGGACTTTTTTCGTGAGCCCTGAGAATGCACTCGAGAGGATAGATTTTCCGGTGATGGGTTTTTCTGGAGTTTTTGTCTTTGATTTCTGGAGACTTTCGAGTTTGCGCTCGAGTTCCTCTGCCTTTTTTTTGTAGGCTTCATCCATTTTTGTTTTTTTCGGAGGCACATCATCGTCGTCATCTGGAAGTACCGCCTCTCGTACGCTCGAAAATGATGGGACGCTTTCGCGTACTTTCGAGAGGATATTCCTGTAAGAGATGCGGAGTGTGAGGTAGAGCGAGGCAAAAAATCCTACGAGGAGCGCGAGAAATGCGCTCGATGTCCCGAGAAGTCGAGAGAGTTCTCCATAGAGAGCAAATGTTGCCCTGTAGGTAGCATCGTACCAACTTACGAGAGATGTCAGTGATATATAGAAAAGAATAATCCCGATAAATCGAGATATTCCCCAGCTTGCTTTCTTCACGAGGATCATACTCCCGAGAATGACGAGGATCGGTGCTGAGATATAGCGGTAATACTCACCGAAAAAAAGCACTCCGATACTGCGCAGTACTCCTCCGACGAGTGATGACTCTGTCGTCGAGAGAAACATGAGGGCTCCTAGGGTTATGAGGATGCCTCAGGCGAGGATATTTTGGAGTTCGTATGTGAGAAATGGATTTTTGGTATGGGATTTCTTTCTTGCCATGGGCGTATTATAGGGAAAGAGGACTTGATTGCAAGACGAAAGACATGCCCAAAAAGTTGGCTTTATGCTATTGTTTTTTTCTTGCCTTCTTCTTCTTTTTCACTATATTTGGTGAGTTAACTTTTTCTTATGCTCAAACTCATCGAAACTCTCCGTGCAAAACCCTCTGATCGTAATATTCGCATCATTCGCATCGTATTTGCTCTTATACTCCTAGGAGTACTTTACTTTGGCTTTCCAAAGACATCTTTTGAATATAGTGCTATCCCAAAGGAAGTACTCTATGCTCTCTACATTTTCCCAATTATCGGACTCGTGCGAGGGATCCTCGACCCAGGTATCATGCGTCGAAAGCTCTGGAAGTGGACACAAGTTGGGCTCGGTGTCGCTATGATGGTGATAGCATTTTTCTTCATAGAGACTGATACGAGCACGCGTACCGATAGCGTTCCATCATCAGCTTCAGGATGACTCTCTGCGACAGAGATCGTGAACCGAAATATGCCTACTCCTGGAGGAGTCGATACAGACTTTTGGGTCGGATTTCTCGGCTTCTGGCTCGCGATCAGTGGATTGATCTTCGCAAGTAAAAATATCACGACCAAAAATGAACGATACGGTGAAAAGGTCACAAAGATCCGTGTTTAATCATATTTTATAAACATACTTCTTTTTGAGCAGATTTTTCTGCTCATTTTTTGACTTATTTTCTCGGAAGTGCTACTATACCTATGTCTACTTCATGGATAGGTGACTTCATACACCACCATCGAGAATATGGTCGCTTAAACCGATCGATATCCTCGATCCAATACAAATACACATACAGGCGCCAACGCCTCAAACTATACAAATCGTTCACACCATAAAGGTGGAACATCCAATACAAAAGCTGGTCATACTTTCCAAACAGACCGAAGTGCAGTAGACCAAAGATTTTCTCAACATGAAGATAAGAGAAAATAAAAAATCCCCCTCTCGGCTTTCTAATTTATTATATAGCCAAATATGAGAGAGGGATTTTATTTGGGATAGTACAGAGAAGCCATTACAACATATGCGCAATCGATTTACTTGACATAATATTTTATTAAATTAATATATTATTTATGCAATCATCAGCAAAAGAACTAAAAGAACTCATAGCGTCCTTCCCTAGAAACGAAACACGAATATGCCCAGGAGCTGATCTGACTGTTAGAAAGGTTGAACGCTTTGCACTAGAAACGCTCGTCGTGTCTGATTTTTTTAATAGACATATGCAAGTTTATGAAAAAAGCCTCTTAGGGTATTTCAGCGATAGAAAAAACCATTTTGATAAAAGAAAAGTCCAGTTTTCCTCTTATACGGACTTACGAGACTACATGCAAAAACAAGAGCAGACATTCGTTGGAGCTTGATGGGAGAACTTCTTGTCTTGAGTAATTTACTTTGATGAGTCGCTACTGAACGAATCAAAAGAATCTCAAGAAATATTGAAAAATATCAAAGCTTGATTTCAAACAATGGTGCTAGAGACAACGAAAGTATTTTTAGAGTCAATTGATCCAAACCTTTGAATTATAGGAAATAGAGATGCCCTAGTAATACGTATAGTTCAAGTCCTTTGAAGACTTGCTTCTATGGAACTTACACAAATGACTGCTGTGAAAAGTAGGCTCTCATGAAGGCTTCTAGATACACCACTCGATAAAATAACTCAAGAATGAGAGAGTCATGAACATAAAGAAAAGAGAGTTGGTTGCCCAGCTCTTTACGCTCATTTTTTCAGAAAAATTATTGAATTGTATTTGAAGTTATACCTATTTCCCGTTTTTGATATGTACTCAAGGAGATTATCCCCCAAACTTAAATAGCATCACATCCCCATCCGTCACGATATACTCCTTCCCTTCCATACGGACTTTTCCCTTTTCTCGTGCTCATGCCCATCCTCCGAACTCGATGAGGTCACGGTAGTTCACGGTTTCTGCTTTGATAAATTTTTTCTCGAAGTCTGTATGGATGACTCCTGCTGCCTGTGGAGCTGTCCACCCCTTGCCTATCGTCCACGCTCGCACCTCGATTTCTCAGGCTGTGAAGTAGTACTGGAGCCTGAGGAGGTCATAGCAGGTACGGATGATCTGATCCATGGGATTGAAATCAATTCCCATGTCAGCGAGAAACATTTTTTTCTCCTCCTCGCTGAACTCGAGCATATCCATCTCTATCTTAGCACTCACGGGGAGGACAGGGATCTGAGTATCACTGATGCCTGTGATGGTTCGGAGTTCACTTTCGGGAGTATTCACGCGGTCTTCTGTGACGTTTACTGCGTAGATAAATGGCTTTGCCGTCAGAAGATGGAGGTCAGAGATTGCCTTTTTCTCATCGTCTGAGAGCTCCATGAGAGAGGCGATCTTCCCACTTTCGAGATGAGCCTTGAGGCGGATATAGACATCTTCGAACATTTTTGCTTCCTTGTCTCCAGCGCGGACTTTTTTTGTATTGTCTGTGATACGCTTATCGAGTGTCTCGAGATCAGCGAGGATGAGCTCGGTATTGATCACTTCGATATCACGTTTTGGGTCGATAGAGCCACTCACATGGTGGACATTGGAGTCGTCGAACGCTCTCACGACCTGGAGGACGGCATCGACATTTCGTATATGAGAGAGAAATTTGTTCCCAAGTCCTTCTCCCTTGCTTGCTCACTCGACGAGACCTGCGATATCGACGAACTCGACTGTTGCTGGTACAGTCTTAGCTCCATTAACGACTTTACGTATTGCTTCGAGACGTTCATCATTGACACTCACGATACCGACATTGGGCTCTATGGTACAAAATGGAAAATTGGCAGCCTCAGCAGCATAGGATTTAGTCAAGGCATTAAAAAGCGTCGATTTCCCGACGTTTGGAAGTCATACGATACCGATTTGCATAGAGAAACAAGGAAATTAGAGAGATAGGAACGTACTAGAAATCTATTTTTTCTACGGGTATATTTCTGGATTTTTTGGCTGGAGTATAGTCAGTGAGGATCTTGTATCCACCAAATATCGCGATGAGGAGGATCACGACGAGGTATATCCGCAGGACGACAGAGAGATACTTCGAGTACTGCTTAAAGTTCCCGATGTGCATGACGACGATCGCGATAAATGCGAAGAGAACGATGATAACCAAGAGGTATATCCCGAAGAGGAGTGTGCTTGTACTCATAGGAAAAAATACTTTCTTACCATATCCATTTTTTCTCGAAATACAAGAAGCAAAAAGAAAATCCCCGAGAAGGGGATTATTTTAGAGACCAGTGAGTGCAACGAGATCTTCTTCTTTTTGGAGAGCCTCTTTGACTTTTGCGAGACTTGGTTCGCGTTCTCTATTTTCCTGGGTGAGGAGCGAGAGTGTCGCATCTGGAGTTTCGCTTGTTTCCTGTGGTTCCATTTTTTTTGTTTTTGGTTCGAGCTCTGCTTCGAGGAGAGAACGGAGGTGGAGTGCATGTTCTTTTTCAGCATCGATGGCATCGATCGCATTGTATCCTTCTTTTTTGAGTTCTGCAAAGCGTGCTTCTTCTTTTTCGTATCATTGTGTTTCCTCGACTTTTGCATCGTGACGTTTTTCGATAGTTGCGATCATCGTATCGATGTCAGTGAGTGACTTCTTGATAAATGAAGCTGGGTCCACAGGTGAGTTCGCTGTAGCGACGACTGTTTCTGTCTGAGCAAAGAGAGGAGATTCTACGAGAGGAGTATCGATAATGACTGGAGTTTCTGCTGTCTCAAGGTGCTCAAAAAGACTAATAGACTCTGTACTTGGTGCTGGACTGACAGCGAGAGGAGTTTCTTCTTCTTTCGTTTCTGTCATCATGAGAGGAGTACTCGTCGTTTCTGCCTCCTGAGTAACACTATCTTCCATAGGACTCATGGGAGTACTCGTTGGCTCCATAGCTGCAGTACTGATAATGAGAGAACTTCCTGCTTCTTCTGCATGGATAAGTGGTTCTAGAGAGCCCTCATTTTGCTTCTCGATCGCGAGATCCTCTGTCTCCTGACCAAAAATCGTTGTTTCTGCGCTTTTTTCGATTGTGATAGGAGTCGAACTCGCCATAACAATAGGTGTAGAACTATCATCCTGAGATGATTGTCCACTTCCCTGTCATGAAGAAGTTGCTTCAGTGAGTGGATCAGTAGCTGGTGCTACAGGTTTTTTAAGGATATCGTCAAAGAGTCACATAAAAGAGAAATTATAAAGTAACAGAAATACTCTAGCACTCTTTTCCTCTGAAAGCAAATTTTGGATGTTTTTTCTTTTCGACTGGCAAAAACTCTCTTTTTCGATACACTTTCGCCATGTCATTTGTCCACCTCCATACTCATACACACTATACATTCCAGCGAGCACTTGGAGATCCAGAGAAGCTTGCCAAGCGAGCAAAAGAGCTTGGCCAAAGTGCTATTGCCATCACTGATAGTGGGAATATGTACGGTGCTTTTGAGTTCTATGAGGCATGCAAAAAAGAAGGGATCAAGCCTATCATCGGAGTGGAGTTTACTATCTCGAAAAAATGAAGAGACAACAGAGAGAAGGATAATGAGCTCTATGAGATCGTCCTCCTTGCCAAGAACCTCAGCGGATACCAAAACCTCATCAATCTCGTAACAAGATCTCAGATCGAAGGATATGTTTCTGGTCGTCCAAGGATTGATTTTTCTCTTCTCGAGGAGTATCATAGTGATCTGATCGCTCTCTCAGGTTCCCTCTATGGAGAAATCCCTCAGATGATATCGACGGGGCGCGACGAGGCTCGTATCTGCGAACGTATCGACTATTATAGAAATCTTTTTGGGAAGGAGAATTATTTTCTCGAGATCGAGGAGCATCCAGATAAGCCCCTCCAAGGAAATATCAATAATACTCTCGTCTCACTCTCAAAAAAATATGGCTATGAGATCGTCGGAACCAATAATGCCTCCTACGTCACTCTCGATGATGCGAGCGTCCAGGATATCATGATGAGTGTATCTCTCGGGCGTGCTCTCGATGATCCAGATCGTCCGACTCTCATGAATGGGGATTACTCTATCCGTCCATCACGTGAGATGGAAGAGCTCCTCGTCTACGCTCCTCAGGCGTATGAAAATACCGAGAAAATCGCAAATATGATCGATCTCGAACTCGATGTATGAGGCTACAAGATCCCAAAATTTCCCCTCTCAGAGGAGGAACGAGAGGAATATACAAAATTCACTCATGCCTCAACCTGAGGAAAATCGAATCGAGAGAAACTTTCTGAGGAGGAGTGGTTTCTGCGAAAACTCTGTATCGATGGACTCTCATACCGATACGGATTCCAGCTCGATGATGTGATAAAAAATGTATTCATCGAAAAAATCATCTCTCCAAAGAGTGAGAAAAAACTTTCCGAAATGAGTATCGAAGAACTCCAGAAACTCTCACAAAGTCACTATACTGATGAGAAAAAATCAGTTATCGCGAAGATGAGCGATAGAGAAAAATCCATCATTTCTCGTCTCGAATATGAGCTCCTCGTCGTCGATCTCATGGGGTTCAATGGTTATTTTTGTATCGTAGCTGATTTTATCCAATATGGAAAGAAGAATGGAGTACCAGTTGGTCCAGGTCGTGGATCAGCTGCAGGAGCTATACTTGCTTATCTCTCAGGGATTACTGATATCGACCCACTCCGCTATGGACTCCTCTTCGAGAGATTTCTGAACCCTTCACGTGTGACGATGCCAGATATCGACGTAGACTTTTCTGATGAGGGTCGTGAAAAGGTACTCACCTATGTACGAGAGAAATATGGAAACGATCATGTGGCACAAGTATGTACATTTGGAACGCTGGCAGCTCGGGCGGCAGTGAAGGATGCGGGGCGAGCATTTGGTATTCCATTTGCTGAGATGAATGATTTTGCCAAGCTCATCCCAGGACGCCCTGGAACGACTCTCTCTCAGGCGCTCGAGGAAGCAGTCGAGTTCAAGGCGGCATATGAAAAAGACGAAAAATATCGAAAAATCGTCGATACTGCGCTCAAGATGGAGTGATCTGTGAGACAGCTCTGAGTCCATGCCTGTGCGGTGATCATCGCACCTGAGCCGATGACGCATTTTTGTCCACTCCAACCACCTCCGAAGGATCCTACATCCATCGTGACGCAGTTTTCTGCATGACCACTGGAGGCACTCGGTCTTCTCAAGATGGACTTTCTCTGATTGCGTAACCTCTCTATCCTGGATCGAGCAAAAAAAATCGTCGAAGAAGTGCACAAAAAAAATATAGACCTCCTCCAGATAGACTATGAGGATCCAAAGGTGCTTGCGCTTTTTGGACTTGGAGATATGACAGGAGTATTTCAGTTCGAGTCGGATGGGATGCGTCGATATTTGAAGGAATTGAAGCCATCTTCATTTGAAGACTTGATCGCGATGGTATCGCTCTATCGCCCAGGTCCTATGGGATATATTCCTGATTTTATCGATCGTAAATTTGGTCGCAAAAAAGTCGATTATCCGCATCCATCTCTCGAGGAAATCCTCAAACCTACCTATGGTATCGCGGTCTATCAGGAACAAATCATGCAGCTCGTACAGGCGTTTGCAGGATTTTCTCTCGGTGAGGCGGATATCCTCCGTCGTGCTATCGGTAAGAAAAAATACGAGCTCCTCATGGAACAGCGATGAAAATTTGTCGATGCTGCCGTGAAACAATGACACAAGGAAGAGCTCGCAATCTATATCTTTGATGAGATTATCGAGCCATTTGCAGGCTATGGGTTCAACAAATCTCACGCTGCCTGCTATGCGATGATCGCCTACCAGACGGCCTACATGAAGACCTACTATCCTACGGAATTCATGGTCGCGATGATGACCTCTGATGAGGAGGACACTGATCGTATCCGACTCGAGATCGAGGAAGCGCGTGAAAAATCGATCAAAATCCTCCCGCCGAGCGTGAGTGAGTCGCGTAAACACTTTACCTATATCGATGATCATACGATCCGATTTGGGCTCGCAGCGATCAAAGGTCTCGGTGAGTGACCAGTCGATACGATCCTCTCTGCTCGTGAAAATGGTGGGAAATTTCAGTCTCTCTATGATTTTATCGAGCGGACAGGAAGTGATGTGATCAATAAAAAATCCCTCGAATCCCTCATCCTCTCTGGAGCTCTCGATGAATTTGGTGAACGTGCAAGCCTTCTTTGATCTATAATAAAAATGAGTGCATATGAGAAGGAACTCGCAAACAAAAAGGAAACGTCTCAGATGGGACTTTTTGATATGGGATGAGGAATTGACCAATGAAGCGTACATTTTTCTCTCGAACATGCCGAGCCACAGTCTTTTGAAGATCGTATGAAGTGAGAAAAGGAGACGATCGGATACCCAGTTTCAGGGCATCCACTCGATGGCATCGAGGAGTATATCCGTACCAAGTCAAAAAATCTCTCTGCTGCTCTCGAACTCATGCGCTCAGATGACATCGATGAGGAAGTAGTCGTAGTAGACCAGCTTCCGTCACTCGAAGAAAAACCTGTACCACTCTCTGCGGATGAACCACCGATCGAGTCCTATAGTGCTGACGAATGAGCATCACTCGAGGGTACCGAGGAAATAAACAACACCCCTCCCATCGAGGAAAAAGAAGAAATAGAAGAGACAGTATTTGCCCAGCTCATCGGTGTGATCAGCGAGGTGAGAAAAATGCAGACAAAATCCTGAAGCATGATGGCAGTTGCGACTGTCGAAAGTGTCGGTTTCGTCTTCCGTATCGTGATTTTCCCAAAGGAGTATGAAAAGTATGAATCGAAACTCGAAGAGGATATGATCGTCGTCGCCAATGGTCGAGTCCGCTATGATCGAGAAAAATGAGAGCTCTCACTCTTCCCTTCTACTCCATTTGGGAAGAAAAAAGTCATCGATGAAGCAGGAAGTGTAAAGTGTTTCTCGATCTCAGTATTTCGTGATATGGCGAGAGGGAGCTTACAGATGACAGATGAGAGACGAGAGGCTGGAACATGAGAAAAGCCAAATACCCAAACCACCAAATATACGATCGATATCCCAGCATTCTGGACCAAGGAAGACCTCCTCGATCTCAGAGACTATCTCGAGAAGTCAGAAGTCGGACTCACGCCAGTATGGATCCGTATCCATGGACTCGAGAAGGATACGAAATTTTCTATTGCCTCGGTCACGGAACTCGAAAAATGGCTGGAGACAAAATGAGTATAAAAATTATTTTACATAAAAGTCAATAATTCCAAATTTTCTTTTTGACTTCCGAAAGTTTCTCTCTATACTGCCCTTACAAATTTCTTTTCCCGAGGAGCTTATATCTCTCTATATACCGCTTCTCCCCTATTAGAAGCGAGTCACGTGCACGAAGTAGAGTGCGCAACCATAGGTCCATGAGACCGATGCTATCGATTTGTTTTTATATTACAAAAGGAATTTTATAAGAAGAAGACTTCTCGTCGTTTGCCAAAAACACAGACAAACTCTGTCGAAATGACAAAACCAGAATACCTTTCTTAGACTTTATTTTGGAGTAGTCTCGTTTTCTTGATGAGCAACTATCTCCTGTTACCTATTCATTCTTTTATGTCTTTTTCGACACTTTCTCTTCGCCCAGAGATCCTCCAGGCGCTTACCGACCTGGGATATCATACCCCCACTGATGTCCAATCAAAGGTCATTCCCCTCGCCATCGAGGGAAAAAACCTCATCGTCCAGTCCCAGACTGGAAGTGGGAAAACGGCAGCATTTTGTATCCCAGCGCTCAATACAATCGACTCTCATAAGCGACTCCCTCAAGTCCTGATCCTCGAGCCGACTCGCGAGCTTGCCTGTCAGACTCGTGATGAGATATTCAATCTCTCTCGTCACATGCGTATGGGATCGCTTGCGGTGTTCGGAGGTTCTCCGATCTGGAAGCAAAAAGAAGGACTCAAAGCTGGTCCCCAGGTCATCATCGCAACTCCAGGACGTCTTATCGACCTCCTCGAACGTGGATGGATCTCTCTCGATGCTGTCACGACACTCGTCCTCGATGAGGTGGATCAGATGATGGATATGGGATTTGCTCCGGCAGTGACGGAGATCTGGGAAGGTCTCAAAAATCTCAAACAAGTCCTCACTTTCTCTGCGACCTATACTCCTGTCATCACTCGCCTCCTCGATACCCATATCCGTGGAGAAAAAGAGTCTCTTATCCTTTCGACAACTCCAACCGTCGACACGATCGATCATGTATTTATGCGTGTCGGTGTCCGTGACAAATATCCAGTTCTCAAGCGTGTCCTCGAGCGTTTTCCTGAGGATAAAGTAATGATATTTACTGCGAAAAAACACGAAACAGAAGAACTCGAACGATACCTCTATCGTGATGGATTCCAGGCTGCCTATATCCATGGTGATATGCAGCAGCGTGATCGTATGCGAGCCCTTCGCGACTACAAGGAAGGAAAGGTTCGTATATTTATCGGTACAGACGTCGCGAGTCGAGGACTCAATATGAATAATATCGATCTCGTCGTAAACTACCACGTCCCACACGATCCAGAGAGCTATATCCATCGTATCGGCCGTACTGGTCGAGCGGGAGCATCTGGTCATGCGATCATGTTCGTCTCGACAGAGGAGATGCGACCATTCCAGCGTATCGAGCGTATGCATCGTATCGAGATCAAGGAAGTCGATATCGAAGGGACAGAAATCCCTCGTGTGAAAGAATCTCGCTCATACGGAGGAGGTGGAGGTGGCGGACGCTCGCGTGGTGGATACCACGGAGGTGGTCGCTCAGGTGGAGGATATCGAGGCGGATCGGGTGGATATCGTGGTGGTAGTCGTGAGGGTGGTGAACGTCGTGAAGGAGGATACTCATCACGTCCATCTGAGGGTGGACGATCTAGTGGTGGATACTCTCGTCCATCTCGCGAAGGCAGTGAACGTCGCGAAGGTGGTGGATACCGTGGTGACAGTGGTCGCTCACGCTCAGGTCCTCCTCGCGAATATCGCGGACGATCTGGGGGGAGTCAGTCCAGTGGATATCGAGGATATCGTGACCGTGGTGACTCTCCTCGTGGAGAAGCATAATAAAAGAGGCGAAAGCCTCTTTTATTTTCTCTCTCTCGTGAGGAGTTCTTTTATTTTTTTACCAAATACTTCGACAGAATACTCCCCTGCTCGTGCCACACAGTCATCTCTCATGGCGAGTGCTCGCTCAGGCGTCATCCACTTCACAGCCTCCATCGTATCATAGATCGTGAAGTCATCTGGCATGAGGATACCAGTTTTTCCATGGATTACTGTCTCAGCAAATCAGCCGTCATTCACAGAGATCACAGGGATCCCACATGCCATACTCTCGACTGCGATAGAGCCAAAATTTTCCTCCTTCCCGAGGGCGATCGATGCCACAGCAGATGCGATGAGTCCAGCCATCTTCATATCCTTGGTTTCATGGTGAAAAAATATATTGCTGCATCCGACAGCATATCGCATAACTTGCTCTTTTGCTGGATCGTCAGGATTATAGAGGACGATGAGGTTTTTCTCTGGCATGTGGCTAAATGCATGCACGATACGGTCCACACGTTTTGCTTCAGTGAGACGAGCAGTCGATATATAGTAGTGATGTATTTCTCGTTCGATGACACTTTCTACGTTATTGTGTTCCTCGATGATGTAGGGAACTTTTTCTCTGAGAGGACGGAACCTGAGCATATTTACTGGTGGAGGGAGGACGATGATATCTTTGCGACCGGTCCACTCTTCCAGCCATTTTTTATTGTGCTCTGAGTTCGTCATGACGATATCCATTTTTCTCATCTCGTAGAGGAATAGATACTTTCGTACAAACAGGGCTATACTATAAAACTCGTGGTAAAAAAATAGTACTCGCTTCATGTATTCACGTTTTTTATCGAAGAGTTCATGTGGAAGCGTATGGGCGTAGTATACTTTTTTTGTCAGAGCAGAGAGGCCATGCACTACAGTACTCGCTTCATCAGACATGATGATAGTATCATAGTTTTTCGTGACTTTCTGAGAAAAGAGAAATCGCCACTTCATACGGATATATCCTACCCAGCCTCCATGGTATTTTGGGAAGAGTTCATAGATATTTCCATGATATCCGAGCTCATTTGGATCATAGGATTTGATCGACCAGATAGACGTAGCGATATCAGCAGAGAGGATATTAGCCATATCGATACTCATGCGCTCTGATCCAGATCGTTTTGTAAATGATTCGTGAAATATGAGAGTTTTCATGAGAGCTAGTCTACACTATTTCTCTGTTCTTTGCAAAAATATGAGGTATTTATTTCATTATTTCTTTTTACTGTCAATGACTTCTCTCCACTGTTTCTCGACTTTTCTCGCTTTCTTTCTATACTGGATGAGATTACTTACCTTTTTTCTTATGCCAAAAAAATCCAAAAAACAGATTGCTGATTTTCTCATCCCGACGATCATCGATAAGGTCGGAGGACAGGAGCGCGCCTATGATATCTACTCTCGCCTTCTCGAGGATCGTGTGATCTTCCTCGGCGATGCTATCGATAGTGCTGTCGCAAATACTGTGATCGCACAGCTTCTCTATCTCGAGAAAGTTGATCCAAAAGCTCCGATCACACTCTACGTGAACTCTCCAGGAGGTCATGTCACAGCAGGTCTCGCGATCTATGATACGATGCAGTCGATCAAGCCTGATGTCATCACTGTTGCGGTCGGACTCGCAGCGAGTATGGGGTCGATCATCCTCTGTGGTGGAGCAAAGGGAAAACGCTATGCTCTCCCTCATGCTGAGATCATGATCCATCAGCCTCTCGGAGGGATGGAGGGTCAGGCTATCGATATCAAGATCGCTGCCGATCATATCATCCGAACCTGAGAAGTCCTCTATGGTATCCTCGCGAAACACTCATGACAAAAAATCGATAAAGTCCGAAAAGACTGTGATCGTGACAACTATATGACCGCAGAAGAAGCTCTCGAATATGGTCTTATCGATAAGATACTCTAATATGAAAAAGATTATTTTTTTCTGTTTTTTCTTTCTGCTTCCGTCATTTTCTCATGCTATCGGACTCATGAAGCCTGAGGCATGTGGATTTGCTGATGGTATCCATCGAAAAGAGCTCTATATCTACTGGCCAGGAGAGTATCCACAGGTCGATGAGTTTCTCAAATATAGAGGAAAACTCTACTATTTCATCCATAAGTTTCCCTCAGCCCTCTCCCTCTCTCGCTATCAGGACGCAGGAAATAGTCCCTATAGTAAATATGGATTTATCAGGAATACATGAGCCTATTTTGTGACTTTCGACTGTGCACGATCAAAAGTAGAATTTTCTCCGACGATCCGATCGACAGCATGAGATGCATATGGGAAATTTTACTGGCTCGATCGTCGCTACCTCTCTTACTCATTCACCCGACTCGAGAAAAGAAATGCCTGCACCGAATGACCAGATAAACTTATCGCTCTTCCTGACTTTAGCTCTCTCCTCATAGAGAAACAGTCTGGATATCCGAACTCGACAGAGGATGTCTGCTATGCACGTGGTCCGTACAAATTTCTCGGCGATGGAAAGGTCCAGTTCGATGTCGAAAAATACGATCCATCCACTGGTGAATCCTGGTTTTCTCGATATCAGTACCAGCTCGATACAAGCAAACTCAAAAAAATACGCTAAAGAAATATGGAAAACGGCGAACTTCTTTGTTATAAAAATTTTCTCTCGATCATTTACAAATGAGTAAACTCACTTCGATAAAATTTTTCTGCCTCGAATTTCTTGTTTTTATATATTTCTGACATTTTCTTCCCCGTTTCTATGAAAAAATACCTCTTCCTCATATGCTGTCTCCTTCCACTTTTCTCATATGCATGAGAAGACGATGGATTTATTTCGTATAGACGACCACTCGTCCCATGAGTCTCTCTCGTCCAGACAGATGACACTACGAGCATCCTCTACAGGAGAAAAGTCATCAAAACATACCAAAATAAAGAATTTGCCACTGAGCTCCTCCCTCATGGACCAAATGAAGATCCAGACTGCTATAACTCTCTCGTAAAAAATACTCCATCAACTCGAGCAAAGAATATCATCGGAAAAGAATATCTGAGATCGTGTCTCATCCTGAAATCAGACCTTTTCCGAGGAAAGTATATCCTTTTCTATGCTCCATCGATCGAGGGGAACCGCGTCTCTATATACGATATCAAAGCAAAGAAGTTTTACCCTTTTATCATAAACACAGCCCTCTCTGTTTCACTCGCTTCAGATCGTTCACTCGTATTTCTCTCGAGCAATCGCCAGTCACCCTGTGAGCGCTCAGTTATATCATTTAGAAATGGTGCTACAAAAAAACTCTATGATGACTGTCGGCTCATGAACTCTGCGTTTCCGAGTATCTCGATACAAAAATTTCAAATCAGAGAGGGTTCAGTCGAGATCTCCTACTTTCCCTATACGACCGTAGGACTCGATACAATCCTCGATACAGTTCATACAGAAAAAATCACACTCCCACTTCCCTCCCTCACTCCTCCTGTCGTTCTCCCGAGACCACAGGCGATGACGTGACTTCTCATACCTCCTCTACGATAACTATGACTCCAAGCGCTATCCACAACCTCCTCACGAAGTGAGTTTCTCGTGTCATCGACCGAGATCACCTCGAAAAACGACTTCTCGCATGAGAAAAACTCGTCGTAAAATTCGGGATCGATCCATCAGGAACTATCGTCCATATCGGACATATGGTTCCTATACTTAAGCTCAAAGCGTTCCAAGAGCTCGGACACAAAGTCGTCCTCCTGATCGGAGATGCGACCGCACAGGTCGGAGATGCCAGTGACAAGGATGCAGAGCGTCCGATGCTTGCTCGTGCCGAGACAGAGAAAAATGCGAAACTTTTCCTCTCGAAATTTGCTCGTGTCCTCGACCTCGAAAAGATTGAGATCTATTACAATAGTGAGTGACTTGATCAGGTAAACTTTGCCTCTGTCTGAGAACTCGCCAAAAATTTCTCTGTCGCAGAGATGCTCGATCGGGATAATTTCTCGAAGCGATATAAGTCCTGAGTCCGTATATCTCTCCAGGAGTTCCTCTACCCGATCATGCAGGGATATGACTCTGTCGCGATCGCAAAAAAATACGGAAGCTGTGATGTCGAGCTCGGAGGCAATGATCAGTATTTCAATCTCCTTGCTGGACGTACCCTCATGGATGCACATGGACTCCCGAAGCAAGATATCATGACGTTTGACCTCCTCGTCGGATCAGATGGAAAAAAAATGTCGAAGACCTCACCCAATACTGTCGCGATCGATGAGGCTCCCCAGAGTATGTATCAGAAACTTATCAATGTGAAGGATGATCTCATCGTTCCCTATTTCGAACTCGCGACGGATATGACGCTCGATGAAGTAGCAATCATACGTGATCGCCTCGAAAAATGAGAACACCCGAACACTCTTAAAAATGAACTCGCCCAGCGTATCATCACGATGTATCATGGGAAACCGTATGATCCGAGTGATGCTTCGACGATCGAAGTACAGAGCATCAGTGTAGGAGAAATCAATATTTCTGATCTCCTTAAAGAGCTTGGATTTTGTGCGACTTCAGGTGATGTACGAAATGCTCTCTCCTGAAAATCAGTGCGTATCGATAGTGTCGTTATCGAGGACCCGAAATACCTCGTGACGATCACACCTCTATGAGTCCTCGTCGAGATGGGGAAGAAAAAGGCAAAAAGAGTAGTTACTTAATCCTTATGCTTTCTATAATCCAAAAAATTATCACTCTTTCCGAAGCACGTATCCCTTTTCTTATAAAAAAAGGAGATGGAGATTTTTACCGTGGAAGTGACACATTCCTACGATGAATAGAAAATGAGATAGAGGAAATGAAAGATGAGCTCAAAAACTGAAATCAGGTATTGCTCGAGGATGAACTTGGGGATATATTCTGGGACTATATTTGTTTTCTTGAGAATTTAGAATCCGAGTGAAAAATAACGAAAGCTCGAGTATTTGATCGATGTTATGAGAAATTTAGTGAAAGACTTAATCCTGATGGTTCAAATAATGGTGATTGGTATGAAGTGAAAAAGAGACAAAAAGAAAAACTTATCCGAGAACAACAATTATTTCTTTCGAGATTATAACACTTCTCATATGTCCTTCCTCACTGTCTATGTTACTCATCCATCGAAACCAGAAGCCGCCACTATGACAAGTGCGCTTCTCAATGCTCGACTGATCGCCTGTGCGAATTCATTTCCGATAGAGAGCGTTTTCTGGTGGGAGGGATTCCTCACTAAAAGTGATGAGATCGTCACACTTTACAAGACTCTCCCAGAGAAATATGAGGCCCTCGAGGCCTATATCCTCGCTCACCATAAATATCAGGTTCCCTGCATCATAAAACTCGCGACCGTCGAGGCAAATGCGAGTTATGAGGCATGGATCCGATCAGAGCTCTCACAGCCTCCAAAACAATAACTATATCACTTTATTTTCCCCTCTATGCAGTATATACTCCCCTATCTCGCAGGTCTCCTTACGCTCCTCATCCTCGATGCTATCATGATATGGAATGTTATCCTCCCCACATTTAAGCGGTATATCCCTGATATGATCCGTACGGATGTGAATATGGTCGCAGCAATAGTATTTTACCTCCTCTATGTGCTCGTCGCACTTATCCTCATCGTCATACCAGCAGTGAAGGGATGACTTGATACTCGGGCAGTCCTACATAACGGTGCACTCCTCGGATTTGGCGCGTATATGACCTATGAGCTCACGAGTATGAGTGTCATGAAGGGGTGGAGCTGGCAGATGGTCGCGATCGATACTCTCTGGGGAACCATCCTCACAGCACTCGTCTGTCTCGCTATGTACATCACTCTTCGCTAATGCGTGTATTTTTTCTCACCCTTCTCACTCTCCTTGGTATCACTGTCGATCAGATATCGAAATACTTTGCTGTGCATACACTCTCTCAGAGTGAGTCTCTCCCCGTTATCGGAGAGATGATTTCTTTTACCTATGCTCAGAATTTTGGTATTGCTTTTTCTCTGCCTATCGAGTGACTAGTTCTCAAATTTCTGACGGTTATAGTTATAGTTTTTTTGTTTCTTCACTATGCTCGTGAAGAGTATAGGAAGTACTCGAAACTTCTCGATGTCTGATATTCGCTTGTATTCGCATGAGCACTTTCTCATGCCTATGATCGTCTCATCGTATGACATGTTATTGACTTTATCTCGGTGAAATATTTTGCCATTTTGAATTTTGCCGATATATTTATCTCAGTAGGAGTTATTTTTATCCTCATAGCATATGTCAGAACAGAGAGAACATCCAAGTAGAGAAGAACTCCTCGGTCCACCGAAAATTGACTTTATCTGAGTTATTATGGTCGTCCTCACGGCCCTGATCGTCTGATCGAGTGTGGGAGCACTGATATTTGTACTTCTCTATTTTACTATCGGGAGATTTTCTCTCGAGACATGAGCCTCTCCGATCCTGCTCGCGATGATTACATTTTTTGCGATCTCTCTCGGGAATGTCCTCTCCTATGCCCTACGATCTCGCATATTTCCAGATATCTATACACGATCTCGAAGTGCACTCTCCCAGATCGTGACTATGTCGATCGTCCTCTATGTGATGTTTGCTCCGCTCTATCTCATCGTAGCGCGTATTGCACCAGAGAAAAACACGATCCTCCTCGCATTTTCCCTCCACGTGCTCATATCACTTTTTACCTATGAGCTCATCGTCGGACTCATATCACACTATCGCTACTCGCTGCTCTCTCTCTATGCGAGTATCACATCGCTCCTCATATCCGCTCTTATTGTTATGAGTGTCGTATTTGGTCGTGCAGATGCATCTGTGACACTCTTTATCCTCCTGACACTGACTATCATGGCGTATGTCGTGAGTCATACGGTTACCGCACTTTTTCTCGCACTCTACTCACTTTTTTATAAAAATACAGGACATGATCCACTCGGTACGGTATTTGCTCGGATAGAAAACGATGAGCGCGAACTCGAAGAAAAAGCTACAAAATCACTTACCCAGTTTTAATCTATGCATGAAATCGCGCGAAAAACCCTCGAAATATACTTGGCAGAGAAACGTATCCCGACGCTTTCAGACTTTGCTGATACAGGAACATACTCAGCGAGTAAAGATGCTATTTTTGTGACACTCTATCTCCACGGGAAAGTGATCGCTTCGAGTGGCCGCATCATCCCATCCAAGGAAAATACCCTCTATGAATGCATAGATAATACTCTCCTCTGTCTCAAAGATCCTCGCTGTAGCTCTGCCCTCACTTCTCCAGAGGGTCTCCGAGAGATCCGTATACGAGTGGATCGCTTTACGACTGATCAGCGCCGTATCCTCCAGTCAGTGGAGGAGCTCGATACGACACGAGAGGGTCTCATATTTCTCTCACAAAATCTCTGACAAATCTCAGTGATCCTTCCTCATATGGTCCATGTGGATACGAGTCCACAAGCATATTTCTCTCTCGCCTGTCGCAAGATTTCTCTCGACGAGAAAACACTTTCTCCATCGGATTATGTGCTCTACGGACTCTCGACAACGACATATGATGATTTTGATTTATAAAATAAATATATAAATCTACAAGTTACATTCCTAGGAAAAATGAACAAAATATGGTCTAATAGTGTTGATCATATTTTTTTCATATGTCATACAAAAATATATACTTTCGTCTCACAGCAGCTCTAGCGCTTCTCACATTTGTCTCGAATACGCTCAGTCCGATCGTACTCACGAGTTCAGCGGTGGGCAATGTCTTTTATGTGGATTCTGTCTCCTGAGATGACAATAACTCTGGTACTGCAGATACTGCAGCATGGGCATCCGTCTCGATGGTAAATGCCTCTATGGCAAGTGGGACGATACTCCCTGGTGATACGGTATATTTCCGTTGTGGAGACTCATGGTGAAGTGAGGATCTCACTATCACGACGAATGGTATTACATTTGATCGATTTCAAAATGGTCTCGTCTGTGGAACTGGTACGCGTCCTGTAATTCGTAGTATCAGTGCCAATAGTATGTCAAATACGACGGTAAATGGACTTCAAATCAATGCGAGTATGTCATGAAGTGCCATCGATTTCACGAACTCAAGTAATGTCACCCTCTATGACAACGCTATTTCCAATAGCTCAGGTTCATGTCTCTCTCTCGTCACAGGAAGTGGTATCACTCTCGATAGTAATGATTTTTCTCTCTGTAGTTATGCACTCAATGCTATCGATATCGGTGGTTCTATCTCAAACAATACGTTTTCTGGTATGACTGCAGACGCTCTCCAGATACTATCAAGCCAATCTCTGAGTGTGAATAATAATACCTTTTCTTATCTCCAAAAATGAGCGATCGTCTTTGGTCAGGCTACGGTAGTATCACAAAATATCATATCAAATGTATGTCAGTGAACAGGTACAGGATGTAGCGCTATCCGGAATGAAGAATTTTCTCCTGCCAATACCTCATACCTCTCAGCTCGTGTGAGTGAAAATATCATCCAAAATGTGGGAAGTGGTATCACGAATGGGAACTATGGTATTTCTGCTCGCAGTATCCGAGATCTCGAGATCGCAAACAATACTGTCAATAATGCTGAAGAATCACTCCATCTCGAGGATACCAATAGTTTCAATATCCATAATAACACTTTGGTCATGCCACGAGCACGAGTGGTTCAAGTTATCCAAAATACCCCTGGAACAGTCGGAACGAATACTTTTCAGTCAAATACTATCCTCGGGAAAAACCCAGACTATCCATACATCGAAATGCGCGATGAGACAGTAGGTGGCACGATGGGAAGTTTCCTGAGCTTTAGCAGCACGGATTTTTTCCCACTATTTAAACCAAATACTTCCTATATCCGAGAGGTAAAATACGGATGAGAGACGAGAGAATACGGAAAGGCAGAATTTTCTACACTTGATCCCACTGCAACCCAGTTCTCATATTTTGGCTACAAACCCTACTCGACTACAGGAAATCTCGTATGAGGAAACCAGGTGTGAAATGGAAACTTTTTAACAAATACGGGTGGATGGACAGTATGAGCTGAGTCTGGTCCTACCCCTAATCTTTTGTATAATCCTTGAGGAAGTTATTCTGGTTGATCAGCTACAGTGAGTCCTGCTTGAGGATCACCTGATCGCATTTGGATTACAAATAATACAACTATTCCACTTACGGTATGACGTAATTACCAGATAACTGGATATGTGAAATCTGCATCAGGAAATATTAATCTCAGAGCATTTTTGCACTCTGCCAGTGATAAGAATATTGTATACTCTGATCGTATAGCTGAGACGTATGCAAGTGCTTCGGGAAGAACCTTCTCATTCTATCTCCAAGCTATGACATGAGCATCAGATGCTAACATCACTATCGAAACATCCAATCCCGATGTCGCCTATGAGATCGATGAAGTGAGCGTACAACGTGTAAATCCCCTCCTGAGAAATAATACAGCAAACGAGATACATATCATGCCTAACACTACTGCGAGCTCCCTCTCTCAGCCATGTCCTGGATGAGTGTGTAGTGAGTATGTAGATGAACTCAACATACCGATCTCATGGAATATTGCTATCCCTGCCTATCGTACTAAGATTGCATTTTGGAATAATGATACAGCCAACATGCTGACACCACCAACGTGTACAGTCCTTCCTGATAATGGATCACTTCCTGCATGACAACCAGTAAATGTTACCTGGACAGCTACTGACTCTCTCTCACAAATACTACACTACACTACCTATACAGGGTCAGTTACCTTGCCAGTTGCTTCTACATGAGTAGTGACATTTATCCCTTCAAATAGTGGATGAGCTATCGTGACGATATCTCTCGATACTCAAAATGATATATGACCAAAAACATGTAGTGCGAATGTCACTACCAACAACACTCCCCCACAGATTTTTACGAGCATATTTGCTGGTACAGAAGATGATGCACAAATCTCTGGTACGCTCAGTGGTGTCGATGTGAATCCTGGCGATTCTGTTATTTTTGAAATCATTACACCTCCTTCCGTCAGTCAGTGAACACTCAATCTCGTAGATAGTACGACATGACAGACAGACTTTTATCCAAATCCTGACTTCTGTGGAACGGCGACATTTGATTTTCGTGCGCGCGATCAATGGTTTAACTATGCTGATCCGATAACACAGTCGATCACTGTGGATTGTGTGAATGATACACCTTTTCTCAATAGTCCTACGAAATCTGCATCAGGCTATACAGCTATGGCTTCTCTTATAGATCTTATCGAGTGACCAAGTGGTGATTTCGATGATCCAGATGCTATATACCAGTGACAAATCTATACAGTCAATTTTACCCAGCCAACAAATGGATCCGTGGTTCTCTGAGGTTCCGCTACGCAACTCCAATATACTTCCAATCTCGGATTTAGTGGTACTGATAGCTTTCAATACAGTATCACAGATCAGAGTGGAGCTACGACAGCCACTGGTACAATCAATGTTCTCGTGACGCGCTATAATAATCCACCAGTAGCTTACGGTACTTGAATTACGCTTCTTGAAGATTGATTTTTTTCATGATTTCTTTCTGGATCTGATCTTGATGGAGATCCTCTTACTTTTAGCCTCCTTAGTTGACCGACATTTGGTACTGCTAGTGTGTCTCCGTCAGGAAGTTTTACTTATACACCGAACCCTAACTTCAACTGAACGCTTGATGGTTTTGGGTTTCGAGTGAGTGATAATCAATGAGGAACTACATGAGGTTATATTAGTATAGACGTGACATCTGTTCCTGATGCTCCAGTAGCAGTAGCAGATAGTTTTACTCTCCCACAGGATACGATGACTTCCCTCCCCGTTATGGGAAATGATTCAGATGTAGATAGTAGTACGCTCACTCTGACATGATATACACAACCGACTCATGGTACTCTCGTCGTGAATGGCACATCCTTTGATTATACGCCAAACAGTGGATATGTAGGTTCTGACAGTTTCACATACCGTCTTGAAGATGATACGAGTCTCCTCTCATCACCAGTAACGGTCACTCTCACAGTCACTTCGACGAACTCTGCTCCGACGACTTCTGATATGAGCGTGTCTGTCAATGAAGACGGCGTGCTGAATTCCACTCTTTCTGGAAGTGATCCAGATATGGATACTCTCACATACTCCATCAATACATTCCCAACACACGGGACACTTACACCTTCTTCTACTGGAGCATTTCGCTATACACCAAACGCGAACTACTACGGAACGGATAGTTTTACATACCATGCGAGTGATGCTGCCCTGAGTTCTACCATCTCTACAGTCGCTATCACGATCAATCCTGTAAACGATGCCCCAGTAGGAACTCCAGCAAGCTATAGTGTCACTCCGAATACGAACTCGAGTAGTGGAAATATTTTTACTGGGGTAGTTGTAGGGACTGATATCGATAGTGGTATCCTGACATTTACTGCGAGTATGATGCCAACACATGGTACACTGACTCTCGCCTCAAGTTGAGCCTTTACATATACTCCAGCGCTCTGATATATAGGCTCTGATAGTTTCGCATTTATCGTCAGTGATGGCTCTCTCCAGAGTAGCGCTACGATAGTATCTTTTACTATCTGATCAGCTCCAGTAGCCTCTCCTGGTCCATCTACTGGTCCTGGCGGAGGTGGTGGTGGCTGAGGCTGAGGCTGAGTATCTCTCCCCAATCCTGTAGTCACTCCGACGACAACTACAGGTACAGTGCAGCTCCCAGTGATACCAAAAAAACCAGATACAAAAACAGGTGCAACTACCAACACAGAAGATCCAGAGTTTAACTCTGCTCCAGAAATTCAAGCGCCACAGTTTGTCCTCTATGATCCTACGGGACTCCTTTCTCAGCTTATGCTGACAAATAGAGTACTTACTGCGAGCGGACTTTCCCCTATCTTCATCTCTCCTATAATCCAGATTACCCTCGCGCAAAAGGTATTTGGCGAAATACCAACTCTGATGTTAGATGACTTCGATGGTCCAGCGATCCTCCGCAGTATGCTTCAGATGTTTGTCATGGAAGCAGATAACCAATGAGATGTGCTTGAGACATATTCGAATGCTATCGATTATGTAGGATGATTTGATTTTAGTGACAGTAAGCGCATGAAAAATACCCAAAACTATATTTTGCGTATCCTCGAAAGAAATAGAAAACACTACGAACAGATCGTACAAAGAGATATTTTTTCTCGATTTGAAGGCGAACTCAATAGTGCCTCAGAAGAAATCCAAACAACGGATTTCTAGATCCTGATATTATCCTTTGAAAAGTGTGTCTTGTAGTAGGCACACTTTTTTTGGAGCGGACATGTGTCACATTTAGGTGCCCGTGCGGTACAGTGATATCTGCCAAAAAGAACCGTAGGATGGTGGAGTATTTGCTTCTCCTCCAGAGTAAAAATCCGATCTATTTCTTTATCTGTTTGTTCAGGAGTATTTGTCTTTACGACTCCGATGCGGTTCATCACACGGTGGATATGTGTATCGACTCCGACGTAGGGCATATCGTAGAGGACAGAAAGTACGACTTTTGCTGTTTTGACTCCGATACCAGGAAATGTTTGTATGAGTTTGAGATCGTTCGGGAGTACTCCACTATAGTTTTTCGCGAGGAGAGTTCCCGTCTCTTTGATAAACCGAGATTTATTACGAAAAAAATTCACATATTTGAGGTCAGTTTCTATTTCCTCGAGAGACATATCCACGACATCACTACTCTCACGAACTTTCGCAAAAAACGGCGGAGTAATTTTATTGACCTGCTTGTCTGTCGTCTGCGCTGAGAGGATAACTGCACAGAGGAGCTGGAATGATGTCTCATAGTCGAGTTCTATCTTTTTTCCACCGTACATACGATAGAGCGTATCTACGAGGTAGGACCATTTGGTGGATTTCTTATTTTTCGATAGTGTTTCCATATATGATTTTGAGGTTGGTCTTGCACACTTCGACTTCTTTGCAGGCAAATATTTTTCCTGCTATTCGAGCATCGATATAGATATATTTTCCTGCGGTGAGTTCACTCAGATGGTTGTCTATAAATGTTTTTAGCGAAAGGAGTTCTTTTCGGAGTGTTTTGTAGGTTCATTCTTTTTCTTCTGCGAGAGAAAAATCCTCGAAACTCAGCAAGATACGTGTTTTATTTGAGAGCTTGATATGGAACTCGTTCTCTTTTTCGAAGTAGTCAGTCTCTGCTATCTGGAGACCTCACCAAGTCTGTTCTATGAACGTGAGAGATTTTTCTATCATACGTATTCGTCACTCGCTGATGAGTGGCTTGTAGTCGAGGAGTGTATCCTCTGTGATGTCATCTGAGTGGATGAAAAGTTTATACTTTCACACACTTTGGATATTTGCGTTTTCTGGTATGAGGACACCGTTTTCTGTGGTTCACCAGGTTTTATTTTCTATCGAGGCTATACGAGTAGTGTAGAGGATAGGGTAACTCGAGAGGATGATTTTGATACCATTCGGATAGAGTCGGTCGATCGATATCTCTTTGATATTTTTTTGGTCATTTTTTAGAGATCGCGCGATGCTCTCTTCATCGATAAAAAATACACTTTTTCCATAGATATCCTCTATGGTTCTATATGCGATACTCAGATCGATGCCATCGTTTGTCGACTCGATGATCACTTTGGATGGACTGATGTGGAAGTATGGTGAGTAAAAAATGATATAGAGACACGCTAAGATCAGAAATCATCCTATATATCCGAGATAGAGATTTTGCCGAGAGTGAAAGTTACTAAAAATATGAATCTTTTCCTGGATAAATCGGGAAAATGGTGAGAGGCGTTTTGAGGTGGATCACGATTTTTTGAATATTTTTGTCCAGGATCCGCGCTTTTCTCGGATCTTCCCTTCACTAAAAAGATATTTCCGTGCTCGATCTCGTTCGATCGATGTACGGAAATCTCTACTTTTATATCGTTTTATGGAATTACGAATTTTCGCGAGAAAGCCCATACTGTTGGTCGAGAGAGTGTATAAGTGAGAGGATATCGTTGGTATTTTTTTGTTTCTGAGCGATTTTATATCGTATATTTGGTGTTTTTCGCAGAGAAAAATCTTTTGTGAGTCTTCTTTTTGTTGTTGGTGCTGTCGGCGCTACAAAGTGAGGAAGGTCTTTTTCATTTTTCTGTGATGATATGTAGACATCAGCATATTCGTAGTCAGGACTCACGTCGACCTCGATCACACTGACGACTCCAAAATCATGCTCCTCGAGTTCGCAGAGTTTTTGGATATCTTCGCTTGCGTATGCACGGATACTTTCGGCAAGTCTTTTTTGTCGTATATTCATGGGGACAAGTATATAAAAAACAGAGGGAAAGAGAAATTATTCTATGATTTTTCGCAGGTCATCTTTGAGTTCTCAGGTAAATCGATAATCTTTGCCAAAAAGATTGAATGAAAGTCTATATGCATGGAGCCACTGACGTGTGAGAGAAAAATTTTCGAGAGCTTCTTTGTTTGCTTTTTCATTGCCATAGACTTTATCCCCGGTTATCGGATAGCCGATCGAGGCGAGATGGACTCGGATCTGGTGGGTACGACCTGTGAGGAGATCGACTTCGAGAAGCGTATACTTATCGTGATAAAATCATTTAACGCGAAACTTTGTTTTAGCGATTTTTGGATTGATTGGGTCGATCGTCGTCATTTTTTTCCGATCGTAGTGATCTCTTCAGATAAAAGACTCGATATATCACTCTGGAGTTCATACCTTTCATACCACCAGTGCGAGATAGGTTTTCTCGATCGTTCGTTTTGCGATCTTGAGCTGGAGAGCATGCATGGATTTATCATTTTTGGCGATGATGATGAGTCCACTTGTGTCCTTGTCGAGACGATGGACGATACCTGGGCGCTCAACTCAGTTGATGATAGATGAATTTTTAGGCTCATCACTTCTCACCCCCAGATTCTTAAAATGATAGAGAAGCGCATTGACGAGACTTCCCTTCCTTCCCTCCTCTCCTGGAGTAGGATGCGTGTTCATCCCGGCATCTTTATTTATGATCGCGAAATCATCATTTTCGAATACGATATCGATCGGGAGATTCTCAGCGATGAGTTCCATATTTTCGATCTTCCATTCTATACGGATCTCATCCCCTCGATAGATTTTTTTATTTTTAGTGAAATTGGCACCATTACAAAATATTTTCCCTTCATCAATCATTTTTTGGAGATAGCTTCGGGATTTTTCGGGAAAAAGAGCCGACAGGTAAGTGTCGGCTCTTCGGGTTTCTCGTGGGTCCGCGAGGACACAAAAGGATGAAATCTGGTAATTATTGGAGCTTCGCATTATTGTATAACTTTTCTCTCGTAGTCACAGATCTCAGTCGCATCGAAAAATCGTGCGATTTCAGCCTGAGCGTTCTCTACAGAGTCAGAAGCGTGGATGAGGTTGTAGCGGATAGTCGTCGCGTAGTCAGCACGGACTGTACCCATGGCTGCCTGAGCTGGATCAGTTGCACCACAGAGCTGGCGCATACCATTCACAGCGTTGTCACCCTCGACGATCATAAACACGACAGGACCCATGGTCATATAGGCAACGATCTCTGGGTAAAACGGCTTACTCGTGAGGTGCCCGTAGTGTTCATCGAGTTTTGCTTGGCTAATTTTTGCCATCTTCATAGCGACGATCTTGAACCCACGGTTCTCGATACGAGCTGTGACAGCACCGATGAGTCCTCGGTGTATGGTATCAGGTTTTAGGATGATGAGTGAACGCTCTGCCATAAGAAAAAATATAAAATAATAAAGTTCGTGAACAAATTATAAAGAAAAACGAGAAAAAGCAAGAAAGAATATACTTTTACTTTTTATTAAAAACAACATCTAAGTCTCGTCATTGTACGAGAAGTTTGTCTATAAGAGGTAATTTATATATATCGGTAGGAACTACCCATTCTGCGATAACCTTGATGTGTGATCAAAATCGAGCTCTTATATACTCTACTGTTCTTACGATTTTTTCATAGTCCAAGCTTTCACTCAATACCTCTCTTATTCATCTTCCATCGAGCTTTATAGCAAAAGGCTGTATTCAGTTTTTATCTAGTGCATCAAGGTTCTTTTGGCTTTTGTTACCAGGAGTTTCATAGAGAGGGAGATCGTCTATGACAATCCTATCGTAACCCATTCGAACCATCTCAGCTATTGTTGCTATTGATTGTCCTGAGAGTTGTGCGTCCTCGATAACTTCGTAAGCGATACTTTTATCGATGTCTTTTTCTTGCAAAAACTGTACTAACTCTTTTGAAAAGTCTTGAGCTCTCAGGTTGATAAGTGATATTCATGGCGCTCAGTCATCTCCAATGAGATTATGGGCATGGGATACTACGCTTTTAGCAAGTTTGAGGGAGCGAGCCCTAGCTCTATTTTATTTAGATATCTTTCAGGACTTCAACCATTTACTCTCAGGAGAAATTCTCATCAAACAAGACGTAGCTCTTTCGATTCATTTACGGTTCGTATCTCATAAATCCCCTCTCTTGCGTATGTTAAGGTATTTTTGGCTACAGGGGTATCAGCGCTTTCTCTGATATGGTTTTCTATTTCCATTGATAGTAATTATAAAGTATTTTCTATTATACAAACCAATTCTTAAATATTTCTTAAATATTCGAGGGAAAATGTTACAAAAATGTAACAAGGCAAAATTATCGTAGTAGAGTAACACTAACTTTCCTCCTATGATATCCCCTCGTCCTGCTCTTACCATAGAACCTGTAAGCCCAAGAGATCTCAGAGAAAAAGATTTTTTTGAAATCAATGAAGTCAGTCGTGAGATGTGGTCAGATCCAAAAAGTCTCTGAGAACTGGTGGAGTGCAATAGCTGTCAAAAAATGTTCTCAAAAGCTGATATTTTCGGGCATGTGATATGAACACTCGCTACTGAGACTGTCTGAAAAATCATGCGAACTCTCTGAGTAGAGGAAAAAGATATACTCTGTCCATGTTGTTGATCTGCTACAACTATGATTTACTGACAGGCTCATGTCGAAAAAATCAAGAGAAGACTTCTTAAGAGTGTCGATGCATTTCTCGTCCTCTGTAAAAATACAGATGGTGAAATTGTCGGATATGAGGAGTGATATGTCGACTCACTCGATGCTATATTTGATGGAGAATTTCACTATCACTATAGAGAAATAGGGGTCAAAGAAATACAGAGAAGAGTGATGAAAGTCCTCGGGTATAACCCGAAAGAACTTCTCGTCCTTTCATCGATAGGGTTTATGCCACGTTACCAGAGTGCGAGCTCACTTTTTCGTTTGCTTTCTACATTTGCACGTGCTCTCCCAGTGGCTCGTATGGACGATCTGCCAGGAATTACTGAGATCGATAAAAAAAGTAGTATGCATAAGATTTCCGCGAAGTGTGGTGCTATCTCCCTAGGTATAGCAGATGATCCTTTCCTCAGCAAAAAAATCACAAACACCGGAGCACACTACGAGAGTGATCTCATCGTCTATCGTGACCCTATACGACAGTATAAAACACAGTTTGATGCCGGTGGGAGGGAATTTCTACGGAAGGCTGCATAGTGATTTACTTTGTACAAGTAGGAGATTTCTGTATACTCTTTGTATCTTTTATCTGATATATGGAATACTACAGTAGTCTCTACTTCCTTACTATTTGTTCCACTATTGCTCTCGGGGGTATTATTTTTTGGAAACAAAAAAACATATCTTGATACTACTTTCTTCTTTTTAGTATTTTTCTTTCATTGTGGTTTTTTGGATATTTTTTATTTTTTAGTAGGTTATTTACGGACACAATATTGCTTTTCATTTCTCGGATTACTTTTTTATTTGGGGTAGTAGGTTCTTATAGTCTCCTTTTCTTTGTGGTATTTTTTTGACTCAAAAAACCCGTCTATAGGCACTACTCACTCCCATTACTTTTTTATACAGTCCTCGCAGTGCTCTATGTAGGGACACCTTGGATCGTGAAATCTCTCGACTTCGATCCGACTCTGGGCGTCTATCGTGAACATACAGGAGTACTGTTTCCTTTACATGTACTTCTCTATTTTTTCTTTCTCATTGCATTTTGAGTTTTTGCATATAAATGAGTTCGTAAACTCCGTGGACTTTCTCGAGTTCGTCTCGAGCACATTCTTCTGGCGACTATTATTTTTGTCGTACTCCTACTGGTGCTACAGCTTGTTTTACCGCTCTTATTCAATATTTGGATACTCGAGAATGAGATCATATTCTTCTTTTTTATCTATATCACTTATATTGCTTTTGTTTTGAGGCGGTACTTTTTTCACCCCATCGGATATGGTATACGGAGATTTATCACTTTTCTCACAGCACTTATCTGATCTATTGTTCTCTACGATTTGACCAAATTTTTTCTCGGAAAAACGCTTATTACTGAGTATAGTTACCTTGATGCGAGTTTTATTATTATCTTTTTTCTCATTACTTTTTGGTGACTTTCCAGGCTTTTTTTCCGTCGTGATATCGACGAAGATTTTCGTGAGTCGATTTTTCGTATCCAAAATACTCTCATATCTCGTAACAGCTTTCCTGAATTTGAAAAAACACTCAAAACAGCTTTTCATAAAGAGTTTAATATTCATCACGTAAGCATTGTCCGGTTTCTCTCTGAAAATAATGAATGAGCACATTTCCAAGAGTATTTTAATAATAAAAAGAATCCTCCGTTTTATCTCAATGACATTGTTTTCCGTGAAGAAAAGAGGAAAAAAGTCTCTCTTGATGCCCTCTCAAAAGACGTCACTCTCATCATCCCGATATCTGATACTACAGGTTGTTTTGCTCTCCTCGAGCTCTGAGGCAAATCTCTCTGAGATTTTTATACCAAAAAAGAAATCAGAATACTGACGAGTTTTTCCTATTTTCTCGCGGCTCATATACGTTATATCGATGCATATAGTGAACTGACTGATATATCTCGGGAGCTCGATAGGCGTGTCGATGAGAAAACGATAGAGTACAATAATCTCATCAGCAAACAAAAAGAACTCATCAATATCATATCTCATGAGGTAAGGTCACCTCTCGGGAGCGCGATTTTTCAGGCGGATAGTGTCATGGATGATCTCTCTCATACCAAAAAAGATGAAGCCATCAGAAAAGAGCTCAAACTCCTCGTGGACCAACTCCTTGTCACTTCGGATATCATCAATAAGATATTTTCTATCCAATATCTCGATACTGCAAGTATATCGCTTTTTCGTACTGATGTCGATCTCTCAGGTTGGCTCTGAGAGCTCATCGCTATCCAGTCTCGTATGCATGAAGAAGTTGATTTTTCCGCTGAGCTCGATCCTGTAGGATATATTTCTCTCGATAAAGTGCAGTTCTCACAGGTATTCTCCAATATTTTGGCAAATGCTCTGAAATTTGCTCATAAAGAACATCCAAAAATTATCGTGATCCTGAGGAAAACACACGAGGGTATTTCTCTGCATTTTCATGACAATGGTGATGGTTTCGCTGAGGATGAAGTGGATAAAATCTTCGATAAGTTTTACCGTGGGACATCGAGTCCTGTGGGTCTCGGTATGGGGCTCTACCTCTGTAAAAAAATCGTAGAAATGCATGGTGGTTCTATATCTGCTCATTCCTCTGGGCTCCTTTCTGGAGGGCATATAGAGATTACTCTCCCGACGACATAGTGAAGATATTCTTTTTTATGAGGACAAAATAATCCCTCTTCACTTTACGGACTATGAATATTCTCATTATCGAAGATGATGTATTTCTCGCGAAGCATATCGCTCGAGTATTCGAAAAAAAAGATGCCACACAGAAAGTAACCCTCCTGGATCGACCAGAAAACTTCTTGCGCGAATTTGCGAAAATCCGTACCTACGATATCGTTGTGACAGATTTGTGTTTTCCTGGACTCTCTCGTTTTTCGGGATTTGATGTGATAGAGATGATCCGCTCAGAGAAATACGATATTCCGATTATCGTTATTAGCGGACTTTCCGATATCAGTGATCTTGAGCGAGCATTTCTCTTCGGAGCCAATGATTATATTATCAAACCATTTCGCCTCCTCGAGCTCGATGTGCGTGCGACGAACTGGTACAAGCAATACTACCTCAAACACTGTGAGACACTGGGTGATATTTCTATCTATCATAGTCTCGAGTATCATATCAAGATCCATGAATTTTACTACAACTCACTCCATATCCCTCTTCCCAAAAAGTGAAAACATCTCCTTTTGTTATTTTTCACTCAGAGTGAGACGCTCCTCCATGAGTCTACTCTAGAAGAAAAACTCTATGGTGATCATGAGAGAATAGAGACCAGAAACATACGAGTAAATATTGCTCGCCTGAGAAAAATACTTTCTCGCTATGGTATAGATCACTGGATCAGAAATGTGGCAGGGGAAGGATATATTTTCTCAGCAAAATAATCTACGGAAATGCGGAAAAACTGCGAATTTCTTTGTCAGAAAAAATTATTTCTCAGTCACTTACGTATTAGTAAACTCCTTTCGAAAAATTTTTTCTTCCTCGATCTTCTTGTTTTTGCACATTTCCAGTGTTCCCCTATTTTTTCTTAAATGAGCATATATCCAGTTTTATAGAGAGTTTTTATCTTTACCTGATCTCAGAGCTTCTTTTTGATTTTGGATATGGTAGCATTGAGAGTATTGTCAGAAAAAAGCTCGAGTCGTATTTCTCACCATACGTATCCGATGAGCTCCTCTCGTTTTATGGTTTCTCACTTTTTCATGAGGAGGAGTTCGATGACGAGACTTTCTTTATGAGGCATAGGCACGTAGACCCCATCGACGTAGCACTCTTTTTTATCGGGATTATAGGAGATATTTTTATAGACGATAGCGAGAGTCTCTTTTCGTCATATAGGCCTCCTCAGGAGGGCTCGTATGCGCGCGAGAAACTCGTCTGGAACGAGTGGCTTGATCATATAGTCATCAGCTCAGATGTCGAGTCAGTGAGTGATATTGTCAGTGTCGCCATATCAGGATATGATCATGATAGGAGACTGGATATCTTTCTCTCGGAGCCACGCTATGATGTCCATACCACTCCCATCTCGCAGGGATATATCTATGACATAGAGGTCAGTATTGGTCGGAGGGTTAGCAAAAAATTTCTCACACGAATGATATATCACTACACTATATCCGTAGTTTTCGAGTTTTTTCCCGATTTTATTGGAAAGCAAGATTTCGTCGTCTATGATGACTATTTTCATATAGTTTGGTGATTTTCATCATAGAGAACTTTTTTACCTTGTAAAGTCGACTCCAAAAATTGGGTCCAAAATGTAAGAAAAAAGTAACATTTCTACATCTTACAGACAGTATGTGTCATGTCAGCATGGAGTCCAGCAGCACATGGTGTGCAAGACGGAGAACCTACCGTACTTACGCTATTTCCTCTACATGATTTACAGCTCCCACCACTACTAGAGTACGTACCTGCTCGACAGTCGATGCAACTTTTTTTCTCTCTATCGGAGGTCTTTCCTGCAGGACATACACTACATATTGGAGATCCTTCGACAGATGTGATAGTTCCAGTCTTGCACGTTCGGCAAGATTTCCCATCAGCAGATGCGCTACCAGGACTACAGAGACGACACTCTCTTCTGGAAAGAGTAGACTCATATCAGGCACTACAACTCAGACAGCTTACGGCACCAGCACTTGATGAGTACTGTCCTATACCACAGCTACGACAGCTTTTCCCATCTGATCAGTATGTTCCTGCTGGACAGGCGACACATGCAGTTCCGAGAGTATTTGGTTTCATGCCAGGAGCACATTTCTGACAGCTAACAGCTCACTCAGATGAATACTCTCACTCACTACATGGTGCGCATGACTTTCCTGATGCGCTATAGGTTCCAGGCTTGCAGGCAGTACATGTGTTGTCTCTCCCTGGGTACATACCAGGAGCACATTCTATTGTTTTTTTCGTATATTTTGCCTCTCATGATACTACTATAGCCTGAATAGCATATGCCTGTGTCATGATGAGAGCGATGATCGATATGAGCGCACTGACGATCAGCCCGAGAGAAAAATATTTTTTCATAGAGAGAAAAGTTAGGTACCAGTATTATAGTTTCTAAAAAGAGAAATCAATAAGGAATACCTGGAAAAATAAAAAATACTATGAAAAATATATTAGCTTTATTTTTTACTAGATACTATTACTCATCTGGCGATAAGGTCATATTTTTTCAGAATAAGTCACCTTTCCATGATGAACAAATATCAGTATTTGATTCACATCTTAGAGATGGATCTGTATGTTCTCTCCATTCACAAGTCTCTATAGTTGCATTTATTGAATTTTTTCAAGAAAGTAAGTGTGCCACACAACGGTGATTGCCATCGCTCAGTCAAGGATTTCATGAAATTGGACATACTACTACGCGAACATTTTCTATCACTTCACCTGAAGATATCCGTCTCATATACGTAGCAACTGTAGGACCATGAACAGAGTGTTGGTCGCTATACAAATCACGAATAGGTATATTTTTTTCTATCATGTAAGCAAAGTTTTATTTCTTCAGTATATTCACAAATGTCTCACTCGGGATCGAGACTTTTCCGAACATTTTCATCTTTTTCTTTCCTTCTTTTTGTTTTTCGAGGAGTTTACGCTTTCGTGTTATATCGCCTCCGTAGAGCTTCGCAGTGACATCTTTCCTGAGGGCTGATATATCCTCACGAGCGACGACATCGTTGCCTACGACTGCCTGGAGGGCGATCGCGAACTGGGCTTTTGGGATAGACTCTTTGAGTTTCTCGCAGATGCGACCTCAGAGATAGCGAGTACGACCACGGTGTGCCATCATCGAGAAAGCATCGACCACGTCTCAGGCGACTCGGATATCCATTTTTACGATGTCATCCATCTTGTACGAGAGGGGTTCGTAGTGGAGGCTGGCATATCCTGATGAGAGGGACTTGAGATCGTCATAGTAGTCACCGACGAGTTCACTCATCGGGATCTCGTAGTGGAGGACGACGCGAGATGCATCGAGGTACGTCTGGTTGCGAAATATCCCTCGGCGTTCCTGAGCGAGGTTCATGAGATTTCCGATATATTCATTGGGCGTGATCATCTCGACTTTGGCGATCGGCTCCTCGATATGGATATAGGTTCCAGGCTTCGGGAGATCTTCAGGATTGGAGATCCAGAGATAGGTACAAGTACGTCCCTCGAACTCGGTGAGTTCAGGACTATTTCTCGGGTAATCGGCACACTTATCTCCTCCTATGAGGACTTTGTATGTCACCTGTGGACTCGTGATGATGACGTCCATATCGTGCTCTCGCCAGAGCCGCTCCTTCACGATATCGAGGTGGAGGAGTCCGAGAAATCCACAGCGAAATCCATATCCGAGTGCGGGTGAAGCCTCATGTTCTGTGACGAGTGATGAGTCGTTGAGCTGGAGCTTCTCGATCGCATCTTTCATCTTCGGGTATTCGTCGGTATCGATCGGATAAATCCCTGCGAAGATGTAGGGCGTGATACGCTTAAAACCCTTGATCGCATTTTTTGACTCAGGTCTTCACGAAAATACGGTATCACCCACGCGAGCGTCAGCGATCGATTTGAGCCCTGTGACCACATATCCGATCTCCCCTTCATGGAGGATACCTGTCGGAGAGTATTTCGGACGGAAACATCCGACTTCGAGTGCTTCGATCTTGGCTCCTGTATTGATAAACTCGAGAGTATCTCATTTCTTGATCTCACCACTAAAAAGCTTCAAGTATACCACTACTCACTTGTATGGGTCATACTGTGAGTCAAAAATCAGAGCTTTCGTGATATCTTTCTCGTTGGCGTCAGATTCATGTGGGAGGAGACCCGATTCTCGATCGAGTTTCTTGGGTTCTGGGATACGGTCGACGACGGCGTCGAGGACAGCTTCGATATTGAGTCCGGTCTTTGCCGACACAGCGATGATATCCTCTTTTTTGCAGCCGAGGAGATTGATGACTTCCTCACTTACTCGCTCTGGATCAGCCGATGGGAGATCGATTTTATTGAGCACGGGGATGATCGTGAGATCATTTTCCATGGCGAGATAGACATTGGAAAGTGTCTGTGCCTCTATGCCCTGGCTCGCATCCACGACGAGGATTGCTCCCTCGACAGATGCGAGAGATCGTGATACCTCATACTGGAAGTCGACGTGTCCTGGGGTGTCGATGAGATTGAGTTCGACTCACTCCCACTCCATGCGTACTGGAGTGAGTTTGATCGTGATGCCACGCTCACGCTCGAGATCCATGTTATCGAGGGTCTGAGACTGGAGTTCACGTTTTTCGAGGGTACCAGTCACCTCCATGAGTCGATCAGCAAGGGTAGATTTCCCATGGTCGATATGAGCGATGATACAGAAATTGCGGATGGAAGAGGGTGTAGACATGGCTATTGTTGTGTAATGGTTGCCCCGGGATGATCGACTAAGATTGCTATGATTTTTTGTTGTACGCTGAGTTCGACATCGCTCTCGGTGACAAATACTAAGTGAAAGTTTCCATTTGTATAATCAGGAGAATTTTCACTTGGTTGGTATCGTTGTTCAATGCGAATGATACTACCACCGACAGTTTTGCTTATTGTGGATACAAGTTGTTGTTTGGTCTGACCAGTAAGAGCTCATCACTGACCAATCGGATAATTTACTGCTAACATGCCCGCACTATAGTGAAAAAGGAGAAAAAGGCAAAAAACTCTTTACAAAAAAACACTCCCACATATACTGCCTCCATGCTTATATCTCAAAGACTCATCACCTGGTCAAGTTTTATCTCCTGCTCGCTCTCCTCACAGGCGGGCTCTTTGATGTAGTTTTTTTCGAAAAATCTCTTCACACCCGCGCATTTTGCTCGGGTGTTTTTATTTACTTTCTCTTTCCGATGAATACTTTACGCAATAATTTAGCATGACTCACTGGTTCAGTGACAAAGATTGCACAGAACCTTGTCCCTTTTACTCGTGCTTGTTTTTGAAATGGTTTTGTTTCCAATCTTGCCCTCTCGATCGCCTATAGAGTGGAACATATACATACGAGAGTTTCATCGGGAAGGTAATACCTAGTACTCCTTTATGTTCAATCAAAAACTTCTTTTCCTTTTTGCGATTTATATCGCTGCGATTTTCGCGTCCAATCTCCTCGGTATGAAGACGATGCCATTTTTCTTCGGGACACATCTTTCTGTGGCGGTGTTTTTTATGCCGATACTCTTTCTCACGACGGATATCGTCTGAGTTCTCTATGGGAAACAAATATCTCAAAAATTCGTCACTGCTGGTACGGTCGCACTCCTCTTTTTCCTTCTTGCGAACTTTCTCGCTAATGCACTTCCCTGGTCTCCGGCGACATTTTCTCGTATCGGGACTGCATATGATGAGGTTTTTGCACTCTCGCTTCGTATGGGGATAGCGTCGCTTGCTGCATTCTTTTTTTCGGAGTATGTTGATGTGGCTGTCTTCTTTTTTGTGAAGAAATTCACTTCCAATTTTTTTGTCAGATCGACACTTTCCAATATAGTCTCTCAAGCGATTGATACTGCTGTCTTCATGACGATCGCGTTTATATGAGTATTTTCTCCTGAAAAGATCATCATGATGGCACTTCCCTGGTGGATATATAAAGTGCTCTGATGAGTTCTCTATACACCGATTTCTTATTTTATCCTCTCACTCTTTTTACGAACATGATCGTCACACCGATAAAAACTCGTATCTTCCGTGAATGAGAAGATCTTCTTGCATTTATCGAAGAATATCTACCCACTTTCTATGACGGAGATATCCTCGTCATCACATCCAAAATCGTCGCACTATCAGAGTCACGAACATTTGTCGCACACACAGAAGAAGAAAAACTTAAAGTAATCGAGCGAGAGAGTAGCTGGCATGCTCGAACCAAGTATGTTCACCTCACGATCCATGATCGTATGCCGATGGCAAATGCTGGTATCGATGAATCCAACGGTGATGGAAAGTGTATCATGCTTCCGAGAGACTCCTATGAAAGTGCCTACCAGATATGGCATACTCTTCGGGAAAAATACACTCTTGCAAATCTTGGCATTATCATCACAGACTCACATACTGTCCCTTTTCGTAAAGGGACAACAGGGGTTTCGCTCGGACATATGGGATTCGAGTGAGTAAAAGACTATATCGGCAAACCTGATATTTTTGGGCGGCCTTTTGCTTTTTCTCGGGCTAATATCGTCGATGCTCTCGCCACATCCGCTGTCCATACTATGGGAGAGTGAGATGAATGTCAGCCACTCGCGATCATAAAAAATCCTCTCGTCACATGGAGTGAAGAGAGGCAAACGGGAGATGATCTCATCATCGATCCAGAGGATGATATGTATGGGCCGTTATTTATGCGCAACTAGAAATCCCAGCTTCCCGCCATATTCGAGCTCTGTGTATAGTTGATAACTGTCGTCTCGAAGAAGTTTCCTTTATCCGCGTTTGGATCCTGGAGGCGGTCGAGGTGTTTGTACGGATTAGTGATCGCCTCTGGGTAGAGTGGCTCTATACCGAGCATAGAGAGGCGCTGATTGGCGAGCCAGCGAGTATAGCCTTCTGTGGTCTCACCATTGATCCCCATGATACGGTTCCCGAGGATATGCTTTGACCACTTGATCTCCTGATCTACCGCCGTGCGCATCATGTCCTTGATGAGATTTTCATCGTAGACTTCTGGAAATTCACGCTTGATCTCGCGGATAATATTGGAAAATATCGTCACATGCGTGAGCTCATCACGACGGATATAGGCGATCATACGACCAGTCGCTGGCATCTTCATATGATCGACGAGTGTATCGAAAAATGCAAAACCATTGTAAAAATAGAGACTCTCGAGGAGGAAGTTCGCCACGATACCACGGAAAAATGTATGATCACTCGGTCAGTCGATAAAATCCTGATAAATCTGACCGATATATTTATTGCGCTCGAGGAGGACTTCGTCATTTTTCCAGAAGTAGTAGATCTCATCACGTTCCTCTGAGTTCACGACACTCTCGAGGATCGTAGCATATGACTGCGAGTGGATCGCCTCCTGGTATGCCTGGATCGAGAGGATGAGGTTGACCTCAGGACTTGTGATATAGTCGTTGAAATTCGGGAGATTGACCGTCTGGATCGAGTCGAGAAATATGAGAAATGAGATAATTCCTTTATAGGCTTTTTGCTCATCAGGCGTGAGAGTCGTCTGGAAGTCTCGAGCATCGTCCTTGAGTCCGCTCACTTTCTCTGGCACCCAGAAATTCCCGACCATCACTTGGTAGAGGCTTTTTGCCCAGGGGTATTTGACAGCATTGAGGTTAAAAAGTCCTGTCGTCGCTCCTTTTATGATCGTACGAGCAGAGACATCATCATTTCCGAGAGGATTGAAAATCTGATTGCGAAGAATTGCATCTTGTGTCGACATATAGTGTTTTGATTAGTATATGGGATACAAGATATAGTATATATTTCTCTGGAAAATCAAGAGATTTTTCTACTTTTTTGCGATGATTCGGCGTTTTTGAGACCGAGGAGCCATAGTAGTCGTATCTTCGATCATATCGCGTACCTCTCCCACATCTTTTTCGACTGTTTTTACTTCTTTTTCTATGCGTTCGTCAGCTTTCCTGAGTCTCTCGAGATTGGACTGGAAGAGTACGGTCATCACGTAGAGAAAGAGCGGGACATAAAATATCGCATATCCCATCGTGAGGATCTTTCCCGCCATGGTCATAGGAACGAGGTCACCAAATCAGATCGTCGCTGTCGTGATGACGGTAAAGTAAAAAGCATTGAAATAGTTCTCTCCGATCGGATAGCCTGCCTCGAAGCGGTGGATGAGGAACGTCCCGATGAGCCAGCTCATGAGAAAGACGGTTCCTGCAGTGATGAGTTTGCGGTGGTGGATGTGCATAGTGTGTATTATAGTGGTCTCGGGGGAAATGCAAGATTTATATATCCATTTTTGGCAAAACGTATTTATTGTAGTAGTGCTTTGTAGCTAGTATGATATCCATGTTTTGATACTTGGGATTTATGCGAATGAGAGTTCGTCTCATAAGTTCTATAAATACCTGAGGTTCTATTAAGGTACGCATTGTCGTAATTCTTCCATCGAAGTGGCTAATTTCCACATTTCCGATATCTTCCATGGACTTACATGAAATGATACTAGTGACTATGAGATCAAAAAGAGTTATATCATTTCTTTTTTTGAATGTTCCAAGAGAGCCATCTCACACCATAGAACCATCTTTCCCGATCAAAAATACAGTATATATGCTATCTTCACTGTTTATGATTTTTTCAGGATGATATCCATCAAGTTTATCTAAAGTTAGAGGAAAATCAGGAATTCCTTCTGTCATATGTGGTTTTAGCTTTATCCCTAGTCCTCTAAAAATATCCCATACGTATTGCTCATAGTTCTCTATCTCTCGTGTCGGTGTTTTTTCTATAAGGAGAACAAGTTGTCAGGCTGATATTTCTGCAGTTTCTTTGGTTTTGGGATCTTGTGTTAGTAGGAGAGAGTAATCTCAGTACACTTCTCATTCGGAAAAGAAATCTACCTCCCCTACTCTATTCAGAATATCAAAAAATCGTATCGCAGTTTCTTCTGCTGGTTTATCGAGTCGATCCCAAAATAAGTTGTGTTCTTCATGAATGGCAACTACAGTAGCACCTACTTTTGAACTCAGTCTATCGGTTCTTGCTCACTGATTAGCATTATTACGAGGAGAAAATATCAAAACGTTACTATCTCACATAAAAATTACTTATAGTACGTCAAGTATATATTCTAAAATATATTGTCAAATAAATATCAGGACTATTCTAAATACTCTATCACATAATCGAGTGGGTACTCGTGAAACTTGACGCACATCGCATCATATTTCCTACTCACGTCTGAGTTGACTGACTTCGAGAGGGCTCGAGTGTCCCAATCGAGATGAGGGTAGCGTGTCATCCATATCCTTGGATCTTCTCCGACGACGAACTCTGCATGTTCCCATCCAGTTTTGTATGAGATTGATTGTTTAGGTGCTGGGAGCTCGACGAGTCTGACCGTACGATCCTGATAGACGAGAGGAATAGTGAGTGTATAGGTCGATATTGGTCGTCCGTCGATCTCTGCCTCAGTCAGGAGTATCCCCATGTTGCTAAGGACTATTCTCATAGCACAGTACTCCTCCAGTGTCGCTACACGGTAACAGAGATGATCGAGTTTATATGATGATACATCGATCCCATCTCGGGCGATATGGTCGAAGAGCTCGTCAAGAAATATTTCGTGCGGAGGGAGGATGGACATTAGATAGTATCGGGAGAGCTAAAAATATAGGAGAGATGATTAAGAGCTCTTTGTTTGTCGACAGTTTTTTCACGCTCAAATCTCTCTAACATGAGTTGTATAATTCGGTCACTTTGTTCCTCTGAGAAGCGCATATCTTTCCCTGATCTTCCCGAGAGTCTTTCCCACTCTTCTTGTTGCACACCATTGATCATAAATCCTACGATACTTTTCTTGCGCCCTGGTATCGTAGTTTCTCCTTCATTACTATTTGCAAACTGCCAAAACAAACCCTGTGGTAAAATCTGATCGACTTCTCTCACTTTTGGCATGCCTCGCATAGTCTCTATCGGATCAGGAAAAAATCGATCAAGAGCGAGTTCTATACTGCCATCTCTTCATATCGCACTATGGCCACTCATATATGTAGAGATATTTTCTCGTGAGAAAAATATCGCATCCATCTCTGGGTGATAGTACAGTACAGGTCGAAATGTCGTATCAATCCCCTCTAGTGCGAGATCATGAAATAGTCACCGTACTGCATCGGTTATAGCTCTCTCTTCTTGCTCAGATGAAAAGAACTTCGGTAGTCACTCCATGTCGGTATTATCTCCAAAAGAAAGAAAATGCAAAAGAAAAATCCACCGAGGAGGTGGATTGAGGGTTTTAACGTCGGTAGCTTTGAGTCGTGGATTTATGGGAATCGGCATAACCTTTTGTAGTGTATCTTCCACTTACAGAGCTTCTATATCCATATCATCGAGCAGATACAGATTCTACAGCTACGAGAAAGATTGAAGAAATAATAACAGAAGTCACGATAATAGCAGTTTTTTTCATGCAAATTTTAGTTAATGAAATAAGCAGGAATATTATATTTCGATCAGGGAAAATGCAAAAGAAAAATCTTTGAGCTTATTTTAACTCCACACTAACTAGTCATGCTATATTGATAGAAGGTTTAATATCAACTTTTTCAAGAAATAACTTCATTAAAGATACAGGTTTTATATATCAGTTTTTGAGTTGATATATAATGAAGTCGATTCATTGTCGTATTTCAAGATATCTATCATTATGGATACTCTTAGAAAGACTTTGTACAGATATTAGACTAGAATATCTTTTTAAGATTTCTCTTAAATTTGGTTGATAGCAAGTGAGGATTTCTAAAAGCTTAATATTTGATTGGTATTCGAAAAATAGACCATTTTTATTCTGCTTGAAATTATCGAATGTATTGATTTGACTTCTTACTTGTCGAAAATATGAAAGAGCTTGCTCTGTATTACACATATCTTTTTTTACAAAAATTATCAGCTACAACTCACACATCCTTCCTTGCTCACCTCACTCGAGAGTGATCGTACATAGTAGACTGTCTTCACTCCCTGCTTCCATGCCTTCATATAGTATCCATAGAGTTCGCGAGGAGATACCTTCGCTGGGTCGATCATCCACTCGAAGCTGATCGACTGATCGATCCACTTGTAGACCGTAGAGATCATATCGATGACATCGTTCATATCCATGTTTACGTACTCTTTGTAGTACCAGAAGTTCTCAGAGTTGAGCTTCGGAGCGATACGGATCGTCGGAGAAGAGAGATTGGTCTCGACGAAGTATTTCTTGTAGATCGGGAGGAGGGCTGCCGTCGTACCGACGATACCTGCAGTCGATGTGTTCGGTGCTGGTCCGAAGTGGTAACCAAATCTGACACCATATTTCTTCATGTCAGCAAATATTGTCTTCCACTCATCCTTCATCGTCGTCTCAGTGAGGTACCATCCTTCATCGTGACCGAGGAGGATGCCCTTATCATACTCAGATCCAGCGTAGAGTTCGTAGTGTCCACGCTCCTTCGCGAGATCGATCGATGTGCGGTAGACTTCCCAGGCAAATTCTTCGAACATCTTGTCTGCGACTGTGCGTGCCTCAGGTGAGTCATAGGCGAGCGAGTGCGTCGCGAAGTACTCAGCGAGACCGAGGTATCCGAGGGCGACTGGGCGGTAGCGGAGGCTTGTCCGCTCTGCTTCAGCGAGAGGATATTTCGTGATCGTCACGACATTATCGAGTATTCGCATCATGACGGGAACCGTCTCTTTCATCTGGGCGCGAGTATTTACCTTTGCGACGTTGATCGATGCGATGTTACATGTCACGGTATCTCCCATCTTGTAGCGGAGTGTGACTTCTCCATTTTCATGTTTCTCTTCGATGAATTCACTCGGTGAAGAGTTCTGACAGATCTCAGTACAGAGCTGCGTCGAGTAGATATTTCCTGCGTGCTTGTTTGGATTGAGGCGGTTGACCGTGTCACGGAAGAAGACATATGGCATACCTGTTTCGACCGCAGACTTGAGAAATGTCTTGAAGAGGTCTTTTGCCTTGATGACTTTGTTCAGTTTGAGTTTCGGATTTTGCTCGGCATCTGTATAGAAAATCTCGAAATCAGTTCCGAAGGCATCCTCGATACGACGACCGTAGAGTCCCGCGACTTCATGTGGATCCATGAGTGTCCAGTCACCATCCTCTTCGACGCGACGCATGAAGAGATCGGGAACGGAGATCGCAGGAAAGAGGTCAAAAGCCTTGGACCTGATATCTCCACTCTCTGTCTGCATATCGAGAAAGTCATAGATATCACGATGCCAGACGTCGAGTGTGACAGAGATCGCACCGAGACGAGCACCGAGCTGATTGACGGCAGTGGCGGTATCGTTGACGACTTTGAGCCATGGGATGACACCTCCTGAGGCATTCTCGATACCACGGATCGATCCACCACGTGAGCGGATGTGTCCCCAGTATGATCCGATCCCTCCTCCGTATTTCGATATCTGTGCCATGTTCTCTATACCATGGTAGATGGCACGGAGATCGTCTGATACATTGATCTTGAAACAGCTCGTGAGCTGGTAAAAATTGGTACGAGCATTGATAAGTGTCGGAGTCGGGAGGGAGATGTGCTGCTGACTACACTGGTCATAGACCCGAAATGCGAACGCGAGACGATCCTCATCTTTCTCAGGGATCGCGAGGAAAAGAGCGACTCCCATATACATCTCCTGTGGGAGCTCACGGACGTATTTGTTCGGGTTTGCGAGGTAGCGCTTCGAGAGTGAGAGCACAGTTGTGTACCCATACTCCATATCACGCGCTTTTCCATGCTTCGCGAGGTATTCTCCTACTTTTTCGAGGTCAGCCTTTGAGTAGTACTTGAGGAAGTCCTCGAAGTAGAGTTTCTCCTCGACGTATTTTTCGAAAAATGGGACATAGGATTTCGCTGTGTATATGTCAGCTTGCTTCATGTCGCGGTTCTTCCCTGCTTTCTTGTAGAGGTCGAAAAGCGCGAGTCGTCCTGCGATATGTTCCCACGCGATGTTCTCGACGGTGACAAGATCGATACAGGTCTTCACGAGGAGTTTCGCGATATCCCCTGTTTTCATATCTTCGACGATATTTTTCTTGAACGCTTCCATGAGCTCATCGAAACTACAGACATCTTCATATCCTTTCACAGCATGTTGGAACATCTTTTCGATCTTTTCGAAGTCAAAATCCTCTTTTCCTCCACTTGATTTTGTTACCTTAAATCCATTTTTTTCGAATTTCTTTACGAGTTTTTCATGAGCTTCTTCACGTTCCTCCTGACGTTCAGCGCGATAGATGATATACGTTTTTGCGACTTCGAATTTATTGAACTTCATGAGGTTGCGCTCGACGATATCCTGGACGTCCTCGACTGATGGCACACGATTGACGAAGATATCTCCATAGACATGGTCGATATCTCGCACGATAAAGTCAGTAACCACAGGAATAAATGAGCGATCTGGCTCGCCACATGATACACAGGCAGCTTCGATAGCAGCTTCGATACGAGCTCGATCGAAATCTACGACTTCATCATTTCGACGGCGGATCTTCTGAGGGGGCATGGGAGTGAAAGGTGAGAGAGTAAAGAAAAAAACAAAAAAACGATCAGCATGCTTCTTGCGAAAAGAAAAAATCTCGCTAGACTACTGATCGAATATTTGGGATGAAAATGAGACAGAGTATCACATAGAGACACTAGATATTGTGTTATGGAATGTACTCTCGCCACCACATCTTGTCAAAAGTTTTTGTAAAATTGTTCACCTTTTGTATTCGTAGACTTGTTTTTCCTTTTTGTTGACGTTATACTTTCTTATGTCGTTCACCCGATCTTCACATTCACTTGCGAAAAATCGCAGAGTTATGGCCTTCGGGACATTCGATCTCTTCCATCCTGGACATATCCACTACCTCACCGAGGCAGCTCGGCATGGTGATGGGCTCATCGTGGTGATCGCTCGGGATGCCAGAGTGGCTCATGGAAAATGACGACATCCGATCCATGATGAGCTCTCACGGAAAAAATCAGTAGAGAAAGTCTTCCCAGATGCGACGGTGATCCTCGGAGACGAGCACGATATATTTGCCCCTATTCGTGAATACTCACCTCATATCCTCGCTTTCTGATATGACCAGCGAGTTCCAGAAGACAAGATTCATGAGCTCTTCCCTGCTATAGAGATTGTGCGAATAGGTGGATATGAAGTGGAGAAGTGGAAGAGCTCAAAACTTCGTGATAGTTTATAAAATAAAGTTGATTTCTCTAAAAAGCTCTCTATAATGAGCTCATGAATAAAACTATTACACATTTCGAACACCCACGTCAGCATCATATGGTCGGAGATGGATTTCGCGTCGCACAGTATATCCCTGGATATGGGCGTGAGATGAGTCCGCTTTCGAGTCCATTTCTCATGCTTGATTACAATAGTCCATGGACGCTCGACCCACAGCCCGATGGACATAGACCAGGAGTAGGATTTCACCCACATAGAGGGTTCGAGACGGTGACCATCGTCTACTCATGAGAAGTCGAGCACCAGGACACTGCCTGACACGGTGGTACGATCTGAGCAGATGAGGTACAGTGGATGACAGCAGGCTCATGACTCCTGCACAATGAATTCATGACTGAGCGATTTGCTCGTGCATGATGAGTCCAGCATGCGGTCCAGCTCTGGGTCGATCTCCCACGTGAGCATAAGATGACCCCGCCACGCTATCAGGCACTTACGCGTGAAAATATACCAGTCGTTCCGTTTGATGGCGGAAAAGTACGAGTTATCGCTTGAGAACTCATCTTAGATAGTGGTACAGGAATCATAAAAAAACAACACTGAATAGCGAAAACTTTCTCTCAGGTAGAGCTCTATGATGTGATTTTTGACTCTGAGCAAACTCTGAGTTTCGAGTTCCCAGAGAAAAACAACACCTATGTCCTCGTAGTTTCTGGTGGTGGAGATGTAGAGGGAAAAACTCTCGAAGATGGAGATATGGTACGGCTTTCTCAGGCTGGAAACACTCTCTCGCTCAGTGGAAAGTCTCCTTCGAGATTTCTCATCATGAGTGGTGCGCCTCTCGGTCAGAGTGTAGTGCAGTACGGTCCATTCGTCATGAATACCAGAGAGGAGATTATGGAGGCATTCCGTGATCTCGAGGAGGGAAAGATGGGAAAAATACAAGACGAGAGAGTATAAAAAACAGGTAAGAATTTTCTTTTGATTATTTCAAAATACCTCCATAATGTGGGGGTATTTTTAATTTTATATCTATTATATGTGAAATACTTTTTTTCAGAGAATTGTTGCATTTTTCTCATTGATTTTTGTTTTTTTCTGATCGCTCGAGGGATCGGTATATGCTATTTTGCCTTACTCTGTCGATGGGAGTTTTACTTCGAATATTATCCAAGCAAACCAACAATGACGAGTTGCGAGAAATGCATCAATCACTATACGCATGTGATGAAGTCTTAATTCATTTCCTGCACTCAATAATACTTCCACACAATGTTTTAATCAGCCAGGACCAACTCCAGCTTATCCATATGGGATATTTCTCGATAGTTCTTCACTGAATATAAGTCAATGTGAAGCATATAATGGTACAGAAATCATACGAAACTCAGGAGCATTTATTATTGACCCGTTTACAGCATTTACGACAAAAGCAACTCCCACAACGATAGCCAATGCTATGGTTGCTCGAGGATATCTCAATATTAATGGAACAAGTACGAAGGCATTCGATATAACGAGCGCTGGTGGTCGTGATGTGGTATTTACACGAACAAACACAAACGATGGGAATATCAACTACACGAACAGTATTTTTGATTCTTCGGATGCATTTATGGTTGTATGAGTGGTAAATGGACAATCGCCACTTACATCTCTCGTTCAGCAAGCCCAATTTGTCCCAGCGAATGTCGGATCTGGAGAAATATATAATATGGTTATCGATGGATATCCTGCCTATACGTACACAGCTCAGGCGAGTGATACAGTGAGTGATGTGACTGCTGGTATCGTCGCTGCATACAATCTCTCTCCTCTTCCTAATATCACTTGTGTCGATCAAACAACTCGAGTTCTCTGTTCTGGAACTTTCGATACTCAGGCATTTAGTATTGACTCATATGTCACCTACCCGACTCCAGATACTACTGCTCCACAGGTTTCACTTCTCGGATCTTCTCTAGAAACGATCACCTATGGATCTGTCTATACTGATCCAGGAGCAACTTGGCTCGATAACCGTGATGGAACGGGTACCATCCTCGCAACCTCATGATCAGTCAATACGAACCTCCTCGGGACATATACTCTCGAGTACCAAAAGATAGATCTCGCCTGAAATAGCGGATCCATCACACGTACCGTCAATGTCGTAGATACAACAGCTCCATCGATCACTGTCCTCTGAAGCGATCCTCTCACTATAGAACTCGATCTCGCCTATAGTGACTCATGAGCAACATGGACGGATGATGTCGACGGTTCTGGTACGATCACACTGACAGGCAGTGAGCTCGCAAAACTCTCTACACTCGGTACCAAGACACTCAACTACGTAAAAACAGATACAGCTGGCAATACAGCAACTGGAACTCGTACTGTCACTGTCGTCGATACGATAGTCCCTACAGTCTCTCTCACGACGACACCAGTGACTATCGATGCCAATGTTTACCAGATCAGTGGTCGTACATCAGGTGGTCTCTCTGTTTCATTTACTGGATGAGCGAGTCCAGTAACTGTGACTCCAGTATGAGGTGCATTTTCTGCATTTGTCCCACTCACACAAAATAGCACCAATACTATCCTCGTAACGGCTACTGATCTTTGAGGAAATATCGGAACAGGTGTGGTAATCATCACAGAAAGTGGGAGTTCGAGTCCATTTTCCTCTCCTGTCAGTGTTTCTGGAGCGACTCTCTCAGGAGTGACATCGTTTTCAGGAGTGAGCCTATGAGCTACGACGAGGCTTGTTGTCGAGGCGCCAGTAGTATTTACTTCTGCGAGCGGTGGTACAAGTGTCATACCGAGTGGTACTGTGATCACGAGTACTTCGGGAAGTGTATTTGATGCTACTCTCCTTAACACTCTCTCTGTGACAGTGACAGGATGACTCTCATCGAACCAGACACCAACTGGTGCTCTCGAGTTCGGTATCTCTGGAACGGGACTCTACTTCAGTCGACCGATCAAGATACAGATACCAGTTCCTGGGTATTCGGGTTCTACGATCTCCGTGAAGGTAAAACATGGAGGTACATCGACCTATGTCACGACTGGCCTCTCGAGTGATCCGAACTCTACATGTACCAATGGTATCTCGAGTAACCCTGGAGCGGTAGCTACCGTCAGTGGCGGGCTCGCTACCATCTACACATGTGCTGCATCCGTCTTCGTAGGATATACAGAGACATCGATAGTGAGCACGAGCGGATGAGGAGGTGGCGGCGGCGGGTCATATGTTGCTATACCGACTACGAGTACTGGTAGCATGCCTGCTCCGACTATCCCGCTCAATATCACGAGCTCTGGTGTGACATCATCAGGATGAGTTACTACGATAACTACTTCCCTTCCTCATGGTACTCGTGTCCTCGTCTCTGTCGTGAACAAGAGATGAAAAAAATCTCGAATTATCGTCACTCGAGTGAAAAACGGAGTTGTCACCTTTAAGACAAAAAAGACAGGAACATTCCAGATTGTGAAAATCGGGAAATAAATATAGAGAAATATAAAACTTGCTAAATATGAATTATTATATATTATAATTCATATTTTTTTACATATAATATATCATGTCAGACGTATTAGAGTTAAGAACTTGATCAGATCTTTCACCTCAAGAAAAACAGGATATTATCACTAGAGTAGCATCTGCATGAGAAGATAAACCAGAAGTCAAAAGATTTATTGCTATAGAATATAATGTTTCAGAGTGAACCATAAACTCACTCATGGCTCATGAAACAATGCGAAGAAATAGTCAAAAGCCTCTATGAGATAACTCTCCAATATCCACAAGACAGGAACTCACCCAAAATAGAGTATATAAAATCACTAATATTGCATGGCTTGCAGAAGAGGTTCGTGTTCAAATTGTAACAGAGTTTCGAGAAGTTATGAATGATCATTCTGCTGATTTGAAGTATGATTACTACCTAGATATAGAAGCAATGGCTGATTATTATGATTGCGATCCTTGAATTCTTGAACAATTTCTCCGCAATGCTTTTCAATACTTATGAGAGAAATTAGAAAAAATAAAAGATATTAGGACTCTTTGAGAAGAGGAAAAATTATCTATACGTCGCTATGTGCAAGATTGAATCGATGAGAAAGAAAAGAAAAGGAGAAGAAGAGAGATGGCTACTCAGCATAACGTGAGTGTACATACTATATGAGCTTTGACAGCCTGGAAATTATGAGATGATGGTAGTATATCTCTCTGAAAACATCATGTAGAATTAGAAGTGCCACATGTGAACACTCTTACTACAAAAGAAAACACAACAATTCATATTCTAGACTGAGACTTGATCGATACGAGTTTCATATATGAGCTTGCAAATGAATTCAATCTTCGTGATAATGATCAAAGAAAATCATTTTTAGCAGATGTTTTTGACTGTTTTCCAGAAGCAACAATTGACGATATAAAAAGAATACTTCCAGAGTTTCCAGATGATGCGGACCATTTAAATGAAAGAAGAAGTGGTGAATGAATGTGAGCTCTTGTAAATTACAATAATGAGATTAAAAATAAATGGCGACAGAAACTAAAAGAATTTATCGACCAAAATACCGATCCAGCTAAGAGAAAGGGGATGAAAGTGCTTTGCCTTCCTGGCATTGAATGCCTCGAAATTCCTCTCTATCTAGAACTTTGATTTCTTCCAGAGAATATTGTTTGAGTGGAGGCAGGTATAGTGAGAGGGAAAAAAGATCCTGAAATTATAGAGCGATTTCTATGAAATGCACAAAAATATGGGATACAAGTACGAATAGGAAAGCTTGAGAAAATCTTAGAGACAGAAGATACAGTCTTTGATGTAGTGAGCTTAGATTTTCTAGGGCCAATATCAGCAAATATTCTTAGTATAGGAGAACGCCTTAGATTAGTGAGCTCGCCGATTATTTTAATGAATACTTCGAATAAGAGAGAACAGAAAGATGCTCAATATACGCTTATTCAAGTTGCTCATGCGCAACAAATTTATACTAATGAGTATAATAAAGATGCTGCACCAGATCTTCAAACGGCTCGTCACTTCTGAAATCAATGAATTTTAACAACCTTTTTTGGCAGAAATGGTATTCCTGATATAACAGACATAAATAGATTTGATAAAGAATTTACCATAAAAATAAAAGATAGCTTGAGTAGATTTTTAAAGCCAAAGTGATTACCAATTGATACACATTGGCATTATCCTGATCAAATCGCATCAGCTATAATAACTCCATTTTCTTATACGTATATCTCTAAAAAAGCAATATCTTCATCAAAAAGATATACCTATCGCTCTTCGATATCTGCTCAGTGAACAACGTATCTTTCAGATTTTGTACATCTTGAAAATATGATAAACCTACAAGTTCACCCTGCTTTGCAGAAAATTTACGATATTTTATTTGGTATTTTCTCTGAAGATAGAGATTTTACACAAGTCTGAGTATATGTAACTAATAAAGAATGAAGAGTCCGAAGTCCTATGGATAAAAGCCATCTTAGATCAACAGATGGCCTAACATTTTCATACTGAAATACAAAGAAATTTATTTCTTTTAAAGAAGTAATACGTCTTGTTGAGTATTGTTTTTTTCGCATTAATCATATAAAAGATTATCATATAGGTCTCAATAGGGAGAATCGTGAACAAATTCTTCCTTAAATCTTCTTCACTGGCGCAATCTCTACATTCATCTTTTTCACGCCGACTCAGGAGAACGCGATATCTGCGACGGCTCATGCGAGTGATACGATCGTACCGACACCATATTGAGCATGCTCTACTCTATCTCCGAGTGCGAAGCTCGAAGTATCGTTTTTTATCTTTGCTACTTTTGTGGGAAAGGCTTGTTCTCCTGTACTCTTTCGAAAGAGATCATTCATACTCGAAAAACCGCTACCGCCTCCGCCGAATATACTCTGTGCACTTCATCTATTTTCCTCAGTATGGAGGTATTCGTTCGGGATTTCTTTCACGAATCGACTCTTCGGATTGGCCGAGTAGTTTCCATAGGTATAGCGCTCATGAGCTCGAGATATATAGAGAGCGTGTTTTGCTCGTGTGATCGCGACGTACATGAGACGACGTTCCTCCTCGATCTCACGTGCATCGAGGAGAGTACGAGAGTGTGGGAAAATACCCTCCTCTGCCCCCGCGATAAATACCGTCGGGAACTCGAGACCCTTCGCGAGATGGATCGTCATGAGAGATACGTGTCCGTTATCATTTTCTCATTTTTGTTCGTTGTCTCTATCTTGGTCAGTGATGAGGGCGATATCCTCGAGAAATGAAGCCAGGTTTTCTGGATAGGTCATCCCGTCATAGCGTGATGCCATATTGACCAACTCTTCGAGGTTTTCGAGCTTGCCTTCATATTCATCTTCTCCGTATTCTTCCTTGAGATAGGATTCGTAGCTTGTCCTGGTGATGATATTTTTCATGAGTTCTGCTACACTCTCTGTCTTTGAGATATCTCGAAGCATCTTGTAGAGATGGACAAATGATCTGATCCCCGTAGCGCCGATCCCAGAGAGTGACTCGAGGATCATCGGTTCTTCGGCGATCTGGGATATATCCATATGTTCACGCTCGAGGATCTCGATGAAGTTCTCGAGAGATTTTTCTCCGATCTTGCGTCCTGGGACATTGATGATACGCCTGAGACTCGCACTATCGAGCGGATTGAATATAATGCGAATATACGCAAGAATGTCTTTTATCTCTTTACGCTCATAAAATTTCACTCCACCGTAGACACGATAGGGGATGTTTTTTCGGATGAGAGATTCTTCGAGGAGGCGTGACTGACCATTGGTTCTGTAGAGGATAGCGAAGTCAGAGTGCTGTTCACTCGGAGACTCCTTTATTCGAGTTGCGATGAGTTCTGCTTCGTGTTTTTCATCGAGACCTTCGAGGAGGACTATCTTTTCTCAGAGAGGATTACTCGTGAAAAGTGTCTTCTTCATCTGGTTGATATTGTTTTTTATGACAGCATTGGCTGCTTCGATGATCACCTGAGTCGAGCGGTAGTTTTCTTCGAGATTGATTACTTTAGCTTCAGGATAGTCGCGTTTGAAGTTCAAAATATTGGAAATATCAGCCCCTCGCCATGAGTAAATTCCTTGCCAGTCATCTCAGACGACACAGAGATTTTTGGTCTGGCCTGCGAGGATACGGACTGTCTCATACTGGAGCTGGTTGGTGTCCTGGTACTCATCCACCATGAAGTACTGGAAACGGTTATGGAAGTATTCGCGAACTTCTGCATTATCGAGAATTTGGCGAAAACAGAGGAGGAGATCATCGAAATCGAGAGCATTCTCTTTTTTCATCTTCCCACTATAGGCCTTGTAGACTTCGAGGACGATCGAGGAGAAATAACTATCGACCGTCGCACTAAACTCGATCGGACTCATGCCTTTTCCCTTCGCATCTGATATTATCGCGAGGACACCACGAGGATTGAATTCCTTATCATCGATATTTTGACTCTTCATGATCTCCTTCACCGTGCGTAGACAATCATCAGCATCATAGATGATGAAGTCCTTTCCATAGCCGATACGGTCGATAAACATCCTGAGAAAAAATGACGCGATCGAGTGGAATGTCCCGATCGTCGGAAGTCATGGGATGCGAAACGGATTGGTCGGACTGACTTCGATGCCGAGTCGTCGGGCGATACGTTCACGCATTTCTCGGGCAGCCTTGTTGGTAAACGTGACACAAAAAATGCTTCTCGGATCGATCCCTTTCTCTCGTATCATAGAGACCACTCTTTCAGTGATAGTATGCGTTTTTCCTGATCATGCTCATGCGTTGATAAGGAGTGGTCAGTTGATAGTTTCTACTGCTTCGCGTTGTGCGGGATTGAGGCTTCACATGTTCGGGAGTATAGAGAAATACGCCAAAAAGTCGAGAAAATTTTTGAAATATTCGGTTTTGTGCTATACTCCTAGTCATAGCTATTTATTATATGCATTCTCATTCCCTTCCAGATCAATTTATTGACGAAGAAAAAGAAGTAGTTCCGCAACATTCAGACTCCATAGAGGCGCATATCTTGTTTATACGGGATTTGAGACTTCTCATAGAGAATGACTCTACGATACAGAGACTCTATAGTTCATATTTCGAAAAAGAACATGAATGATCATCATGATCAGGAATCCTCGTGAGAGTATACAGACAGTTTTCTCAGAAAGTACACTTACTCCTCGATGCATATGTTCCTCCTCTTGCCCATGTCTCTTTGCGAGTTGAGCGACTGATCGCGTCTCGTCTCGGATCAGATACTCATATCGATACTGAACATAGTCACGCTCGTACCACCTACGAAGAGCTTTGAAGTATGCGTATCTGTGGTATCGATCATGATACGATCAAAACTCTTTTTTTGGCAAAGAAGAGACTGACGAAAAAGAATGCTCAGAAATGTGCAAGAGCGGTATTCCCTCTTTTTAAAGAACTTCTTATCCAAAAGGCAAAATAAATCTAGACCTTCTCGTATCAGATTTCTGCTTGCATTTCCCTTCTTTTACGATATACTCGCCGTTAGTTAGTTTTTTCTTCTCCCCCCTTGGATCTCGTCAAACTTTTTGGATCGCGATCTCGCGTCAAGCTTCTCGAAAAACTCGTCATAGAGGATACTGTTTCTCGCTCTTCGACAGGGTTCTTTATCCGTGAACTCTGTCGTGATACTGATGAGCAGATCAACGCTGTACGTCGTGAGCTCATGAACCTCGAACACCTCGGGATCCTCAAGTCCTATGAACAAAACAAGAAAAAATATTACTCCATGAACCGAAATTGTCCGATCTATGAGCAGATCAAGGATATGTTCCTCAAGTCATACAATGTTATGACTCCGATAAAAGAGTTTTTTAAGTGACGCAAAAATCTCGATCTCGTGACGATTTCTGAGAGTATTCTCGATTTTCGCAATGAATCTACCAATAATATCGTCGATATATTTATCATCGGAGAGCTCGATAAGATCGAGTTCAATAATTTTCTCGAAAAAACATTTTTCGGAAAGAAGGTGAAATATGCGATCATGAGTCTCACTGACTTCACCAATCGTCTCGAATACAACGACAAACTCGTCCTCTCTATCCTCGCTCAGAAAGGGAATATCTTCATGAAAGATCGCCTCGAGATCGAGTGACGAGTCGAGTGAAAACTCAGAGAGATGAATATTTTCGCAAAATAATTTTTTCTATGAGACAAATTACTGAAGCATTTTCGCCACTTTCTGATCGAGTAAAAAAATTCAGTAATTGAGCTGTCGAACTTGCTTGCAATTCAGTACGTCTCTTCATCTATATCCTCGATGGTTCTCATGGAGAACAACCATCCCAAAGAAGCTCCTGAGATGGTATCGCGATAATCACATGAAAAAATCTTCAATAAAATCCTCCGATCGGAGGATTTTATTATGCGCTGTATTTCTCGAGAAATGTGAGAGCCTTTTTGAGGTTTTTCTCCACGGCTTCATCATCTCCTGCATCGAGTGTACGAGGGTCTACATCCAGAGCAAATACTCATGTATATCAGGCTTCCTTCATGCGGATGAGGAGACTCTCGAGTGGCATATTTCCCTCTCCTGGGAAGAGTCCTGTTGCTTCCTCGGTCTTGTCTGAGAGGTACGTGAGCGTGATCGTATTCCCGAGGAGAGTAAACGTCTTCATGAGATCGACTCCACTCTCAGGCTCGACATTGGCAATCGAAAGCGCAGTATGTTCGGTGATTTTTTTGATCGTCTCAGGGCGTGCGTCGCCATACTCTGAGATGACGAAGAGCCATGTCTTCGGAGGTGCATTGATGATATTGATCGTGACGGATGGATACTTCGCCATGAGAGTGCGTATACCATCTCCGAACCAGTCTTTGTCTCGGTCGCTCCTGTGTGGAGGATGGAGACTCACGAGTGGGATGCCGAGATCACTCGCGAGTGCGAGGACGACCTCTATTTGTTTTTTATTTATACGGCGCTCTGGTGCAGTGATGCTCTCGATGCGGAGATCATGGCGAGTCATGAGCTCATCGAGATACCCAGCATCGATCGTATCGAACTGTGCGAAGTCGACAGAGAGATCGAGCCCTGAGAGTCAGGCACTTTTCGCGAGGCGAAAAATCTTGTCGAGGGAGTATCAGGAGAGTGAACGAGTGGAGAGAAGCATAAAATAGTCTAAGTCTAAGAATAAAGTTAATAGTGTTACTATATTAGTCTGATTTGTACAAAAAATCAATTCTTTCCGATCTTAGACTTAGACTTTCTTCTTTTTACTCTTCTTCTTTATCGTTTCTCACTTCCTATACGATATTCAGCAAATCGTACACGTTTGTGATCGACGATATATTTGATCATTTCTTCATTTCTCGAGAGCTTGGCATTGCCACTTTTGAGTTCGAGAAAGATGATTTCCCTGAGTCTTCACTCTGAGAGTCCGTCAAATATGATATAGTCGCAGGCTTTCCCTGTAAATACCATGTCTTTCGGGGCAAATGGAAAATCAGGAAGCGCTGGGAGGATCTTTTCGTAGAGTTCTCATATGATCTGGTTTTTCGATCACTTGACCGCATCTCGACGGATAGATTTGTTCTCGAAGAGTGAGAGTATGCGCATGAGTGCCATACCGAGGATGAGCCCGAGGAGTGCTCATACGATGAGAGTGGTGATATCCATTTTGACTTTTTAGGCTTTTGCCATACTATCCTTCTCACGATAAAAATCAAATTATGCTCAGACTGATCGCCACTCACGATCCTCTTCTGGAGGAAAAATATATCGAAACCCTCGGCCTCGAGAAAAAAGAACCAACACCACTTGGAAATGTTTACCAGAAATGAGGATGGATCCTCGTTGCCCTCGATCGTCCTCTCTCGAGTGAGGATGGAGCTACTCTTGCTGAGACATTTCTCCCAGATAGACTCTACCTCCCATACGCTGGAGAGAGTCTCGATGTCGTGCACGAGATCGGAGATGTGATCGCGCCCAATGTGTTTCTCTCCTATGATAGTGCGATCGAGCGCAGCGAAATCACCGAAGAAAATCACGATACAATCGCATCAAATCCCAGATTTCTCGAGATTTTCGATGAGCAAAAAGACTACTACGTCGAGGACTATGGACTCTCTATCGGTGGTATCGTCGTCGACTGAGTAAAAGAGTCTATCAGTGATGACCTCGCGACCAAGCTCATGAGCGTCTATGAGGCTGATGTCTACGTGAGAGAGGATCTCTCGTCGGCTCTCGATATCGTGAGCGAAGACGAAGTCCCGACGCTGATCCTCATGGGGATCGTACGTGGGAAATCTCATCCCAAACATGTAAATGTCGATCCATATACACTCGTCACTCGCAATATGATAGCGACGATCAGGCTCATGGAGGAAGAATAATCACTAAAAAATCCCAGATTTAACTGGGATTTATTTTATTACTGATGGCTGGGGTACTAGGATTCGAACCTAGGGTGCCGGATTCAGAGTCCGGAGCCTTACCGCTTGGCGATACCCCAAAATAGAATCGGAGTAATAAAACGGAGGGATTTTATAGAAAGTTTTTACTTTTGCAAGAAAATATATGTCTTTTAAATCCCATTCCTTTTTGCTAGTTTAATTTCACTTTTTCGTGGCAGGTGTCTTTTATGAGATTTTTCATATGCAGTCATGGCTATATGGTAGATCTTATGATTCCCAAATATTGATAAAAAATCAGATACCTGACTTTCCCAATATTGATTTATGATCTGTAAAAATCCGTTAGTATTATTCGGATCTTGCAGTTGCTTTTCTGTTTCTTTGAAAATTTCTTCTACCTTTTGGGATAGAATATCCATATTGAGCGAAAATCACTCTCTTTTTGCTATATTCTCTATTTGCCGTGTATATTTTCTTCGTTCTTTTGGTATAGTAAAAGTATGACTTATGAAGTCTTTTACCGCTTTTTTGATACTTCCTGGAATACCTTTTAACTCATCTAGTATAGAATCTATTTGAATAGAAATAGATCTAAAATCTTCAGGGTACATTCTGCGATTAAGAGGGTTTCATGTAACTTCCCTTACTTGTTGTATTACCTGTACTCATAGCGTTTCTACAGGGCCTACAGGGGTAAATGTATTTATTCCCATAATGTTTAAGATTATTTATTAGGAAGGGTGAGTCATCTCGGATCCATAAAGCCATCAAACGCTCCAAACGGGTAAGCAGCTCATGCTCATATGAGGATCATCCCGATGAGTGATATCGCGACGATCGTGCCATTGGATCCGAGGTACTGGTTTGCCCATCACCACTCTCAGGTAAAGTTATAGATCTGATAGCGATAGCGTAGTATGGCCACACCGAGAGCTATGAGGATGAGTCAGAGGATGAGTTTCATAGAGAGTATTATTGTATAGAGATGAGTTTTCCCTCCATGAACTCTGGTATATCAAAACGCAGACGTTCGATGAGGCGCTCATAGAGGTAATAGTCTTCCTCGTCACTATGGAGGGTAAAATGATCGAGAACTCTATCTCCTGTGAGGAGTTCTGTCGAGACTGACTCGATGTCGAGATTTGCCTGATAAAAAATATCAGTGAGTTGGCGCAAGAGACCTCTCCTATCCTGAAATATCAGGTCGAGTGATATCCTGATACCATCGACTTTCATCGAGCTCCATCGTGCAGGGATACGCCGTGCGAGCGAGACACGCTTCATGTTCTCACAGTCGAAACGGTGAATATTGACGATCCCTTTTCCGATCGCTCCGACGATTTTCTGTCCTGGTTTTGGATCACAGCACGCTGCCATACGATGAGGGATATTGCGCTCTTTTCCGATGATCACATGATCGAGCGCATCGAGTTCGCTTTTTCCTGTTTTCTCTCATTTTTTCTCATCTTTTTTCTCGATTGTTTTTTCCTCGAGTTCGAGTTCTTTAAATCGTACATCATTGATCGATCTGAGGATACTCGTCGGTTTCCGAGAGAGGTTTCCGAGCTGGACGAGGACATCTTCTTTTTGTTTGGTATCGAGGTTTTTTCCATCGATATTTTTGAGGAGAGAGAGCTCTTTATCGAGTCCACGTCCGTAGTTTTTCTCGAGGTAAGCGTTCAGGATAAATCTTCATTTTTCGATAAAAAATGAGCGCTCCTCACGGTTAATAAACTGTCTGATATGTTCACGAGCTTTTGGAGTCTTGACGAAGGAGAGCCATGTCGGATTGGGTTTTCTATGCGGGTCTGTCACGATCTGTACACTCTGACCGTTATGGAGGGCTGAGTCGAGCGGTACGACCTGACCATTGACCTTTGCGATCGTGAGTTCATTTCCCACTCGACTATGGATCGCATAGGCAAAATCGATCGGTGTTGCTCATTTTGGCAGTGTGATGATGTCACCTTTCGGTGTGAATACAAATATCTGATCAGAAAAGACATTCATGTCCATTTCCTTCATAAATTCTCATCCTTCGAGGGTATTTTCGACGATTTTCTTGATCGTCTGGACCCAGTAACTGTCTTTGGATTTTACGCTTGATCATTTTTCTGCGTATTCGAAGTGGGCGGCAACTCAGATTTCTGCCTGGATATGCATCTCTGGAGTACGGATCTGGATCTCTGTCGGCTGGGAGCGCACCTCTGGAAAAAGACCGACGACAGTGGTATGGAGTGACTGGTAGCCATTTTCTTTCGGGAGGGCGATATAGTCCTTAAACCGCTTTGGCATCGGGACAAATATATTATGGAGGATGCCGAGTACCTCATAACACCTCGGGATATTTTCTGTGATGATACGGATCGCGAAGAGGTCGTAGAGGTCACGTGCATGACTATAGCTATATTCTTTGCGCTGGAGTTTTTTGTAGATACTGTAGGGAGCCTTGATACGGTAGGAAATATCGATGATTGGCACACTCTCTGGGATCATCTTTTTGATGATGTTTTTCGCTTCTGAGACAAAATACTCTTGCTCTTCTCTGAGACTCGCGAGCTCTCAGGTGATCTTCTGATAGGCATCTGGATGGAGTACATGAAAACACTCTGTTTCGAGCATTTCCTTCATACGAAATATACCGAGTCGGTCAGCGATCGGAGCGTAGATATTGAGTGTTTCGAGGGCGATACGTTCACGTTTTTTGGGATCTGGGTGAGCACTGAGAGTTTGCATATTATGCAGACGATCAGCGAGTTTTACGATGATGACGCGGAGGTCCTCGACCATCGCGATGAGCATCTTACGGAGACTCTCTATCGTGCGCTCTTCTCCACGATACTTGATGGCGGAGAGTTTCGAGAGTCACTCACAGATCGATGCGACTTCATCACCGAACTTTTCTGATATTTCCTTCCGATCAAATGCAGTATCCTCGATCACATCATGGAGGAGACATGACTGGAGTGTGACGAGGTCAGGTTTCAGATGGAGCAGGAGAAAACACGCCTCGATCGGATGGATGATGTAGGGATCTCCACTCTTGCGCATCTGACCATGATGCGCTCCTCTGGCGAATATATATGTATCCCACAGGGTTTTCTCGATCTCCTCCTCATGGACACGTATCATATATCCACTGACTTCGCGGATGAGCTCTCGCATCCTCGTATCACAGTGGGTATAGTCTATCTCGGGGATGATAGGAGTCTCTGACATGCTCCTATATTAGCAGAAAAAGAGAAAAAAGGAAAGGATTTTATTTTTCTGTAGACTCTTTTTTATAAAAATCATTTTTAATTCACAGTAATGCAAAAATGACTATGAATTGCCACAAAAAATGTAAAAAGATAGTACTATAATAGTCTTCTGATGTAAATATTATTATATTAAATAATCAAATTCAGGTCCAAGATAAAATCAAAAACCATATTTTTAAGAGGATTTTTGTTTTATCAGATCCAAAAAGTAAAAGCCAAAGAAAAATATACAAAATACCTATAAACCCTCATATAAAAGGGATTACTCACTCTCACAGAAAGCCTATTTGATATAAATAAAGTCAACCAAAAAATGTTCCAAAAAAAGATACGATATAGGATGTTGCTGTAACAATAAATAGATAAAACAGAAAAAATAAATTTCTCTCTCAAGTCAATTTCAAAATAGATATAAGTATTATCCCAAAGATGATTCAGCCTGCGGGTCATATTTTCATATTATAGCCACTGTGATCATGGCTAGGAAAATTATCGTAGGTAAGTCCAAACGTATAGAGTAGTATACATATGAGAATGCTCCCAAGAAGTGCAAGTAAAATAGATTTTGCTTTCGGGTCAACTTTTTTCATGAGAGTAAACTTAATTTTATAAACTTCTGAGGTTGTACCCCTTCTCTGCCATATTCTCGATGACGAGATTTTGCACCATGAGTGCGTCTTCGTCTGATATCGTAGCTTCGTGATTGGACAGAGTGAAGGCGAAGTTGACACTCTTCTTCCCTGCTCAGACTTTTGCCTCATCCTCGTAGACAGAGTCGACGTGGACATCGGTGATCCATGGGTGTACTGCATCTATGACCCGTGCGATGTCACCAGTTGGTGTATGGCTCGGGAGGACGAAGTTCAGCTCTCTTGGGATCGTCTGGTAGCGGGAAATCGGCGCAAATCTCACATCTCGATCCTGCATGAGCGAGAGGATGAGTTCATAGTCAGCATCGAAGGAGAGTGTCCCGCGCGGGAGATCGAAACTCTCAGAAACCATCGGATGCAGTTCTCCGAAAGTCATGATGATGCGGTCATCGAGAGCGTAATTCCCCACTGCTCACGGATGATAGAGGGCGCTCTTTGTACCCGTATGGATCGGTGGTATATATCAGAGAGTATCCATGAGATATCCCTCGATATCTCGTCTGAGTCTCTCCATCGACCCTCAGATGAGGATTCCTGCGAAGCGTTTTTTCTCAGAAAATGGTTTTATCGCGATATTTTGCAAGAGATCATCATTGAGCGTATTCACGGGGTCTTTGGTATAGATTTTCCCGATTTCGAAAAATCCAAAATGCTCACTGTACTTCAGGTTCTCACTCGCACTCATCGCGAGACGAGGAGCGAGAGAGCGTCGCATGTGAGTATACTCTTCGTTGTAGGCATTTCTGACACTGACAGCATCACTCATATCGGTGAGTCCGATACGTGCATCGAGTGCAGCACTCGAGAACGAATAACTATAGACCTCGTTCCATCATTTCTCACTCCAGTATCTGAGCGTGAGGTCACGGAGTGCTATCTCGTGATTTTTCTTTGCGATCGAGAATCCTCCTGAGAGACTTGTCAGTGGTGTATGGTCATATCAGTAGACACGAGCGACCTCCTCGGCGATATCTTCTTTGATATTGATATCTTTACTTGCGCGCCATGATGGTACAGTGACGGTGATGGTTTGATCTGTGCTCGCGACTCCAAAACCAAGTCTTTCGAGGATGGCATCGACTCTATCATGAGGGATCGTGACCCCTGCTTTCATATCGATAAAATCATAGTCTACATCGATCGTGATATGACGAACCTGAGACTCATCGAGATAGTGGGATACTCATACTATATTGATCTCTTTGCCGAGGAATTCGAGATACTCGATCACACGAGGAAATGTCGAACCCGCGAGAAGTGGATCGAGAGATTTCTCATACCTCGTGCTCGCATCGGTACGGATCGCATGTCGCTGTGCTGTGAGGCGTATCGTCGTCGCATCGAAACACGCAGATTCCCAGATGATATTTCGAGTGGTCTCACTCACTGCAGAGTGGAGTCCTCCCATCACGCCTGCGAGAGAAAGTGGTCATTTGTCATCGGCGATGACCATGTCGTTTTCAGTGAGGGTATATTCGATGTTGTTGAGAGCGAGGAGTTTTTCTCCTGTTTTTGCCATACGGACACGGATGGCTCCACTCACTTTATCCGCATCAAAGACATGCATCGGCTGACCATACTCAGTCATCATGAGATTGGTGATATCGACGAGGTCCATCTTGGGCCCGAGACCTGCACGTTCCATCATGAGGGATATTCCCCATGGAGATTTTCCGACGGTGATATTTTCCATCCCCATCGTGTGAAATGCGAGACATTTATCCGTCTCTATGATACTATCGATAATTTTTGCATTAGGTTCGTTTTTCTTACTGTACTCAGTTTTCTCGACATCGAAAACAGCATGAAACTCTCGTGCATTCCCGATGATCGAAAAAAGGTCAGGACGATTGGTGATAAATTTATTATCGATCTCAAATGTGATATCTCGAAGTGCATAGTGATACACTTTCCCCTCTCGTCCAGGAAATGGGAGCGTGAGATCAAAAAATGATTTGCCAACCATAGATTCGAGAAGATCCTTTTCCCAAGTTTCTTCGAGTATCATGATCCCGTCTGCCTCTATCTGTGAGAGTCCGAGTTCATCGTCTGAACAGATCATCCCACGACTCATCATCCCTGCCATCATACGTTCTCCGATGACGAAATCTCCAGGGAGCACTGCCCCGACCATTGCTACAGGCACGTAGAGGGCATTGATAATATTGGGCGCTCAGGTGAGGATGGTTGTCTTACCGTGAGTCCCGAGATCTACCTCTACGATAGAGAGTTTTTTACTTTCTGGATGTTTCTCACAGGAGATCACCTTCCCTACGACGACTTTATCCAGAAAGTGCTCCTCTATCCCATCGATTTCTGCAGTATGGATCGAGTATTCGTGAGCGAGTTCTTTGGTTGAGTATTTTTCGAAGAGGGTCGAAAGCGGTGTATAGAGAGATATCCAGGAAAGAGGGATTTTCATAGAAAAAAAGTTAAAAGTCTTATATTTGGTTTTTATGTTTCTTTGAGAGCCAGGGTTCTGCGTATGCTATTATTTTATCTTTTTCCAATTCATCGAGAAACTTCTTTATTTTTTTATAGTTCATTTTTTTGAGTACTTCCATACTGAAGTATGTATCATTCACCTTTTCTGAAGTACAGCCAAGTTTTTGAAACTGTTCACGGATGATATCAATATTTTTTAATCATTTTTTTCCTAGAAGTGATACCTGTATGATTGAATTACCAGAATATTCAACCACTTTTCGAAAGGTTAACATTTCTTCATCTTCATCATATTCTGCATGTACAATATCATCTGATGCGATCGGAGGTCAATAGAATGGTATATTTTCTATCTTATAGAGCCCACTTTGCTCATCTACCACACTAGCCCACATAGTTTCTACAGTTTCTTCTTCTAGAACGTCACTATAAAAACGTACTAGAATTTTCACTAAGCTATTCACTTTTTTAGCCATTTCTGCATATTAGGAGTGATCCTGAGTATATAAAAAGGCTATGAAAAAGCAAAAGGATGTGAAAAATTTTGTTTTTTTGAAGTGAAGTGATATAGTGAAACCATGAAATTCATTAAACTTTCCATACTTTTTATTCTGTTTATTGCTTCAATTTGAGCTTTTGCTGCGAGTAATAATACGGTAAATATAAATTGAACCACCGTTGTGATGAAAGAAATTTGAGGCGTCCGATGAACTCCAAGCTTTCAATGATGGCAGGGTGACTATAATGGTAAACCTATAACCCTAAGATGAGAACTAGGCTCTATGGAGGTTACTTATAACTGAAAAACAAAACTAATCTCAGATCTTACAGAGGAGAATTGAGATAGTAAAATTACATCAGCTATTAATGAATTATGATGAGAAAACAAATCAACTGTGTGATGATCTGCAGGTCAAAATTCACCTTCATCTTGAGAAAAATACTGTTCAGATAATCTTCTCTGAATTTGTAGCGACTACCTCAGAAAAGGTGATATAAACATTAACGACATCCCTCTCATGATCGTCTCTATTATCCAGTTTCTCATGGGGATAGCTGCCTCTGTCGCAGTCGTCGCACTAATCTACCATGCTGTACGTATGCAGCTCGCGAGCGGTATCACCTGAGATAGCTCATGAGTAGACAAGGCGAAAGGTGGTATGAAGTGAGCTGCTCTCGGATTTGTCCTCGCTATGTCCGCGTGGTTTCTCCTCACCAAGCTCATCGAAATCCTCTCCACTAATACATAAACCACATGATACAGTGGCAGTTTGCATCCTCGAAAGAGCGTCCACCACAGTGGTACGTCATAGCACTCATCATCGTGCTCGTCCTCGTGATCTATGGCATCATCGAGGGTGTGTATATCATGTCTATCGTAGCATTTCTCTTCGCGGGAGTCTACATCCTGATGGAAAATAACGCTACCCCAGTAACAGTAGCCACTATCACTGATCGTGCTATAGAGGTCGGCAATACTCGCTACGAGATAGACACCTTCGAGCGCTTTACTCTCCTCAAAAATGGTGATGACTTCGTGATGCTCAGACTTTTCGGAAAAAAATCTTTCGCATCTATCATCGATATACCACTCACATCTGAGGTCGATGCATATTATCTCAAGGATTTTCTCTCATCATATCTCTCTCTCGATACTGACGCTGACTGGAAGCAGAGCGATCGGATCATCCATGCGATGAAACTTTAGGCTCAACATAACACAGAATTAGGACAGATTTCTCGTTTCACTCAGAATGACTAAATCAATAAGGGAAGAAAAGTTTTACTTTCTCCCCTTTTTTCGTATACTCCTCCTGATTTAAGCACCTTTTTCTATGTCAAATACGTACGATAGCAGCAATATCCAAGTCCTCGAGGGTCTCGAACCAGTCCGCAAACGCCCGGGGATGTATATCGGATCGACCGACGAACGTGGTCTCCACCACCTCGTATGGGAAATCGTCGATAACTCGATCGATGAGGCTATGGCAGGTCACGCTCGAAATATCACTGTCACTATGCATGCTGATGGATCAGTCTCCGTCGAGGATGATGGTCGCGGTATCCCTGTCGATATCCATGCCAAGACTGGGAAATCTGCTCTCGAGACGGTCATGACCGTACTCCATGCGGGTGGAAAATTTGGATGAGAAGAAAGTGGATACAAAGTCTCAGGAGGTCTCCACGGAGTGGGTGCCTCTGTGGTGAATGCCCTCTCGACCAAGATGCAAGTCTGGGTACACAAAGATGGAAAAGTCTATACTCAGTCCTATAAGATCGGAGTTCCTGATGCTCAGGTTGCTGATACAGGCGAAAAAACCAATAAACACGGTACAGTCGTACGTTTCTGGCCTGATGCTACTATGTTTACGACGGTTGCGTTCGACTACGATACGATACGTACGCGCCTGAGACAACAAGCATATCTGACAAAAGGTATTACCCTCACGCTTGTCGATGAGTTTCAAAATTCGAAATATCGATTTTTCTTTGAGTGAGGGATCGAATCCTACGTTCACCATCTTAACCGTTCAGTTGAGCCAGTGGGTGAAGATGTCTTTTATGTCGATAAACAGATCGATCATATCCAGGTCGAGGTTGCTCTCCAGTACAAAAAAGATGATTACAACGAACGAACTATTAGTTTCGTGAACAATGTTATCACTCCAGAGGGTGGTACACACGTCGTCGGGTTCAAGATGGCGCTGACTCGTACGATCAATAAATACGCACGTGAACAAGAAATCCTCAAAGAAAAAGACCAAAACCTCGCTAATGAAGATGTCGTCGAAGGGCTCACTGCTATCGTATCAGTGAAAGTCCCAGAGCCACAGTTCGAAGGTCAGACAAAATGAAAACTCGGAACTCCAGAAGCAAAATGAACGACGGATAAAGTCATGGGAGAATCATTTTATGACTTCCTCTCTGAGCATCCGAAGACAGCTCGTGCCATCATCGAAAAGTGTCTCCTCGCCGCTCGTGCTCGTGCTGCAGCACGCAATGCTCGTGATACCATCATCCGAAAGGGTGCTCTCGAGGGCTCTGGTCTCCCAGGGAAACTCGCCGACTGTTCGAGTAAGGATGCGAGCAAGTGTGAACTCTATATCGTAGAGGGGGACTCTGCGGGCGGAAGTGCGAAACAAGGACGCAATCGTGAATTCCAAGCCATCCTCCCACTTCGTGGTAAGATTTTGAATACTGAGCAAGCACGCCTCGATAAAGTCTTTGCCAATGGGGAAATCAAGAACCTCATCATCGCGCTCGGTACATCGATCGGTGAGTCATTTGATTACGGACGTCTTCGTTACCACCGTATCGTCATCATGACGGATGCGGACGTCGACGGAGCTCATATCCGTACGCTCCTTCTCACGTTTTTCTTCCGATATTTCCGTCCGCTCGTCGAGAACGGTCATATCTTCATCGCCAATCCTCCGCTCTACAAACTCTCAAAAGGAAAACAGGCATGGTATGCATATTCTGATGCCCAGAAACAGTCTATCATCGATACAGAAAATGTGACGACAGAGGGTATCCAGCGATACAAGGGTCTCGGAGAGATGAATCCAGAGCAACTCTGGGAGACGACGATGGATCCTGATCAGCGCAAGATGTTCCGTGTGACGATCGAGGATGCTGAGAGGGCTGATGCCGTGTTTCGTATGCTTATGGGCGAGGATGTCCCACCACGTAAACACTTCATCCAGTCACGAGCGACGAGTGTAGCCAATCTCGATGTATAATATACTATAGAAAAATCCTCCCGAGTATTCGGGAGGATTTTTAAAATGTATGATGTATTTCCGCGTGTCCTGTATGAGTAGGTTTTCAGTATCTTGTCTCTCTTCATCCCGAAATCGAGAAATGTGTTTTCGGATCAAGTGTATAACGTAGTCCTCACTCTACCCGAGTTCTTTGAGTGATAAATGGATTTTTGCTGATAATTTTTTGTCCTCAAAGACCTAAGCTCATATTACCAAGAGTATAGAAAATATCTCAACGTACTGTATTCATAAGTGGACTGATCGATATGCTCGCGTTTCCTCATATTTTTGCGCTATTTTCGAGGATATGACTCACATCGAGTGCATATGTATTTGTCGGGAGGAAGTGATATAATCCCCTTTCATGAAGAGAAAGTTTATAAAATGTATTTGGAGTAACATCCGTTGGTGCCCATTGATACTCGCTTTCGATCGAGACTCAGAACTTTGAATTTTCTACTATTTGCTCAGCTCGTATCGTATTTTTTATAGCGCCTTCTCCTGTTTGTGGATTTCTCCAGTTTCACGCTGTGGCCTGAGCGAGTATATGAGCACTTCCTCATGATGTGAGAGAGAAACCTCATTTTTTGATGAGGGTATTATACCAGTTTACTCAAAGAGAGAAAGCCCCTGTATCGCGAAATCATGGAGTATCAAACTTTGTCTTACTCGCAGATGCGTGAACTGTGAGAGTATTGCTTTCACTCCTGTACTGCCACCCAGTAGTGACAGAGGCGGTAGTAGATTTTACTCAGAGGACTTCATCGAGAGAAATGCCTACTTGAGTAAACCAGTTATTTTTTGTCTTATTTGTGAGAGATACTTTTGTTCCAGTATTCATTATCCTGATGTCGATGCTTGATCACTCTGGTATTTTTTCTGGATTTTTTGCCCACTCTTCGATGAGGTGCTCTGCCGGGAATATCTTCGCTCGCATCCAGAGTGAGAGTGGAGTTTCTATCTGTCCGAGGATTTCTCATTTTGCATTGATGAGGTAGTGAGTGAAGACCAAACTTTTTCTCGAGAGACTGAGCGTGTCGAGAGCGCTTTCGAGTGTTGGTGCTACGGTGATATCATGTTTCGTGATGATGAGGTAGGTAGGTTTTCCATTTTTTCCAGGGAGAGAGACTACAGCACCACCATCGCCATGACGTGTTCCACCGAAACTCACCGCATCGATGCGGACTCAGGTCTCTCTGTAGATGAGATCTGTCATGCGCAGTACTACATCCTGAAAAAATAATCTCCGACTCCGTGGATCTTTCATGATTTCTCCGAGTTCTGCTCTTTGTTCTGGCGTGAGTCTCGCTTGGATATTTTCGAGATCAGCAGGACTTTTGATCGTTCCGATGAGTGAGAGTATATTTGCGAGCTCTTCGGGATTTATTTTTGCGATGAGCTCACTGAGAAATCGACGAAATCTCTCTGCCTCACGACTCATACTTTGTGTCGAGAGAGTGAGAAGTGCCTGAGGGTTGGACGAGGCGCTCTCAATCTGTCTGAGAAATCTCTCGAGTCTCGTATCTCATGTCGCTCTGAAAAATCCTATAATCTCAGCAAAAGAAATAACTGGTTTTCCCGAGACTCTGTACTCTTCCCATTTTTCCTCGAGAAGTCTCACGATAGTAGGATCGAGAGCTGTTCCAGTAGTATCATGATAGACTCTTAGAAGAGAAGCAAACACTTCTTTGTGGTTCCAAAAACTATATAAAGTTCCATCTGGTAGTGCTAGTCTTATTTCGGCTCAAAGAGTAACACTTCAGGAGAGTATTTTTGCTACTTGAGTTCATGCAGTACGCACCTCAGCTCTCATATCGGGGAGCGCATTTGGATTGTAGTCAGGGAGTCCAGTATCGAAGAGTGGCATAGAAAAAAATATTGGATAACTATATACTAAAAATTCTCCTTTGCAAAAGAAAAGAGAATTTTTCTATAAATAGTGTATAAATTATATCTAACTCACATGGATTCCTGCCTACGCAGGAATGACGAAACAATCTATTCCGTGATATGGTGAATAGTCATATAGTATCGCTTCTCACTCGGGACGACGATGATATCCATCCCAATCTTCGTAAAGTACGGCTGTATGATCGTACGATAGTGTGCATCATAACTCTTCCCTTTTTCACTCATGAAGAAATCATAGGTCGTACGGATACTTGCGATGAGTTCGTCAGTACAGTCAGAGTCACTACAGGAGTAGTATCCGTATCCGACATTTTCCGTGTGTTTCGCGCGGTTTATCACCTTTGGGTTGATACCGCGAGAGAGAAACCATGCGTCGATCACAGCGAAGTCATAGTAACTATCTCCAGGATTTCTCCTGTGGTGATTTTCTCCTCTTCCTTTCGCGAACTCCATGTTCCAGTCATGGGCAGTTGTATCGAGTCGGCTATCGAAACTGAGCATACCGAGAGAGAGACTCGCTCTCGTAGAGTTGTACCATGAGAGATAGGTAGCGCGGACACGGTTCATGTCGACGCCAGGGATAGTGGAGTTCACGCTATATGATGGGAGGTTTATCTGAGGTTGACTGTGTGGGATTGAGATACTTGGAGATGGTGCCTTGACTGGAGTTTTTGTTTGTGCGAGTTTGGCATTTTTTTCGGCTTTCTTCTCTGCGAGACGCATCTGGGACTTGAGTCGCTTCTCTGAGAAGTAGTTTTTTTTGTCGATTTTTGACTGACGCTCCATCTGGAGAGAGAGTGAAGGCTTCAGGACTACTCCCTGGGCAAATGTCTCTGTAGAAAAGAGGGTAATTATCGCGATGAGAAAAAGTTTTTTCATGTAAATAGTTTAACATAATTTATTGACTTTTACAATAATTTAATATAAAATATACACAACTTCCCATTCATATTCATAGATCAAAATTATGACTTTACGATCAGTTTCTAGAGGCGCTCCTTTAGATAAATTCGATTCTCGAAACACCTGAGTAACCTGATTTCCTGAGATCGGAGTTCCTAGAATGGTAGATGAGCTCATTTCTCCATACTATACTGAAGAGAAGCTTTGACAACTTAGTCATGATTTTCATGAAAAAAAACTTCCTACTTTTGCTGACTTTTGTCAGTATCTCGTAGCCTTTAAAATAGTGACGAATGATCAACTAGATAAAATAGTCCATACGCCTTGACTTCAGATAGATACGATTATGGAAAAATGGAACAATACCTATTGGATGACTACATTTACAAAGATATTGCTAACTAACCCGGCGAATACTGGTATAGATTTTAGTAGATCTTTAGCGCCATTTGCATGGGTTAAATTCTTACAAGTATTAAAAGAGTATTTTCTTATAAATAAAGACTCCCCTAAGGATTAGGAGAGTTTTTTTTGGAGTATTTCTGTAAATATTTTCGGATTTCCTTGTCCTGCAGATGCTTTCATACACTGTCCGACGAAGAATCCAAAGAGAGCCACCTTCCCACTCTTATACTCGGCGACTTGTCAGGCATTTTCTGCGATGATGCGATCGACGATAGCCTCCAGTGCTCATGTATCGTTGGTCTGGCGGAGTCCGAGTTTCTCGACCCACTCATTCGCAGATCCTCACTCGAAGACGAGTTTCTCGATGACGACTTTTGAGTTGGTACTCGAGAGTTCATCAGCATTGACCATATTGATTACCTTTGCGACCTCGGCTACACCTCACTTCACATGTGAGAGATCAATCTTCTCGTGGTGCCCTTCAAATATAGCAAAGAGTACTGTCGTGATGTAGGAGCAAGATTTTTTTGGGTCATTGGTCGAGCGTACGAGCTCCTCATAGAAATCACTCGTGAGTCTATCACTCGAGAGGATACGAGCATCGTCTTCGATCAGTTTGTAATCATTTTTGTACTTGAGTCTGCGGTCGATCGGGAGTTCTCAGGTAGCGCGTTCGTCGATGAACTCACGCGTGAGGATGAGCGGTGGGAGATCTGGATCTGGGAAGTAGCGATAATCCATGGCATCTTCCTTGGACCGCAGTGGTGTCGAGTATCATTTTTCGTCATTCCATCCACGAGTTTCCTGATCGATCGATCCTCCATCTTCGTAGATCTCGATCTGACGAGCATACTCAGTATCGATCGCACGACCGATTGAGGAAAATGAGTTGATATTTTTGAGCTCGACACGGTTGCGAAATTTTTCCTCTCCACGAAGACGCACAGAGATATTTACATCACAGCGAAGCTGTCACTTTTCCATGTCAGCATCTGATGCACCACACCAGCGCATGAGTTTTTGGAGTTCCTCGAGGTAGGCGATGACATCAGCCTTGGATCTGAAGTCTGGCTCTGTCACGATCTCCATGAGGGGAGATCCAGCACGGTTATAATCACATAGAGTCTTCCCACCAGCATGGACAAGTTTGCCTGCATCGTTTTCGATATGCATGTGGTGGATGCGAAATGTTTTCACCTCTCCATCAACCATCGTCCGCACTTCTCCTCCGATACTGATCGGCTCATACATCTGCGTGATCTGATATCCCATCGGGAGATCTGGGTAAAAGTAGCTTTTTCGATCAAAAATACTTCGCTCCTGAACGGCTCCTCGCATCGCGTGACCTGCACGTACAGCGAGATCGACGACTCAGCTCGAGAGTGTCGGGAGCATGCCAGGGAATCCCATACAGACAGGGCAGACATTGATATTTGGCTCATCTGCGAGTTCGATCGCATTGGCACAGGAGCAAAACATTTTCGTATGAGACTTCACGCGCACATGCGTCTCGAGCCCCATGATGAGTTCGTATTTTTCGTTCATGGCTCGTATTCTACGAAAAACAGAAAAAAGACAAGAGGAACTTGTCTTTTAAGCTTTTGTTTTATTCACCAGGCTTTCTGCCATAGAGCGGGAGAATGGGTAGGGTTTCGAAGTAGTTTTTTATATTTTCTACGGTTACATATTGTGGCATAGCAGTATTCTCCCATTTTCCATCCTTTTTCATCGCTGTAAAGGTTGGTACATGTCGTTGGAACGAAATTTTTCCAGTTTCTTTTTCTATAAGTATTTTGAATACATAGTCTGTCTCCATTGCTGAGCCTTCCTCTGGAGCGAGAGAAAAAGTGATGACATCTGTATACCCAGAATCTATAAAATCTTGAAGTATGGTTACTCACTCAACACTTACAACAGCTTTTCGTATAAGATCCTTTGCATCTTGAGTTTCTATTACTATATCTGTAAGTACTGGCAATTCTTCTCATACTTTTGGTTCTGTTCTATTTGATCGTCTTTCTGCTAATGTGTCTCTCGCCTGTCTTCTCAGCATCCTTCCTCCTACGAGTCCAGCTCATCCGAGAAGCAGGGCAAGTCAGACACTCATTCACGAAACTTCTGGTTTTTTTGCTCCTCTTTTTTCAGACTTTTCACAGAGATCTTTTCCATCAAGTATGAGAGCAGTAGTTCTACATACTTCACTAGCAGGAATTTCTGGATTTTCGAAAACATCTCCAGCATGAGAGCTGACACTGCTAGCTCAGAGAGTTGTTGCAAGTATGATACCTTTCAAGCGTCCCATAGTTATTTCTTGGATTTGGTAAATTCAGGAGTCGGCATAAAAAGTGCATTGACCGCCTTCCCACGGATACTGAGGATCTTTCCTCCTCACTCTATCACAGCGACGCCGATCACTTTGAAATTCTCATCCGTCCTGTATACAGTACGTTTTACAGGAGTATCTTCAGAGGGTTTATCATAGATATAGTACTCACCGTCGGATTGACGTATATATGGCATAGTCGATATTCCTCCAGTCTTTTCCACTATAGTTTGCATTGATATTTCTTGCATCATAAAGTGATGATTTTCAGACCTCGCGCAGTATTTCGGTTACTCTTTGATTATCTTGTTCTGTGATTTTGAGAGACTCGAGGGCTTCTCGTGCTGGGTTATTGGTAGAGACTTTTTCCGAGAGCCTGCTTAGTATCTTCTCAGTCGTACGCTTTCCTGGCATACCATCGGTCACGAGTCCATTTGCCTTCTGGAATTCTTGTATAGCTTTTCGTGTCTTTGCTCCGAAAAATCCGTCTACTCCTACTGGCACTCCGAGAAGTGTGAGTGCCCTCTGGTAGAGCGCGCTCATTTCTAGCATATTTGTATTTTCATTGGCAGGCATGAAATCCTCTCATGCGTATTTGGAGAGAGCAGTTTTGGTGTCTAGAGCACTCATCGTACTTATGCGAGCTTTCATATTTTCTAGACTCTCAGTTGTTTTTGCGAGAGGTCATGTATATTCTTTTTTTGAGGGGAGCATTATGGTTTTCTGTCTCTCTGTCATTTTTTGTGATTAGTATAGTAGTATATTATCATATAAAAAAAATATGTCAATTCCAAATACAGACTTAGGCAAGATACTTTCCTTGCATTTCCTCTGAAATCCGTATCATAAGAACCCAAAGAACACTTTTTATGCAAAAACTTCTTTGGTCCCATCTTTAATAGCTCATGAGAGGCTTTTGTAGTCTCTCTTTTTATTTTCCTATGAATACTCTCCTCATCTGGATCGTCATCTATCTCGTCGTATCTATCGGGATCGGGCTCTATGCGAGCCGTCGGGTCAAGACTGATACTGACTATATCCTCGCTGGTCGAGGACTCCCTCTCTACATCGTTATCGCGACGACATTTGCGACGTGGTTTGGTTCTGAGACAGTACTCGGGACGTCATCGACATTTCTCGATGAGTGACTTTTTGGTATCCTCGCTGATCCATTTGGTGCTGGACTCTGTCTTATCCTCGTAGGACTTTTTTTCGCGAAGCCACTCTACGACGCATGAGTGAAAACTCTCGGTGATTACTATAGGCAAAAATACGGTCGCACGATCGAGCTCCTCGCCTCCCTCATGATCATAGTATCGTATATTGGCTGGGTATCAGCACAGATTGTGGCACTCTGACTCATCTTCGATATCCTCACAGCTGGATCATCACTTGAGTTCATTTCTCAGATGCAGTGGTCATTTATCGGAGGTCTTATCGTCCTTGTCTATACATTTTTCTGAGGGATGTGGTCTGTGGCATTGACGGATTTTTTCCAGATGATCATCATCGTCGTTGGGATGCTTATAGCGGCATTTTTTGTCACATCACTTCCTGGGGCTGGGGGTATGAGTCATGTCATCTCTGCTGCATATGATGCAGGAAAATTTACTCTTCTTCCAGATGGAGCCTCTCTTTCATCTCTCATTGCTATCGTCGCTGCTATCCTCACGATGGGATTTGGTTCGATACCACAGCAGGATGTCTTTCAGAGAGTACTCTCTGCTGACTCTCGCGAAAACTCGCAAAAATGAGGCATCATCGGAGGTTCTCTCTATATTGTCGTCGCATTTCTCCCGATCATGCTCTGATACGCTGCCTATATGATAGCTCCTGATCTCGTTACCTGAAGTGACGATACACAGCGAGTACTCCCGACACTCATCCTCGAGGCAACTCCAGTATTTGTACAGGTGATGTTCTTCTGAGCACTTCTCTCTGCGATCATGTCGACGGCGAGTGGTACACTTCTTGCTCCATCAGCACTGTTTATGGAAAATATTCTCCGTCCATTTCTCCCTCGTATTTCGGATAAAAAAGCACTTTTTATGACACGAGCGTCAGTTATTGGTTTTTTCATCATTATCATATCGTTTGTATCATACAAATACTACCATGAAGAGGCTCGTATATTTGAGATGGTAGAAAACGCATACAAGATCACTCTCGCATGAGCCTTTGTCCCGCTCGTTATGGCTCTCATACTCAAAAAAGTACATACCATATCTGCACTCCTCTCGATGATCGTCTGAGTGGGCACGTGGCTTGCTTTCGAGTACTATCTTGGCTTCGAGGAAATCTATGCTATGCCTCCACACTTTTTCGGATTTCTCATGGCGATCGTCGGATTTATCGCTGGGCAGATGCTCTATACATGGGTAGGAAATGGAAAAATAGAAGAATGAGTAAAATAATATTGACAAGTGTTAATTTAAATTTAAAATGGTTATGTTTTATTCTATTATTTTTTAAAATATGGATATTCCACAAATTGACACAACTGTTATTCCTACTGAATTACTCCTTCATGGACCACTTGCTATATCAGTGGCTAAACTAGATGCAGTAGTACAGGAAGATCAGGGTTCCCGTATTCACCATGATGCTGTTATGCAGGTGATTGCGGATGCAAATGCTCTAAACATTAATCTCAGAGTAAATTAGCTTGCTTTTTCCTATTTTTCGCTATAATACGCCCGACTCACTTTCGGAAAATGAAAGTTCGAGTTGGGATTTTTTGTTTTTCAGGGATATATATTCCTGATCACAAGGATACTTCCTCCTCTCTGTGATAAGATTCCTGCCTTCGCAGGAATGACGAAACAGTAGGCCTCGTATCTGACCTAAAGTCTCGTAAGGATTATTTTTTTACTCTATTTCTCTATGTCTAGCGCTACTCTCGTACAGAGCATGCTCGAAAACGCTGTCCATATCGGACACAAGCGTGAATACTGGTCTCCAAAAATGCGTAACTATATCTATGGTGTGCAGAACGGTGTCCATGTGTTCGATCTCTATAAAACTGCCGAAAAACTCACTGAAGTAAAGGCACTCCTCGAAGATCTCACTTCTCGTGGAAAGTCTCTCCTCTTCGTCGGGACAAAGGTCCAGACCAAAGATCTCGTAGAGGCACTTTCTATTTCTACAGGACATTTCTATGTCAGCTCGAAGTGGACTCCAGGTCTCCTTACGAACTTCATGACTATCAAAAAACGTATCGGATACTACAACGAACTCGAAACATCTCTCGCAAACGGGATGCTCGAAGGACTCACAAAGAAAGAAATCTCTGTAAAAATGAAGGAACTCGAGAAGCTCCGCACTGCATATGCAGGTGTGAAGGATATGAAACGCACTCCAGATGTCGTCATCGTCGTCGATGGTCACTACGAAGATCTTGCTCTCACTGAGGCAAAGACACAAGGTGTCACTACTATTTCCCTCCTCGGATCTACTGGTGATATCGATAAGACTGACTACTTCGTCCCATGCAACGTGAACTCTATCAAGGCACTTGCATTTATCCTCGGAGAACTCAAGGCATCGATCAAGGCTCGTAAGTCTGATGACAAGAAGCCTCTCGGAAACAAGACAGAAAAACTCGCTCCAAAAAAAGGAGAAGTAGCAGCAGAATAATGATCCCAAGTTCCAGTGTTTTTAGTATTTTATCTTTTTCTTTATGGATACTACTACTCCACAGACACCAGGTACTCAGAGTCAGGAAAAAGTCGCTGCAGGCCTCGGAGCTATCCTCTTTTTTATCCCACTTCTTATGGATGTGAAGACACCATTTGTCGTGAAATACATGAAGCAAGGATTTCTTCTCAATGTCATAGGACTCGCACTTGCTATTATTACTTCTTTTGTATGGATGGGCCCTATAGCAGGCATCTGTCACTTAGTATTATTTGTCGTCACGGTGATACTCGCCCTCAATGCATTTCAAGGAAAAGACTATAGTATAAAAGTCATCCTCGAGAACGCTGAGAAACTCATCCAGACACTCGGTGTACAGGCATGGTTTACGACAAAATAATACGCACAATTTATCTCTCAACTCAAAAATATATGGTAACTCCTCAAATGATCAAAGAACTCCGTGAAAGAACTGGAGTTGGTATGTCTGACTGTAAAAATGCTCTCGTCGAAGCAAATGGTGATATGGACGCTGCGATCGATCTTCTCCGTAAAAAAGGACTCGCAAAAGCTGCAAAACGCGCTGGAAACGAAACCAACGAAGGAAAGATCAAGATCGTCACAGAAGGCAATACTGCCTACGTCGCAGTCGTCACATGTGAGACGGATTTCGTCGCTCGAAATGAGACATTTGACGCGATGCTCGGACACTTTATCGACATCCGCAAGTCAAGCGCTGATGATGCCTCTGCAATAGCGAAAGCTGAAGAGCTCAAGGCCTCTGAATATACACTCAAGGTCGGTGAAAACATGGTGATCAAGGCACTCACGAAAATCGAGGGTGATGTGATCGCGAGCTATGTCCACTCGAACTGGAAAAACGGTGCTGTCGTCGTCGCGAAGGCTGGTACTGATGCTGAGAAACTCAAGCAGGTCGCTATGCACGTCGTCGCTGCCAATCCTCAGGTCGTCTCCCCTGCTGATATCTCTGATGATATCGTCGCGAAGGAGCGTGAAATCCAACTCGAAATCATGAAACAAGATCCGAAAAATGCTGGAAAACCTGATGATATTCTCTCGAAGATCATCGAAGGAAAGATGACAAAGTTCCGTGAAGAGAATGCTCTCCTGACGCAGCCATTCGTCGTCAATCCTGATCAGAAAGTCGGTGACTTCATCGGGAAGGACGCGATCGTATCGTTTGCTCGCTACGCTATTTAATAGAGAGGGGCTACCCTCTCTAGCCCTGTCGTACAGCGGTTAGTACATCGGTCTCCAAAGCCGAGAACCTCAGTTCGATTCTGAGCGGGGCTGCCACAAGGTAGGATCTCTCAAACATCAAAAAATCCCCTTCCGATTGGAGGGGATTTTATAAGTTTTCAATCATTTCAGAAACATATTTTTTTATGTGAAATTTCTCTGTTGGGTTAATAGCTCATAGTTTTCGGCTCAAAAATAAAGTCTCATGAAACGTGCTTATTTTTTTCATACAAATATATGTCGATGCCTTGAGTCTGTTCTGATTATTTGGTTCAATTTTGAGTGCATCTTTTTGATCTTTTTCTTGGGTTGTCATTTTGAGTACTGTAATATCTTCTCACTCGATAAATAGTACCAAGACAGGTCTAAGCTTCGATCATGAGCCATCAGTAAATTCGTAATCTAGGAGTACAATATCTCCAAATGCAAAACTATCTATATTCCTCATATAAATCAGGCTCAGAAAATAAATCATCTAAAAATCGACTTGTACGAGCAAGTCCTTGCGCTTCTTTCTTTTTCTGATTTCGTGCAAGTGGTGAAAATGGATATTCACGAAGGGTAGTGAGTTTATAATCTATGGTACCCATATTTTCTGTCACTTTCCATGGTATATCCTCATGGGAGAGGTCACTGATATCTTTTGCTGATAGATCTGAGTACTGATCTAGTACCCTGTCGATAAGATTAAGCTGATCCGGTGTAAATAGGTTAGTATCCACATGTATATTTGGTACAAATCTTTGTTGCACATATTTTCCCTCGTAACTCGTACTAAATGTCACAACTTTCCCATCTTTTTTCATAGAGTCAATAAGTGTATCAAAAGAGTATGGAGCTGGTCACATGGGCAATTTGATAAAAGGATACCCTGAGATGTGCTTTTTATAGAGTTCATAGTGGTCGAATTCTGCGAAATACAGTAATTTATATAAAACTACTTTTCCGACATTATATTTAGCTCATACTTTTTGGAGGATATAGAGAATAAGATGTTCGAATTTTTCTCGAGTTTTTTTATCAATGACTATTTCATTCTTTCTTGTTCCACCGAGGAGCATATCGACACTCACATCGAAAATTTCTCAGAGTTTTTGGAGTTCTTCTGGGGTAACTTTTCTTTTTCCTGTCTCGATTTGAGCCAGTGTGACACGACCTACTCAGAGCTTGGTGGCAATTTGCTCTTGGGTGTATCATAAACTTTCTCTCATTTCCTTGACCCGAGCTCATAGAGATGCTATCATAGTCGTTATATGAGTGTTAAAGTGAGAGCAGTATATCAGATTTACGTTTTAAGTCAAAAAATATTACAAATAAAATACATATGTAATGATTTATAACTTTTTTTGAAAAGAAAGTTTGCATTCCAGAGAAGAATCAATATATTGTGGTTAATGGGTTATTCGGAACACTAAAAATGACCCAAGTATTTCTTGGATCACTCGCGAATATAGATATCCGGTCCTGATAGACGAAAAGATGTTATTCAAAGTGATGAAGAAATCAAGTTCCAGTTTTTATTTCTTTATCTTTCTCTTATATGTCTTTTGAGATATATCAGTCTCCAAATCAGGAGTACCGATGGAGAATTACAGCTAACAATAATAGGATTGTTGGTGCAAGCTCTGAAGGTTTCGTGAACCGACAAGATTGCATTAATAATGCCATACTTGTTAGGGATGCATTAAATAATGCATAGGTAATTCATTTTAATCCCGCTCTTGCGGGATTTTCTAACTCTTCAGAAATCCGAGTTCATACACCATAGGTCTCAGTTTTTCAGTCAGTATCTTGTACGCCTCTTCGAAAGTGCCAAAGCTCACGGGCGTTCCACTGTCATTTTCGTTACGTTTTTTGAGTGCGTTCCGGATCTGATACCAACCGACATCAGGACGATTGAGCTTGTATTCATCTCTCACACTATGAGTGTCTACCTGAGAGAAATATGCCTTCCAGAGCTCCCGCCCAGCATCCATCACAGCGATAGCTTCGAGAGAGAGTGACTTATCTACGAGATACTCGACCATGAAGTCCGACTCGAACCTCTCAGGAGAACCGACTTCCGCCTCAGTGAATGGGATAAAGTGGTTCACGATCGACCACTTCCGACCGTTCCACTCGAGGTCATCCGCACTGGCTGTTAGGTTTGAATTATTCCAGAGTGTCCATATGAGACAATCTGTCTTGAACTCCTCTGTGAGTTCTCCTGTCGGCTGGAGGAACTGGTCTCGATCGTTGATCCATGTCGGCTTCACGAGTCGACGAACTGCGAAAACTATCGCTGCTTGCCATAGATTTTCAGATGTTATATAAAATCATCCTTTATGTCCAACACCATTTGCTCCGGACATTATAAGTGTACCCTGTCCTGCTTGTTGAAGATCATTCGCATCTGCAATACAGTATCCTATTGCACCTAAAATCCAATTAGGCTTCGCATTAATAGATGCTGGAGAAATAGAATTTTTTAAGGGAATCTTTTCTATTTTGTTATCTCTTGTGAGTTTTGGTCTGTTTATCCACTCTGTTAGATATACGCTATTTGGTAGATTGAAAAAGCTTTTTTCTCCTATTGGATTCGCTTTTTTATCAAGTACTTCTAAGTGTACTTCAGATATTTGACTAAGTATTCCATCATCATGACTTGTCTGCCATATAAGAAAGCCTATAGGAAAATTTCCATCCACCCCATCGAATGCTTTACTATGAACGATAAATCCCCCCATGTAATCAGAATCCCATGACTTACGAAAGTCTTCAAAATTCGGAGCATTTACATATTTCAACTTCGAGAACATAGCAAGAGTGGCACTTGGTATCTCCTTTCTTATACGAGCGACAAACTGTATAAAAAGTTCATTACTTGCTTTTCCATATGCATTCATTAACTTAGCTGATACTTTTGTTTTTGCAACTCCAGCATTCGTTGTAGTCTCACCACCATCTTTGCTTATGCTCGCATTTGAAGAGTTACCAGCCTCTACATAGGGTGGGTTTATGAGCACGAGTATTTTTTCCCCATCTTTTATCGCTTTTCTGAGTCTTTCTGGGATTTTGTTCGTGAGAGCATAGTCGATCTCACCTTCATCGGTGATATCGTCATTCAGGTAGTCGTACTGGAATCTCTCTGCCGCGACACAGGTCTTCGTCGCCTTCATCACATCGACATCCGCCTGATCGAGGGTCGACATATAGATATTGCGAGGATTTGAGTGCTTCACTTCGAGATTTCAGACTCCACAGCACATATCCCAGACGATATATTCCTTTTGCCAGTTATCCCCGAGGGTCTCACTGAGTTTATCATAGGCCCTATCTACGACATGGAGAGGGGTATAGTAGGCTCACTTGAAGCTGCGCTCATCGAGTGGGATGAGCGAGTCGCGACGTTCGAGGAGATAGTCACGATATTCTGCCTTTGGTGGCTTATGATAGATCTGCCAAAATTGGCGATATCACTCCTTGTTTCCGAGTTCATAGATATGTCACCCGAGACTAAAGACGGGATTTCCGTTTTTATACAGGAGCTCTGCAGGGAGATCCATATGGGTCGACTGTGTCCCATCATGCATGATATCAGCGAAGAAGAGAAGTGCATAGTCCTCTTCTCGGACTCATGCTATTTCCTTTCCTATCATTTCGACCCATTTGTCGAATACTTGCTTGAGATTATCAGGCGTTATCTGTGTGCGGATGATATCACCATTCTTGATTGCATTTTTGATCGTCTCGATGAACTCTGTCTCATGTGTCTCGATACGAAATGATACAAAATGCGTCCCGATAAAAGCGGAGACTGCATCAAGTGCATCTTGGGTATATTGGCTCGCAGATTTTCCCCATTTGATCGTCTTCTTCTCGAGAAATGGGAGGACATCCGCCGTCTTCATAATCGCTGCTTTTTTGGTATCGATCACACAGAGAAACGGTGGGAGTTTCTCACCACGATTGAGTCCATCCTGTACATAGTGAAGAAGCTGAGTAAACATCTCATACGTCGAGTGTTTCCCACTGTCTTTTGCCTCGAACCAGATCTCTTCGGTTTGGATATCGATGAGATTTTTTTGATACGCCCTGAGTCCGAGCGCCTTTATATAGGCATCTTTTACATCTTCTTCACTTGAGGCTTGTTGGAGTTTTTCGTAGAGAGACATTGTTTGAGAGTTTATATTTCCCTTATTCTATCGAAACCACACTCCTCTGCAAGCTTATGTCTAAAATCTGTTCTGGAAAATTAAGAAAGAAGTAACATTTCGTATGAGTGATACTACAAAAATCCCCCACTTTCATGGAGGATTTTGAGAGATTTTTCTACTGGTATACGAGCGCGTATCCGATATTTTGCACTTCCTGGATAGTAGAGGTATTCCCTACTGTGACAGTGACCTGAGTTCCTCATGAGATGTTTGACTGACTGATCGAGACACCACTGAGGTGAGCGAAGATGCTCGTAAATGAGAATCTCTGGAGATAGACCATAGTGTTGTAGTCATTGCTCGTGAAGTTCATCTGTACACCGTTCGAGAGGTATGAGAGAGATCGTGATATTTGACTGACATTTCCGAATACGACCGTTCCTCTTCGTGAGCTATTGTCATAGCTCGGAGGAGCATAGTTATAGGGAGGGTTGTAGTTATACGGAGGGGTATAGTTATAACTCGGATTATAGTTGTACTGAGGATTGTAGTATCCTGGAGGGTAGTTCGTCGGAGGTGTGTAGGTCTGTGGAGGGTTGTACTGAGCATAGTAGGTATACCCTGGGATCGATGTGATCGTCGTTACCCAGTTACCGTTCTGCAGAGCAGATGTCGTGTAGCTATCATAGCTCGTCGCGGTGATCTGCATACCGAGAGTCGTGGCAGAGATAGAGAGTGATATATTGCTCCCGTATCGTGTGAAGTACGGTGCCCAGTTCATGTTTTTGATACAGTTCTGGAGGGTAGTGTCGCTCGATGATACTGTTACCATGACACCGTTTGTGATACTTCCTACGCCGACTCCGACATTGGAAAAGCTCGGACATGATACAGCGTAGGTATAGTTATAGCTTGGTTGGTAGTAGTTCTGCTGATAATAGTTTGGAGTATACTGACGGTTATCATAGCGATAGTCTCTCTGTGAACGTGAACGAGATGGTACGCGATATGAGTACGCACTTACCTCAGACATACAGAGGAGAGATATGAGAGCGAGGGCTCCGATTTTTACGAAAATTGATTTCATAGAAAAATATTAGGTAATTAACTTATATACTTTTTTATAAATAAGTCAAATAAATTTATCGATATCCTCGTACAAGGGGTATGATAATAATATCACCAGTATCGGTACTATATCTGATTACGGGGATGAGGTCATGTGTAGAGTTTTGCCAGAGTCTCGCTCGTTCGAGATAGGTAATCTCTGTCGTAGTTATCGTTTTACCGAGGGTGAGATTCTGGATCTTTCTCGAGATGATCGAGGATTTTTCGGTCGATACCTCTCGTATAGTGAGTCCTGATCCTGATCTCGATGCGATCTCGCTCTCTGTCCAAGCATCAGTTTTACTATATATCTTCATAATGCTCGGATAGGATGGAGTGATCAGTACTTGTCTCGCTCATGCCTTGGCGTTCATCGTGGCTACTGCGCCATACGAGCCTCATGCTATCTCTGTTCACGAAGGAGTGCTCATATCGAGAGTTTCTGTCGGTGCTACGCGTTCCTCTCGAGCGGGAGTACTGGACTGTGGCGTCGGTATCTCTCGAGAGAAATCCATATTTTCGAGGTCACTCACGATCGAGTCCACTTCACTTTGGATCTCCCTATGTTCCTTGGCTATACTGCGAGCGAGAGGACTCACTTCTTCAGGCAGAAGAGCTGTCTTATCTGAGAGAGTCATCTCTCCTGATCAGGCGAGAGAAGAAAAGAGAGGGGTAGGGGTATCTCGAAGAGTCGGGAGGAGATACTCTCGTAGCCCGAGTGCGACTGCGAGGCAGGCAAAGCCGACTCAAAAAAGAGGAAAATATCTATGCCAGGAAAATGACTTTCTTACTATTTTTTGCTCAAAAATATTGCGTTTGAGCCTTTTCTGATATTCTCGGTCGATCTCTATATGTGGACGAGCGCTCGAGAGGACACGGACAATCTCCTCGATACGAGTGTCGTTATCGAGGTGGGACTTGAGTTCTCGGATGATGTCATTAGCGCGTCCAGACATGGAGAGTGAGAAAGAGGGTGAATGCTAGAGGGGAGATATTGGCAGCGATCTTGGAGAGGGAGCGAGAGACGATTTTTTTCGCATTTACGACCGACTCTCCCGTGATATCTGCGATCTCATCATAGGAGAGATCATCCCAGATACGGAGTGTCACGATCATACGATCACGCTCGGAGAAATTTTTCATATATTCGAGGATTTCGGTGATTTTATCATTTCTATCGATATCTGTGTGGTCTTTTTCAAATCCAGGTTCCCACTCGATATCATCGAGAGACGTGATCGGATCCTCGTGCCTGAGGGCATCGATGAGGGTCGTATAGGCGATAGAGAGTATCCAGGAGAAAAACTCTCCTTCGCTCTTCCCACGGAATTTCGTGATCGATCGCATCATCTTCATATACACAGTCGAGATCACATCCTCGGTAAAGGCAGTATCGAGTGTGCGGTGAAATATCATACGATATACACGATCATATGAGGCATCATAGAGCATGCCGATGGCAACTCTATCAGAGGATTTGGCTTTTTCTATCGCGTCGGTGAGAGTCATGGTGGATATCCGAAATATAGGACGAGTATACTCGAAAAAGGTGACAAAAAAAGAGGAAAAATCATCTATATTTTATAGATAGGTTTTTTCAAAAACAATTTTATCATAAATATTTGCTAAACTATACTTCTTTTTTTCTTTATAGAACTCGGAAAGTACGTAGAGAGTCTGTTGCCATCACGCTGAACTACGCGATCTAGAGACGAATAGAAAGGGAAATCCAACTCTCGCAGATCACGTTGCGTAATGACTTTGGTCTGAGCCAATTTTTCGTAATATTGCCCAAAATAAGCTACAGGACCAATCAATCGCCCCGTCTTGGTGTCTTTCTCAGTACGATCAGCATACTGGGGTGGACGCCCCATGCCAATCACCTTAACTTCGTCCTTGATCCAACCATCAACTACTCTGCGTAACTCCATCCGATCAAAACCAGCCATGTAACTTTCTATTTGATCTTTTGGTATTCGTCTCATCACGATGACATCATCTGTACCAGGAATTTCACTCACAGTCCGCACATCAGCAAGGTATAGGTCGAACTCGCGAGCCTCGTACGTTTTTCCAGCAGTTCATCTCGGTATAGAGATAGGATTATACTCGGGAGCTTTTTCCTGTTTTTCAGCGAGACTAGGCGAATTGTAAGAAGAGGGTACGGGTAAAAGTCTAGAAACTATGCTACGCCTCTCTCCTATAATACCCTCTATGACATGAGGATGTACTCATGTGCTTTTTGGGATAACCTTCTCGGAAGATGTAGATGCATGTACTCAGAGCATATACATTTTTTATCTATAATACTATTTTTGTCAACTCTTTCTTTTTTCAGGAATTTCTCTATACTCGCACCATGAAAACGATCGCGATCATCGGTGCGGGTGCAGCAGGACTCATGAGTGCGGCGACGATACTCGAGTGAGAGTGAGACGTTCGTATCCACCTCTTCGAGAAAAATACGAGTCCTGGCAAGAAAGTCATCATCTCTTGAGGTGGTCGGTGTAATGTCACGACTGGCATAACAGATAAGAAAATCCTCTCGACCAAATATACTCGCGGATGGGAGTGGATCGAGCATGCGATGGGGAAATTTTCTCCGAAAAAATGTCGAGAGTGGTTTGAGTCTCACGGAGTACCACTTAAGTGTGAAGAGGACAATCGAGTATTCCCCGTTTCTGATGATGGGAGAGATGTCGTATGAGTATTCGAGCGTATATTTGCGAAATATCGTGACAAGATCACGCTCCACTATGGAGAAGGCGTGGATGCGGTTTCTCAAAATGGTGGGTGATTTTCTCTCTCGACCTCAAAATGATCCTATGAAGCTGATGTCCTCATCGTCACGACAGGTGGAAACGCCTATAGTCACACAGGATCGACGGGTGATGGATATGCCTTTGCTCGTGCACTCGGCCATACGATCACATCACTCTGACCATCCCTTTCATCATTTCTCACAGATAATAAATGGCTTCATGAACTCTCAGGTCTCGCATTTAGTGATGCGAAGCTTTCCTTAGGACTACAGAAATCTCTCACCTGATCACTGCTCCTCACACATTTTGGCATCTCATGACCGCTTACCTTCATGGCGTCCTCGCATCTTGCCTTCGAGGAGATAGGAAAGTGAGCAACGAGAGAGATCAGATTTGCACCGATCGCATCCATGACTTGAGAAATTTGGGAGCATTTCCTCCGAGAGTCTTTCGCGAAAAATCCCAAAAAACTCCTCATAAATATCATCTCGGATCACCTTCCGCGAAGGTTCGCAGAAGCATTTATTTGAGAATATTTTACCCATATCAAGGAGACATTTGTGGGATCGATCGGGAAAAAAGATCGCGAAATGATCGCCTCCCTTCTCTGAGATGGTATAGTCCTCACACTCCTCGAGCGACGCCCAGGAGACGAGTTTGTGACTGCAGGATGAGTCTCGACTGACGAGATTGACCCTCTCTCTATGGAGTCCAAGCTTCATAAAAATCTCTACTTCGCAGGAGAAGTGCTCAATGTCGATGGATATACGTGAGGATTCTCCCTCCAGATCTGCTGGGCGAGTGGAAATCTAGCGGGGAAAAGTATACATCTCTAAACTTCTTTTATGAAAAAATAGTCTTTGCAATTTTGCTAACATTAACCGTTCTTATATCCGCTTTTCTTTGGAGAGATAATCTCGGATTAAAGACTGAGATGAGTATTCTTCAATGAAAATTAGACGAAAAAGAATCGAAATCAATTATCGTTTTCTTTGGTAATAACCCTATAAATGGTGCCTGGTATGCTATAAATATATCCTGTGCTCTATGAATTCCGTATGGATTTGAGTCACTTCCGGAAGATAAATCAGTGGAAATATTCTTGCAAGAAGATTGTAAAAAAATGTCGATTTCTAAGGAGGCAATAAACATCCTCACAAAAAAGAAATTCTCATACGTTTATTGGGATCTTCACTATGTAGGAAGTGGTATCGATAAATATCACCTCTCTCCTGAGGAAGCCAAAAAAATTGCCGAAGCACCATGGGGAATTTTAGCTATCACATGATTTGATAAGAATCTTGCATGAATTTTCCGAAATACCAAAAATCCATTTCGTAAATGATATGAACCAACATGAACTCGTGAGATATATACAGAAGAAGACAATAAAAAATGTAACGCTCTCTGGGGAAATGCTCTCCAAGAATGAAAAGAGAAAGAGTGGAAGATCGCGACAGAAAAGGTACTAAAATGCTATAAAGAAGTGGAGTAGTCTACTCAAATAATCCCTTCTTCCCTGCAATCTCCTCTTTGAGAACTTTTGCTTTCTCCTTGCCCGTATGGACGATATCGCTATCATAGGCGAGTTTTTTGGCACTGATCTTTCCTGGGTAGTCGAACTGTGAGAGGAAATACTTTATCGCATTGATACGAGAGGCTTCCTTGTCATCGCTATTGACGATCGTCCATGGCGCCCAGTCAGTGTGTGTGCGAGAAAAATTGTGATACTCAGCGACAGTATAACGATCCCAGAGTTTCTGTGAGAACTGGTCGATCGGTGAGAGTTTGAATTGCTTGAGGGGATTGGTGCGACGCTCTTCGAAGCGTGCTGCTTGCTCGGCTTTTGATACAGAGAAGTAAAATTTGATGATCGTGATATCAGCTGATTTTACGAGCATTTTTTCGAGCTCGGGAACATCTTTCATAAATTTCTCATAGTCAGCTTGACCGACAAATCCCATGACTGGTTCGACTCAGGCACGGTTGTACCAGGAACGATCGAAAAAGACGATTTCTCCTGCGTTCGGGAGGTGCTGGATATAGCGCTCAAAATACCACTGTCATTTTTCCACTTCGGATGGCTTCATGAGGGCCACGACTTTCGCTGATCGTGGGTTCATATTTTCCATAAAACGTTTGATATTTCCTCACTTCCCTGCTGCATCACGACCCTCGAAGATGACGAGGACTTTTTTCCCGGATTCACTGATGTATTTCTGGAGTTTCGCGAGCTCGAGCTGGAGTTCGAGCATCTCCATCTCGTAGTCAATCTCACTTTCCTTCACAGCGACGAGACGATGAGTCTTTTTCTTATCATCGGGGAGGCTATCGAGTGCCTTCATCTTTTTCTCATATTTTTTCACTACATCGACGAGGACAGTATTTTTGGCGGTTTCTTTTTCAAATGCGGAAATCAGCCCATCAATATCATCGATAATATCTACCAGTCGGCGGTATTCCTCTTTACTTTTTTTTCGTACGGCATCTCACTGATTTTCTCTGATCGTCTGCAGTTGGTTACGCAGTACCTTGAGACTGTCGATATCTCCGTCTTTTTTGAGCTTTTTATAGGTTTCGCGTGCCTGATCGAAAAATGCATCAAGTGTCTTGTCGCTCAGTGTGAGGAGATTATTGAAAATATCAGCAAGGAGATTGGAAGTCATGGGGAAAAATTAGATACTTCCTAGTGTATGGGGAATTGTCTCTCTGAAAAATAGAAAATAAAAAATCCCTCGACAGTGCCGAGAGATGATGAAGAGTCTGTTTTTAGTTGAACTCTTCGCTATATACTTTCAGAAATCCTCTTTTTTCGAGTTTTGATTTTGCCTCACTGACCATAGCAGGAGATCCACAGAGGTACCACTCGGTATCAGGGCTCGCTTCGATCGAGTCGATATCGACCCTTCCCTCTTCGCATCAAGCGACTTTCTCACGAGTCACATGGATATGGAGATCGAGATCTGTGAGAGCGCGCAGCTCGTCGATATAGAAGAGTTCTTTTTCTGTCGAGACAGAGAAGTAGAGACTTTTTTTCAGAACTTTTCCCCGAAGTGCTACGAGCATATTGTAAATAGGAGCAAGTCCTGTGCCAGTCGCGATAAATACTTTAGGAGTTGTTTTATCTCTCAAAATAAAGTGACCAAATACACCACGAGTAGTGAGCATATCTCATATCTGAGCTTCTCTGAGAACTCGAGCTCATCGTCACTTTTCTGTGAGTTTGATGAGGAATGTGATGAGCTTGCCATCATGTTTTGCGATCGAATATGATCGTGGAAATGTACCAGTCTCATCGTGCCAGAGAAATGTCATAAACTGTCCAGGAATACTCGAAGTGACATTCTCTGTTTCTACTGTCAGCTCGAGTGTTGTTGGATTGAGTATTTTTTTCTCGGTGATTTTCACACTCTCTGTTTTTTCTCCTGTTGTTTCATCGTATGGAGCAAAGTCTGCCTTTGTCACTCCACACTCTGGACATCTCCAGCTCTCTGGTATATCCACGAACTCTGTACCAGGTGCTATGCCACCATCCTGGTCTCCTATAGTTGGATCATAGATCATTCCACATGGGAGACAGATCCACTTTTGTCATTTTGGAAATGATTTTTTTTCAGATTTTCTGAGTGTAAAACCTCGCCACTCGAGTACTTTCCCGATGAAGTATGTAATCAAAACAATAACAGGACCAATTTCAAAATGACGAGAATATTTGAGTGCCACGACGTGAATAACTACGAGCATGACGATGATGTAGACGAGTCTATGGAGCATCTTCCAGGAGCGACCCATCTTTCGCATCGCCCACGTGCTCGATGTGAGAGTGAGTGGTACAGAGAGCCACATCGCGATCATCCCGAAGAGTATATATATGCCATCACTTGAGAGGATATATGTAGGTGTGAGGTAGGCTTGGTTTGGGATGAGAAATGAAAATCCATGCGTAAGCGCCAGAACTCCCATGAGTATTCACATTTCTTTCCTGAGAGGGAGGAGTTCAGAGAAAAGTTTGATACCAAGGACACGAGCAAATATCGGTATCCAGAGGATGATCCAGAGGATGGCGATAGCTTTTTCTCAGGATTCTCTCGTCCTACTTCCGAGTGAGGCAAATCCAAAGTAATACACTGGAGTGATAAGAGCAAGCACGAGAAGAAAGTATCCTATGTGTTTTCGATATTTTTTTATAAATTTTTCGAGAGGGAGAAGGAGCGTATTGATTTTTTCGAGCATAGAAATATAGATGAAGTAGTACTATGGTAAGAAATCTTGGTAAGAAAAAGGTAAACCCGACTATTGTAGGTACTTGGCTTTATTGGCGTTGTGTTCATCGAGAGTCCGACCATAGTGGATCACTCCATCGCTATCATGGAGATAGTAGTAGTAGGGGGAGTTTTTTTTATTCATGACCGCTTGCCATGTGTCGAGAGAGATACTCGAGATCGGAGTTGGAGGATATCATTGTTTGTTACGGGTATTGTAGGGATCTTTTTTATAGATTACTTCTCCGATAAATGCTGGAGTACACTGTTTCTGAGTTTTCGCATATCCATAACAGACGGTCGCATCTGCTCCCATCGGTATCCCTTCTCGCACACGTTTCGCGAGGATGTCAGCGACGACAGGTTTCTCACTCGAAACACGCTCTTCTCGCTCGACGATCGAGGCAAGTATGAGGTTCTCATAGGCCTTGTCACCGAGTGTCGTGTATGTAGTGCCTATCTTGGTCTGCCACTCGGAGAGGAGACGATCGAGGATCATATATGCATCAGCCGTCGGGAGGATGCGATAGGTATCTGGGTAGAGAAATCACTCGAGGCTCGGTGCTCACTGGAGAAATGGATATTTTTCCTGAAAACTCGCGAAGTGATCTCGGGCTGCGATAAGGAGTGAGCCAGGTGCTATGATTTTTTTCGTAGCGAGCACGTCGTCGATATCGTAGATGTTCCATCCTGGGAGTACCGTGATCGTGAGGTCTGTCTGCACAGGTTTCGCAAGGATGGTGCTATAGAGTTCACTGAGAGTTCCTGGTGTGCTGACTTCGTATGTTCCAGCCTGGAGCTTGGGTGCTTTCGGTGCGAGAAACCGTGACCAGAGCTTGTAGCGAGTATCACTGATATTGAGGTGAAAAATATCTGGAATATCGGAGAGAGTCACTCACTTCGATATGGTGTATTTTCCAGCTTTTACGAGAACATCTCATGCTCATGCTATCCATGTATAGACAAAAAACATCATGACAGCGAGTATCACGAGGAGTACGGGAAGAGTTGTTCGAGATGGTTTTTCTCCTCGACGAGAGAGGCGTCTACTTTCAAATCACATATATTAACGAGATCAGGATGAAAAACGGAGCGTGTTCCCTATATCTTCTTTTGCTTTATTTACACTATTGATAGCTTTCTGTGTCGAGTCTATAGCTTTTGATACTTGCTCAGTTTTGGTATCGATGGTTGTTTTGATTTCCTCTGCAGTATTCTGGACTTCTTTTACGGCTTTTTGGGATTCATCGATGTAGGGTTTGGCGATATCACGAGCACTCTCGATAAGACTCTTACTACTCACTCAACCACTTCCTGTACTCTCGAGTCGCAGTTTCCAGAGTCGGATCACGGTGTTGAACTCTTTGTTTCCGTAGGTATCGGCGATATCTGGTGCTATGAAGATCGCCCCTCCGTATACGACGAGAGCGATGATAAAGAGTCAAAAAAGTTTTGCGATCATAGGATGATGAAGGTTATTTGAGGAGATCTTCGATCGAGCCAGTTTCGGAAAGCGTTTTTTCTATCGCTTGGATATCACTGTCTTTGATAGTGTTTTCACTGCGTTTTACAGCTTTATGGATCACTTTTTTTCATGCCTCAGACTCGAGAAATGACGGATCCATATTGGCCACCTCTGCGTGCATCTCTGCCATACTTCCACAGTGTGGGCAGGTGATATTGAGATTGAGCATACTTTCAGAAACACTTTTTATCAGGATGGCACTCTCATTTACTTTATTTTGACATGTTTGGCAGGTGTACTGGTGGATGGTAGTTTCGAGGATGGTTTTGAGTACTATATAGAGCATGTTTTCAGGAGGTTAGATTCTATTGAGGTAGAAATAAGTATTATGCGAGCACTTTCTTGACGCGCTTTACTGCTTCATCACGACCGAGGATATAGGCGAGTTCAAATGCTCCAGGAGAAAATTCTTCGCCTGAGAGAGCAATGCGAAGTGGCCAGAGGATCTGACCATTTTTCTTTCCAGCTTGTGCTATGGCTTCGAGTATAGGTGCTTTGAGTCCATCGAGATCAGAGTAGTCTGCTGTCTCGAGATATGGGAGTACGAATTCGAGAGCAGCGAGTCACTCGGCTTCTGTCTCGATTTTCATCTTTGGATTCACGAGGAGATCTTTTCTAACCTTGGCATCACCATAGAGCGATGTCGTGAGCCCGATATACTCATCAAATCGCTTCATACGAGTCTGGAGTTCACGGATGATACGCGTATTTTCATCATAGTTTTTCTGACTAAATACTTTCTCATAAAATTCTTTTTCGTAGGTTTCGAGATATCTCGCGAGGCGAGTGTGGAGTTCCCCGATATCCATGCGTTTGATATATTCGCCATTCATCCAGTCGAGTTTCACTGGATCGAGGACAGCTCCAGCCTTGTGGATGTCAGTGATCTCGAATTTCTCGATCATCTCATCCATACTCATGATTTCTTCATCTTGTTTTGGATGCCATCCGAGGAGCGCGAGAAAATTAAGAAGCGCTTCAGTAAGATATCATTTTTTTAGGTACTCACTCACAGAAACATCACCTGTACGTTTCGAGAGTTTTTTTCCATCAGCACCGAGTACGTTTGGCAGATGAGCATACTCTGGGAGTGTGATACCAAGTGCTCTTGCTGTGAGAACCTGTACAGGAATAGAACTAATCCACTCCTCTCCTCGCATGACATGAGTGATCTTCATAGCCTCATCATCGAGGACGACCGCGCCATGATATGATGGAAACCCATCAGATTTCAGGAGAACGGTATCTTCTACTTGAGATGTTTTAAACTCTATACGACCGCGTATTAAGTCATTAAATACAACTGTTTCTCATTTTGGAGTTTTGAGCCGGATAACGTACTTTTCTCATTTTGCCACTCTTTCCTTCGCTTCCTCAAGGGGGATATGTCGACAGTGTCCATCATATCCTGGTGGAAGTTTGAGCTCTTCTTGCTCCTTACGAAGTTCAGATAGGCGCTCACTGCTACAAAAACAGTAGTATGCACTTCCTGCTTCGCAAAGTTCATGAAGTCGAGGAGCATAGGTAGAAAGACGCTCTGACTGGATATATGGACCATATTTACCACCATGACGAACGCTTTCATCTGGGACAAGTCACACAATCTCATGAGTATCGAGAATCATATCGACAGCTCATTCGACGAGGCGAGTACGATCAGTATCTTCGATACGGATGAGATACTGTCAGTTATTGTGATGAGCCCAGAGATAGCAGTAGAGTGCAGTTCGCAGCCCTCATATATGGAGATAACCTGTCGGAGATGGAGCGAGGCGGGTACGGACGGACATAGAGAGTGAGGACTTAGGATTTAGAGCTTCGGATACAGGAGATTATAGGAAAAAGAGGGAAAAAAGCAAAAGGAAAAGGACGTATTTCTCTCCCTTGATAATCTCTCATATATCGCTATACTCATCACTTATGAAGCTCGTCTATCGTATCCCTCTCATCACTGGCATCATCTTGATCCTGACAGCGATCGTCAATATTGCTTCATTTCAGTATTTTTCTGAAGTGTATTTCAGTGAGTATGTCGCAGAGCTCTCGAAAGAGACGACTCCGGATCCAGATAGACTCCGCGCTCTCCTCCAGATCGGGAAACTGACAGAAAAAGACCAAAAGGAATACCTCGCCATCTTCTCAGAACTCGCCAATATCTCCGCCTCGATCGAAAATATCTCAAAAAATCCAGAACTCTATATGGGAAGTGGTGGATCAGATACGATGTTTAGTATACCGATCGTGACTTCCTATCGGTGAACAGGATTTTCTATGTTTCGATTTTCGGCGTTTGGTGATGACTCTCCTGAGGGGCGATTTGTGACCAATATCCTAAAATGAGTTTTTAGTGCTAACCTTCTCTGGCTCGCTCTCATCCTCCTCATGTACCTGCTATGGATACGTTCGATATTTCGCCCCATCGGTACGATCACAGAAAATATCCGAAACATCATCGATCGAAAGCGGTATGCGAGTATTCGCTATGAGGGGAAAAATGAATTTGCCCCACTTATCTCAACGATCAACAATCTTCATAAATCTCTCTCTATCCAGGAAAAAATACGATCAGATTTTCTCTCGGATCTTTCACATGAGATACGCACACCGATCACAGCAGTGAAGTGTTATCTCGAAGGAATACAGGATGGCGTGATGACTCTCGATACCGCGACAGTAGATCTCCTGCAGTCTGAGCTCGAGCGTCTCACACATATCACAGGACGTATCATGGACTATGAGTCACTCACACATGATGTCTTCGAACAGGTAAAGGTAGAGCGATTTTCCCTACGAAAAATCACGGAAGATATCATACTCGAATACGCTCCGCAGCTCAGTAAAAATCACCAAAAAACAACGATACACTTCCCGACTGATACGATGACCTCTATGGATAAGGGTATGTATATCCAGATCCTCCATAATATCATCTCGAATTTTATCAAGTATGCGTGAGAAGATACGACTCTCACGTTTGCCTATGAAAAGAAAGAAAAAGAATATACTATTACTTTCTCTGATGATGGTGTCGGTATCCCTGATGATGAGCTTGTATTCGTGAAGGAGAAATTTTACCGAGTGAATAAGGCGCGCACAGGATCAGATAAGAGTATGGGTATAGGACTCTCGATCGTCGATCGTATCGCGAGACTCCACCGAGGCTCGCTCGATATAGAAAAAAACTCCCCAAAGGGAGTGAGGATTATAGTGAAGGTGGGGAGGTAAATCTTAACACTCCACAATTTCCTCTTCTTTTTGTGATGTGAGATGTTTCCAGTCGAGGTTCGCGAGTTTGCGATCGAGGTGTGCGGCGATACGACCAAATCCACCCTCTTCTCGACGAGTATTTTTGTAATCAAATTTATCCCATTCCATGTCTTTCACGAATCCGTCGAGACGAGCTTTTTCATAGCATTCGCGAGAACAGAAGCCAAGATGTTTGCGATATGCCTTCTCTGCGGCGATAAGTCGAGCGTTGCATGGAGCATATCGACAATTTTCGCAATTATCTGTTTTTTCTCATGTATAGAGGCACTCCCCGATCGTCGTGTGTGTATTTTTGTCTCCGACCTCAGTCGAGACACGCCCATCGAAGGTATAGAGATTTCCGAGCCAGTTTCCATCGTTATGTTCGTTTACATATTTCACCACTCCTCACTGGATGGAGTAGTACTCAGTATCTCCTGCTTGGTTCGCGAGTACAGCAGCTTTTTCACATCTGATGCCTCATGTACAGTACCAGATGACTTTTTTTCCCGCGGCAGCTTTCCCATAGCGTTCGAGGAGTTTTGGGACCTCGCGAAAATTCACCGTCCCTGCTGGGATAGCATTTTTGAAGTGACCGAGACGGTACTCGTAGTCATTTCTCATGTCGAGGATGAGATAGTCATCAGCCTTCCCTCCATCGAGGATCGCCTTAAACTCATCTGGTGTGAGTTCTTTTTTATATTTTTTGACTTCTTCTGCAGTGACTTTTGTGCCGAGAGTGACGATCTCATTTCGGATCTTTACACTCATACGAGGGAACTCGTGATCATCTACAGGAGTGGATTTTGAGTCGATATCAGGGATATTTTGGAAATATTTGGACGCTTCGAGAAATCCTCGATATGCCGAGCACTGTCACTGATTCCCAGTGACGGTCGAACTGATCCCCTCAGTACCGAGGTAGACACGACCTCTCAGCCCGATGTCGCGACAGAAATCGAGGTGTTCCTGTGCGAGAGTATCAAGTTCTGATTCTGGAATATCGACGAATTTATAAAACGTCAAAAGACTATATTTCGGCTTGTGCCGAGCATTGAGTTGGGAAGTCATATTACTTGCGGGTAATAAAAATAGATACGCGAGTTGTGGCTCGGGCGGGGGTGATTATAGGGAAAAAACAAAAAAATCAATAATATCAATTTTTGATAGTATTTAGCTCTCTACAAGCGTTTATGTGTACTCTAGTAAGTTATTACCCATATCTACTAATTCTAAACGTACTTGCATAAGATCCAGAGGTATTATTTTGGGGCGGAGATATACTATTTGAACACTTGCTTGCTCCCAGGCATGTAGTATTTTTTTGATGAATAAATCTCATTCAATTTGCATTTTTATTGCTCATTCACTTCCAGCTCATCCTTCCTGAAAGAAAGAAAGAAATTCCTGTCGCTGCTCTCTAGAAAGAGTTCACCAAAACTTCAAAAATACAGTTTTCATAGAATTCGTGAATGGTTCTTTTCATTTTGAGTCTACTTTTACTTTTTCAACCTGACCTGCAGTAATTGCTGCGCGCCTTAATAAGTATTTCTGAAGTCGAGGTACTCTCTCTATTCGCTCGTATATACGAGGATCTCACTTTTTTCCATCCTGTACAGAAGATGTTTTTTCATCTACAAGTACTACTAAGTAATCTGTATCAGTATCACTTAGTACAGAAGTATGTTGTTTGCCGTGTATGTCAGCCCAGTAGAGACCATCAGGCTTATATCCATCAAAAAGAGCAATCTTTCATCTTCACTCTTGAAATCGAGTATACGCTTCTCGTATCAAATCCCTTGATTGTTTCATGCTTCACTCGGGTATATTTGTTTCAGTAGAGTTTCTTCTGAGAGTTTCTCCTGAGGGTCGAGGATCAAGAATGGCGAGTATTTCACTTGGTGAAAGAATTCTTTTTCAACTTTCATCAAAAATTTTCTCTGCTCATATCTGACCACAGAAAGCAAGAGTTGTGACAAGTATATCAAATACTCGATCGTGTATTTTCGAATCCAGACCTTCCAGAATTGTAACCTTATATGGCTCCTTGTTTCACTCCATTGATATCACTGTTCCGAGAACACGATTATCCCCTCCTAATAAACTCACTTGAAGTTCAGAGTCTATTCTTTCTAATCTCATTTGAAAATCTCATTGTAGAGCCTCAATTCGAGCTTTTATTTCTTTATACCGTGGTTGAAATATTGCAGCTCAAAAATATCAGTTACGATTACGATTATCCTGGATTATCTGCCAAATATCACTACCTACTGTTTGATCATCTCGGTAAAGAAATCTATTTCTCCATTTACGCACCTCTTTTGTTATTGGTCTGAGTGCTTTGAGCAATCTTTGTACTTCTCATTCTTGTAGTTTTTTTGTAGAATCTAAAAATACTGGCACAAGAACATCACTGACAAGAGAGAGTATTTCATTTGTCGTATCAGCGGGTAGATCTGGAGATGCACTAAGAGAGAGCGATGATTCTCTATAGGTAAAATCTAGTCCACCATAAGATATATCTTGTATACTGAGCGTATTGGCATCGAGAGTATACTTCTTATTTTCTATAGCTTCTATAATTCTTAAACAAGCTTCAAATATGTCGTTATTTGCGCGTGTTAAGCTTACTTCTACGGCATGAGTTACGTCTCACTGTACTGTGTCTGATATCGGTTCTGGTTTTTTTTGTTTGAGTAGTACTGACATCTCTTTGATAGGATTTTTCTCAGTATCAATTTGATTTGGATCCTCAAGACTCTCAGCACTAAAGAAAAATCTATATGTGAAGTCTCGTATGTATTTTAAATTTATTTCTTCTTCTCATCTATGTGCTCTCCATGTTTCTCAGTTTTGAATAGGTTCAAATATCCAAAGAACTGTTTGGTCAGAATAAGGCATATTGCTTACGAGTTTTGTTCTCTTCCCAACCCAGTGCTTTCCACGTGATAGTTCACTCACAAAACTCGGAGTAATTTTTGGGACAGGATAGTGATAATTTTCCAGATTCTTTTTGGTGTCTGTTGGTTCAAGAACGCTAGTAGCTCATCTACTAACAGGCCTTGGTATTCCATTCTCAATTCTACCTTTTCTAGGCCTAGCTTTCTTTGATTCACTCGTTTCACTATTTTTTTTATCATCGATATAGTTACGAGCGGCTGCAGTAAAAAATGATCTACATCATTTTATCCAAAGGTACTGCAAAACTTCATCGATATTTTCCCAGTGCTTATCTATAAAAAGCTTCACTGTTTTTATATCAAAGCTTCACTGAGTAAGTACTTCCCCTCATGTAACGATATAGATTTCTACTACCGCAAGAGAGGGATCATTATCTAAGTTTTGAGGTACCAGTGGTTTATCTGCGGTATCGGTTTTTCCATGCATAATATGTCGTACGACCTTATAGCTTCACTTTTCTAACAGCATTAAAGGATATACCTTATTGTGGTCTCACTTGAGAGAATGAAAGTATTGGTTTGCTAATTGCAAATAGTGACTAGCAGCATCTGTAAGGGATGTTATACTAAGTCATCATTGTTTGTTAGATTCTATCCTATACTCGTCTATACTGGGTATGGTTCATATGTGGCTTGGTGCCATTTTCCAAAAATGCACCAAAAATAATAAGTATCTAAATCTCTCTAGTTCTTGTCGATTAGCCATTCATAGAGTGATTGTAAAATCCGCATTCGGATCAGTAGTGACTATACTGTTGACTAAATATTTAAGTTTTCATCTTACGTCTTCACTCGCTTCGGGAAAATTACCAAGATTCTTATTTGGAGCAGAATTTTGTTCAAAGAAACTCTCAATCGAGTCAAGAAAATCTCATAAACCTTCCAATGGAAAAGTTAAAGCACGATTTATGTTATTATAAACTCTTCTCCATTTTTCAATTTCTAATTGCAAAGTTTGTGAAAGTCCTAAAATCCTAATTCACTCTTGGTAGAGGTCTGAAGGTACAGTATTCTTATGGACATCATGAGAAGTTACATCAACTCCCCCTTCTAATCAATTCATAAAATAAATTTATAATACATATTTATATGTAAAATTGTATTATAATCAATATTTTTTTCTAAAATACCAACACAAACTCCCCCTTCACTTTCCCTTCTCACTTATAGTAGTCTCTGACTTCTGCTATAGTACCTCTTTTGAATTCTTCGAATTTCTTGGTAATCTCGCGTCCGACGACGATAGGATGATCTTCTCCGAGATATTCCCCGAGTTCAGAGAGCGTTTTCTCGATACGGTGGACACTTTCGTAGACGACGACAGTATATTCTTTACTTACCAGAGACTTGAGCATAGTCTGACGTCACTTCTTCACGGGGAGAAACCCGAGATAGAGATACTGGTGACAGTCCATCCCACTCGCGACGAGTGCCGAGAGGACGGCAGATGCTCATGGAACAGGCGTGACTGTGATACCATGTGTGATCGCCTCTCGTATGAGGACAAATCCAGGGTCAGAAATCCCAGGAGTTCCTGCATCAGAGATGAGTGCGACATGTTTGCCGTCCTTCATGAGTTCGATGATCTTATCGACCTTGGAAAATCCTGAATGCGAATGAAACGATAGAAGTCGTCCGTCGTTAGGGATCTCATAGTGCATGAGGAGTTGTCCTGCCACACGAGTATCCTCGCAGGCGATGTAGTCTGCTTCTTTGAGAATTCGGAGAGCCCTGAGAGTGATATCTTCGAGGTTACCGATGGGGGTGGATACGACGGAAAGCATGAGTCTATCTTATCGACAAAAGAAAAAAAGCAACCAAATTGTTGCTTTTATATTCCGAGTTTGTCACGTATTACATTTACTTCATACACGACCTGCTGATCTTTTTTCATCACGAGTTCGAGTTTTTTGCATGAGTACATGACAGCGGTGTGATTGCGTCCAGAAAAAATATTTCCGATACGCTCGTAGGTGTAGTGGAGACGGTTTTTGAGGAGATACATCGCGACTTGGCGAGGGATCATGTTTTCTTTCTTGCGATCTTCAGAGAGGAGTACTCTGATCTCGATGCCAAAATGTGATGATACTGCCTGGAGGAGATCCTCGTATGAACAGTTTCCGATGCGTACACCACGACTCTCTGTGAGGGAATTGGTGATGGAGCGGACAGCGAGTTTCGACAGACGAAATGCCACGTTTTCAAGAGTTGGAGGTGTATGCTTCAGGTCGTATTCTGCGATGATTTGATTGAGAACTCACTCGATCTCACGTACATTGGTCGTGACATTTTCTGCGATGAATTCAGCGACTTCTTGTTCGAGGATAAATTCTCTGGCGCGAGATTTCTCCTGGATGATCGCGAGACGCGTCTCATAGTCAGGTTCTCCGAGGTCGACAGTGATACCCCACTCAAATCGACTCTGCAGTCGTGGCTCGAGTTCAGTGAGTTCTTTGGGTGGACGATCTCCTGAGAGGATGATCTGTTTCCCTGCTTCGTAGAGGATGTTAAATATATTGTAGAGCTCTTCTTGGGTAGATTTCTTCCCGGCGAGAAACTGGACATCATCGATGACGAGGACGTCGATCTGACGATAGCGCTCACGGAGCTTGTCTGTCGAGCGACCCTTGATCGATGCGACATAGTCAGAGAGAAATCGATCTGCTGTCGTGTAGACGACTTTGAGGTGTTTGTGCTTTTCGCGGATAACATTGGCGCTTGCCTGGAGGAGGTGTGTTTTTCCGAGTCCTACATTTCCATAGAGGTAGAGTGGGTTGTAGGACGCACCTGGACGACGAGCCACAGCCTCACAGGCAGCATGTGCGAGCTGAGTGGTAGGACCCACGATAAAATTCTCGAGTCTATATCTATCACTTGTGAGACGACTATTGAGTCCTTCGACGATTTCGACACCATGAACTTGTTCTTTTTTGGTATTTTTCTCACTCGATTTCTGGATGCTACGACAGTCGATCACCGTATCAGCACCCTTTGTTTCGATCGCGTCATCGACGACAAACTCTATTATTTCAGATTGTTTTGTGATATCGTGGATAGCTTTTTCTATCTCAGATCGGAATTTTTTTTCTATATTATCTCTATGGAATCCTGATACGACTCAGAGAGTGATTTTTTCCTCAGATGATTCGACGAGAGAAAACTTCTTAAAATACGTGAGAAAATCTTGTTTTCGGAGAGAAATCGAGAGAGACTCGATCGCTTTTTCTAGATGGGAAAATGAAAAAACTGAAGGCATGGAAGAGCAAAAGAAAAGGAAACTTGACTGCCAGTGTAAAACCTATTATATAATGTTTTTTCTCGGTATTCGTGGATGCCTTTTTATCTTTTTTCTCTCTGAAGTCAAAAGAAAAAAAACATTTGACAGGAATGTCGTACACGCTATGTATACAGGAAATCGAGAGAGTCTCTTCACGTCTGCTTCACAGAAAAATCAAGGGAAAATATGTGAAGAATTATTGAGTTGCTTTCAGGAATTAAGAAAAATTTAACTATGCATATATATGCTTTAATATTTTGAATGAGAGAAGTATTTTTTATTGAAATAATCCCTAGTTTTATACTACTCGAGTCTAGGGCGAGACGATAAAAAACTCCGAAAAAATTCGGAGTTTCAATTATTTGGAGAGATCCCTGTTCGTAAAAAAATAATTACTTGATTTCCTTAAGACGAGCTGCCTTACCAGAAAGGTCTCGGATGTATCCGATGTTCTTTCGGCGAACCTTGAACTGACGAAGGACGACAATCTTGGCAATGTAGGGAGAATTTACAGGAAAAATCTTCTCGATACCGATACCATCGACATCAGCACGGACAGTGATGACGTGATCGAGCTGAGTCTTTCCGCGCATAGCGATGATAAGACCCTTGAATACCTGAGTACGTTCTTTATCACCTTCTTTGATGATCTGGTGAACTTCGACTTCCATACCAGTCTTGTAGCGTGTAGCATCTGATTTTTCGGATGTGCTTGCCTGAATAGCGGAGATAAGTGATACGTCTGACATATGAGTGATGAGATTGAGTAAAACGCGGTGGATTATATGATAAAGCAGATGAAAAGCAAATATTTTTTCAAAAAAAGATTTTTGCTTCAAAAAAGCCATTTTCCTGTTTGCAAATTTTCTAATTCTTTCTATCATATGTGAAGAATTTTTCCTTTCGTCACATGGAATTCCTCTTTACGAACCAGGTAGCATCGGTAGAAGCATGGATGTTTTTTATATGTATTGCGATCGTCGGATTAATCCTCTCGGTCGATCTCGTAGCATATATAAAAAGAGTGTATTATGTATTTCACCCGAGAAAGGCATATGTGATGGAAAATAGTAGTACTACAGAAGAACTCTCCCCTGCCCTAGATACTCCAGAAACTCCTCTCTCACCAATATCCGAGACAACAGAAACAAATGAGTCATGAGAGTCTCTAGATGGAGATCCAATCTGAGCTCACGCATCAGTCGATGAGGAAACTCCTGGAAAAATGGATGAGATACCATGAGAAACTGATATACGAGTCGAGACACCGATAGAGGTCGTCTCACCATTTCTCGAGGAACCTCTCGTGACAAATGTCACTCCTCCTGACGCTACTCTCGAACAAGATATCACAGAAAATATCGTCGTGCCTGATCTCACAGCAGAAGAGGCACTTGCTACCTGAGAAGAAAAAACTGAGGAAATCCTTGATTCTATAGAGGCAAGAGAAGAGGAAAATACTCCAGATGATACTGATCTCATCGGCCATACTACGCCAGATGCAGAACCAGTAGCACTTCTCGAAGAGTCTCACGATGATAGTGTATCCGATGAGGAAGAAGTGTCTCCCATGGAGACTCCCGAGACAGTAAGTGAAAAACCAGAACTCTCTCCATCATCAGAGGAGGTACCAGGTACTCGTGAGATTGCTCCAGAAAGTGAACGATCCCTCTCTCGAGAAAAGCAAGAAAAAGTCGTCGAAATCGTCTCTATGACGCATACACTTATCGCTCGTGGACAACTCGAAGAGGCACGGACATTTATCGTATCAGGACTTGCTCTCGATAAAGATCATCGAGAACTCAATCTCCTCATGGCGAGCCTCTATGAACGCGACCATGCCTATACCAAGGCTGAATACATATTCAAAGACCTGGCAAAACTCTATCCAGACGATATCGAAATCCTCGAACACCTCGCGACAGCTCTCGCTATGCAACACAGATATGAGCTTGCCTATGAGATCTATAAGAAAATCATCTCACTCGGTGGAGAAAATGAAGAAATCCTCTATACGATCACACATCTTGCCTCTGAGCTCTCGCTTTCCGATGATGTCTATATCTACGCGAAAAGCTATCTCAAACAGTATCCTCGTAATCCCGAGATCCTCTGGCTCTACTCACAGTCACTCATCAAAAAATGAGAAAGAAAGGAAGCCATCGAAACACTCATCAAGCTCAAAAACCTCACTCCATACAATCAGGAAATCGTCGACCTCATAGGAAAACTCGTGACAGAGGAGGAACTTGCTGGGAATTTCTGAGAAGAACAAAAATAATATTGACGTAATAATATCTCATGGAAAAAATGATAAAAGATCTTTTGGATTTTTTACCGTCTTCGATAAGATGCCTCCACGACAAAATCTCTAAAACTGAACACAAAAAGTGTCCTTAACGACTCCCCCACATAGTATAGAAGCTGAGCGCTGAGTGCTCGGATCCATCCTCATCGACAAGGATGGTATGCTCCAGGTCGCCTGACTCCTCACGCCTGAGGATTTCTATGATCCTGCTCATGCACTCATCTATGCAGCAATGATGGATCTCTATGCTCGGAGTCGTCCGATCGACTCACTCACCGTTCGTGAGGTGATCGATGATCAGAAAAAACTCCAGTCTATCTGAGGAGATCAGTTTCTCGCTGACCTCATGACGAGTATATTTACGAGTGCGAACATCTTCCAGTATGCACAGATCGTGAAAAATAAATGAGTTCTTCGCAGGCTCATAAAGAGTGGTAATGATATAACTCAGGCGGGCTTCGATGAGGTGACGGAGATAAATGAACTTCTCGAAAAAGCAGAAAAAGCACTTTTTGGTGTGACACAGACATTTATCCAGAATAAGCTCGTCCATATCAAGGATATCCTCAATGCTCGCTATGAAGAATTCGCTGCGATACACGCAGATCCCAATCTCGTCCAAGCAAATAGCGTCCCGACAGGATATGCAGGTTTTGACTTTAAACTCTGAGGATTTAAGCGCGGAGATCTTGTCATCGTCGCTGCTCGTCCATCGATGGGAAAAACTGCGATCGCGATGAACTTCGCACAAAATGTCTGAGAACAGGGAAAAAATGTGGCAGTATTTTCCCTCGAAATGTCCAAAGAGCAGCTCACAGATCGTATGATCGCAGCATCTATGGCAGTCGATAGTTGGAAACTGCAGAAAGGAAAACTCTCAGAAGACGAATTTGCCAAGATGGGAGATGCGCTCGAGCGACTCTCACGAGCCAAGATCTATATCGATGACTCCCCTGCCTGAGCTGGTATCCTCGAACTCAAATCGAAAGCCCGCAGACTCAAGATGGAGTCATGACTCGATCTCGTCGTCATCGACTATCTCCAGCTCATCTCGAGTGGAAACTCGTTTAACCGAGTACAGGAAGTATCAGAAATCTCTCGCGGACTCAAAGCTATGGCTCGTGAACTCAACGTCCCTGTAATCGCGCTTTCTCAGCTTTCTCGTGCTCTCGAAGCTCGTCCTGATAAACGTCCGATCATGAGTGACCTCCGAGAGTCAGGTGCTATCGAGCAAGATGCTGATATCATCCTCATGCTCTACCGTGATGAGTACTACAATGAATTCTCTGAGTCCCCGTGAGTAACCAATGTCTATATCCGAAAAAACCGAAATGGACCAACTGGTCAAGTCGATCTCAAATTCGAAAAACAGCACCAAAAATTCTATGAAATCGAACGTTCGAGAGATGGGGATTTTGATGGAGAGTAGTTACTCTTCATTATTGTATACCCCGTACTTGAGCGCATCGTAGTAGCGACTTTTATCCTCTGTAAATCGGAGGATTTTTCGACTCTTCGCCTTTTCTGATAGAGCCGTGACAGTGAGAGTCGGGAGAGCATAGAGGTTCCCTGGCGTACCAATCGTAACATTTGCCTCAGTTCCATTATTGAAAATCATGAGATATGGATCTGTTATACTCATCCCTACAAAGGGTGTACCAGATTTTGCTCCGAGAAAATCAGATACTGATCCTGTGCGATCGTAGAAGTACTGGAGTGACTCGGCTACTTGACTTAAATCATTACAATCAACCTTTGATCAGTCATCACTAAAACACTCTTCCCCTCGGAGACGCATCTTCCCAATCTCACTCCCATCGATCTTACCACTTCAGGCGAGACTGACGCTCTCACTTCCACTCATCGCGACGATACTCCAGGAGATATCTGCTCAGTTTGTCTCGAGCGTGAGCGCGGTAGCACGACTCACTCATGGTGAGTATCTCGGATCTTTTGATGTACCCGTGAGAGAAAGAGCTGTACTATTTGCACTAAAAAGTGGTACGATCAGGTGACTACTTGCTCAGAGAGTAAAAATAGCTGATCCAGTATTTGCTTCTATGGTATAGCTCGTCGCGATCGTGCGAGTTCGATCCGTTGATCCTGAGAAGAGCACCGCGTCGATATCTTCTGCGCTCATCGTGTCAGCGAAGCCCTCACGGTGATTTTTTACTTTGAGCATCGCGTATTCGAATGCTCAATCCGCCCGATTTTCTGTCAGGATGTCATCGTAGAGGAGTCTCGTGAGACGCATCTCACCGAGGGCGAGTGTCGCTATCCCAGCGACGATAACGAGAAGTATCCCTGTCGTCGCGAGTGCGACGATGATCGAGAATCCTTTTTTCGATGTGAGAGAGGAGTGTATCATTATTTTTTATAAAAAGCTTCACTGATCGTCGTCTCTATGTGGAGGCGAGTATCACTGATCAGTCATGGAGGTATACCTATGCGAGGCATGAGTGCGAGGGTAAATACGAGAGTGACTTTTTTTTCTGTTGTTTCATTTCCTGATATATAGAACCGCATATCTTCGACTTTTACACGTTTTTTCTCCTCTTCTGGGATGAAACTATCGACGAGATTCCATGCATTTTGATAATCCCAGTCTTCTCAAGTTTTGGAAATCTTATAGAGTCCACAGTGGATTTTTGGATCAGTTTTTGCTGTTCATTCACAAGGATCTATACCGCTTTCTGCTTTTTTTCAATATATATAAGCAGTATCATTATTTATGATGAGATACTCGCTTCCGCTCGCATAACTGTAGTCTTTCCAGTAGGGATAATTCGGGTCTAAAGCTCAACTCGAAATACCGATATTTTTTACATCCGTGGAAATCCTCTCGGTGATCTCACGCGCTGTCTCGGAGAGGTGGCGGGTGGCACGGATTTTCTGACTGAGGTTCGTCGTCTGGATATAGACAGAGAGGATGGCAACACTCATCACAGCAAAAATCGTCATCGAAATCATGAGTTCGAGGAGTGTGAAGCCACGAGATGAAGTGAGAGGTGACAAGGGAGAAAAGGAAAAAAGTAGAAAAACAGATCTTTGTCATTTCGACGAAGGAGAAATCTTTTCCAGGGCAAGATATCTCGTTCCTCGATATGACAGATGAAGTTATTTTTGCCAGTCAGTCAGGAGGGTTTTTACTTCGTATTCGCTATATCCTGCTGATTTCACGATGACGCGAGCATCGATAATATAGCCTTGTGGTTTATCATTTGTATCTTTTGGTTCGATAGGACCACTTGTTGTATCGAAGCGAAGAGGAGAGATGATGGTATAGCTGGCATAGATACTCCCAGTATTTGCATCTGGTATATGGGTATACCTCCCTTCACTATCGAGATAGAGACGAGTAGCATTGAACTTGTCTTCGATTGATGATGCTGGAGATATGAGTGTCGATTTGATCGTGACTGGAGACTCGTTGATTTCCCCGTTTTGACTATAACTCGTTCATGAGTTGGAGTAAAAATTTTCTATGATAAATACACCTCCTGTGAGAAATGCATTTCCATCATCATCGATACGTGCTCTATCCCAGTCAGTGTAGTTGCGGACATTCGTATTTCGGATATTTTTTATGAGCTCGATTTGTTCGCGAGCGAGGTTGGCTGCGACGATCTCGTGGCGAGAGACGAGTGAGTTCGATATCGTCGAGTGGAGGAGTGCGAGTATCCCTGTCATCGCCACAGCAAATATCGTCATACCGATGACGAGTTCTATGAGAGTAAATCCCCTCTTCGAGATGTGTGCGTGAGAGAAGCTAGTCATAGTATGGTCGTAGGAGGATATCGCGTATTCGTCTTGAGTCTTCCGTGGTTCCAGGATATCCGATTTTGAGAATTATACCAGTGAGAAATGACTCTGTCGATCCTGTCGAGAAAGCTCCAGTCGCAAATGGTGGAGTGATATGATATGTGAGGGTCACATCTCATCAGAGAGTGACTCATGAGAAACCGATAATCTTGATCCCATCATCGAAGGTAATATCTCGAGATGGCGTGAGCGCTCATTTTCACCCAGTTCCTGTCAATACACTGATGTGGTCAGAACCCTTCTCGAATTTCATATAGACGTGTGCACTCGAGTCGCCGATGAGTTTTCCATTTCTCACATCGGCATGTGCCATGATCCACTCCTGTGAGACGATGTCGATAGTATTTTCGACACGTACACGCTGCATATAGTAACTATAGGGGAAAAATCCTATCGCCGAAAGCGAGAGGATGATCGATATGACGATCATGAGTTCGATGAGAGTAAATCAGCGTGTATTCATATACTAGTTTCCTGCGAGTGAGACGATTTGCATGATAGCTGAAAATATCGCTATCGCAAACCAGAGGACAAATACTCAGGCGATAAGGAGTGCAATAGGTTCGATAAACTTCACCATCATACCGAGAGATACGTCGACTTCTCTCTTGTACTGAGTGGCGATCTTTTCACTCACAGTATCGATCGTGGATGTGCGCTCTGCACTCTCCATCATCTGGAGGATATCAGGAGTGAAAAACACATGCTCACTATCCTCTGTGCGCATAGAGTCTGAGATTTTTTGTCATCTTGATACATCATCAGCGATGAGAGAAAAAAGCTTCGCAATCACACTATTTCCAGCACTTTGACCTGTGAGTCTGAGAGTTTTTACGATACTGATCCCTGAGGAAGTGAGCAGGTGAAATGTCGAAAGTGTTTTGACGATGAGGTAGTTTTTGTAGACAGTTCCTGTGATAGGAAAGAGGAGTTTTTCTCGATCCCATCGATACTTCCCTGTCTCAGTACGTGTATAGCCGAGAAATATGAGTACGATACCGATAGTTCCAAATATGATGAGAAAAATATTGTCATGGAGAAAGTTACTCAGAGCGATGAGAGACCTCGTCGTGAATGGGAGATCTCAGGAGAGACCACTGATGATCGGCATGAGCTGAGGGACGACATAGATCATCACCACGAGAAATGCGAGCACCACAAAAAAGAGAATGATGAGCGGATACGCCATCGCACTCACGATCTTGCTACGCAGACTTTCTTTGTCTCGCATATCATTTGCCAGTGCGAGAAATGCTTTCGAGAGGAGTCATGTACTCTCACCACTTTCGACGATAGCGATCTCTCCTTCTTCGAAAAAATCAGGGAGTTTTCGCATCGCGATATTGACCGCGTCACCTCCCTCGACAAAGAAAATCAAGTTATCAACGACTTCCTTGAGTTTGGATGCATCGAGTCTATCATGGAGACCGTGGAGAGCGGAGAGGAGTGTTACTCATCACTCGAGGAGATTGGCGATACTCTCATAAAAGAGTGCTTTATCTCGGATGGAAAGGTGTGAAAAGAGCATGAGAACAGTGTAAAAGTTATTCGTAATAATATATACCCAGAGTGAGCCCCATAGAGTATCCTCAGGTTGCGACCGTATCATCTGGTGCCGTATCGATCGGGAGAGATATACTATCGATGGTAAATACGTAATCTGTCTGTGTCGTGAGGTAGGTGATATATCTGATGATATCGTCGATACTTTTCGCAGAGATACTCACAGTAGTCGTTCAGAGATAGAGTCCACTTGGGAGTTTGGTTCCTTTATTTACAGCGATACTCGATATGCTGATCGGTGCGACTTGTCCGATAGTCGAACGGGTAAAGTCATTGAGCATCACGATCTCCATGACGCTACTGGTATCAAATTTTTTTCCGAGCTTTTTGACTTTTGCTTTGATTTCATCAGTTGAACCAGAGTTTGTCTTATTTTTTATCGCGAGGAGAGAGTTATATGTTGTTTCTTTTGAGTTGAGCTCTTGTTTTTTAGTCGCGAGAGTCGCACTATGGTCGATCGAGCTCAGATAGAGTGGGCGGAGTACTACTACTGCGAGTATGATCGCGAGTCCGAGAGCGATAGGAGTATAGATGCGAGGAGAGGGTGTGATTGGCATAGGAAAAACGGTAAAAAATTATCGAAGTGGATGGACACGAAAACTGATCCCTGTCGTGCGAGATGTCTCATTTCCTGAGAGTGAGACGATTGGATCGAGGAGAAAATACTTTTGCCCGCTCGCGTATTCTCGCATCATGCGTATGATCGTGGATGCGGGATCTGGGTGTCCATTTGGATCACCTTGTGTCGCAGTGAGTGTCGTCGTAATAGTATCGTGATCGACGCTAAATCCTTTGAGTCGTACTCATGCAGTACTCGCTGCCTCACGAAATCGTGCTACGAGTGAGACGAGGTCGAGAGATGGGCGCATGGCATTGGATGTGACGATCTTTGTGATGATGATATCACGATCTTTGCTGATAGCATCGATTTCTGATTGCTTTTTCTCTATCGACTCGCTCGTGGTCTCGAGAGCATGTGAGAGATACTGATCGTAGAAAAATAATCCGACTGAACCCGCTATAACTCCCACGAGAAAAATGAGTGAGATATACCACGAGAGAGAGGATTTTTTGGTGATGATGGGCGCCTGAGTTTCTCCTTGCATAATAAAAATTTATGAATACTCTCACATCGTATCAGATACTTTCTCTCTATGCAAACGCCTCAGGACTTTTCACTTGACACTTTTATAATACAGGATGAGAAATCTCTCGAGGATATCATATTTCCTCTTTTTTCTGGGGATCGGATATTTTTCTCATGAGATCTTTGAGCGGGTAAATCGACCTTTACCCGAACACTTCTTCGAGAACATTTTCACGATGAGAACCTGATCGTGAGGAGTCCTACATATACCTACTATCAGAAATATCAAAAAAATGGTGAATGGTGAATGGTGAATGGTGAATGAAAAACGATGGTACCAAAATTTACCATTAACAATTTACCATTATCCAGCGTTTACCATTTCGACCTCTATCGACTCGAGTCTCTCGAAGACCTCTTTCTCATCGGAGCGAGAGATATCCTGGATGATCCGACTTCCATATGCCTCATCGAGTGGCCAGAAATACTAGGGAATGAGGAAAAATGGACCAAAAAAATCTCCATAGAAATCATGGAGAATGGTTCACGGAAGATCGAGATTATGACTCGTCGGCCATAATCCACTGCGTAAAAGAGAAATATCCTGCCAAAAAGAGCACAAGAACCCCTATGATATGTCCACCTCACATGAGAGAATTGTAGAGCGTATGGATGAGGGTCGCGAGGATAAAACCAAGAACAACCCAGAGAATATAGCGAAGTGAGAATACTCCATACGAGAGTCATCGCCACCAGCACATCACGCAGAGTGCGCTCGCAAACACATGTATCATCGTCGCGAAGAGTGTGCGCCCTATCCCGAGACTTACGAGAGATCCGAGTGATCATCCCCATGCACGACTGAAGTAGATGATATTTTCCACGAAGACAAATCCGAGTGCGACAAAAAACGTAAACAAGAGAAAATCTGTCCGCGTGAAGCGAAACTCGCGGGCCGTGAGCCCGAGTGTCGAGATGTGTTTCACGCCTTCCTCGAGTCATGCGAGGAGGAGATAGCTCGCCATACTCGAGAACAGCGCGATCCCTGAGAGGGGTATGTCGATATATCTTCTCAGGGCGTAGGAAAGTGCGAGGAGGATGATAAATAAAATAGTATGCAGTATGACGACCTTTCGCAGAAATCCTCATATATAGAGCGATCCCTTCGCCATGAGTCCATAGGCGATCATGCTCAGGGTGAGGAATACTCATGATACTGCGAATATTTGCATGAGTGTATCTTGCTCGAAATACTTCTCAAACACTATGATCGTAGAGACAGAAATGGTTCCAGCGACGAGTCCAGAAAAAAATCGTGCCCTATTCCAGATGTGATGAGAAAGGAATGTCGTCCCATACCCCCAGAGAAGTATCGGAAATGATGAAAATAGAACAATGATGATGATTTTGGCGAGTGTTTGGAACATGGTTTATAGTTTATTTCGCTTTTGTCATTCTCGAAGAGAATCTCTTCCTGAAAAAATCAGAGAGATACTCCTACGGAGTATGACAAAGGGGGGATATAAAGAAAACTATTTTTTCTTTATAATCTCATAATTTCCGAAACTCCATGATTTCGAATTCGTCCCAGATTTCCGTCTCATAGCAAGAGAGATGAGAAGAGAATTGACCCCGAGAAAGAGGAAGAAAAACCCGATAATATACGCGATAAATGCAGGAAATGCGATCACTGTGATACCGAAGAGGATGAAGAAAAGTGAGAGGAGAGGCATAAGAAAAGGTTAGAAAAATTTCTACACATCGATCTATACTAATGAGCACCGATTGCTGCTAGTGATAGAAGAAAAAGTAGTAGTCACATAGAACCTAATAAAAAGATAATTCCAATAGTGTATATAGTACTACGACTTATTTTTTTTATAATAATATCAGTGGTTTTGACACTAAAAATTCATCGATCGATACTATTGACTATACTTCTTCTTATGAGCATGAGTATTATTAAGTATACGCTAACCCAAACTCACACAATTATTCAAGACCATACAATAACTATATATGCAAGATAAAGATACCCTTGTAAATAATATATGTATATAGGATGAGGTTTTCATATAGGCATCATTGTTATGGTATTATTTCATACGATAGTGTTACCCTTATCTGATAAAGAATTTAAGTTTTTAGAATATTCGTAATCTAGATATTGTGAGTGTTCAATAGAAAATTTCGTATCGATTATCGACCCTGAAATAGCAATAATGAGAACTACCAAAATAACAAATAAGAGTGCTTTAATCAAAATAGCACTTTTTCATACTATGGATGTTTTTAATTTTTCGAGAGAGATATCCTTATTTTGTTCTAGTAATTGCTTTACAGGATAAATTTTTTCCAGCCTTCTAGAAATAGAATATATACCACAAGGAGCAACAAGTAATACGAATAAAATATGTAACATATTCTATAATAGTTAGATTTTAAAACAATTTCCACACATCCATCAGAGCGATCACGAGTGAGAGCGCGAGGAGGAGGATCATACCAGCACCATGCACTGCGCCTTCGAGGCGGATGAGGAAGTCTTTTTTACGTGTAAAAAGTCAGACAAACGACATCACAGAAGTCGAGACGATACGACCACCATCGAGAGCTGGGAGAGGCAGGAGATTGAGGACTCAGAGATTGATCGAGAGGAGTGCGATGATCGAGAAGAGGATCTTCCATGTCACCCCTACTGCGACCACCTGAGTAAATGTCGATCCTATCCCGATCGGTCAAGAGAGCATCTCAGATGCTTCCTGGCGCTCTGTCGGAGTGTGTGGAGAGACGAGCTTGCGAAATGTAGAACCGAGGACATCGAGTGTCATGCGAGAGAGTGCCCAGGTTTCGTGAAGTGCTCATCGTATCGCCTCTGTGAAGGTCCAATTTTTCGTATAGTTCTTATCGATATCGAGATTTCTATAGGCGATAGAGACTCCGATTTTTCATCCCTCTGGAGTGAGTGAGATATCGCGAGTTACTCCACTCGAGCTCACTGTGAGGAGGAGTGGCTTCCCTGCTCAGATTTTCGCTCGGAATCACTCGATAGTTTCTACCTTTTTCCCATCGAGAGACTCGACTATATCTCCTGGAAGTATCCCTGATCTCAGAGCGAGACTTCCTGTGAGAGGAGTCAGAGTGATACCTTCATGTTTTATATATCCACTTTTTACACTCTCATCGAAAGATGGGAGAAAGTATGATCCATAGTCACGATCAAGGATGAGATTGGGTCCGATCGGCGTCGATGATGCGATGAAAAATCCGAAAAATATCACAACTGCCAGGAGAAAATTCATCGTCACTCCTGCGACGAGGACGAGTACTCGTGCCCACCATTTTTTCGATGAAAATGCATCCTTTGCTCGCGCCTCGATGCTCGCAGGATCCTCTCACTTGATGCGGACAAATCCTCCGATCGGGAGCCAATTCAGGGTATACTCAGTCCCCTTCTTATCTTTTCCGAGGCTCCCTGCTTTCGGAGGTATCCCGATACCGAATTCTTCCACTTTCATACCTGTGAGACGAGCAGTGAGAAAGTGTCCCATCTCATGGATAAAAACGATGAAGGTGAATACGAGAATGGTGAGGAGGATGCCGAGGAGAATAGTCATGGTGGTAGATTAGTAGGATAGTGACTGGTAGGGTGGTATAGTATTTTCGTCGTTTTGCCAATCACTAGTTACTAGTAACCATCCTACTATGTAGCTATTTCGCCATCTGGTCTTTTATGTGGGTAAAAAGATGATTGATGAGATCATCGA
>CAZXUQ010000004.1:0-120269 GCA_964644075.1 uncultured Candidatus Peribacteria bacterium
TATCGCGGAGTAGAGCAGTGGTAGCTCGCAAGGCTCATAACCTTGAGGTCGTGTGTTCGATTCACACCTCCGCAACCATATGATAGGATACGTGCCTTGCCAATGTAGCTCAGCCGGTGAGAGCACGGGATTCATAACCCCGAGGTCGGTGGTTCGAGTCCACTCATTGGCACCATAAAAAAGCAAATTCTCATTATACAAGTAATGGGAATTTTTTATTTGTTTTTTGCCTGATTTATGGTAAAATGCAAGGGAAAATAATTTCATAGAAATATGTCCACTCTCAACTCCGCGAGTACCTGAACACAGTGACCAGAAAAACAAAAAGACCAAAGTTTTCGTGTGTCTGCTCTTTCCGATATGCTCAATGATACACTTTCTGATCAGTGAGTAAGTAACGAAAACCCTGAGGGAATAAACACTTACGAGGAAAATCCTGATAATTTTGTGACTGACCTCAAAGTAAAAATGAAGGAAAAGAGAGATGGGGCGAAATCATGATGAAAAGCCCTAGATGGATGGGCAGCAGTAACTGATAAAGAAATAGATGAATTAGAAATTTCTGATATCAATAGGAAAGTTCTTGCCCACACAAAAGAACTGATATCTGCACGAACACGACTGTTCTCATACATAAAAGATATCTATCCCGATATACGATCTTATGAAGACTGGGAGAGTAAAATACAAGAGGCTATCAAAGGGAAAAAAAGGTCTGCCCTTGAGGCCATGATCAAATCGCCAAGATCTAACACTGTTCGAGCATTTCTCTGCAAATCTCTCGATATAGATCTTGCTGACGGAACCCTAACACCTGGTCAGAAAAAAGATCTCAAAGAAATATTTTGAGACCTAGAATGATTACCAGTTTCAGAAAGAAAAGGAGTAGAGCAAATTTTTCATAACTGGAGCAAATTCCAAAATATTCCTACCTTAGAAGAAATAGGTACTCTTTTGAAAGCGAAAAGATTTGCGAAAGATACAGAAAAGATACGGGCGATCAGGGCATTTTCTCCGACACTGCCACTATCTCTTCTCATAGAAAACAACCTCATAACTGCAGATGAGATCTATAAGTCTATATCAGTAGCATATGGAAAAACTTTTACCCGACTCTCTGAGGCTGAAAAACAAAAGTTCGTAAGCATCATACAGAACTCAAGTGTTGCAAATATTCCAGTATCCTTGGATGACCTTGCACTCGGAAATATTGACCGGATATTTTACTCAAAAAATGAGAAACTCAATACTATAACAGAAGCCATACAGGAAAGACTCTCCATTGAATTACCTGAAAAAAAACAGACTTCGGCAGACATCCTAAAGAAGGCTGCTGCAGAGTTTCCTGATGAAGAAAACCACCAAAAACTCTTTAATCTCTATGTTGCTCGGCACCTTACTCAAAAAAACGAAGGAAAAAGTATACCTGGTATAGAAAATCTAGGAAAATGAAGTGTGATCGAATTTGGTGAAGGAGAAGATACTATGCGTTTTCGCATCGTAGAAACGAGCGAAATGATCGGTTCAAAAGAATTTCCACTCGAAGTAAACTGAGGCCTATCGTATTGACTACGAATAGAGGAACTTCCTGTAAAAAACTGATACCTCCGCCAGTGAGAAACTGACGATATTACGTATGATGCTTTGTACGGATTTTTCGATAAATTCCAAAAAACAGCTAGAGTCCTTAGTTATAGTGAGTTCAAAGAAAATCTCACATCTGATCCGAGTGAGCTATGAGATGGCAAGAAAATTTATGATGCCAGAAATATAGATCAAGAGGCTATAACCAGATCAAATATTGCAGTAAAAATTGATGAATACGATAGCGAGTGAAGACAGTATGGTTTTGGTGTAGGTACATACTTCAAAGCCCCAGAAGAAGCTGTCGAATGAAAAGCCGAAGTACGGACATGGAAGGTATCTGCGATGTGAGATGATTGGGTAGAACTCGCTAATGAATCGTGAAAAACCGAACGAGTCAGTTTTGATGACATATACATGATTGCCAAAGCTGGCAGAATAAAGAGAGTTTGGAAAATAGAAAACGAGCAAGACTTTCTTCAAGTACTTTCGAAAGACCACTGAATAGCTACAGATGCAACGATAGTAAACAACAATATTACACAAAAAAATAAAGACGAGAACGGAAGTGAGATCATGGATGTTATGAGAGTCTTTCGGAGCGATAGCGGTGGACACATTCGTATAAACGGTATTGAAAATGGGGTTGTCTCTTTCGGTGAGTACACTCAAAGTGTAGATGAGCATAAAGCAACTGAATACGCCCACGAAAAGTGAACAAAATCAGCATACAAAAAATTCTATAAAGAAAAAGTTCTTACGTATGGTGCATTTTTGTCATATATCTCGAGCCAGAAGATGAGTGCCTCAAGTAGTGATGTTATCGATGATCATACACATCATGAGCATGACCATGATCACCCACACATCCACGGCAATATTCTCAGCAAGTTTGGGAAATGGCATACTATATGATCCATGTGGAAGGGGTTCGAAATGGTGTGGCACTCACTCGAGCATACCCTGGAAAAATGATCCAAACTCGATGCTGCTCGTTTCGCGATGAAGTTCTGAAAGTTTTTTGGTGACTCTGTAGAAGCGCAACTCTATGCTGATATAGTGGATGGAAGTAAGGAAATCGTCGAAAAATATAAAAATAAGATCGCGAACCTCCCTGGGCCCAAGGGTCGATGGAAGTGTATACACATCGCGCACAATACCGACGCACGCCCAGAAGAAGTGATGGCCGCGATACAGTTTATGGTGAGTTCATATGGTCAACTTTATGCTGAAGATATCAAACACTACCAATCCGTAGTCACACGACAAAACCTCGCTACCAAACCCCAAGGATACTTCGCATTTCTCGATAACTTTATCCACACGGCACGACTCCCAGGTGGAGTGATGGAATGGCGTAAGAAAGCATATGATAAAGCCAAACCTGAGCTTGGTTGACAATGAGAGCCACCAGAAGAAATGCTCCTCCATGCACTCTTTAAGAGCATCGATGGAAATCCTGAGAAATTCCCATATGCGGCAAGTGTTGTAAAGGCGATCGGTGGTCCAGGGTGATTTGAGAAAGATTGGAAGTTTGAGGGATACAAAAACGCCATGCAAAAATGAAAAGATCAGACAGGGATGGTCGACGCACAGTGACGCCTCAATAAGGCAGTATGATATCTTGGCACACATGAACTCTATAAGTGAGTTGGTGCTATGGAAAAAGTTGCTGGAAAAAATAAAGAGCCAAAGTATCAAGCATTTCCGTTCATATGGGCAGTCTGATGACTTACCAAATATGCGAGTCCTCAGGCGCTTCAGGATATCAAAAACTATGCACAAAATGGTTTCTCATTTCACGCATATGCTTTTTTACAAAAAGAACAAGATAATCTCCTCTACAGAAATACTGTTCGACTTGCACTCGCTGACCTTGTAGCACAGTGAAAACTATGAAAAAACGCTCTTGATGAGTTTAATGTGATCTGTAAGCGCTTCGATAATGGACCAGAAGATGCAAGTATCACAGAGAAAGTCTATGGGAAAAAAGCACCACCAGCAGCGATGATGGATTGGTGGCAAAAATACCATACAAGTGGACTCAACGATATGCTCCAGGGTCATGACGGTTGGCTCACAAAAGGTGCTCGAGAGAATGAAACTATAAAAAAATACAGACAACATTTCATATGACAGCATAGTACTATGCTCCGCGATGGGAATATAGCCTGAACAGAGTATGGAAAAGATTGGTACGACGAACACGGGGTATGAATGAGCCTCATCATGCGAGACAGCGAAGATAAAAAATGACTACGCTCACTTTACTCAAATCTCAATAAGATAAAATTTGCTGGGCCAAATAGATGAGGTCGTCCTATGGATCCAAATAATAAAGAGAAGATATGGGATTATTTAGTAAAAAATATAAAAGCAAGTAAAGATATTTCAAATTTTTATGGAGATGAGAAACTCCAAAGGGAACAGTTTCTTTTCTGGCGAGAAGAGCTTATTTCATACTTTAACCGAGAACTCAATGCCTGAGAAGTAAAAGATGAAAGTGATATGCGTAGACTGATTAAGACGCCTGGTTACTCATACTTTCAAGACTTTCTCGATATGGGTATAGATCCTATGGCAATATTTAAGCACGAGCTTATCAAAGGAAATGCAGAGCAAGACTATAAAGCATGGAAAAGTAATGGACACAGCCAAGGAGGAGGATCTCAGAATATTATCGAAACTATTCGAGGCAAGGCCTCAGGATTTTCAGGACAGAGTGGAACTGAGTCTCCTACATGGAGAGATCCTGATAGTAGCTCATGAAATACATGAGATACAGAGATACCTTATAGAAACGACGACTAGACCTCCACCCCCACCACGTGCCACACTCGATGTCATCACTCAGGCCTTGGCATGAGTCAGACGAAATCGATCCTGATCTTCTCAGGATCGATTTTCATTTTGTGCACATAAAAAAACGCCGTCCGCCTCAGAGCTCGATGTTTCATGATACCAAATGTATCGAGTGGATGTCCATGCGACTCATCGCGTCTATAGCGCACCTCGATGAATACTGTCCACTCTCCATCCCGAGCAATAATATCAATCTCCCCTCACTTGATCTGATAATTCCGTGCGATGATATCATATCCCTTTTCTTCGAGATATCTTAGAGCTATATCTTCTCCCTTATCTCCGATACTTCTGCGAGATGGTTTTTTAGTGAGGTTTGTCATCACGGGAAAAGAAGGAAACTAAGAAAGAGTAAGCTATCTCACTTAGGTTGAATGCGGTACGTCGCGGCGACAAAATATCAGTCCCTAGGTCTGTAATTATCTATATCTTTCGACCCTATCTTTGAGAAGCTCGAGTATTTGAGGTCAGAGATCTTCTCTCGCGAGTGCATAGTCGATCGTCGCCTTGAGAAATCCGAACTTATCTCCAGTATCATAACGATCCCCCTCCATCTCGACTCAGTAAAGAGACTTTCCATCGCTCACCATACGAGCAAATGCATCAGCCAGTCGGATCTCGCCATCTTTCGAGGCTTTTTCTCCATCCATCGAGAGGTACTCAAATACCTCTGGTGTGATGATATATTTTCCGATCACACCGAGACGAGACGGAGTTTCTTCTGGTTTTGGTTTTTCGAGAAATTTCGCAACAGCGTAGAGAGAGACATCCTGATCAGATGACTCGATAATACCATATGATGAAACCCGCTTGTCCGAGACTCGCTCAAGAGCGATCACTGGTGCTTGTTTCTTCTGGAATGCCTCGACGAGTTGCGTGGCTCATCATTTTTCTCATCGGATCAGATCATCTCCGAAGAGCACAAGGCATGGCTCATCTCCGATCCATGCACGAGCACGGAGAATAGCATCCCCATCGCCACGAGGGAGAGGCTGGCGGACATAGGCGATCTTGGCAAGCGATGATACTCTCTCGACGAGTTCGAGTTCTTTGAGCTTCCCCTTGCCGACGAGTGTCTGCTCGAGTTCGAAGGAAGCATCAAAATGGTTCTCGATCGCCTGTTTCCCTCGTCCCGTGACGATCATGATATCCGTAATACCCGCTTCGACAGCTTCTTCAACGAGATACTGGATCACGGGTTTATCCACGATTGGGAGCATTTCTTTTGGTTGAGCTTTGGTCGCTGGGAGAAATCGTGTCCCGAAACCCGCTGCTGGGATAATACATTTTTTTATTATGGACATAGTATTATTGGATGGAAGTATTTTTTATCATATTGACACACATATCCTGAAGAGATTTTGTCTTGATAGTCTCACAGAGGTCTTTATCTTTTTTATCTTTTGCGAGGATGACTTCGAGTCGACACTGATCGACACGACTCATATCGAAATTGGCTTCCGAAGATACAGAGAGCTCACCGGTGAGCTTATCACATGACTCAATCTTCCCACTCGCACGAGCCTCAGATCGCATTATCATGATGCGACACTCTTTTTTATACTGAGATGCGAGAGGATTACAGAGACTGATATCATTTTTCTCACTCGCGAGCATACTGATGACACCATAGGTACACGCATCTTTTGCTCCACCATCTTTGAGCTCGTTACAGAAATCGACTGATTTCGCACTGCGAGCCAACTGATTGGCAACCTGATTGATACACATATTCACACTCGGCTCGAGACAAGATTCGAACTCTTTTGTTTGTTTGATTTTCTCTGAAGCCTGGGAAAGATCCTGGACATATTTTGGCTCTGGTGCACCAGTGTGATCATTGTCTCATCTACCACATGCAGATAAGAATAGAACCGAACATATGAGGAGAGTAGCGAGGCGATTCATAGGAGAAAAATAAGAAAGTGAATGAATTATACGAGCTTTTTTGCTCTCTCCAAGAAAGAAAGTCTTGTCATTTTCTGGAGGATTTTTCTTCTACGAGTTATTTTCTGCTGCTGCTTCGAGTTTGGCTGTCTGGTCTGCGATCGCGAGTGCATCGATGATGTCAGTGAGATCTCACGCCATGATTGCTGGGAGGTTGGAAAAATTTTCATTGATACGGTGATCGGTCACACGATCCTGAGGGAAATTGTAGGTGCGGATTTTCTCACTGCGATCTCCTGTTCCGACTTGTGCGAGGCGAGCATCGCCGAGTTCTTTTGCTTTTTTTTCTTCTTCGAGAGCAAAAAGACGAGCCTTTAGGACGCTGATCGCCTTGACCTTGTTCTGGAGCTGAGATCGCTCATCCTGACACTCGACTGCGAGTCCTGTCGGGATATGGACGACTCGGATGGCAGAGTTGGTTTTATTGACGTGCTGTCCTCAGGCACCACTCGCACGACAAGCAATAATTTCAAGGTCTTCTTCACGGATCTCGACATCGACGTCTTCTGCCTCTGGAAGGACAGCAACCGTCGTCGTAGAAGTGTGGACGCGACCATTTTTCTCAGTCGCAGGGATGCGCTGGACACGGTGGACTCATGATTCAAACTTGAACCGCGAGTACGCTCCGGTACCATCGATCTTAAAAATTCACTCCTTGTACCCTCAGGCGTCATTCCATGTCTCCGTCATGACTTCGAGAGAGTATCCTTCTTTTTTGGCGAAAATCTTGTATGCCTCAGCGAGTTCGTGCGCGAAAAGTCCTGCCTCATCGCCTCCTGCTCAGGCTCGGATTTCGAGGATGATATTTTTTTCATCGTTTGGATCTTTCGGGAGGAGAGCGATTTTGAGCGCCTCTTCGAGAGCAGGGATTTTCACTTCTGCTTCTGCGATCTCCATCTTCATGAGTTCGAGCATTTCTCCGTCTTTTTCATTGGTGACGAGAGTCTTCGCTTCTTCGTAGTTCGCGTAGACTATCTTGTACTCACGATAGAGTTCCACCGTCTTTTCGAGTCATTTTTTCTTTTGGTTGACGGTTTTCAGACGCTTGAGATCAGAGTAGATCGCTGGGTCAGTGAGCTCTTTTTCGAGAGATTCGTATTCTGTGATGAGGTTATCGAGTTGAAATTTCATATTCTATTTGGATTATCTGTGGTGCCCAGGGCGGGACTTGAACCCGCAAGCCGTGAGGCAGAGGATTTTGAGACCTCCGTGTCTACCATTCCACCACCTGGGCGAATGAAGAGCATAGTATGAAAAAAGCCTCCGAAGTCAAAGTCAATATATTCCGAGCGGATAAAGTCGACAATAGAAAAAAATTTCTATAATACGGGGTATATGCCGATCAAAAAAATCACTGTAATAAAAAGTGAAAAGAAAAATCTTCCTACCTGACCATGGAGGGATTTTATTAATCCGCCACTCGAGGATATCGACACGATAGTGAAACAGTACAATTTTCACGAACTCGATAAAGAAGCGATCCTCGAAGAGAACCAGTACGCTCGTATCGACACCTACGATGACTACCTTTTCCTCGTATTGCATTTCCCGAAATACGAAACCACGACCGAACGCTATATCCATAACGAGCTCAATATCTTCGTCGGAAAAGATTATCTGCTTTCATTTCGCTATTACCAGTCAAAGACGATGAAACGCGTCTATGAAGCCTACGAGGCGCGACTCGAAAAATGAGAAAAAATGACACCCGCATTTCTCCTCTATGATATCATCGAGCACTATCTCGATAAGACTATGAAAATGCTCGAGCGTTTCGGAAAAGATCTCAAACTCCTCGAACGGGAACTCTTCACGGCTCGTGGACCAGACCTCATCAAGGCGATCATGACGAGAAAAAGAAATATCATCACGCTCAAGCATATGATGAAGCCACAGATCGGCGTACTGAAGATGGTCGAAATCCGCATGAAAGAACGGTTTTCTGAAGAAGTAGAGCTCTACTTCGAGAACCTCGAAGATAAGCTCGATAAGATATTTTCCGAAATCCAACTCCTCCAGGAAAATATCGACTCTATGGAAGACACACTCAAAAGTGTCTTCGAACTCGAGACCAATACGACGATCAAATATCTCACGGTTTTCTCTGCATTTATGCTTCCACTCACGGTCGTCACAGGAGTTTTCGGGATGAATGTGGAAAGTGGGCACTTCAGCAATACGCTCATCGCTCTCTCGATCGCTGGAGTGATACTCTTCCTCCTCATAGTCCTCCTCCTTTTCCGTAGTAAAAAACTCCTCTAATGTTTCTCCTCACGCTCGCCCTCACATCGATGATAAGCCTCTCTGGGGAGGCTTCTTTTGGTGATGTATCGAAAAAATGAGAAGAAATCCTCGAAAAAACAATACCAATACTCAGATCTCAGGGAGAAAAAAATGATGCGGATATCGATGCATTTGTTAGTCGGTACATCCCACTCAGAGATCGAGACTACGCTCCAGATGACCTCGAGAGCGTGAGTGGATCGACGAGCGTGAGTGAGGCAGGACGGACGATCTATCTCAGACGCGAGGCGCGGGATGCTCTCTGGAAGATGGCGCAAGATTTCGAGAAAAATTTCTCTACTCCCCTCGTCGTCATCAGTGGGTATCGAAGTGCGAGCTACCAAAAGAGGATGTGGGATCTCGGAAAGTGTACCGACACACTCTGTGCTCCGCCTGGATATAGTGAACACCAGCTCGGACTCGCGATCGACGTATTCGATGCGACGACAGAGTCTGACTACGAGAAAAATGCTCGCTACCGAAAATATATCGCCTGGCTGAGTCTCCACGCTCATGAATACGGCTGGCACCAGAGTTACCAGAAATGAGAATACATCGATGCCTATGAAGTCGAACCATGGCACTGGCGATATCTCTGAGTCGATCTCGCGACCAAACTCAAAAAGCTCGATATGAGCTATACCGAGTATATGAGGCTTCAGGGGGTACTTGAGTTTTTCGGATATCTTGAAAAATACTAAAAATACGTATACTGTGACTTATGGAAAAAATGGGGTATACATCGGGGGGCATCTCTCTCATGAAAATTATTATTCTTATCATAGTAATTAGTGTATTCTATTTCTCTCTTTCGCAAAATACCAACCTCCTCAAGAAAACACCACCAGCACCGCAAGGAATAAACTCATGGTCAGGAAATGGTCCGATGCCGATACACATAAGAAAACAGCTCTACAGTACTCCTATACCTCGATAAAAATCATTACAATGTACTTTCTTAAGAAATCTGGCTTCACCCTCATCGAGATGATCATAGTGCTCTCTGTGATAGGGATACTCGTGACAGCATTCGCTCCTTAGGTGACACAATATCTTGAGAAATCGAAAGTGACACAGTATCAGAGTTTTGCTTGAGAAATGATCAAGACAATCACAAGCTACCGTGCAGAACTTGGAGAGATAACCAGACCTGTACCAGCATGATGGGATTGGTTTTGTGTATCCGAAAATATAGAAACTTGGTGTGATACTACTTGGCGACACGAGTGACTGAGTGATTACATTACGAAAAATAACCCAAAACTACACAGAACGATCAAAACAGTTTTTCCACATGAACCTAATCCAGATTGAGAAGTGCTTTGGTACGAGAATTTGAACTTAGTACAATTTGCATGATGGGGATATGTATTTCCAGGAAGAGATATGACAAGCACGAAAACGATATGAACATGGACATGGAGTGTGCCTTATGCACCAGGGTTAGCTGATGGAGATAGCTATTATTTAGACTGAACCAAAACAAGCCTTGGGAAAGAATTCGATAAATTATGCTCCCCTTGACTCGCATCGAGTACGTATAGAAATGACTCGTGGAGTGTACCTCGGTCGACTACTTGTATGTACTTCTTTGAGTAGCTAAAAAATCTTTGGTTTCTTCGCATCGATCACGTCCTTCATCGCCTGTTCGAAGACATGTCCGACCATGAGGCACTTCTCCTCACCGAGGACAGGGCCGAGGATCTGGAGACCGACAGGGAGTTCGAGTGATGGCTCATCGGGTGCAGGAGCGTACCCTGCAGGTACTGTGAGTCCTGGGAGTCATGCGAGCGATGCTGGGATCGTGAAGACATCTTCGAGATAGAGTTTCATGGGGTCACCAGATTTTTCTCCGATCTTCCAGGCGACGCTCGGAGCTGTCGGACAGACGATGACATCGACTTTTTGGAACGCATTTCTGAAATCTTCACGGATGAGCTCCCTCACATCACTTGCCCGCTTGTAGTAGGCATCATAAAATCCTGAAGAGAGTACGTATGATCCGACAAGAGAACGTCTCTGCACTTCTTCTCCGATCCCTTCACTTCGATTACGAGAGATATCATGCGCTCACTCTGCGATATGACCGTAGCGGATACCATCATAGCGAGCCATGTTGGAGGCTACCTCTGCTGGGCAGACGATATAGTAGACAGAGATCCCATGAGACGTATGTGGGAGGGAGATATCGACGATCTCGGCACCGAGCGACTTGAGTTTCTCGATAGCGCTACGGATAGTTTTCTCCACTCACGCTTCGATACCCTCGATGAAATACTCTTTCGGAACTCCGACTCGCACTCAGGTGAGATCTCTTCGTTCCCAAATTTTTGGATCGAGAGTTATAGGATCTAAGAGTGATGTCGCATCATGGGGATCATGTCATGCAGTTACTTCGTAGAGATGACCCGCATCGCGGACAGTATGAGTGAAGTATCCGGGACAGTCCAGTGATGATGCCATCGCCATGACTCCATAGCGACTATTGCGTCCATAGCTTGGCTTGAACCCTACGACTCCGACCATCGAAGCCGGCTGACGTATACTCCCTCCTGTATCTGTACCGAGTGCTGCTGGGGCGAGTCCAGCCGCGACTGCGACAGCAGATCCAGAAGATGATCCCCCTGGCACTCGAGTGGGATCCCAGGGGTTATGAGCAGGACCGAATGCACTATTTTCCCCACTTCCCCCCATTGCGAACTCATCCATGTTGGTTTTTCCGAGTGAGACAAATCCAGCTTTTTTTAGACGATCTGTCACGGTCGACTCATACGGTGGGACGAAATCTTCGAGCATCTTGGATCCAGCAGTGGTACGGATGCCTGTCTCACAGAAAATATCTTTGATAGCGATAGGGAGTCCTGTCGCTTCAGTTTTTATAGGAAGTGTCGTGAACGCATTAAGTTCGGTATTGTGCTCTTCACTCCGGGCACGAAAGTATTCATATATTTCAGTGGTGGTGGTTTTTCCTGATTTGACGAGATCAGAGAGTTCGAGGAGGGAGAGATTTTTGTAGTCCATTTTTAGCTTTGGGTAAGATCGGAACGAGTATAGTGAAAAAATACGAGAAAACAAGTTTTGACAAAAATATTTTTTATGTATTATTATTATAATGAAAACTATTGTAATTCACAGAATTAATTATAACTGAACTACAAGTGATGAATGTGCGCGTTGCACAGAAAAAATTTGTTGTGTAGTTTTTGATATATTTGCTCAGGGTTCTCGGATAATTAAAAGCTGAGGGAAAAAATGTGAACACATGGATACGGACGGACAATGTTGCATACACTGAGAGCGAACATACCACCATGGATACAAAGAAAATTGTATACACTACAGCTGTAAGAATATCGGACCAGTACTATCTGATTGGATCAATAGAAATTGATACAGTGTAGTAGAAGATTCTCTGTACATATCACATATTCTACCGTTACTTTCAGGTTTTGTAACAAGAACTTGAAGTCAAGAGGATCGTTATGAATTTATTCGTGAAGTTATTTTGGAAAAATATAGAAGCATAGAAGCTCTCTTCAACTGGTGCTCTTGAAACAATACACCTCAAGAAGAAGAATTTTATAATTGGCGAAACCAAGCAAGTATGAAAAACATTGGTGATTATTCAATGGCATAGTTTTTTTGCTTTTAGAAGGTTTTTCCATATAATCCCCCTATACCCTCTTTTCCCGACTCGCTGTCGGGATTTCTCGCGTTTCGTTCGTCCCATCTACTAACTTACTACACTACTAATCTACTATGAGCCCTTCGGTCTCTTAATTCTGCATTCCATTCGCAAATTAAAATTCGTTTCACTCACTTTATTTTCTCATTACATTTGAATTATGGAACTCCCAAGCCGTGTACGTGGCATGCAAGACATCTTCTGAGAATATCAGAGATATTTCACATTTCTGAAAAAAGTAGCTCGTCACGAGTTCCGTACCAATGGATTTACGCGTATCACGACACCGATACTCGAGATGAAGTCACTCATCGTCCACTCGACGGGAGATAGTTCAGATATCGTGACGAAAGAGATGTTTGACTTCACAGATAAGTGAGGTCGTGAGGTCGTCATGAAACCAGAGAGTACTCCAGGGGTTATGCGCGCGTACCTCGAACACATGCTCGAGGAGCCACAGCCAGTATATCTCTACTATATCGAGCCACATTTCCGCTATGATCGTCCACAGAAGTGACGCTACCGTCAGTTTCACCAGGTCGGTGCCGAGATCATCGGTGAAGAGGATCCGATCCTCGATGCCAAGGCAATCTACATCATGAAGCAAATCATGGATGGACTCGGTCTCGGTGGAACCTATATGATCAAGATTAACTCTCTCGGTGTGACCAAGGAACGTGAGAAATATCTCGAAGAGCTCTCGGCTTTTTTCGAAGCACGTCGCCACCTCCTCGATGAGACTGATATCGCTCGTCTCGAGAAAAATCCACTCCGCCTCCTCGACTCCAAAAATCCTGACGTCCGTGAGCTTCTCGCGATCGCGCCAAAGATGACGGATTTTCTCAAAAAAGACAGTAAAGAATTCTACGATAAAGTAAAAGAATACCTCACCATCCTCGATGTTCCTTTCGTCGAAGACTCGACACTCGTACGTGGACTCGACTATTACTCTCACACTGTGTGGGAATTTGTCGACGGTTCTGGTCGTACACAGGATGCATTTGGTGGGGGTGGTCGCTATGATGGGCTCGCGAAATCGATCGGATACAAGAGTGAGGTTCCTGCTGTAGGATTTGCATTTGGCGCGGAGCGTCTCATCGAAACGATGATGGAAAATGGCGTGAAGCTCAAGAACAAAGATAAAATCCATCTCTATATCATGCAGCTCGGAGACGACGCCAAAAAACTCGCCCTCCCGCTCAATATCGAAGCTCGTAAACGAGGACTTAATAGTCTCCTCTCGCTCGGAACCCCGTCAATCAAGGTGCAACTCAAGAAAGCAAATCGTGTCGGTGCGAGATTCGTCATCGTGATCGGCATCATGGAAGCAAAAAAGTGAGTCTGCCAGCTCAAAGATATGGATAAAGGAACACAGGTCGAGATGAAGCTCGATGAGGCACTCGATGCGATTATCCGTGAAGTTGGACCTGAGTCACTCTCATTTTATCACCCGTCTCGAGATTTTATCATTTCTGATAGTGTGATCACAAGTGAGGATGCCAAGAAGATTACGCTCGACTAAGTCTATGTACCTTCTCATCGACGTCAGGACATCGAGTCTCAGAGATATGCAGACGATCGCCTACGCAGAGTACTGGGCATCTCTCTGGAGCGCACTTGCACCTCACGATCAGGTCACATTTCTCGGATATGAGGGCGATGAGATCCTTTCTCGAGATGCGATTTTTCTCCCGAGAAAAAAATCTTTTTTCACTCCGTCACTCACCTCTCACGACCATGGCCCGAGTCGTATCGTGAGTTTTTCTCGTTTTCCTACTCTGGATGAGCGAGTTCCGACTGTACTTTTTCTCGATCATATCATCCCCTTTCTCTACCCAGATGAGGGACGATCATGGATCGAGCGACAGCACGAGTCCTACCTGCTCAAAAAACACCTCAAACACGTACAAAAAATCATCGTCTCCGACGAGAGACTCTCTGAGCATATGAGAGAAACATATCGTCTCAGAGAGGATCGGATCATGCTCCTCCCTCCACTCGTGAACTCCTCGATCGAGAGGGATATCTCTCGTGAACAGGAGACTCTCGAACGACCGAAACGACCCTATATCATCGTGGAGTGAAGTGAGGGGGATGAGTGGCGCCCCTATGAGCTCCTCGCACTATTTGCTCGCTATATCCATGATCGCCATGGTATCCTGGAACTCCGCATACTCGGAAACACTGGGAACCACCTCTGACACCTCGTGAGTATGATACGCTCTCTCGATCTCATGGAGCATGTGAAGGTGATGGGCGTACCGACGAGAAAAGAAAGAGAACTCCTCTATAGAAATGCGCACTCCTGGATCGATATCGGACATGAGTCGAGTACTCTCTACTCGCTCTCGCTCGCTCTCGGGACAGGACTCTCGCTCATCCTCTCAGATATCCCTCTCCATCGTGGCTACAGTGCCACCTACATCCATCCGAACCATATGGAAGAGCTTCCAGATATTCTGATCGAAGAGGAGAAAAAAATACTCCCGATCTCTCAAAAAAATGCCAATACTGAACTGATGAAGGAATATAGGCGTATCATCATCGGAGAGACAACTCTCTAAAAGAGATGATTTCTCATTCGAGAAAACTTGCAAATATCCTCACCATGGATAGGATAGATGGGAAAATAGTTTCTTACCTTTTTCTATGTCTAAACTCTTTTGAGTCTGAGGAACCACTCCCACCAACAACTCTCCTAGAGTTCACCATGACGAACACCATGATGCCCACAATGACCATCATGATACGATCGAGGTGGATATCCATGCTGAGCACGAGCATGAGGTCGATGTCGGACAGATCGCTGTCGATGTCCTCGATCTCGCAGAGGAGATCATTATCGTTGCTCCTGTCGCTGGAGTTGATCCGAGTGAGATCGATATCGCCCTCTCGCGCAATATCCTCACTCTTTCCTGAGAGCGCAAAGAAGCACCGATATACCTCGATGCCAAGCGTATGCTCGTCGAAGAGTGTTACTATGGTCCTTTTTCTCGGTCGATCATCCTCCCAGAAAACCTCGCCTTCAATAAGATCAAAGCAACTGTCGATCACAATACGATCATGATCCATGTGCCAAAAATCACATTTTTCTCAAAAAGTATAAAAATCGGGGAATAATGCTCCACTCCCCTTCTCTATCCCTATCCTATCCCCCGTGTTCTTCAGAAAAAAAACTCAGCAGAGCGAAGAAAATGTCGCTAAAAAAAGTATCAAGCATGTCGATACCGTCGTCACTGGTCTCATACTCGGTGGTATTATCGCGTCGATCTATGGTATCAAAAAATCAAAAGAGCACACCAGCAGTCACGATCACGAGGATCACTCATCACATGAGGCACCAAAAACAGAACACGAAACTGTCAACGATACTCCGAAAAAAGTAGGAGAAAAATGACTGATACGCAGACTCTTTTTTGGGAACAAATAACTATGCGCTTTGCTTTCGTCATCTTCATTTTTCTCGCATCGAGCATAGCGACCAGCTACGCTCTCGATCCCGATAGTCTCTCTGGAACCGTAGCAGAGTGTGTCGCAGCACGTGAGAAATGAACTGAATCCTCTATCACTGACTATATCTGTCCTTCGGGCGACTTTGCTCGGGACTCGAGTCAAGCATCGACTCGTGAGATACTCTGTGGGAATATCTATATGCAACTGTCATTCCAGGAAATCGATAGAGATGTCGAGAAATATATGAAAGAGCTCCAGGATACGCGAAATCCTGATATGACCTCATGGAATGAAAACATCAGGCTCGAGAGTGCGGTCTGGGGAGACAAATATAGTGCCGTATGTTCTACTGCGAGCTTTCGTGAGTACTGCGCAGCGACGACAGACTTTTTTCCAGAAAGTACCTGTCGCGACCGAGCAAATGCTAAGACGCAAGCCTGGACCAATATGGGATATATCCTCGCTGGAAAAGGTATCGCAAAAGCCTACCAAAATGACAAGGATACCTATGTAGAAAAAATCAAGACAAAGTACGATACTATCCTCAAAAAATGGAATGCGTATAAAAGAATCGTCGATATCGCTATCTCCAAATTTACTGCATATATACGCAACGCGGTAAAGTAGCTAGAGATACTCGCCGATGTGGGAAAATATATACCACCACTTTTCTGGATTGGTCATGTTTTTGGTCGGAGATTCTTCCTCTTTCTGTACTTGCATGATCATCTGATTGACGTCGATATTTTCGTTTCCTTTGAGGAGAGCCTCATCGACGATATTGGTTACTTCTTCTCAGGGGAGTTTTTTGTTTTGTGTCGCCTTCGCTACATAGCTCTGATACGCCTTGGTTCTGATATAGAGATTGAGTTGCTCTTTTTCTGTATTCCGCTTGGTAATCTCACTATTTACACGATCGAGAGACTCGATGTAGGTGTTTCTCTGGAAATCTTGATACTTATAAAACCCGATCAGATAAATCTCATAGAGGATTACACCGATCAGGATGATGAGTATGTAGACGAAACGAGTATTCACGTGCTTGCTTTTCGATATGGTTTCCCTAGAATATCGAGAAAGGCATTTTACGCAATAAAAATATGAACTTTCGTTTCTTTCTCATCTGTCTTGTCATCCTGTTTATCGGAATTGGCTCACTCGTATCTGTATCAGCATACAGGTACTATACTGCCATCCATAGTGATGACCCCGTGACACCGAGACTCACCGTCGATAGAGGAGAAGCGAGTGTGATCCGTGGTGAGACTGCCTACGATATGAAGGAGGCAGAAACTCTCGAGCTCGAAAATGGGGATGCGATAGAAACAAAAGCTCTCTCGAAAGCAACCGTCACATGGCCAGACAAAAGCATCACTCGTCTCGGGGAAAATAGTCGCATCGTGATCGAGAAAATGTACGCAAGCACTGACTATACCCATATAGAAATCGCCTACGATATGAAGCGTGGAAAGGTCTGGAACACTGTCATCCGCACCCTCCTCGGAGACTCATACTTCGAGGCGCGACTTCCGAAAAATAATATCGTCGCCTGAGTTCGTGGGACGACATTCGAGGTCAATCTCGATGGTGGATATATCCATGCTGTGACCCACTCTATGCGACTTACAGACATCTCGGGGAAGATCCTCACACTCCTGCCTGGAGAGACAGTCGATAGTGAGAATATCTGGGTCAAAAAGGGACGAGAAATCCTCGATACTGCCTGGTCAGCGTACAATACTCTCCTCGACGCTGACTACCAAAAAATCCGTCTCGAAACTGTGCGAAATCGTATCAATACCCTCGCAGGAAAAGCATCGACCTGGAATCCTCTCGACAGCATCACGAGGTGGTTTCTCTCACATTTTGCGAAGTTTCGCGATATAAAAATCTCAGACCTCCTCACGAGTGGGACTCTCGAGTGACTCACTCCAGATATCAAAAATGCACTCCTCCCCTACTACCAGTCCCTCGGGTGAGTCTGACTCGAGAAAGAACGCGAAGTGATGAGAGGATATATGCAGAGTATACTGACAGGATCTCTCGCCAATGACCTCTCTCGTCAGTCTCTCTGGGACTCACTCGACAGTGGTAACCTCATGGACTCACTCAAAGGAAACCTCGAAAAATCCTGACAAGATATTGATACGATCAGAAACTGGATCGAGAAAGAGGGAGGAAATGGCACAAAAAAACTCCTCGAGAGTTTTTCGGGAACAAATATACTACAATAATAAATTTATTTTATACACGAAAAGAGTATTTCTCTAAAATCTGGATGCAAATTTCTAGCAAAAATATCCTCTTCACCCATAATTATAGTATCTGAAGCATCTATTCTTAATCCTCATTCTTGTATCCAAGCTCTGATCCCTTCTTCGGAAGTCCAACAAATATGGTGTTGCGGTATAGGATTTTCTATTTCTAAAGGCAGTGAGAATACAAATCTCGTACCATCTGGTACTTGGTGAACATATGTTTCTAAAGTCTCCGTAGGATTATGAGCATGTTCTATGGAGTCTTGAAACACATAACAGTCAAATCCTTGTGGCAAAGGATCTTTATTCATATCATATTGCTGAAAGCTTACAGAAGATCCTTGATTACCAGTCCAATAAGAAAGTATATTCCGAGAAAAACTAAAATCATCTGTATCCAGATCGCACAAAAGAGTTCTCGTATTTGTAGGTAGGCTATATTTTTCTACATAAAGCTGTGGTGTTCCAAATCAAATTTCACAAATACTCTTTGGCATAAAGTTATTTATATACTCTAATACTTTCTTTTGTCTTTTTTGATGCCATAGATTTGGATGTCTATTATGCAGATGCATAGTAAGTCTGATCAAACTATTATTATAGTCAGAATTATGTACGCTCTCAGGAACATCCCAAGCTTTCCAAGCTCACAAAATATCTTCTACAGAATATCCAAAATTACCCATAAGAGTATCTATTTCTCGACGATAAGTCCATCGAGTTTTATCAAATGCTTCTCTTATTTTGCTATCTAATTCTTGCATAGTTTGATATTCTTTACCCAACCAGATATATCCCCCCGATCACCAGGAGTCCTACGACGATAGAGAGTCCGAAGCCTGTGAGGACTTTTTTTCCATACTCTGCCTCTCCGAAACGGTAGGCGATGGAGGCTTTCACCGTATTGTTCGACATGACAGCGATGAGGATCGTGGTAGCCGCGATAAAGAGAGGGATAGAGCCATCTCGTGCTCACTCTGACATGGTGAAGTTCACCGCGTCAACATCAGCAAAACCAGAGATGAGTCAGAGAAAGTAGTTCGATACTTCCTGTGGGACGATGTGCTGATATATCTTTCCGAGGATAGCGATGAATTTGATCACGACAATGAGTCCAGCGAACTGAAGCGCTGGGATAAGCTGGAACGGACTTTCGTAGGTTCACCTTTCTTCATCAGGACGGATCGGAGTACGCTCCCCCCAAGAAGCATGGAGATAGTAGAGCATCGCTCATGTGAGAGCTAGGAACATCGCTCCACCAGGGATGAGGATTGGCGAGAGGATACTCGGAAACATATACCACGCGACGATGACAACACGGAGGAACATGATCGATGACGCGAGAAGGGTCGCGACGACATAGGAGTTTCGATGTTCTGGATGCTGTTTCGACTTTCGCGTCATAGCGACCGTCGTCGCTGTAGAGGATATGAGACCACCGACAGCTCCAGATGCGATGATACCTCCACGGTTTCCGAGCATTTTCCCGAGGAAGAACCCAGCATACTCGACACCCGTCATCACGACCACGAAGAGCCAGATGCTATGAGGGTTAAAGAACTTGGCTGTGAGGACAGGATGACTCCATGTGAGGTGTCCTGTGGCTATCCAGTTCGCCATATCGAGGAGTGAGTAGCGAGCATCTGGGAGGAGTGGGAGGATGACGAGAGCGATGACAGCGAATTTGAGCGTATCACCGAGTTCCTCTCGAGAAAATCGTGCCTTGAGTTTCGCGAAATACTCCTTCGCAGAGAGGAGAAGGAGAAGGAGGATAGCTGTGATGACAGCGACACTGTAGTACCCCATCATCGAGACAGCACCGATAAAGTATGTGATAAATGTCGCATATTCACTCGTGACTCCCATCTTATCCTGACGAAATGATGAGTACGCATACGAGACGATGATGAGAACTCCTGAGAGGACGGCACCGATGATCGTCCATATATGCATACCGAGCGTCTGATCCATCCAGACACAGATCGCCCCGAGAAATGCTATCGAGGCATAGGAGCGTATCCCACCAAATCCTGTGGCTCAGCCTGGCTTGGTTCCTGCCCAGGGAAGTTCACGCTCAGTACCGATGAGTCCACCGAGAGCGAGAGCCAGGAGAAATCCGATAAATACAGTAGGTTCCATAGGGAAAAATAATACTCCCTCACTATACTTGAATTTTCATTTTTCGACAAGTAAGTTTCCTTGACCGTTGTCTATCTTCTAGAGGAGTAATAGTTGTGTAGCATCTGTTCAAAGATATTTCTCTGTAGACTGAACTTCAGAGAGAGAAAGTATTTGGACCTTGAGAAAGTTTGTCACTGGAATATGACCATATTCAGGAAATAAATTAATCGATTCCCAGACCGACTCAGAAATTTCTTTTTGGAGAAGTCGTGTCGTATAATTCAGAAAAGGCTCATCTCTGTTTCCTACCCCGATATGTCAGTGCTTATTTGCGAAAAAATACACTTGCATGTTTGTTCTTAAAAAACCTCCCAATTTTTGGGAGGAAATTATTATTTCGTTTTTGCCTGGTAGAGATTTCGTCCAACTCGCTCGACATATTTCTTGTTCTGGAGGTTCATGTAGATCGTAGTTGTTTTGACTTGGCGAACCTTGAGGACACGGTTCGTGATTTCTTCTGTCGAGAGTGGGGTCTTTGCCTTCCCGAAGATATCAAGGATGACATCGAGGACAGTACCATCTTTGTATCCCCAGTCCTTGAGGACGTAGATACCGCGACCGATGAGGACAAATTCTTCGTTGCGAATGAGTTCGTTGTGGATCGTAGAAATTTTGACTGGCTCTGAGAAGTACTCAGTGATCGCACTCGCGATATCGAGAAAGTGCATTGGTTCTTTCTTTTTCTTGAGGACGTAGATTGCCTTATCCTTGAGGGTAGAAGGATTGAGGATTTTCCACTTTTCGAGACCCACGAATTTCTCCTCACCCTTTACGAGATCGAGGTAGATATCGATCACAGAGTCGATCATGATTGGTTCGATCTTCCCGAATTGAGCGAAAAGATTAATCTTTACCATCTCATAGAGGACAGAGTTCTCCATGATGTCACCCTTCTTCTTGAGGATCTTTGAGAGTTCTTTGTGGATTGCTTCGATCTGTTTTTTCTGGATTTCTGGAAAGTGGTAGTACGTACGAGTTCCGAGTTGTGGTTTTGAGCGCTGGAGATTGAAGTCAGCCTGGAGGAGGACATCGACGATATTTTCATTGACTGTGTCAGAAAATCCGAGATCTGCTACGATCGCAGAGATGAGACGATCTCGTGTCATGACACCACCGTGCATCTTGAGGATTGCCTCTCCAGATTCCTGGATACGCATGAGAGGGCTCGAACGCATGATGCGACCGATTTTTTTGATACCGACATCCTCGATCTGACGCACACGCTCTCGAGTGATCCCATATGTATCACCGATCTCCTGAAGGGTTTCTCTGTTTCCAGAGAGTCCGATACGACGAGTGATGACAGTACGTTCTTTCTCAGCGAGAGAGGCAAGAATACCCTCGAACACACCGTGGATATCAAATGGAGCTGTAGCTGTAGCCATATTTACGTAAAGTTAGTGGAGAGAAGTGAGATATAAGTGTCAATTGCTAAGCAAGAGAATTTATATACACTAAGGGTACATAAGAGAATAATATAGTTTTTTTTTCAAAGTCAAGATTAAATTGGAAGAGTCATATTCTTTTTTTCATCTTTTGTACGAGATCCTGCTGGATCGAGAATATCCTCATATCCAGACATGGCGGTTTCTTCTGTTTTTCCGAGGTAACTCATCTTCACTGCACGCTCTTTTTCATTTTGTGAAAAGAAAAAAGCCCCCAAGAGAAGTAAAAGTGATCAAAAGAGAGCAAGTTTGAGACCAAAACCTGCCTGAAATGCATACTCTGTGAGGTCACTATAGGCAACAGATGTCACGAGGAAATGAATAATCGCTGTGATAAGCATCGAGTTAATAAAAACAATTGCCTGTGCATCAGAAAGACGAAATGGCACGTAGGCACGGAGATTTTCCTTGCGAGAGTGTGAAAGGAGAAAAAATCCCTCAAGAAACAATGCTAGGATAATACCGTAGCCAATCCCTCCTGTATAGAGAGAAAATGCACTATATGTGTATGCCTCAGCCCCGAGAGACGATGATGATCGCATCCAGTCAAAGAAAAGAGAGAGAAAAATAAGCACCATGCAAAAAACAATCCCCTTCCCTGCAAATCCGAGACGGTGTGTCCCAAAAGAAATACGAGAAAAAAACTGGATAATCTGTGTTTTTAGTTTTCGATTTTTGGAGTTTCGTATATAATCCATACCAGACAAAAATAGGAGAACGGAGTAATCACTAGAAGCAAAGTATCGATAAGTCTGTTTTTTTCAAGGGAAAGTATGCGAAATCTCAAAAATAATCATATCGTCATCGCCGTGGAAAGTCTCACGAACCTCCTCACCGTCATGGGAGCGTCTTTTTCTCGTCTCCTAACAGGAAAGGAAATCAAAAAAAATGGACGTATCTGGAGCATCGCCGATCATCTCATGCGTCGTGGGCCAGAGAACCTCAGAAATGCCCCATCGGGCATAGCTCTCTGACGATATTTTTTCGAGTTTATTGCTCTCTTCTTTAGTGCTAACAAGAACGACCATGTTTCACAAAAATAATCATCGCGGTTTTACTCTCTTTGAACTAATGGTGAGTATGGTGGTTTTTGCTGTGATCATGACGAGCGTACTCGAGTCTGTCGGAAATATCACGATCGCACGCACCCGTACGATGAACAAGATCAATCTCCTCGAAGAACTCTATTTTTTCTCTGAAACACTCGCCACGAAGATCAAAGACGGGGGAATCATCGACTATGAGGAATACTGGAACCGTAACGTCGTCGGAACCGCGACAGCAAGCGGACACTATAGAGATCCGACGGGATTCGGGAACTATGGAAGTGGAGGCACCATCGGATCAGCGAACTATGGAAACTGGCACTACTACTGTCGGAGTGGTAACTCGAGTGCGAGTCGCATGGGCACAGGGTGATGTCTTACAGGATTCAACGACGCAAATGGGTACGGTCTCAATCAAAATAAAAACTACTCCTGAGCCTATCAGCGTTATGGTGAGTATAAGCGTCAATTTACAGACTATAACTGAAATGCTGATGATGATAGTGCTGGTATTGCTCCTGGAGACGAAGATGGTACAGGAAGTATCATCGGAGACGAAGATGATAAAGATATCGGAGATGGACCGAAGACATTTTCTGGAAGCGTACCGGAGCTCTATCTTATCAATACACTCACAAACGAACGTATCTATTTCCGCAGGATAATAAGTCAAGATCCTGGGCTTTCCAATACGTGTAACGAAGCTACTGGAAGTGGGTGCATAGGAAATATAGAAATCCTCAAACTCGTCGGAAAAGATATCGGGAAATGACATGATGGAACAGGAACGACAGCGTTTGATGGAGAAATCGATACATGGGTCTGTCATAGTGACTGGAGTTGTACTGGACCGACACTTACTGGTGCCCTCGGCACACTCCCTACTGGTACAGGTGCGGGAGAATGGATCAAGCTCTTCCCTGACTATGTCGATGTGAGACAGCTCTCATTTACTCTCTACCCAGAAAAAGATCCCTGGATGTCATGGTCTGCTCCTGACTGTATCTGAGGGTGATGTTCTACAGGTTTTGTGAGTCCATTTATCCACCCGTATGTCCGACTCCAGATGACCCTCTGACTCGCATGGGAACGTCGGAGACTCATCAAGTGAGATGATCCAACCATCTCAGTCTCTACTACCATCAGTCTCACTGGATACTAACTCTCTCTATGCAATCCAACTTTTCTCATCATAAGGGTTCTGCGCTCCTCGTCGCACTCATCGTGCTCACGCTCCTCACGGTCATGAGTACGGTATTTTTTGAGAAACTGTATCGATTTGCACAGGCAAGTAACGGTATCGAAAACTCGAATGCTGCCTATTACAAGGCTCTCTGAGTCATCGAAGAGGCTCTCTATACAGGATGAGTCAACAAATATACTCCATGGAATATCACAGGAAAATCTGATGGAACGACAGCAGGTACGGGAAGATCACTGGTAGTCTCAACTGGAGGAACAAGCGTACCAGTGAGCGGAAAAGGAAATAGTCCATATGATAGTGACTACAATATCATCGGTCTGGGACAGCCTATACAGCTCGTGATACCAGATAATGTACCCTGGAGTAGTGTTTATTTTGAATTTCGAGTACCTGTCATAAGCGGTAACACAAATACTGGTATTGCGCCAACACTTACAAATTCTGGCTTCATCCTCTGGACACTCGCATCAAGTGGAGCCTCTCTCTTTGCAAGCGGGGAAACAAACATTTTCCAGGGCAATAAAATAAACTCATCTCTTCCTGTGGATAAACGAATAGACAACTATAATGGTACGTCCAATTCTGGAGATCTGGTATCGTTTAGTACATTTTATGCAGGAACTCCGACATCCTATGTCGGGATAAATGGTGCAGACTGTGCATGATATCAGTGTACTCTCAAACTCTCGATGATACGTCCTATCGTTACAACTGATTGACGTACGCTCACCTTCCTCGAGTATAAAATCACAGGATTTCCATCAAATATTCCCTCACAATATATGGAACTCACTGCTGAGGGGTACTCCTATGGATTTCTCCGCTCTCGTACACTGAAGTTTCCACAGATCACTACCAACACGGCTCTTGACTTCGCTGTCCTCCAATAATGCAAAAATTTGCAATAGAAAACCCATCTGATGCTGACCAACGCATCGATAAATTCCTACGAAAATACCTTCCGAATGCACCACTCGGAGGGATTTTTAAGTGGCTCCGTACAGGAAAAGTAAAAGTGAATAGAAAAAAAGTGGAGCAAACCTACCGTATAGAAATAGGTGACGATATAGAGCTCTGGTTCACTGATGAGGAAATAGAAAACATGCGAAATACGTCACTTCTCTCAGAGGAAAAACACTCTGACCTTCTCGATAAAAAGGAGATAAAACCCCAACTCTCGATCCTCTACGAAGATGAATCTCTCATGGTTGTGAATAAACCAGCAAAAATGAACGTCCATCCATGAGACCATAAGTCGAAGGAAGTATCCCTCATAGAGCTCATCCAAGACTCTCTCTGAGAGAAATACAATAGTTTGTCATTTCGCCCATCACTCGTGCACCGTATCGACCGAGACACGAGTGGATGTATCATGGTCGCAAAAGATAAAAAAACCCTCGAGGCGCTCCTCGACCTCCTCCAGTCTGGCCAGATCGAAAAAGTCTATCATGCTGTCGTCCTCTGAAGTCCCGAAAAACCTCGGGATACAATCAGAAAAAAACTCCTCCGAGTAGAGGAAGCTCGAGATGAAGCGAAGGTACGAGTCGATCCTACTGGACAGGACGCAATCACTCACTATAGGGTCATAGGGAAAAATACGAACAATAAATACACACTTCTCGAATGTCGTATAGAAACAGGCCGCACCCACCAAATCCGTGTCCATCTCGCTTCCATAGGATGTCCGATCATCGGAGACAAGGCCTATGGGAATAAGTGAGAAAATAGTCATGCGAAGCGAAACCTCGGGATCGAGAGGCAACTTTTGCATGCATATAGTCTTTCATTTATCCACCCCATCACAAAGAAACCTCTCACCATAGAGGCTCCCTATATGAAAGATATGGAAGGATTTATCAAAGAAATAGTATAATACGATTTCTCCTCTATCGTCAATGCAAAAGTCACTCTGACCTTTGCGTTTTTTTTTGCCATGTGATAGTCTCATAGTGTCGTCAAAAACATATACACAAATCTCAATACAAAATGTACCACCTGCACGATCCTCTTCTCGAAATCGAGAAGTCACATCAGAAAAATCGATCTATCTTCTCTTCACTCGGACGCACGCTCCGTTTTCTCACGATCTATCTCGCACTCACTGGGACGATATTTACTCTCCTGCTTTCTCTACTCAACTATAGTGCATACTCTTCACGTGTAATGAACTGGATCAATCCAGATACACTCCTCAAAGCACGAGACGAAATCGCAGGGATCGTATCAGCATCGAGTGTAGAAGTACATGCCTCCGAGGAAAGTGCTACAGAAAATAAAGAAGATCTCGAAACCGTAAAAGAAAAAATCCTCACAAGCGATCCGAGTATCGTCTACTCACAGAACTACGAAGCAAAAAACCTGATCGCACCACTTCAGGCAGATGAGAGTGCTGTGACGTTTCGCGTCACTCCGTATGAAAATCGTATCATCATCCCTCGTATCGGGAAAAATATCCCTCTCATCGATGTCAGCGTATCGTCTGGTGCGAGCTTCGAAACAATGCATGAAGTATTTATGGAGGAGCTCAAAAAAGGAATCGTCCGCTACCCAGGCACAGCGAAACCAGGTGAAGTCGGCAATGCCTTTATCTTTGGCCACTCATCGAACTATCCATGGATAAAAAGTGAATATAATGATGTATTTGCTCTTCTCGATACTCTCGAAAATGGCGATGAAATCACTGTCTACTATCTCCAGAAAAAGTACGTCTACCGCGTCACTGACCGTGCGACGGTAAAACCTGGAGACGTCAAAACACTCGAATCTCGTGACCATACCAAGAAAGAACTCTCTCTCATGACCTGTTGGCCAGTCGGCACGACTCTCGAACGTATCATCATCTTCGCAGAACTCGATGAAACAAAAAGTGATAAATAATCTCTCATGAACCTCTCTCAATTTACCTACATCCTCGACAATATTATCAATTACCAACCAAGCCTTATCACGATTATCCTCGGTATCGTGATCGGTCTTGTATTCGCGCTAGCACTTCGAGAAGCATTTCTCTACGGGTACGGGGCAACTCTCGTAAAAAAGGATAAAGCCGATATAGAAAGAAAGAAAAAAACTCTCTCTGATCTCATCCTCATGAAAGATATCCAAACTGAACTCGAGAAAGAGATCGAGCAAGCTATGCTCAAAGCAACATTTCACGGATAAGAGAGAAGATTTGTCATTTCGAACGAAGTGAGAAATCTACCCTAAGCAGATCCCTCGTTTCACTCGGGATGACAAAATAAAATACAAATCTCGTAAACTTAATGGTTTGCGGATTTTTTTCGTATTTTACAGACTTCGAGATTTGTATAGAGGTCTCGGAAACTATAGAGGAGGAGGATAATACCGAGTACCTTGAGCTCGATACCGTGATATGGAAAGAGTTCGAGAAATGTGATGAGTGATGTCATCCCGAAAACCGATATGAGACTCACTCCACAACAACTCGCTCCCGTGATAAATACACTCACCACTCCCCCAAATATTCCAGCTACACCACTCGGTCGATCCTCGATCCCTCTCACTCAAAAGTAAAGACTCCTATAGACGATCCCCGCGATGATGAGTGGGAAAAATACCACCATGCACCATGAGAGAAATGCATCGAAATACGCAAAAAAGTGACTCTGGTAATTGGCGGCGACATACTCGATGTCTGAGTAGATATACCAGAGGAAAAAGGCAACTCCTGATGAGAGAAACCAGATCAGAAATGAATTGGGATTTCGGAGAACTTTGAGAATATTGGAAAACATAGAGAAAGTTTAGTCGACCGCCTGGATCATCACTTCGAGACAAGCGATCGCTGCCCAGACCATGAGGATGAGACGAGTTTCTGAGATATGGAGAGCATAGAGCACGGCGCTCATCCCTCCACCGAGGAGGATTAGGAGAGACTGACGGATACTCGCGCTCATCGTCGAGAGTGTCACATCTCAGCGGTAATAGATTTTTTTGAGGAAAAAGAGGAATACCGAGAGAAAACTCGAACCCGCCAGCGCGACTGCTACTGTCATGAGGGAAAATGCGAGGTGTGGATCTTGCTCAGGATTGAGGTAAAATAAGAGGAGTGTCGCCGAGGCACTACTCGAGAGGAATATGATGAGGAGGATGAAAAAATAGGGTTTCAGAGTCATATATTTGACACAAGGGAGAGAATGCTATACTATCAGAGTATAGCTATTTTTTGTTCTATGAAAAAAGATTTTTTCACCGAGTACCGCAACTCTCGAAAACATCACTATATCGTCCCTGGTATCCTCGCACTCACGCTCTCCCTCTCGGTCGTCAGTAGCTGGCATGGAGATACGATCGCGATGAGTGGACTCTCTGCGAGTGTCGTGCGTGGACTCACATGAGATGCGAAAGTCTATGATGCTGATCTCCTCATCGAGCGTCGTGATCGTGCTATCGATATCCGTATCGGAAAAGATGCAAAAAAAGTCGACACTCTCACTCTCACGCTCGTAGGTGACCCAAGTGTATTTGGCACGCTCACGACCGATGATCCGACGATCACGATCACGAGTAGTGCTCCTGGTATGTATGTCATCTCCGCTCGACTGGATGGATCAGATCTCCATGCATGAGATCGTGTCACGGGACTCTCGACATCACTCCCGAGTGAGGCTGCTATCAGTGCTACTGATGCGAGTTTTATGAGTGAAGGGGTGAAATATGGACTCTCGGTGAAGGGAGAATAAATAAAAAAGGTCTCTCCTGAGACCATTTTTTTATTGAAATATTATTTTTTTAGACCAAGTAATTTCATTTCTTCTGCTATAACTTTTGGGTTGAGTATAAGGTCAGTATGTTCAGCCTTAGGAATTGTATGATTGTCAGCAGTTATACCTTCAGGAATTCTGAGTGATGTATTATCCTGATTTGCAGGTGGGACAAAATTATCACCTCATGCTATCACACTATCAATCTGAGCAAAATTGTTATTTAAATACACACCATGAGCTCATTTTTGCATATCCCGTATTGCAGGGATTCGAGAAATACCAGGGAGATTTCATAAAGGTGTACCATTTTCATTTGGAGCCGCTAGCTGTATGATACGGTTTACTCTTACGTCAGTTCATAGAGAAAGAGCTATGAGCTCTACAATTCCTCAGAGACTATGCCCCATAATATGTAAATCTCCATTTGTTTCGTATTTCTGTAGAATAGCTTTGATTTCCGTCTTAAGTTCTGTTGCTATTTCTGGAAGAGATTTATGAATCCAGTCTATTCTAGAAACAGAAGCATAGTAGACATTATAGCTTGTTGTCAGTTCATTTCCAATACGAGCCATTACATTCGCATTGCAAGTAAATCATGGTATAAGAAGAAAGGATGGTTTATTATTGTCGTGATTTTCTGGAGAGTGTACAGGTGAGACTAGTCACTTTGCATGATAAAATTCTTGCTGTGCAAGTCCTTTTAGCAAAGGTAACGAAGTCATAGCTCATCATAGTGCTTTCCAAGATCAGGCATCAGAATTAAGCATAAAGTGTGGTTTGTATTAAAACAATATAACTATATTTATAATATAATTATTGTCAATAAAATCTTGCTAATACGTCAAATTAATCCCGAACCTCACATTTCCACTATAGTCCCCTGCTGGAGCATTTGCACTTGCATTGACTCAGTATTTCACTCGATAGGTGAAGGTATTTCTTGCTCAGTTGGTATTGATGTTTTTCGCGACCGAGACGATCGTCTGCGTCGTACCATGTGGCGTGATCGTGGATGAATAGCCACTTCAGATATTTTTATCATATCACCATCAGGTCGATCCTGAGTAGACAGGGATAACATCCGTGATATAGGTGAGGTCGTTCGTGCGGAGCATGGAGAGGTCGAACGCTGCACCGACTGTCTGTACCGTGAGGAGGAGCTCTCCGGTGCCAAATGTCGTGATGCTCGTCTGTGCAGGACCGATATCATAGCTCGGTGCGCTGATCGTCCAGACGATAGCATCGACATAGTAGGTATAGCTCTGTGTGAGAGTATTCCCTACTGAGTCTGAGATGATAAAATCAAATCGATACTTTCCATACGGCAGTCCTGTAAGCTGGAATACTCCTGTCGATGTCGAGGCACTTGTGATAGTGAGGTATGGAGAAGCGATATTGGTCGACGACCATGTCGCACCCGTCGCATCCCAGGCATAGATACGTCCTGTCAGCGAACCTGCGACGATCGATGATCCTGTATCCGCATAGGTCAGTGTGATCGGAAATGTACCATACGGAGCCAGTGTTCCAGATGCGACCGAGTTCGAGAGGATAACAGGAGGGGTCGTATCTGTCGGCACACTCTTCGCGAATGCGACATACTGCATATCAGCAAGACCGAGAGAAAAATCCCATGTATTGGATCCTGTACTGTAGGTACCAGTATATGCTGTCGCTCCTGAAGCAAAGGTAGAGTCCGTATCTGTGAGGAGGTAGAGTGATCCACTCATCGCAGGGAGTGTACCTGCAGGATAGGAGATAGTGACAGTGGCGAGGTCTCCGTTTTTTTCCTGGAAGAGCCACTCTCGAGGAAGTCTCTGATATCCAGTAGGGCTATCAGTACCAGTAAATGCTGCGACTGAGGCACCATCATTTGCCCAGAGGAGTCCCATACGGTTGGTTCCGATAGAGGACTTCGCGACGATGATATCTCCAGTATTGGTCACTGACTGAGAACGGAGCTGAGAAAGTGTAGAGGTATCATCTCGACCGATTCAGGCGATATTATTTTTATATGTTCATGCGCTCGTAGCATTCCAGATGACAGTACCGTTGGAGTAGATATAGTCTGTCGCTGTGGTCTGATCGAGGGTGATACCATACTTGATCGCGAGGTAACTCTCTACTCGGTTTCGAAGTGAACCCGTGAGCTCTGTCGGATAGACGATCACTTCCCCGACATTCGAGAGTGTAGAGTTCGTCGCACTCGTACGACCGATACCGATATTGCTCGTCGCAAATGCAGTCGCAACCGATCCACTCGAGAGTGTCGTGAAACCATCTGTACGAGAGAGAGCTACTCCTGTCGATGATCGCGTCATCGTCGTGATAGCTGGTCTCGATGCGACTCGACTGTTGGCTCCACTATAGAACGTCACTCATCCAAAGAGTCAAAAACTATTGGAAGTCGGCGATGTACGAGTGGAGACACCGTTTGCTGTACCACTGAGTGTGCCTATATTCCATGCTCATCATGCTCAGATACTCGTGACGTTAAATACTGATGCTGCAGCAGTGGTGATATTGAGGCTACTATTTGTGTTGAGTGAAGCACTATTGAAGTAGATAGTTGGGTTTCCATTGATACGGTTTGTGGGATCGTATGTGACCGTCCCGAGACCAGTGATAGCATTGGCAGCAGCACCAAGAGTTCCACTATTGGCCCAGGTCGTGATCGTACATCCTGTCGTCGTACAGTTCGTCCCGTTTCCTGCTCGGAGCCAGAGTGTTGCACCCGCTACTCCTCCTGGACTGATAGCAACTCCTCATACGACAGGATTCGTCGAAAGAGCAGTGTTATTGGTGACATTTGAGTCTCCAGGATTGGAGATAAATACATTAAATGTGACATTTGATCAGCTCGCAGCTGTATTTGGTGTCACTGGTATACGGACCGTCTCGCTTCCTGTGATCGGAGCTATCGTGGTTGTTTTGGTACAGGTGACTCCAGTCCCTACCTGGGCACCACACGACCACCCATTGTCAGTAAATGACGATGCTGGTCAGACGATATTTGTCGGTATCGTGAGGACAACCGTATGAACCCCGCTCGAACTGAGATTACCAGCATTGGTGATATTGATCGGGTACTGGGAAGTAAGGTTTGATGTGAGAGGTCACTCAGGAGCACCGATACCAGGGATGAGGTCTGGAACACTCGCTGAGACATATGGGAGGAGTCTCCACTCGACAGTACCACTGTAGGTTATATTTGCTCAGGTTCAGAAGTTCCAATTCACTCAGTATGCCAAGTCTCATGCTCCTGAAAAAGTATTGGCAAAGTCTGTACCTCCTGTGATACGTCATCCGACCGTCGCATATGGACCAGCTTCATACGCTGTCCAGAGGGCACCAGAGAGATAGCGAAATGCAGAGAGGACGTTCGCGACACTATCATAGACTCCGATCGTCTGTCATCCAGTATTGGTGAAGTATCCAGTATCATTGGTATCAGCACCTGCGACGAAGCTATCGTTGGCAAAGTAAAATCGTACATTTGCTGTGTTTGTTGCTGGAACAATAACACGATACGACCAGGTGAAGTATTTGTTCGGTGCTGTATATACATAGTCTATAATCAGTGTGTATGTGAGTCATCGGACGACTCGTGTCATCGTAGAAGTTGCTGTATAGGTATTTCCATTGGTCGACCCTGTAGTCGACCGTGTAGACCATGCAGTTGCTGTGACTCCATCGACACCATTTCCATAGGTTGTCCCTCCGATACGAAGTGCCGCCCATACTGCAGGGAGTCCGCACCCAGTCGCAGCAGGATTTCCTGTATAGATTTGTGTTTGTCAGTTGTAGTAAATCTGCGCCTGAGCACAGTCACCGACGATGATACGGAGATCGTTTGATCCTGCTATACCTCCAGCTGGATTCATTGTAAATGATGACGCTCCACAGGTGTAAAACGTGACTTTTCCATTTTTGACGATCGCTTGCGCTCCAGGAAGAGAAGCAGTTCCATCAGAGTTACAGAGTGTATCTGGTGAGATCGAGAGTCCTCCAGTATGGAAATCAGCATCTCCAGCATGCATCGTCATGAGGTCCACGACCATACCATCGCTCATCATTGGAGTGTCGATACTGAGTTTGACTGGTCGAGAGAAGATCAGATGTGAACCAGAAAGTCCGAATTCAAATCCTTCTACCTCTGCTCCGACCATTCACTTCTTTTTGGTGCCTTTATTTTTCATGGTTTTTTCGTATTTTGCTTTTGCTTTTGCTTTCTTGGTACCATCGAGTGCTGCGATACTGATGAGACTCGTATCGATGATGGCTCCATCTGGAGTCGTGATAGTCGTCCCTGTTTCCATCTCGACCTGTACTGTTCCACGGGCTGTTGGCACGGTCTTTCTTTCACGAGATTTTTTATCGAGAGTGATATTTTTGCCGACTTTTTGTTCGAGAGGGAGTTCGACAGTATCGAGAAATGCGAAAGGATCAGGAGTGAGAGTACCTGAGGAGGCGAGGAGTGGATCTGTCGGGAGAAATCCAGAAAGTGTCTGTGAAAATGGGACAAATATCCCTGAAAAAACAGGAGAAAGCGATGGTGTAAGTGAAGGAGTGAGACTCAGGTATTCCTGTTTTGCTGCGAGAAGGGTGATAAGCGACTCATCAGCGGGAACCGCATGTTCGAAAGCAATATTCGCATGTGGTGCAGGAGTACTCTCAGTATCGAGGAGAGTCTTACGTGCCTCCATATCGGCAATTGTCGCGTATGGGAGAGCATCGAGAGAGTTAACTTCAGCAGTTTCGAGAGCTGACATCGGGGAAATACACGCTAAAAACACCGTAGTCACGATGAGAAGGGTTGCGATGTATTTTTCCCTGAGAAACATATACCAATATTATGCCATAATCCGCTTTCCTCTACAAAAAACACCCACATTGTGTGAGTGTTTTGTCTTGACGAGATTATTTCTTCCATCCTGCCTCGATCAGCCTGATACAATTCGGGATCATATCGAGAGTGATACGACGAATATATCATGGAAGTCGCTCATTTTCTATCGTGTAGATGATATATCCATAACACTCTCCCCTACTTTCGAGAGAGAAAATATGGGCATATCCTGTGCCAAAGAGTCACTTTTCCACCGCATACCCGCTGATGCCGAGAGGATGACGGAGACGTTCATTGATCATAAATGTCCCTGATGAGGCGCGAAACCGTACAGAAAATGTATCTGTAAGTACCTCATGACGCTCGATCCAGACGACATCAGAGAGGGAAAATGTGTTTTTGAGCGTTTCGAGAAGTTTTGGAATGGTCGCAAAATGTCACGACTCGAGTCCATCGATGAGAGCGTACCCGATCGTTCGCTCAGTATTAGCTTCTTTGACACGCTCGTTAGTTACTGCGAGACAGGCTCGGAGGAGGATCTCATGAAAGTTTGGCTTTTCTCGGGCGAGTTTGGCGATCGTTTTTTCCGTGAGGATGTAGACTTTTCAGGGTGACTTCGTCACGACTTTTACTGGTTTTCGAAATGACCCGAAAAATATCCCCTCCCCGAGTACACTCGGTGCATCGATCTCACCGATCTCATGCAATCAGCCAAATGGACTCTCTGCCCATACTGTATACCACCCACTTTCGAAGAGGTAGAGCGTATGACTCGACTCATTATCGAGGACGATATCTCACTCGAGGTAGTTTCGTGACTCGATTTTTTCCTCTTCACAGAGGGTAAGTAGGGATGTAAAAAGATTTTTTCGGAGCAAGATGAATAAATGGTGAATTGTTAATGGTGAATTGTTAATGGTGAATTGTGTCAAAGTTTCTCATTGAACATTTACCATTAACCATTATACATTTTTACGTTCCTTCTGTTAGCATAGCGATACGGTCTTTATCACGGACATATTTGAGGATTGTATCTTTTGCGACGTATTTCCGACGATAGAGATCGATGATCGCATCATCCATGAGGACCATACCTTCTTGTTTGGATATTTCGAGGACAGAGTACATATGATGCGTCTCTCACCTGATTATGAGGTTGCGGATAGAGTCATTATTGAGCATGATTTCGCGCGCGACGACCCGTCCTGAACCATCGACTTTCGGCAGGAGAACCTGCGAGACGACAGCACGAAGAGCAAGTGAGAACTGCATACGGATCTGACTCTGCTCATCAGGAGGGAATGACTGTATGATACGATCGACCGTCTGGATTGTATCGTTGGTATGGAGAGTCGAGAAGACGAGATGACCAGTTTCCGCGAGTGTGACAGCAGCTCGGATAGTGTCGAGATCTCGCATTTCTCCGACGACGATCACATCAGGATCTTCACGTAGGATAGATCTGATCCCATCAGGAAAACTCTCGAACTGCTTGCCGAGTTCTCGCTGGTGGATGAGAGATTGTTTATTCTCATAGACGAACTCGACGGGATCCTCGAGGGTGATGATATGTTTTTTGGTGGTGCGATTGACGTGTTCAAGCATCGCCGCCATGGTCGTGGATTTCCCACTTCCTGTCGGTCAGGTAACGAGGACGATCCCCTTCTCCGCACTCGCGAGATCGAGGAGATGCTTCGGGAGTCCGATCTGCTCTGGTTCTGGGATTTTCGATGGGATCATACGAAAAGCGAGAGTCACGCCATTGATTGTACGAGAGATATTGACACGAAATCGCGTCCCACTCTGTGAGTACGATGCATCGACTGTCCTCTCGGTAAATGGACGTGAGAGGATATACTGACAGATAGTATCGATATCTGCTTGTGTGAGTTTGCCAAATGCAGGAATCGGAGACATATCACCGACTCAATTTCGTATATATGCCATCTCGTCAGTCGAGAAGTGCAGATCAGAAATATGATTCTTGATGATATCGTCGATCAAAGCGGTAAATCGCTGGATTTCCATAAAAGTAACGTTATGCATCTATCCTAGCATATTTTCATCTCTTTCGTCAATTCTTTTCACGCGAGAAGTAGACGAAAACTCTCGACAAATACAAAAATCCTCTACAGGAATATTTTGACTTTACAGAAAAATTTATACACTTCTCTTATGCCGAAACTGCTTCTTTTCCGACATGGGGAACGAGATAATACAGATGCTCTTACTCCGCATGGAAGAGAAAGTGTTATCCAAAATACGCTTCTTGTCCCAGCAGAATATCGTGATTTGGACGTTGTGTACTCATCTCCTCGGCAACGTTGCAGAGAAACAGCGCACTTAGTAAGCGAGTGTCTCCTTGGAAAAGATTCTGTGATTATACTTCCTGATCTCCATGATGTTGTCACAGAAGAGGATTTTCTTCCAGAAGATCGTATCAATGAACCATACCTGAGAAAATTTCAAAAGGCAGTAAGAGAGCTTCTTAGAGCATCTCCAACATGTCGTATCATTCTTGTAGGGCATTCTGAACAAGCAGAATCACTATCTCCCATAGGAAGTGGCCGAACTACTCTCGAAATGGGAAAATTTCTCGAAATAGACACTGATCACCTCCTCTCTCTATGAAAATCATAATCTGACTCGGCAATCCAGGGAAAAAATACGAACACACCAGACACAATGTGGGGTTTCTCGCTGTCGAATACATGAGAGAAAGACTCGGATGAAGCGAGTGGGAAGACTCTAGATTTCATGCCATCATCTCGAAAACAAAAGATATCATCCTCATGAAGCCTATGACCTTCATGAACCTCTCGGGAGATGCTGTCGCGAGTGTGGTGAATTTCTATAAACTCGATCCTTGAACCGATATCCTCGTGATCTCCGATGATCTGGATATGGAATTCGCGAAAGTCAGATATAGAAAAGAGTGATCCCATGGCGGGCAAAATGGACTCCGAGACATCGCAACCAAACTCGCCATGAGTGAGTACTCACGTGTAAAGATCGGTATCGGACGACATGAGCATATGGAAGTATCTGACTGGGTGCTCTCGAAATTTACGAAAGAAGAGAGAGAAATACTCGACATCGACGTGCTCCCAAAAGTAGAAGAATACATAAAAAACTGGCTATGAGACTCGATCTAAAGGTCAGTGAAATCTCATGATACTCTCGCAATAAAGCTCGCCAACTCATCGAGGAAGGCTATATTTCGGTGGATGCAAAAATCATCACCAAGCCGGCATATGAAACAACAGGAAGTGAAAAAATCACCATCCGCGAAGAGAAGCGTATCCACTGGGTCTCCCGAAGTGCTGGGAAACTCGATGGATTTCTCGAGGAACTCGGAATGATGAATGAAGAATTACGAATAACATGAGCGAATTGCCTCGATGTCGGATCATCTACCTGAGGATTTACACAGGTGCTCCTCGAGCGCTGAGCATCCCATGTAGATGCGGTCGATGTCGGGAAAAATCAGCTCGATCCGAGCCTCAGGAACGATCCGAGAGTGACGAGTTACGAAGAGATGGATATCCGAGATTTCTCGAGTGAAGCTCCCTACAACATCATCGTCTGTGATGCTTCGTTTATCTCGCTCATGGAGATATTTCCGAGTATTCTCGCTTTTGCAGATACAAAAACCGAAATTTTCCTCCTCTGGAAGCCCCAGTTCGAGGTCGGACGAGAACATCTGCGTAAGACCTGAGTTCCAAAAAATGAAAAAATCATAGCAAAACGCCAGCAGGAATGGGAAGATTTCCTTATCGCGAAAAATTGCAAAATACTCCAGAAATCCCTCTCCACCGTCGTCGGTGAAGCAGGAAATCAGGAGTGGATGTACTGGATAAGGAAGTATTAAGCCTTTTCCTTTATAAAAAGCTCGAATGCCTCAAGAAGTCATGATAGGTTCACTTTTCTTTCTAGAAATATTTTTCAATGATCTGATTCTAAAAATAGCATTAAGTCTGAGAGACTCGTCTGAGAAATAATTTCATTCAGGTCACTGACTAATGTATAAATACTTTCTTTATCCTGCCAACTCGATGAGAACAGTTGATCTGTCTGGTATCAGAACTGAATAACAATATCCAAAACCTGCGGATTATCATGAAGATACTCAAGACGAGATGTAATATTTTCAATGAGTATTTCATCTCATTCTGGAGTATGTTCATCGTACATCCAAGGTTTTCACCAAAGGGGATGTTGTGCTATACTTTTATAGAGGTCAGGATAATCCGACTCGAATTTCTTAATCCTCAAAATAGATTCTAGATGCGCGATGGTACTTTCGAAGTCAAGAGATCACTCTTGGTATTTCTTCCACCAAGGACTCGTTTCAAGAAGATATGCTAGTCATTGATGGCTCGAGAGAAGTAGTCATATGGTTTCTGTTTTTTTATCTGCAACAACTACTCATGATCACTGTTTTCATTTTTTAATATCTTCTACCTTTAGTGTCACTTGTTCTTTGAGATGAAAAGATTCATATTTCCATGTTCCTAAAACCATTCAAAGTCAACAAACAATAGCAGGAAAAGTGTAATTATTTTTCATTGATTTAGAATCAGATAAAGGATATCTTGCCATTTTCTTTCTTAGCGATAGAGTCTATTTCAATGTCTGGTATGTTACTTTTCTCAAGAAAGGATCAAATTCTTCATTTTCAGAATTCTTGTTCATCAAAATTCATACCTATATACTTATTTGAAATTCCCACTATACGAAGAGTTCTCGTGGATAAGTTTCTCAGAATTTTCCCATCGAGTGGCCTCGTAATAATATTATCAATAGATTCAAATTTATAGAATAATGGATTGAAAATGAGCTGAAATGATGCTATACTGTTACCATAATTATTTCTCTCAACCATCTGCTGTATAGCATAAGTATAGTTAAATACGTTAATCTTCTTTGGGAGATCCACATTTACAAATTCCAAGATTAGATTCATATCTTTATTTTCCTTCCATGAAATATCTCCGAGGAGAGCTATTATATCTGGAGACTCGGAATAAATCTTTATATGAAGTTTCTGAAATGGTATCTTAGATATGTATTTCTTTATGTCTTCAGAGTAGTCATCATATTGAGAAGCAAATCATATTATAAGCGTCTTTGGGTTTGTTTCTTGAATTTTACGTATTATTTCTTCTTTAGATGTGGAAGATTGATCTCCGAACATTGGGAAATTTACAGTGGCAACGGTTCACCCAGTAGATTGTTCTGTACTATAAGACCGTGCTGTGATGTCATTTATGAAACTAGTTCTTTCATTTGCCTTAAAAGCACACAAATCATTTTTCATATTACATTCGAGTAATTCATTAATATCTTCAGCATTCCTTGGAATATAAAAAGATTTATAAGTAAAGGCGCTTAAAATAGCTGTCAGTAAACAGGTAAAAATACACCATGTAACAGTATGTTTCATAGAATTGAAGATTAAGAAAAGTGGGGAGCAAGCTCCCCAGGAAAGAGGTTTCTCTATTTGCTAGCGACCGACAGCGAGGAACGAGAAGTACGACATATCGAACTTCGTTCCCACGTCTTTACGCAACACTGTTCCTTGTCCACCATAGTATGGTTCGTACCAGTCGATGGTATCAAGGTTGCGGGTGTTGTTACTCGCAAGTGGCGCTCGACCATACTCGTCTGTCCGCCGGTTGTAGGCATACAGGATGACGATATGGTTGAAGTTACCGACAGGATTGCCCGCCGAACCAGCTCGGATGACGCCCAATGCTGGGATGTCACGGTCGAGATAATTGATGAGCTTGTCCATATTTTGAGCAACGGTGGTAGAACCTGTACCGTCCATGCGAGCAACATTTGCCCAACCGAACTTCCCGCGTGCGATCGCCTTGATCTGATCAAGGCTTGTTCCACTAGAACTGTTGTACGAAACCCCGATATATGTGTACATGTCTCTGAGTGTGTTTTGAGACGCACTTACAGTGTTCATGTTCGGAGAGTTACTTCCAGTATCCAGACGCCTATAGTGATTACTCACGAACAGGAGAGATGTTGGGCCACACGAGTAATTCGCACCAGTGACGCTCTGCATGAGCGTATTTTGTACTGCCCATGCGTTTGGTACGATGTTGTTGACCCAATAGCCGCCAGCACCGTTATTTGCTGCATTTGCAACCAGAGAGAAACCTGCGAGGATTGCCGCAGCTACAGTTTTTTTGAGAGCGTTCATTTGACGCTTTCCTTTCAGAGAAAGATTGGTATTTGACAGGGTTGATCCCTGACTCACTCGAAAGGATTTCCGAGAAGCGTTATAGACTATATGCACGGAGGGGGGGGTGGGTCAATTTATTTTTGAAAATCACACGCAAAATTTAAGAAATATTTAAGAAATTTTCAGAAAGAGAAATATGTCAAATGGTGAAAATTACTTTTAGATATAAGGAATTTTATCATTTTCTTATAACTTTTTATGTTGTGAAAAATTGCATTTTCCCCTATTTCTCATATGCTATCGCCTATCTCTATCCCTATTTCTACAACCCATGTGACGCTGACCTACAGTCCAAGCCCAAAAAGAAAAAAATGCCAAAGCGAAAGCCAAGGTAAACACCCTCCATGCAAAACTCATAGCCATCGCTGCGGAGAAGTGAGCTGATATCGGGCAAAATAGTGCCCTCGCGGACGCCATCCACACTGCGAAAAAAGACTGAGTCACCGCCGATGTGATCGACCGTGCGATCGCGCGAGGAGCATGACTCGATAAAAACAGTGTGAAGGTCGAAGAGATCATCTATGAAGGCTACGCTCCAGGCGGAGTCGCCGTGATCGTGCGAGCCCTCTCAGACAATCGTAATCGTACAGCACCAAATATCCGTCATATTTTCTCAGCATTTGGTGGGAACCTCGGAGAAACTGGGACAGTTTCGAACTTTGCCTTCGACTATCGTGGTGTCATCATCGTGAGTGATTTCGGCGATGCGGAAGCCCTCGAGATGGCGATCATGGAGACCCCAGCTGAGGACTATACGATCGAGTGAAGTGAGGCTCGTATCGTCACCGATAGGACCAAACTCGCAGAAGTCCGAACACTCCTCGAAAAAGCTGGATACACCGTAGCAAAAGCAGGTTTCGAGTATATCGCCAAGAACTATATCGAGGTGACCGACAGTGAAAGTGCTCTCAAAATCTACAAAATGCTCGAAGAATTCGAGTGAGATGAAGATGTCGAGGTCGTCTGGAACAATGCCGATATCTCGGATACTCTCTGGAGCGAAGCTGCTAGTAAGGTCGAGGCATCTCGATTTCGGACATAATATTTGCTTGCAAATAGATACCAATACTCTATAATACGAGCAACTAATATTTTTCCTATGTCAGACGATACTACTCCGGTACCAAATCCTCCTACTCCTCCTGCAGATCAGGCAGGCGCACCGATCCCACCTCCGCCTCCACCACGTCCGAAAACATCGAACGAGGAGATTTTCCAGAGGTTTCTCGTCCACCCACTCACGACTTTCGACGAGAAAGGATTTATGGACCTCCTCGAGCACTCACTTTCTCTCTCGACTTTCGAGAAGAAGCGTGTCATCGATGCGATCCCGACACTCTCACAGTTCCAGATCGATGAACTCGTAAAGGTATTCGAAGATGAGCGAGTCGAGTTCCGCAAACTCATGCCGACAGAGGGTGAGATCATCAAGTGACTCGTCGTAAAAGCACAAAATGAGTGGGAACAACTCAAAGATATCTATATCGAGGAGCAAAAAGCTCAAGCCGTCGCGAATGCTGACGCACAAAAGGCGGAAGACCTCAAAAAATCTCTCGGACTCTAATATCTCCTTCGGGAGATTTTTTCTTTCTTTTTCCTCGTAGAAGAATAGTGAACTGAGTGGGATCTTAATGCAAACTCCCGAACAACGTCTCAATCTGGGTTCGGGATAGCAAAACAAGAAAATATTTTTGAAGAACTGTGAACTTAGCGGGGGTTCGGGGGAAGAAACTGTTTGAGAGAGATGAGAACAGAAAAAAGAAGGGCGAAGCAAGCGAGTTTTTCTTCACCCCGAAACTTTTGGATACTTTTGGTTACAAAAGTATCGGGAAAGAAAACTGGATTCCGGGATCAACCCAGAATGACAGGAAGCAGGAACACTGGATTGCTTCGCAAGCTCGCGAGTGACAAAAACAGGAATGACAAATGAGTATTTTTCGATATACTCTTCCCATGCTCATCACCGTATTTCCCCTTGCCCGCTCTCTCCATCCTCGTGGATACACCTATGAGGTAGGGGAAGTATGGCAGGATCAGATCGTGATCGGTGGAGTCGTAGAGATCCCGATCGGGAAATACGTCGAGCGTGGGATCGTCGCTCACCATGGCGGAGAGGTACTTCCTCATATTGAGGTGAGACCGATTGTTTCGGTTATTTCAGTGACACCCCTTCTGAGTCTATCAGAACTCTCTATGGTGGGTTTCCTCGCACAGAAATACCTCCTCCCGATCCATCGAGTCCTCGCATTTTTTCTCCCGAGCCCACTCCTCTCTCGACTCGATAAGAAAAACTATCTCCTCGAAGTCCCGAAAAAAGACACACTCAGAGAAAAAAATAGGAAACCAAAACGAGAAATACATCACTACCTCGAGACGAGATTTTCCGAGGAAAAAAAGAAAATCTACGAGGAAAGTGACACTTCTACAGTATGGTGTTTCCCAGATGATCTCTTTGTCCTCGCATTTTTTGGCGAAGGGAAAAATAGAGATCAAGAGCATAGTATCATCCTCGCAGAATCCACAAGCGCCAAAAAAACCTGACACTGGATCGATGCCTATGAGAAAAAATCGCAGATATTGGTTTGAACTCGCAAGATTCTTTACTATAATCTCTCTGCCTATGATCGACTCATCTATGTCGAGGATGCATTTGGCACGGAGCAGTACCAGTACCCATACAAAATCCAAAACCTCGATATCCTCGAGGCGCTCAGCAAATCCAGTAACATAGATATCACCATTATCTCATCGTCGCCGACACTCTCACTTTTTGCGAATTTTCGCGAATACCAGATTATCACCAAAAGATAATCTCATCTCTCCATGAAAGCCTACTTCGAACACATCTTTACCCTCATTTATAATCACTTTCGACGCCTCGATCGCATCGGGATTATCTGGTACTGTGGGATAGCATACGTACTCCTTCTCCTCTCGACGACATTTGCCTATACAGTCATGGATGGGGCTTTTTACCAGAAAATCGCCTACGAACAGCAGACCATGGTTCTCAAAAATCCAGTATCTCGTGGGTCGATTTTCTCAAGCGAAGAATCTCTGCGATGAGCGCTCGCTGTATCGACCAATCTCGGAAACCTCGCGATCGATCCATCACAATCAGGCTCTCGAGACAAACTGACCAATTTTCTCGCTGACATCGTGTTCGATGAATTTTGTACCTATGCGACGACACCATGTATCGAAAATATGTCAGAGTACCTGCGTGATGAGAGCATCCTCGGGGCAAAAAACCTCACTGTCACTGATCTCAAGACCCGTATCAAAAACTATCTCTCTGCCCGCATGGATGCACCGATCGAGAGTGTCAATATCAAGGATAATCTCAGTGAAGACACCATCCAGAGGATCACTGCCTGGCAGGATCCATCGCTTTTTTTCGTAGTCAATAACCTCTACGTCAACCCGACCAAGGTCACTGATCGATCTCTCCTCGCGAGTAAACTCAAGGATGCGCTCGGACTCCCTCTCGAAGAAGTCCAGGGAAAGCTCGAAATACGCAAGAAGCGTCACCTCGAAATCATCCGTAAAATGAGTGTGAGTACTCGTGACGCCGTCATCAAGCGTATCAATACAGAAAAAAACGCTATCAAAAATAAAGAAATCCTTCTCGAAAACTCGATCGTCCCCTACCTTAAAATCGAAGATAATCTCGTGCGTTTCTATCCTGAGCGCCACATTCCTGGACAGATTACGGGGTTTGTCGATGGTGAAGGTGATGGAAAATACGGGATCGAAGGGTATTTCCAAGATAGTCTCCAGTGAGTGAGTCCGACTGAGCGCGTGACGAAAGACAGTGCATGACGCCCCATCGGAGGATGACTGCGAGAAGATATGCTCTCGATGAAAAATGGTGTCGATATCACCCTCACGATCGATCGAAATATCCAAAAAGAGATATCCCTAAGGCTCAGTCGTGCAGTAGAGAAATTTCGAGCCAACAAAGGAAGTGTGATCGTCATGGATCCGAAAACAGGGGCCATCGTCTCTATGGTGAACTACCCTGATTTTGATCCCAACAATTTTACTCAGGTCTATGAGATGGAAAAAGTGGACTATGCGAAGTATCCAAACCCATTTTTTGACCTTTTTGGGACGCCACTTTTTGTCGTCGATACCCTCTCAGGAACCACCTACTCCAATATCGATGGTCAGCGACTCAAACTCAGAGAGTCTAGTCTCGATGAGCTCTCGAACTTCGCTATACCGAAATACAAGTATAAAAATAAGTTCGGTGCATGAGTATACACCAACGATATCATCACTGCTCTCTATGAACCTGGATCAGTGTTCAAGGCGATCACGGTCGCGATCGGTCTCGATACAGGTGAGATCAACCCCAATGACACCTACTACGATAAGTGATATGTAGAACTCGACTATGGTGGTGGACAAAAAGGGAAAATTTCCAATGTCTCATCCAACTGTACTGGACGACACACCTACCTCCACGCGCTCGACTGGTCATGCAACGTCGGTATGATCGATATCATCCAGAAAATCTGACCATCACTCTTTCATAAGTATATCAATGATTTTTGACTTGGCACCAAGACCAATATCACTCTCGATGGAGAACACTACGCTCGTATCGACCCATATGAGAAATGGTCACGTACACAGTTTTTTACGATGTCATTTGGTCAGGGTATCAATATCACTCTCCTCCAGATGGCGACTGCCTACTCGATCCTCGCCAATGGATGAGTCTACATGGAACCCTACATCGTCGAAAGTATGACCTATCCTGATGGGAAAAAAATCGACACCATCCCGACTCCTCTGCGTCGTGTGATCAAAGAAGAAACTGCCAAAAAAATCACCGCTATGCTCGTCGATGGTGTGAGAAATGGATTTGCGAAAAAATGATGAGTGGCAGGATACGCGATGGCAGGAAAGACAGGAACATCTCAGATCCCATACAAGTGAGGCTACGAAAACCGTATCCTCGGACAGGATCTCGGGCATACGGTGACTTCATACGGAGGATTTGCTCCAGCAAGTAATCCAAAATTTGTCCTCATCGTCTCGATCAATCGCCCACGTACTGATCAATACTCAGAAAATACCTCATCCGCTCTCTATAGTGAGATCGCAGAGTATCTCCTCGAATATTATAAAATCCCGAAAAATCAGTAGATTTCTCTAGTAAAAAACTCTATCAGTATAAAAATACTCTCTTTTATTTTGTCATCCCGAGCAGAGCGGAGGGATCTCTTTCAAAACCACGTTCGAGAAATAAATAACCACTATATCTTCAGCGAATGAAAAAGCGATTCCTCCGTTTCACTACGGAATGACAAAAATGGTTATCTTAAAAAATACTCAAAATCAAGAAGTTCGAGGAAAAGATTTTTTTCTGAAAGGAGTTTACTGATTTGTAAATGACTAAAGAAAAAAATCTATGACAAAGAAATTCGCAGATTTTCAGGATTTTTTCTAGAAGAATTTGAAGTAGGCTTTCGGGAATGATAGTCGTGCTGAGAGAAAGTTTTCCTTAAATTCTGTATACCCTTTCTGATCTCGTGGACCATGACGGTTGCGGAGCTGATCGAAGGAGAGATACCGGAGTCCCATATCCGATGACTCAGAGAACCACCGATCGATGAGTCCTGTCCCTGGCTGTGAGTGGTATGCTCGTGGATCGGTGAAAGCGACGAGATGGACAGAGTGTGTATCACAGAAGTCATGCACTGCGAGTCCTCCTGTCACTTTTCCATCCACATCATAGGAGAGCCACTGACGGATCTTGGAGCTATCGATGGCGACCATTTTTCGGTAGTATCTGACGTAGTCTTTTTTGAACCAGTGTTTCACGCGTGTCGCGAGAAATGCCTCGGCAAATACCTCTGATGTGACAGGCTCGACGCGAGAACCCAGTGAGAAAAATTTCTTTCTCGCGCGCTTGGCTCGATCATTCCATGAGGAGAGATATGATGGGTTTGTGCTTTGCTCTCCTTTCGCACCGAGGAGTGCATATCACGTCTCCTGGAAGTGATCTGTGAGCCAGAGTCGCCTCCAACCCTGTGGGATAGCATCACCCGATCGTGAGTATGGTATCCAGGCGATAAATCCATGCCTGAGTCCTGTCACTTTTCGAATATGGTCGATATCTGGTTCGACATCGATACGCTCATATTTCACGATACCAAACGCATCACCGAAAAGTCGTTTCGCCCAGCCGAACTGCGGTGGATGATCGATATCGAGGGTTTTGAGTCCGCATCCATGGAGATACTCTCGGTAGGTCGCCGAGGCGGTACGATGGTAGTAAAAATCCTTTGGATATTGATTTTTTTCGAGGTGTGTCGCTGTCATAGATGCAGTATAGCAGAATACATGGGAAAAGTGGAAGGAAAGTGGGAAATATGATTGACAAAATAATATTTTTGATATCATTATACTTTATATGAACTATTTCCTTCACTCCCTCGAGGGCACCCGAGAAACACAAGATCCGAATAGACTCCAAAAATTCCGAGACGGATCTTTTGTTGTCTGAGCATTTCAAGAGTCAGACAGTATCATCCATCAGGGGGAGCACTGGATCGTCGTAAGATCATCATGACCATACTCAGATAAGCACTGTATGCTCATGTACGTAGGAGCATCTCTGAAAACGTCGAGTCTCGATCATTGTTCACCAGAAGAACAAGAGGAGTGTAAGGAACTCCTTCATGCTATCATAAAACATATCCCTATAGATACTGAACATGAGTTGATTATCGGGATAAATGAGTCACTCATGCCTGGCGCGGGAAAAACACAATCTGTTTTTCGTCCACACTTCCATATCGTTGTGATGTCGCGGCATAGAGGATCGGAAAGTAATATTTCTACAGATATACTCGAAGATGCCCAGCAAATAAAAAAAGAGTTTGCTTTAAGTGCTCGCAACCATAGATATTTACAGGACTTCATGAACTCTCGCCAAGGAACAAATTGGCAGTCCTATAATCAGGCTCTTATTCTCGAAGGTCAGTATTATGCGATAGAACTCTCTACAGATTTAGTAAGTTTTCTCGATGATATTTTGAAGCTCTCTCAAGATGTGAGATCTTTCTTGGATGAGGCGTATTTTCATGTGGGTTTTAACGCTCTTTTTACTGAACATGGTGTTAGTATGGAGATGATTACTCGAACACCTCCTGAAAATATAGCAAGTGTATGGAAAGAGACATACGAAACTCAAGCTCCTCTCCTCAAACAAGTTGAACAACTTGGTTTCTCGCTCAGTCTGATACACCGAGATGATGGACTGTTTATCCGACTTCGCTTCAGTGATAAATCCTCAGGGGGGAATGCTGGAAGTATGGAATGAGCTGGACACGCTATCAAAAGGACGCTCCTCGATCATCCTCGAGTACCTGATACGCGTCCATTTTGAAAATATGTGAACTCTATATTAGAGAGTCTTCCTCGGTAATCCTACATTCCCTTCCCATTCTTTTTTGCGTGAGAGCGCATTTTCTGCAGCATCTTGCTCTCATTTTTTCTTGGACGTACCTTTCCCCTCTCAGAGAAGAGTGCCTCCGAGGGTCGCAGAGATGATATAGACCTTATCATGATCGGCTCAGTCTTCGCGAGCGACACTATAGGTCGGTGTAATCCCCCAGATCGCCTGTGTATACTCCTGGAGGTATGATTTCGGATCGACATAGAGCCCCTTTTCGAGGATATGATCGAGGGTCGAGTAGATATGTGTGAGGATGAATTCTCGTGCTTTTTCCATCCCCTGATCGAGGTAGATCGCACCGAGCATGGCTTCGAGGGTATTGGCGAGGATATAGGGGTTATCCTGTCCTCAGGCAAGCGACTCTCCACGCGAGAACTGGATAACACCCGAGAAATCAAGTTTCGCGGCGATCTCAGCGAGATTGCGCCCACGCACCAGGGCGGAGCGGATATCAGTGAGTTCCCCTTCTGGCTTCTCTGGGAATGCATGAAAAAGCGCCTCAGTGACGACGAGTTCGAGGATAGCATCCCCGAGGTATTCGAGACGTTCATTGGACTCGGTGTATCCAGTGTGTGCCTCGTTCAAAACACTGCGGTGAACACAGGCGAGCATGTAGAGATCGATGTTGTCCGAGTGGATCCTGAGGGAAGAGAGGAGAGCTCCTACCTTCGCTCCGAACTCATCTCGGTCATAGCGGAGTGAGTGGCGCATAGGAGGAGTATATGGAAAAATGGAAAAAAGACAAAGTTATCTAATACCGAGCAAGGAATATCTCTAGAACAGTTTAAGAGATCTTATTTGAGTGCACTATTTTACCTTGTGGTGAGTGCTGTTTGCAGAACAGCTCCATCGAGATATAAAGATCATGGAATAAGTTCAATTCAAAATATCCTTCCATTCGCATCAAAATCAATATTTATCATACCTCATACTTCTTGATAATCACAGGAGCAAGTCCGACAAACGAGAGATGATGTATTTTTTTCTTGGAAATATATGTAAGCAGCATCTTCCGTTGGATCATATGTTATTTTTTTCATCATACTGTTGATTTTAGATTACTTATATTTTCAGAATTAAATATAAGATTATGTTTTTGAATCCTTTCCATAGTAATCTCAATCATTAAGAAGTGATGTTGGAATATATCGAATTGTATGGCTCAGCATATTAATAATATCTAGAATTTCTTGTTGTTTGCCACTTTCATTCAAGTAACTAAAATAGTTACCAAGAAAGTCTTTTATGGCATCTTGTAAAATCACCAGGTTCTTTCAAAAGAGTGATTCTACTCTATCAGATTTTTCATCAAAAACATTGTGTAAGTATGCTAGCGTTTCATTATTGTATTCGAAATGAATTCAGGAAAAAGTAGTAGAAAGTACTACATAGTAATCTTTTATTTCCTCTAAGGTTAGCTCCCCATAATAGGGAGAATCTTCTTCTAAGAGAAGTAAATATGTTAAGTATAGGTAATGCAATTCACTTGATGCTGGATATTTTTCAAGCCCCTCTTTTATTATAGTAATAGCTTTCGTATATTCTTGTTCGCGTCAATGTTGCATTATATCCTCAATATATTTTGAGATCTCCTTCAAAATGTTGTATTGTTTCATAAAAATATAGAAATTATTTCCTTCATCATTTTTGAGATGTTTTCTCTCATAATCTAGATGATTGTTCGATTAACTTCTTCATTTGTTGAGCTTTTTTAGTACCCTCTTTCGCCATTCGTACAATTTCTTCATAAGTTTTATTTGCCAATTCTGAAGAATAAGATGGAGATTTTTTTAAATCTCAACGTATCAGATTAGCCGCTTTTTCTTTAGGATTTATTTTCTCTTCCTTTGAAGGTTTTTTATTTCCATCTCTATTCCCTCCTCCATTTCATGGTGGTGGACTTGCGGTTCCTGTGGTTTCCGCCTGAGGAGCGATCGAAGGTGTGGATTCTGTTACGGTAGTTTCTTCTGCTTTATGTGTCAGGTCGTATATCTGCCCGCCGAGTCACTCAAGTGCTTTATAGTAACTGCTACTGACATATGACGCCAAGACTACTGCTCATACTGCGGTGATTGCTGTAAATGTAGTAGTACAAGTAGAAGCACATATAATAGTTGCACTAACTGACTCGAATCATAAAGCTCAAGCTACAAATGGAAGTGCCATCACAAATTCCCCCGTCGGATCAACCATATTGATCGGATTGTTCCTGACATATGAGTAGGAGTTCCACTGTTGGGGATCTGTGAAGTATTGACTTGGACGTTTTGTGAGGGAGACTTCCCAGAAGACAGGATCTTCTGTCGTGAAACGACCGATCACAGGATCATAGTATCTTTTTTCGAAGTATTGTAAACCAGATTCTTCATCGAGTTGTTTGCCAGCGAAGAGGTACTTGTTTTTGTATCATCATTTCTTCCCTTTCACTCTCGTAGTCATCACTTCATAGGTGATCGTCTTCCCGAATGGCTGATAGTCTGTCACCTGCAGAAGTGATCCTGTGACCGAGAGATCAAGAGAAGAGGAATTCAAGTGATCAGCGATATGGTAGATGAGCTTATCATCATCACTCGTGTATGGAGTATCATCTGTTTGTGACTGAAAAGTGGCTATCACCTCATCTCAGAGCATGATATGAGTGAGAGTCGTCTTCAGAGTCACTGGGGTGGCACCACTCGCACTCACTGCGTAGTAGGAAGCGATAACGATATACTTCTCTCACTCCTGAGATTCATGTATAGGCTCTATAGAAATAGTCTCTTCCGAACTCAGTGTAGGCATTTCTACAGTATATATTTCTCCTGTTTGAGTGGGATCATCTATGATCCCTACTGATCCTGTAAATATGAGTGATCCTGTATCTGTAGATCCTGATATTGTGGGAGGGAATATAGTGGCTCAAGTTTCTGTAGAACCAGTAAATGCGACTCACGATAAATCAGAGAGGGCTCATGATCCGTACGTTGCTCATGACATTTCTAGAGATCATGTAAAACCGGGTGACTCACTCGGATTCTCTATGATACTATATTCGAGGCTTCCTGAGAGGAGCATACCGCTCCCATCGAGAGGAGGAGTTTCTGTGGTTCATGATCATGATATGAGTGATACGGGCACGAGGGCTCCGCTTTCATACTCGATCTCATACCCATCGATCACATGATGCTCATAGGCACCAAGGGTAGTTTTCGTGAGGCGTCTTCGAGTGTGGTCGTAGGTGTAGTCGGTCTTTTGTCATGATGTCTCTGATGTGAGCATCTCAGCATACGGAGAGTAGGAAAATGTATGGAGTGCTCAGCGTCCATTTCTCTCGATCATATTTCCTGCAGCATCATAGGTATAATGTGCCGTACTGTCCTGTACGACAGCATGTGGATTAGCGAAACTTGCACCTCCATAGATATATGCACCGACTGGTGAAGCATTCGTGATGTTTCCGATATCATCATAGGTATAGCTCATCGACTGAGACTGTGATCGTCCATATCATGAGACACTATAGTTATAACTGGCATTCGTGAGGCGAGAAAGCTCATCATAACTATAACTCACAGTCTTTCTGAGTGGATCAAGTCCGTCGACATTTATACCAGTGATATTGGAGAGAGGATCATAACTATAGCTCGTATCGAGGAGGGTGGATCCTGAGAGATCTGCTCGAACTCGTGACAGACGATAGTTGTATCATGGATCACGTTCAGTATTTTTGATGACGCCATTTCCGTAGCGCACTGACGCCATAGTACCTGTCGGAGTGTAGGTGATATCGCTAATGATAGCATGTGTTGTACCTGTTGGTGTTGTATATTTTACTCACTCGATGTATCATTTTTTGTAGAGGTACTGCGTTTCGGAAAGATTTGGATAACGAATGAGTGTGAGGAGATTTTGGATGCTGTAGTTATACGAAAGACTATACGAGGTGCCATCTATTGTTCGTATTTCTTGTGTTTTTCGACCGAGAGGGTCATACGTATAACTCACAGTTCACTCAGGACCAGCTACACTTGTCAGACGACCGAGGGAACGAGATCATGCATCATAACTATAGGATCTCGTGACTCAGGAGTAGGCCTCTGTCGTGAGACGACCAAGTACATCATAACTATAGTTTATAGTTTCATTATTGGCATTTGTATAAAGAGTTGGGCGATCCATTGTGTCATAACTATAGGACCTCTCACCATAGGTCGTATCTCATGGAGAGTGGAGATCAGTAGCTCGCTCGAGTCTACCATACCCATCATAGCTCCATGATCTCGTATTTCCGAGAGTATCTAGCAGTGTCGTCGGGCGACCAAGGAGGTCATAGGTATATGTCGTCGTGAGAGTGCGTCATCCGAGAGATTCTTTTGTCGAAACGAGATTTCCATAGGCATCTTTTTCATAGCTCGTCATATTTCCCATGGCATCAGTGATGATTTCTTTCCTGAGGGTGTAGGATTTCGTCGTGGTGCCTCGAGCATCTTTTTGGCGAGTGATACGTCCGAGAGCATCATAGGTATAGCTGACTCCATTGGCGATCGCACGGTAGGCTTCACCACTCGTCTCTCACCTGATGATGAGAAATGTAGGATCAAAATTATCTGTCGATCGCCATACTGGGTACGATGCAAAAATCGGATTACCCTCATCATCATAGCGAACATCCGTCTGACTCCACTGTCCTGGTTTTTCTGTCGACGTGATCGTAGAGAGTGTACGACCAAATCCATCCTGATAAGAAAGGGTGATTTTCTTATCTATCATCCCTGTATCGAAATACACTTCTTGTTTGACATTATTTGGTATAGTATCTACATAGGTAGTACGGGACAAAGTGATCTCGCTATTCCCACTATCGATACTAGAGTCACGTTCACGACCAAAATTATCATAGCTAATGCGGGTTATTACACCATTATGATCAGTCGTAGATCGTGGCTTTCCGAGGAAAAAATCATAGACATAGCTCGTGACCCATCAGAGAGGATTCGTGGACATAGTGAGCGCAATTCCTCGAGGATCATAGTTTGATGTCGTTGTGTTACCGAGAGGATCAGTGCGTGATGTGAGAAGTCCTCGAGTATCGTAGGCAAATTGCTCTTTTCTCTGAGAAGGAGTGATGGTATTTTTTTCGATTTTTTCTGTCATGAGTCATGCTGTCACTCATGTCATGAGTCCATCATAGTGATACTCTGTCCATTTGAGAACTGCACCGCCTGATCCCGATATTTTCTCACTTGCGAGAAAGCGAGAAAGTCCAGCTCAGGTATTGGAGAAATAGGATTTCTCAATGACGATACTGTCCCCTGGTATATCAGTATACTCTCATCATGAACTCGTTATAGTAATATCACCGAGGCGTGTTTCTTTTGTTATGTTACCATCGTCGTCAACCTGATATTCATACCCAACATTCGCTCGTGATCCATCTGAGGCATAGACTGACTCAGTACGATAGCTAGGGAATACGAGTTTTCTCTCTCCTGAAAAACTTCTCATATCATAGCGTGTATACTCACTCGAGAGAAGTACTCATGAGAAGCGATCATAGATTTCTTTTTTATAAAGACGTCACTTCTTCATGATATGATCCTGGTACTTCCCTGGAGCGCTAGGTGCTGTCTGACTCTGGTGGAAGTACAATACCTCTCGACTATCAGTATCTGTCGTCGTGACTTTTCCAAATCCAACATACTCACGCCCCCAGATATCACTCGAGTCATAGTAATAGTGCCCATTTTCATAAGTATGACTTTCTTCTGTTTTGACTCATGTGATAGTATCCTCGAGGCGGGATTTGGAGAGAGTCTGGACGATAAACGGTATAGTACTGAGGAGATCCCCACTCCCATTTCGATAGGTGGTGGATGGTGTGTATTCAAACGTTGCCTTGCCTCCACGTCCATTATCGATACCGATGATAGAGTGAATATACTGAGCCTCTCAGTAAGTAAATGTCATCTTTGGAAGGGCATCTGAGAGGGCAAATTCCTCGATCGATACGAGATGCGAGACAGGAGTATCTGGACTATCATAGAGAAATCGATATCAGCGTTCGCGCGTATCTCATGTGACTTTCAGTGTGATAGTCGAGAGGAGGCTTTTTGTCTCGACTCCAAACTGTGTACGATAACTTACGAGGGATGCTTTCTTTGGAATATAGTCGAAAATAATCCGATAAAGAGGTGTTCAGCTAGAATCAAATCCGTAGCGTACCTCTTTTAGAAGTGGCTGACCACCGTCGAGAATATAACTATATTCTATCTTGTTTCCCCAGATATCTCGCTCTTCAGAAAGAGACCACGCATAGATTTTCTCAGTTTCTTCACTATTTGCTATACGCGATGTAGGGGTAGCACCGTAGATTTGGGTTCTCCCATCAGGAAATCGTACGACCCAGCCCGATCAGGAAAGTGTATATGTATTTACATCATTTGCGTCTTTTGACTTATATGTCATCGGCGCTGTTTTTATGAGATCGTTTCCAAAAGCACTATACTCATCCGTTGTATAGAGTTCACTGACTCATTTTTTAGCACTCCGCTGGATACGTGGTATAGAGAGGGAAAAACCATATCCATAGGGAGAGAAAGCATCACTATTACTCGAGTTATACGAAAGTGCGATCTCTGGTGACATAGACCGTACTCCCTTCGGAAATACGAGTGGATATCGAAACGTCATACTCCCTGCAAAAAGATCACTTGAGATATTTTTCCCGAGTCCATTAACGTTTTTAATATCGACCTTCCCTGGATAGTTCTCCCTGCCAACCACACTATTCGAAAGCGCTGAGACTTGCTCGAACATGAAGAAACAGACGAGTATAAGTAGCAGGATTTTTTTCATGAGAAAATATATTAGCGACTAGGATCTGCACAATCTCCATAGTAGGTAAGTGGTGTGTTATATCAGGTACTATCTACTGTACTGGTAGCACATTTATACACTATTTTAAAAGTATAATTTCCATTATTTACGATGATTGCACGCCTGACAGGATCATTGCGACTGTAGACGAAGTCAACAAGTCCATCACCGTTCACATCGATGACACTCATGCCATTGATAGTACCCTGGGAGGCTCCTGCACTCACACCGAGAAGCTCGAGAAGCATAGCAGCACTATCATTGGGATTCGGATAAGCACTCTTTCTCCAGAGATAAAGATTCGCAAAGAAATTTGTATTACTTGTTATTTGCTCTTGTAGTGCCTGGATTCCCTGGATCGCTGCAGAGAGTTTGTATACAGATTTTCCTGTACTCGGAACTGTTGCTCGATAACATACTCGGATACCGTTGTCTGCTTTTGTAGTAAATGTCAGGTCAGAATAATCTTCCCATCAGCCAAGTGTACCATCACAAACTGTTCATCGAGTAAGTGAGTATGAGAGGACTCAGGCATTATCTACAAATGCTGTAATTGTTTTTGCATCAGCAAGGTCGAGATTGGGCTGATTGATCGTGATCGTGAGATTGGTCTCATATTTATTGAACCCTACTGATCCGATATTTTGTGAGGTACTCCCGGTTCGCACTCGCAGGGCTACATTGACGCGACCGTCTGGCACATTCGTGAGATCGATCCTCATACGATAATCGAGACTACTCGTCCCAGTAGAAATATCTGTGATAGTCGTGATCGGGATGAATATCCCTGTGCTTGTCGAGTATTCATAGGTAACAAGGTTCGTCGAAAGGTTCAGAGGTACAGATCGTACTGCGAGAGTAAGTTCAGGACGAGTATACTTCTCTATAGAGAGTTGAATATTGCCTGTGCCTGAGAGGTCACTCTGTCAATAGCGATACTCATCACCAAGTGCTTCTCGTTCAGCGTCAGTGAGGGCTCGACTATAGATACGAAATCCGGCAAGTCCTCCTCGAAAATAGTGACTTGCCATAACATCTTGTAATACTCCTGTTTGGTAGTAATTTGTTATTCCTGTATTTGATGGAATTCCGAGAGAACCTATCGTTAAGTACTTATTTATTTGTAGGGTGTTAGATGTAGTTGTGAATAGATTAGTTCCATCTAAGTATACTATTGTTGTTGGAGATATGTAGATTTGTCAGAGTCCATTGACTGCTCAGCCTTTCCGAGAAATAAGAATATGGTGCCATTTACCATCGAGCATAGACTGACAATTAAACCATGGTTCAAAATAACTATAGTTATCTTGGTGGTTTGGATACGAACTAATAGAGCTAGTACGGAAACTACATTGATTATTGTTTAATACTGATAAAATAGTACTTGAAGTATCCTGGATAGATCATCGGGTAGAAAAAATTACTTGTGGTTTACTATAAGTTGTAGTATACATTGTCCCTTGTGAGCTAGGTATTGATTGTGTGAGAGTCGTAGTTAGTCATCATGAATTATTCTTCAAATCACTTTGTCATAATTTTATCCAAAAACTTATACTATAGTCATCGGCTCAAGCTGCTACCCAGGCAGTATTTATCCTCAATCCTCCACTTGCGAACTTCGCATGTGGTATACCATAGCTCGTATCGGTAGCATACACTGGAGCGAGTCATGTAGACGTCACGATACGGTTATTCCCGCTCGTATCTGTCGATCCTGTCGCAAGGAGAAGTTCGAGACGCAGAGAATCTCGAGGGATATTTCCTGCCGCGAAACTCGAAGAAAAAATACTCAAACTCAGAAACCACAGAAAAACACTTACCAATGAGGAATATCGCATATAAATAAAAGGGTTATTGAACAAAAGAGTAGTACATACTCACCCCTATATTATATACACAATTCTTAAATATTTCTTAAATCTTGAGATGAATTTATCATTCCATCTACGAAAATATGCGGAAATCTCAGGTTTTGGCACTCAGGATGAGTGTTTCTCGCTTTTTGAGGAAGGTCGAGAGGGCTCCATTGATAAACATGCGCCCCTGATCATCGGAAAATCTCTTTGCGAGTTCGATCGCTTCATTGACCGCGACAGCATCTGGGGTTTCGAGGTTTTTCGCATAGAGGATCTCAGCGAGGGCAATCATGATAATCATGATATGCATCACAGGGATCGTCGCGAGGTCAAATCGTGGAGCGAGCAGTGATACGAGTCCGATGAGATTAGTTTCATGTTCGAGGATGGTAGCCTCCATCTGGTCGACATAGACCGTATCCAGTTCGAGAGCATTGTCTCCAGAAAAATACGCCTCGACAAAGCTCGCACGATCAAAAGCTCACTTGAGCTCATGGCGAGAATAGAGTGACTGGAGCAGGAATTCACGGGATTTGCGACGAGAAATCATAGTCAAATAATAGGGAGAAATACACTGAGGTCAACAAAAAAAGAAGCACTTCGCGCGCTTCTCTTTGGTTGTACTATGCACGGATCTTTGTCGGAGTCTTCCCGCGTCCAATCTTGGTAGAGAGGACTTTGCGACCTTTGTACTCTCAGGTAACTGGAGAGGCAAAGTGAGAAAGCGCGACGGCATCTCCGCTCTTATCGTACTGAAGAGAGACGAGATTTTTGAGTCGCTTTGCATTGAGCTTGAGCCATGCAGAGTAGCGCTTCTTTCCGCGGACTTTTGAGAGTTGCTGTTGTGGAGAAATTGTCATAAAAGGAAAATTAGTTGATCGCGAGGGTTATTTTACATTTACATAGATATCGCGGTAGACACGTCCATCGAAACGTGTGCGACGCTTTTCCTGAAAGCCTACAACTCCATCGCGTACTGCGAAAAGTGTGTAGTCAGAACCTTGCTCGACACCTTCACCAGGCCAGAAAGTATTTCCCTTCTGTCTGACGATGATATTTCCTGCGATCGCAGGACGTCCACCATAGATTTTTACGCCAAGTCTTTTGGCTTGCGAGTCACGACCATTGGACGTGGAACCCATCGCTTTTTTATGAGCCATACAGTTAAATTAAGTTGTATAAGTTGAATATTTTCGGATTACTTGTTGTTTGCGTAGCGTGCAAATGCCTTGTTTGCTTCTGCCATCTTGTAGACATCGAGCTTTTTCTTCACCGCCACTCCTGTCTCAGTAGCTGCATCGATAAGCTCCTGTGCAAGAAATACCGAAAAGTCTTTCCCTGATTTTGCACGAGCAGCTCCGAGGATCCAGCGTGATGCGAGAGCAAATGATCGTCCTGCTGGGACTTCCATCGGTACTTGGTAGATAGCACCACCGACACGTTTTGGACGACACTCGATACGCGGCATGACATTGTCGACTGCCTTATCGAATACCTCCTCTGGGTTGGTGTATCCCTTTTCACGGAGGATATCAAATGTTGCATTGATAAGCTTGTGTGCGAGAGTACGCTTTCCTTCTTTCATGACATAATTCACGAATTTCTGGAGTCTTTCGTTTTGTGTAGCAAATGAGACGCTTCCTTTGGTGCTCATAAAATTTTGGTTTCTAAGTAATAAAGTTGAAAGTTGTTAAACTTTTTGGATGTTTCGCGAGCCATCTTGAACCATCCGGGCAACTCTGTATTTTTTATATTTTTATTTCTTTGCTTTTGGCTTCTTCGCTCCGTAGAGAGATCGAGCCTGTCCACGCTTATCGACACCCTGACAGTCGAGAACTCCTCGTACGATATGGTATCGTACACCTGGGAGATCCTTCACACGACCACCACGGATCATGACGACAGAGTGCTCCTGAAGGTTGTGTCCTTCACCTCCGATATAGGAGATCACTTCGTATCCATTGGTCAGACGAACCTTTGCTACCTTTCGGAGGGCTGAGTTTGGCTTCTTTGGAGTTGTTGTGTACACCTTGAGACACACACCACGGCGTTGTGGGGCTGCGAGAGGAGTCACTTCTTTTTTGAGAGAGTTTCTATTGAATTGAAGTGCTGGGGATTTACTCTTGCGAGTAGGATCTTTTCGTTTTCGGCGAACGAGCTGATTGATAGTAGTCATGATAGAGAGAAATAATCGAAATGAATTTTAACGTTTAGACCAAGATGGACCTTTACGTGATTTATGAAGACCTGGCTTCTTACGCTCGACTTGGCGAGCATCACGAGTGAGAAATCCTGCTCCTTTGAGTGCTTTTTTGAGGTTCTCATCAGAGACGACGAGAGCACGAGTAAGTGCGTGGCGGATAGCCTCTGCCTGAGCAGACTCTCAGGAACCAGCGACACTAACGTCGAAGTGAAATCCTTCAAATACACCTGCGATCTTCATCGGTGCGTAGATCTTAGAAAAAAGATCAGCACGTTTTACGTATGTTTCGAGTGGGAGTCCATTTGCAGTATTTGCTCCTTTTCCCTTGTAGAGACGGATCTCTGCGACAGCGGTCTTACGACGACCAACTGCATATGAGTATTTTGTTTCTGCCATAAATAAATGATTGAAGAAGTGGTGAATTAGAGAGTGATAGTTTCTGGTTTCTGTGCTTCGAACTCGTGAGATCCTCCGATGACGAGCTTGAGACGTTTTGACATATCGTCGCGCTGTCTATTTTTTGGGAGCATACCTTCGATCGCATGGCGCAGAAGGTGTGTAGGATTCTTATCTCGCATTTTTCCGAGAGGAGTTTCCTTGAGTCCACCCATAAATTGAGAGTGTGTACGGTAGAGTTTTGTCATTTCTTTTGTACCAGTAGTAGTGACTTTCTCAGCATTGATGACGACGACGTAGGCACCGTTGTCGATATGTGGAGTGTAGTCTACACGGTTACGACCAGAAAGAGTGCGAGCAATACTCGTAGCGAGACGACCGAGGTTTTGGCCATTGGCGTCGACGACGTACCATTTACGATCTTTTCCGAGAAGTTGTTTTGCAACGAGAGTTTTCATAGTAATGAGGAATAAGTTTGAAGAATGTCGATTAGATAAGTTCGATCTTTACGAGTTTTGCAGAGTCACCATCTCGGTACTTGATCGGAGTGATGCGAGTGTATCCACCATTCTGCTTTGCGTAGTTTTTTGCAAGAGTCATGAGAGAAACAGATGCTTCCTTGGTGAAGAGCTCAGCTCCGATAAGACGGATCTTGTTGTACTCAGTGTGATCTCCTTTCGCAATCTCGATGAGACGGTGAGCCATACCCTCGATAGCGAGAGCTCGCTTCTCAGTCGTCTGGAGTGCTTTATGCGTAAAAAGACTTGTGAGAAGGTTGCGGACGACTGCCTTACGATGACAGGTGTCTTTTTGTGAAAGGTGAAGATGTTTCTTGACTCGGTGGCGCATAGGGGTGAATTAGGGTTGAATTATTTTGAAAATGATTTAGTCATCTCAGAGGAGTTTGAGACCGCGAGTCTTGAGAGAGTCACGAACCTCAGTCATTGCTTTTTTTCCGAATCCTTTGATTGACGAGAGTTTTGCTTCTGTACATTTTGTGAGTTGTTCGATAGAGAGGATATCTCCATTGACGAGAGCATTGAGTGTACGAGGAGAGAGTCCCATGATCTCGATCGGAGTATATGTTTCCTTTTCGAGTTCACTCTTGACTTCCTGCTTCTCACGTTCGATAACTTCACGGATATCAGAGATGAATTCTCCTCCGACCTGGAGTCGTTCTTCATTGAAGAGAGCAAAGTATGACTCAAGCATTTTTGCTGAGAACTTCACGACCTCACTTGGAGACATGACACCATTTGTACGGACTGCCATCTCGAGAGAGTCGAGAGAGGTAATCTCACCGTAACGAGTATTTTTGATTTCGTATTGGACATTTTGGACTGGAGAGAAGTTCGCGTCGATCACGAGAACTTCGACATCATCTTCACGTTTTTTGAGATCTTCGATAGAGACGTATCCGACATTTTTCTCGACTCGGAGTGAGAGAGCAAAATCAAATCCAGAATCAACGGTCGTGATATATGCTTCAGGGTTCAGGATCTCAACTCCACTCGGACACTTGATATCAGCACCAGTGACAACTCCACCTTTTTTCTTTGCGAGAGTAAGCCATTCGATATCAGTCGTGTCTTTTTTTACGACGAGAGACTTGATATTGAGCATGATATCGAGGATAGATTCGCGTACTCCTGGAAGAGTAGCATATTCGTGAGAAGCTCCTGCGATTTTAATACCAGTAACACGAGCACCTGGGATCGATGAGAGCATGACTCGGCGGAGAGAGTTTCCGAGAGTAACTCCGTATCCACTTGGAAGTGGCTCGATGATGAAACGTTCTTCTGTCTGTGAAATGATTTCGCGACGGATTTTCGGGACCCCGATAACGTTATGAAGAATGTGCATAGATCGAAGGGGGAAATAAAGAGTAAAAGTCGTGAGGGGCGACTATTTTGATTATTTTGAGTAAAACTCGACGATACGCTGTACGTCGATCATCTGATCGAAGTCTCCTTTTTCAGGAAGAGCAGTTACCGTAATAGAAAGCTTCTTTGGATCAACTTCAAGCCAACGAGATGATGTTACTTGAGCGGTAGAGTTTTTTGAAGCAAATGCCTGGAATTCTTCGACGAGAGTCTTGTAGAGTGTAGACTCTTTCATGCGTTCCTTGAGAGTGATGACATCACCGACACGGAGTTCGTATGAAGGGATATTTACTTTCTTTCCGTTAATGAGGAAGTGAGCATGTCCGACACACTGACGAGCCTGCATGATCGTACGAGCAAAGTTCGCACGCATGATAACATTATCAAAACGAGTTTCGAGCATACGAAGCATTGCATCACCAGTAACTTCATTTCCTTTTACTGCACGTGCATAGTACTTTGAGAATTGTTTCTCAGAGAGATTGTACTGACGTTTTGCTGCCTGCTTCTTGCGGAGCTGGAGACCGAACTCAGACATTTTCCCAGCACGTTTTACTTTTCTGTGGTTGTTCTCGAGGTTATATTTCTCAGAACCGAAAAGGTTGTAACCTTCACGGCGGCAGAGTTTCATTTTTGGTCCAGTATATCGCATAAGAAATTTTTAATGAAGAAAGTAAGGATTAGAGGCTTCGAGCTTTTGGCTTACGGCAACCATTGTGTGGAACTGGTGTTGTATCATAGATACCGATGAGTTCGACACCCGCGTTGATAACACCACGGATAGCCTGTTCACGACCTGCTCCTATACCCTTGACGTAGACATGAGCGCGCTCGACATTGTGAAGTGTCTTTGCTTTTCCGACTGCCTGCTCACTCGTGAGTTGTGCAGCATAGGGAGTTGCTTCACGAGCACCCTTGAACCCTGCTGTACCACCTGTAGACCAAGTAAGTACCTGACCAGAAAGATCAGAAACAACAACGTGTGTGTTATTAAGAGTTGCAGTGATGCTAATAACTGCTTCAGGGACATTTTTACGAGTTTTTTTTGAGCGGCGGAGTGTAGCTTTTGCCATAGAGAGAGATTTAATATTGAGAATTTTTGAGGAATACTTCGAGTGAAGTGATTTGGATTACTTCTTCTTATTCATAACAGTAACGACTTTTCCTTTTCGAGTACGGGCGTTTGTCTTGGTACGCTGACCACGGACTGGGAGACGCTTTTTGTGGCGAGACCCTCGGTATGTACCGATATCCTGGAGACGCTTGATATTTCCAGCGACCTCTCGACGGAGGTCACCCTCGATAATATAGTGCTTAAGCTCCTCACGAACGAGATCGAGCTCAGCTTCACTGAGATCTCCCATTTTCTTATTCCAAGCAATCCCTACCTTCGTAAGGATCTTCTGGGCGAGGGGGCGACCTACACCATAGATATACATGAGAGAGATTTCTGCGTGTTTCCCGTCTGGGAGATTGACTCAGGCGATACGTGCCATAGATTTATAATGAGTTAGAGTATTTGAGAATTACAGTAAAGATTACCCCTGTCGTTGTTTGTGTTTTGGTTCCTGACACACAACACGGACGACGCCCTTTCGACGGACGACGACACACTTATCACAGATTTTTTTGACTGATGGGCGGACTTTCATAGGTGAAAATTAACGGCGATTATTAGGATTGTAGACGGGAGCATTCGCATTTGGTTTGCGAAAGGTAATACGTCCACGAGAGAGGTCGTAGGGAGTGAGTTCCACAGTGACTGTATCTCCTGGGATGAGGCGGATCATGTTTTTCTGCATTTTTCCGCTCACATACGCACGTATGACCATATTCGAGAAGGCTTCTGGAAGCTCTACTTCGAAGATGGCTCACGGCAGGGCTTTCAGTACTTTTCCCTCTACTTCGATTTTGTCGTCTTTCGGCATAGGGATGCTGAAAAGGTGAGTAAAATACAAAAATTAGCTCGTGTAGTATATAAAAAAGAGGTGAGAATGCAAATCAATTTCGAAAAATCTCTTGCAATCGTCTCTATCGAGGGGAAAAACGGCATTAGGAAGAGGAAAATATGAGCAAAAAATGTGGACAGAGAAAGAAATGAGAAAATATATACCTAGGAACATATGAAGAAAGTATTGACAAATATATAAATATTCATTTAATGCTATTCATTCACAAACTAACTATTATATGTCGCACACGTTCTGAAATTCTTGGTGAGATCACTTACGGGATTTGATTACTCCCGTGGCTCGTCAGTGGAAAGATGATTTCTGAGCAAAGGCCTGATTACTCAGATTTCTCGCAGAAGATACTGAACTTGCTCCATACATATTACCAGGAATGTATATAAATCCTTGAGATCTTCAAAGTGGAAATTTTCCAAAAATACCCGAAGAATATAAAAATAAACCGCGTCTTCTCTATAGATCAACAAATCCACATGATGCATATGAATTTATAGGGCAACTTCCGACACTTTCTGGAACAAGTGAAAATCATATACAAACTCTGGAAAAAGTTCAGAGCATCTTATCTGGACATACACTGACAACATATCTTGAGGAAAAATGAATTCCCCACCAAAGTAAAGAGACTGGTGTATACTTACAGGAACAACTCCCCTTATCATTCCGAGGTTCCATCGTGGAACATCCACATCGTAGATGAGTATACCTCATATCTCATACATGAGCAAACCATGGGGAAGATATACATAGTCCAAAGTATCGTCTAGAACTCGAAACGTATGATGACAATGGAAAACCTCTCCGTAAGGTACACACACTTTGGCAACTACCCAATCCACCACTTCTCGTAGAACTTTATAAAAAAATCCGAGAAAAAGAGATATTTGAAGATGGAATTTCGTTTCAGATAGAATTCTGAATAACGAGAGATCATAAACCCTATATATTCCAATTACGACAATTCCGACCATTTGAAGATGCGAGAAATACTTATAGCTCTCCCTCTGGATGAAGGACTGCTTTTTGAGTTACCCCTGAAGAAGGCATAGACATATGCGCTCAGTCAATTCATGGTCGGTACGTAGAGTACTATATACAACAGTGAATACAAAAAAGAGTAAATGGGCTCATTGTGCCATTTCTCCATACAAATCTTCACCCGTCCGTATTCAAAGGTATGGAGTTTTTTGCTGTATGATGAAATTCTCGACCGAGTCTGGAACATCATGCTTATGATGCAGCTATGAAAGTGCGATATGTACTCCTATCACCGTATATGTTACCAGTAGAAATAGGTAAAAACTACGTACCAGACCCTAATACAATTTATAACCTTCGACATACGTCTGATGGGATACGAACAATGACAGGAATGTCATCTGACCTGAGTTCAATTCACAAAGGTGAAAGAAAACAGGTACCCCTAAGAAAATAATCCCTCTCGGGGATTTTATTTTACTTCCTCTGCACCATCTTATAGAACTCAAGTGTATCCCCTTCCATGATAGTGACATCTCACTTGAAGTTGATACCACAGTCGTTGCCTTCCTCGACTTCGTTCACGTCAAGTGGACCGACCTTGAGATTGGCGACTTCCCCGCTTCCGACCTTTCGATCTTCGCGGATGACACGGACTTTTGCTTTATTTTCGATCTTTCCAGAGGTGACTCCCATACCCACGATCATCATCGAGTTATTTTTCCCCGTGTAGAATATCGCCTTAACCTGAGATATACCGAGCTCTTGTTCTTCGTAGCGGATATCGATCATACCTGTGATGATACTCTCGACCTTCTCGATGATATGGTAGATGACTTTTTTGTCGATGAATTCGATCTTGGACTGAGAAAGTGGGCCTTTCGCTCACTGGAGAACTCCCACGTTGTAGGCGATGAGGAGGGCCTGAGAGGTACCAGCCATCATCACATCAGACTCGCTCACATCACCGACTGCTGAGTGGATAAATGTCACTTGTGTCTCTGGAGTAGAGAGCTTTGCAAGTGCGGCTTTGAGTGCTTCGAGTGAACCTCCTGAGTCAGTTTTGAGGACGATCTTGAGCTGCTTGAGTGCTCCAGACTTGAGTCGACCCATAAGCATCGCGAGAGACGCTCCCTCGAACGCATGGATAGATTTGGTGTTTTTCGCGAGAGTATACTCCTTCGCACGAGTCGCACCAACCTCAGGAGATGAAACTGCCTGGAGGATATCACCACCAGCAACCACATCTGAGAGTCCTGTTATCTGAACTGGCACTCCTGGAAGTGCTTCTTCGATATTTTTTCCACGATAGTCTTTGAGAGTACGTACTTTTCCATAGGCTCACGCACAGACGATATTGTCACCTTTGTAGAGGGTTCCTGTATTGATAAGGATCGTAGCGACAGATCCGAGTTTCTGATCGAGATGGGCTTCGACGACAGTCGCGACAGCAGCACGATCAGGATTGGCACGGAGTTCGAGGAGATCGGACTGGAGGAGGATCATATCGAGAAGCGTATCCATACCGAGACCAGTGTGCGCCGATACTGGCACGAGGACGACATTTCCTCCCCACTCTTCTGGCTGGAGACCTTGCTCTGCCATCTGACCACGGATGATATCGAGGTTGGCACCTGGCTTATCCATCTTGTTGGCTGCGACGATGATCGGGACTCAGGCTTCCTTCGCGTGGTTGATGGACTCTACCGTCTGAGGCTTCATACCTTCATCTGCAGCGACGACGATAATCGCGATATCAGTGAGCTTCGCACCACGAGCACGCATGATCGTAAATGCCTCATGCCCAGGAGTATCGAGAAATGTGATCTTTTTCCCATTTTTCTCGACCTGGTAGGCACCGATTTTCTGTGTGATCCCTCCAGCCTCACCTCATGCGACATCAGTCTTTCTGATGTAGTCGAGGAGTGACGTCTTACCGTGGTCGACATGTCCCATGACGGAGATGATCGGAGAACGGTCGACGAGTTTCGATGGATCTTCTTCACGGATCATATCATCGATATTTCCCTCCATGAGATCAGATACAGAGACATCTTCTGAGAGTTCCTTGGAGATCTTGATACCAAATGTTTCTCCGATAAGAAATGCTGTATCATAGTCGATCGGGGCATTGAGGTTTACGAGAACTCCATTTTTCATGAGTTCACCGATCACCTTCGCGACAGGGACTCCGATCTTATCAGAAAATTCTTTTACACTGATCATCTCAGGGATTGAGACTTCCTGACCAGTACGGTCGACGAGAACCTGAGCGATGTCTTCGATATTTTTCTCTTGTCTTTTGCCTTTTGACTTACTTGATCGGCGAAATGAACCATCGTCCGCGACACCTCCGATCGTCTTCACGCTCTTCTTTTTTGGATCATCAGCAAAATCCTTTTCTCCGCGTTGTTTACGAGCTTTTTTTGCTGTTCCATCTTTGGATGGTGTCGCATAGCCGATATTTCGCTGAAACATTGGCTTTGAGTCATCTCGTAGACGTTTCTGTCCTCCATCACCATCGGTGCGTTTTTTTGGCACCTCGTCTGGGATCTGCATGACAGGACGATTTTCGAGGACTTTTACCTTGTGTTCTGCCTTGGCAAATGAAATCTTTGGAAATGTTGGCTTCTCAGATTTTGTCTCTGGAGGAGTCTCCTTGGTTCCACCACTCTTCATGACAGAACGCAGGAGTGATGAACTCCCGTGTTCACGCTCGACGAGGCGCGCTTTTGGCTTCTCGGCGACTTCTTCGCGAGGAGAAATATCCTCTTCTTTCGGAGCTTCTTCCTCCGTCGGCTTTTTTACGACAGCTTTGAGCTTGAGTTTGAGGGGTTTTTTGTCGTCGGATCCAGAGGTATTTTTTGCCTGGACCTGGGCGTAGTAGTCATCCTGATTTGCTGGAGGAGTCATGGAAAAATGGTTATGTATGTAGGAGTGCGAGCTCTGGGTCATAAGTCCAGTCTCATATCTACGCGAATAGTCTCGCATTTCGACAATATGAAATACGAGAGTTCGGGAGAACTCATACGAAAATGTGAGGAGATAGTATGGAAAAGTGGAAAAATGTCAAAAAAGAAGCCCGCCAAACGGCGGGCGACGAGAGCTACTTTAGCGCTCGTATCCTCCAGAGGTACACGATCGACGAGACCCACATGAAGAAGAAAAGCATGATTGCCAAGCAGACCACGCAGAAAACGAGATTTGATGTGATTGGATCTCGCAGAATTTCCAATGCTTTTGTCATCATATACCAGAGGGTTACGACGACTGCAAGTATGGGCATTCGCCAAAGGTCTTTTTTTGCCTCCTTTTCGATCTTTTGGTCGATTTCTTTGATTGTTTGCCTCGCCCAAGCAAGACGAGCGTTTGGAAAAAACAGAACCTTACCCATAAAGTAGCTCCCAAGTTAGTCCTCTCCGATCACCCGATCAAACATAATGTTTGACAAGTTCGTAAGAGTCATAAGTAATGATACTCAGAGAGAGACTGAAAGCAAATAAAAATAATCCCCTCCATTTTTGGAAGGGATTTTTCTTTTGCAGGGCATGGATCCTGGGACAAGCCCAGGATGACAGAGACTATTGAAGTTCTTTCTCGACTTCACCTGCGATCTTAATGGAAGGCTTGAGCGTCTTCGCTCCTGGAGTCCATTTTGCTGGACATGCGGTACCAGGGTTTGCTTCCATGAATTGGAGAGCTTCGATCTTGCGAAGGAGCTCGTCAGCATTTCGTCCAAGAGGTCATGAAGTCACCTCGATCCCTCGACAGACTCCATGTGGATCGATGATAAATGTCCCACGTCCTGCAATCCCTGATTTCTCATCGAGGATGTTGTACGCAGCGGCGATCTCAGTGGAGTGATCAGCGAGCATGAGGTATGGGAAGTTCTTCATGAGACCCTCGTGCTTGACCCACGCACGGTGAGAAAAGACAGTATCTGTAGAGGCTGCGAGCACAGTCACTCCGAGTTCGTCAAATTTTGCCTTTGCATTGGCCATGTCACGGAGCTCTGTCGGACAGACGAAAGTAAAGTCAGCTGGATAGTAAAAAAGTACTGTCCACTTCCCGTGCATATCCTCGAGAGAGACATGAGCATCATCATCCTTGATTGGATCATATGCTGGGAGAGAAAATGACGGAGCTGGAGTATCGATTTTTACCTGTTCGAAGAGGTATTCATGTGTATCACAACAAGACATAGAGAAAGTAATTAGAAATGTAAGTATCAGAAAACCGCTAGAAGTATAAGAAAAAACTCCCTAAAATCAAATCAAAATGAGAATTATTCTCATTATTCCACTCGCATATCTCATCCATGTGCCTCCGTCACTCGCTCCATGAAGAAATCCTCGATCGACATACGGAGCTCGTCGACACGCATATCTGCGACGAGTCGACCACGAGCGATGATCGCGAAACGGTCACAGATCGCCTCGACATCTGAGAGGATATGCGTATTGAAAAAGAGGGTTTTTTTTGCTTTTTTGAGCTCGAGCATGAGATCTTTCACCATCTTGCGCCCGATAGGATCGAGTCCACTCATCGGCTCATCGAGAAATATAAAATCAGGATCATGCAGGATCGCCTGGGCGAGTCAGATACGCTGGAGCATACCTTTCGAGTAGGTATGGAGTCTCTTGTCTCTCGCGTGCATAAGTCCTACTTTGGCGAGGACTTCATTTTTTCGTTTCGCGAGTTTTTCACCTTTGAGTCCATAGAACGCAGCATTGAAGTCGAGAAACTCATCTCAGGTGAGATATTTATAGAGGTAGGTATTCTCTGGCATGAACCCGATTTTTTGTCTGATTTTCTCATCCTGTATAGATCCTCCGAGGATCTTCACCTCACCCTCGCTCACATCCATGATACCGAGGATACACTTCATGGTCGTGGTTTTTCCGGCACCATTTGGACCGAGAAATCCGAACACTTCCCCTTCTTTGAGGAGAAGGTGAATATTATCGAGGAGGGGATTTTTTCCGATTTTTTTGGAGAGATGGAGGACTTCGAGGGCGTGGCGCATAGGAGAAAGATTATTCAGAACGGCGGATTTGGACACGGATTTCCGCAACTTCATATCATGCAGGGATATTTTTCACGGCGATATTTTCTATCGGGAAATCACAGAAAATCCCCGTTTTCTCATCGACGAGATGAGCGTGTGTATCGGGATTACATTCATAGTAGGTCTTTCCATTGATCCCGGGAAATCGCCTGAGCATCCCTTCTTCTGCCATTGCTTCGATATTGCGATAGACGGTCGCTCGTCCGATCTCGGGACTCTGTTTTCGGACTTCCTCATAGATATCATCAGCGGAGAGATGACGGCACTCGCAGGTCGTACAGATAATGTCGCGGTATTGGTGCTTTCGCATATTTTATGATACTGATTATCACCAAAATCGAAAAAAAGCAAGAAAAAAGCGCCCGAAGGCGCTGCGAGGACTCTCACATATCTTCCTTCTTTTTCCTACGACGGAGAAAGAAGAAGCCTATGATGAGAAGGGCTATAAGAGGAAGAGTTGATTTTTTATTCATATCACCTCCTAGGATCATTCGAGCCTCACGTCGTGCACATGCACAGCATACGAGGTCAGGAAGAGAATTACAATATATCTGTATTTTATTATTTGTCAAATAATAATTTTGTGTTAAAATTGTACTTCCTCTGTATCTCGACTATACTCGCCAACATGCCACATATTTCTACCCTCAACTGGAACCACCATACACACATCTGACTGGATCTCGACGAGACTCTCGCGAGTACGGTTATGGGGATGCTCGAGATCGCTCACGCGCAGGGTAAGCTCCTCTCGATCCGCTCCCTCGAAGACATCACGAAATATGACTTCCCAGGACTCGACCCTACACTGACTGAGGTAGATAGCAATCATGTCTGGGAGTGCTATGGTCAGAGTACTCTCGATCCTCTGAGTGTTCCCATCGTACCAGGAGCACTGCTCTGAGTCGAGCTCCTCGAAAAACGAGGAGTCACCCTCTCTGTGATCACAGCACGATCTGATGACCAAGAGTGGAAAAAGCCACGTACTCTCGATTGGGTTTCTACACACTTTCCTCGTATCGAGGATATTCATTTCGTCAATCATTTCTCGAAAGACGCGCGACCAAAATCAGAAGTCTGTAAAGCGTCAGGCATTACTCTCATGATCGATGACCACACAGAAAATGCTCGCGACCTCTGTGGCCATGGTATCTCGATCATACTTCTCGAAAAACCATGGAATAGAAACGATCTCTTCGAACATCCCCTCCTTTACCGAGCAAAAGACTGGAACGAGATCATCCAATCCCTCCAAAAATAACTATGAAAATCCTCGTCTGACTTTCCTGAGGTGTCGACTCTGCAGTATCAGCCTATCTCCTGAGAGAAGCTGGGCATGAGGTGGCGTGTGGTTTTATGATCAACTATCTCGATGAAGAGCATCCCGAAAGTTGTCCGACACTTGCGGATCTCGAAGAAGCAAAAAGGGTAGCAACATTTCTCAGTCTCCCACTCTATACATTTGATTATCGAGATGAGTATGAGAAGAGAATTGTTGCATATATTTATAGTGAATATGAGGCTGGAAGGACGCCCAATCCCGATGTTTTCTGTAACAATCTGGTAAAATTCGACCTCTTTCTCGAGGAAGCAATCTCTCTCGGATATGACATGGTAGCGACTGGCCACTATGCGAGGATTGGTGCCCGTCATTGCGAGGAATGAAATGACGCGGCAATCCAGGCTCTCCAAGATGAAACATGGATTGCTTCGCAAGCTCGCAATGACGGAAACATCGTACTTCTCAAATGAACAGATCCAAATAAAGACCAGTCTTACTTTCTCTCTCGTCTCTCGAAAGAGCAACTCGAGAAGGCAATATTTCCGATCGGTCATCTCCTCAAATCCGAAGTCAGAGAAATCGCAAGAAAGACGTCGCTTCCAAATGCCGAACGCAAAGATTCACAGTGACTCTGTTTCATCGGAAAAGTCAGCATGAAAGAATTTCTCGAACGCCGTATAGAAAAGAAAAAAGGGAACATACTCGACAGAGACGGGCAAGTCATCGGAGAACATGAGGGAGCCTACTCCTACACGATCGGGCAGAGAAAAGGGATCAAAGTCGGCGGATGATCAGCACTTTTTGTCGTAGCCAAAGACGTGAAAAATAACACCATTACCGTCTGAGACGAGAGTGCCCTCTCACTCTACTCGACGAACTGTACACTCACTGGCTGGTTCTGAGATACTCCAGAAATTGGGAGAGAATATGGAGCGAAGATTCGGTATCGACAGGAAGATCAGCCATGCAAAATTTCAGGAAATGAAGTACACTTTACTTCTCCCCAGCGCGCCATCACCCCAGGACAGATCGCTGTCATCTACGATCATGATCGTGTCGTAGGAAGTGGTATTATCGTATAAACTATTGCAAAACTCCCTGAAAGAAATACACTCGCCCTATGTGTTTCTTTGTTTTTTCTCTCATCCATACATGGGGTATTATTGCTTCGTTTCTGAGCATGGAAAAGGAAAGTGAGAAAAATGCTATCAGTATCACGTTTGATGACGGGCCACATCCGACGAGGACAAAGGCTATACTCGATATCCTCCATGAACACCATGTTCATGCGACATTTTTTGTCCTCGGGAGTCGCATCGGAAAAAACGAAAACCTCCTCACTCGTATGCGACGTGATGGACATACTGTCGGAAACCATAGCTTCTCACATGCAAACTTCGTGAAGATCACGACACCAGAGATACTCTCCCAAGTCCTCCTGACCAATCTCAAGATATGTACTACGATTGGGGTATGGCCAGACTACTTCCGATTTCCCTATGGAAATATCGACTCTCGCATAGCCTATGTCTACCATGGTGCTACCGTAGCATGGAATGTCGACGCCTATGACTGGAAAGCGAAAAGTCCTCATGCTCTCGCGGTGAAGATCGTATCCCAAGTCCACACAGGGAGCATCATCCTCATGCATGATATCAAGGAAGATACCGTAAAAGCTCTCCCAGAAATCCTCGAAACACTCGAAAAAAAATGATACCGCTTTGTCTCCCTCGATACACTTCTCGGGCAAACAAGAGAAAAAAGAGATACTATTTTCTATAGCAGCATCAAATCGCGACCGCTCCCACCGCTTCCTTCCTCGTCATGAAGCGAGCATGATGTCTATCACCCACGTGGGACAGAGGCAAGCGAGGAGACGCTGAGATGGTAGTTAAAAAAGTCTCATCAGACTTGATTCCTCTGGGGTAATAACATTTCGTTTCATGAGCTCGATGAGACAACGCATGGTTGCCTCGACATCGACCATAGCATCATGCGCTCCTTCAAAAAACTCACCGAACAGATGACGATGGAGTTCTGAGAGTTTCGGTGGCTTATAGGCAAATCCACGACCCTGGAGTTTACAGTAGTCCGTAGAACCTCGCATCGTACAGATCGTGGTACGTGGAGAATAGTCACCCTTGCGCCCCAGTCTCTCGAGCTCATATGAGAGTATTTCTTCATCGTATTCGATATTGTGTCCGCTGACGACATCCGCACGGTTCAGGACTTGGATGATGTGTTCGATATGCTCTCTCATCGGGAGTTTCTCTGCGACATCTTTGTCATAGATACCATTTACCTGCGAAGCACCAAATGGGATAGAAATCGGTGGTTTGATGAGAACATCATGACGAGCAAGCTCTTTATACTCTCCATTTTCATACTCTCACTCGATCGCAGCAAACTGGATAATATATGGCTGCTGTGCGAGGTCACCTCACTTCGTAGAGAAACCTGTAGTTTCTGTATCCCAGACAGTAATTTTCATGAGTAGATCTAATATTATAGTATAGATAAAGAGATCCCTCTTTTTGTCATTCCGACGACAGGAGGAATCTCTTTTTTGTTCGCTTAAGAGATTTTTATTCTCTATTTCTCATACTTGATTTTGAAAGGGATCCCTACGGGATGACAGAAAGAAAGGACTTTTTTAGTAGAATTTCTTGTAATCAAAACTCTTCATGTCTGTATCAATTCGGCGAATAATATCGAGGATAACACCAACGACGATGATGAGTCCAGATCCAGAGATGAGGAAATCAATATTTCCAGATCCACTCGTCGCAAAGAGTCCAAATTCGTTATTGAGCTTGGTGATGAGGTATGGGAAAGCTGCTATGAGTGCGAGAAATGCTCCTCCAAAAAGATTGAGACGATCAGAAACTTTCTGAAGAAAGTTTGCCGTCTCCTTTCCTGGACGAACCCCTGGAATATATCCTCCGCGTTTCTGTATGCTCTCAGCCACTTCTGTCGTATTGAACGTGATCGATACATAGAAAAATGAAAATCCAAGAACGAGGAGCGCATAGACAGCGATGTAGATCCATCCTGGATTTTGCATGGAGAGGTGTGTCGCGAGCCACTCTCCGATCTCCCCAGAGCGACCAGTACCACGGCGCTGGAGGATCTGTCCGATAAGCGAAGGAAATGTGATAAGAGAAACTGCAAAGATAATCGGAACCATCCCTGCTTGATTGATACGGATAGGGAAATATGATCGCTCATCTCGACCGGTTCGAGTATAGATGAGTGGAATCTTACGGTATCCTTCTGTAAACTTTACGATCACATAGATTACTGCGACCGTGAGAAGTGTGAGGATCAGGAGGAGTCCGTATGACTGTGTAGATACGTAGTTGAGGATATGTTGTGGAACTCATGCGAGAACTCCGGCAAAGATGATGATCGATGTACCGTTCCCTACCCCGCTCTCTGTGATAAGGTCACCGAGCCAGAGAAGGATCATCGTACCAGCAGTGATCATGAGCATAGCAGGAAATACGACTCACCAAAAATTGGTCGTATCAATTATACTTGCTCCTGATGTTCCTGTTCCGATAATATTATTGAGAAGGTAGATCATACCATAGCTCTGTGCGAGAGCAAAGGGAACTGTCAGATAACGAGTATAGTTATTGAGTTTCTTCTGCCCTTGTTCACCTTCTTTCTTGAGAGACTCAAGAGATGGGACGATGACCGTGAGGAGTTGGATGATGATCGTCGCATTGATATACGGAGCAAGACCCATGAGGATGATTGAGAATTGCTCGAGTCCACCACCCATGATAGAACCAAAAAACGCGAGCTGCGTATTTGCACGAAGCTGCTCCGTAAACTGAGTAAGGAGTGCCACGTTTACTCCAGGCACCGGTATCGTTGCGAGGAGCTTGTAGACGAGGACAATACCGAGGGTAAAGAGGATTTTTTTGCGAATATGCTCTGTTGCCCAGACTTTACGGAGATTGGTAATCATAAGAAAAAGGATTAATTCTCGCGAATTGTAGCGAAAAAATGAGAAAAAGCAAAGGAAATTTTGACAAGATAATATGAGTGTGGTAGCATGTTGCAGATATAATCTAATCCTTAAAGTATGGACCATCTTGATAAAAAAGAGGGCTGAGAGGTTGCAGAGATTCTCGCAATTTTGGCAAAGTTATGAGAACAAGGGAAATTTGAGCCATCCGAAATAAGTATATTAAAGAACCTTGCTGAAAAAAATAGAGAAGCTCAAAAAGATCTTCATACTGTCACTGACATGAAAGAACCCCTTAAGTGATCACCTCAACAATGAAATAGCGACAACGATAGAGAAGAGCAAAACCACAATAGTGAAGATGTAACCGCTGAACATATACTGGAAGTATTACGCGATAACAAAGTACACTTTTGAATTATGTGAACTGATTGAAAGAATACATGACACCATACACAATTTACAAACTTTTGAAAAGATAAATTTTGGAAATTGGACTTACTAGATTCACCGTATAATATCCCTGAAGGCCTAAGAGATGATCCAAAATATTTATGGGTAAAATTTCGAGAGGATAAAGATTTAGGTAATAAATACGTTCTTTTATTGCGAGTGGCAGATAATAGAGTAGATCATAGAGAAGGTTCACATACAACTGTATTTTTACTGATTCCTAAGCAAATAGAAAAATCTCAACTGGAATCACTCTCTAAGGATGTGAGTGGATTGAAAAGAATTATGGGTCTTATTTTTGAGAAAGCAAAAAGTCCATTAAAATGAGCTGAATTACAAGTAAAGCAGTCACTTTTAGTTCAGAGCTAGGCAATAAAAATCCCCCACTTCCGTGAGGGATTTTTATTATAGGTTGATTAGACGTTTGCGACACCTCCAGCTTTTTCGATAGCAGCTTTCGCTCCTGCAGAGTAGGCATCAGCTGTGACCTCTACTTTTGATGAGAGTGTCCCGCGACCGAGAACCTTGAGAAGCATTCCCTTCTCACGGATGATACGGCGTTCATAGAGTACAGCGTAATCAATCGTAGCGACACCATCCTGAGCGAGTTTCTCGAGGTTATCGAGGTTGACTGTTACGTACTCTTTTGGAGCATATGCAGTAAATCCACGACGTTTTGGTGTACGACGGAAAAGTGGAGTCTGTCCTCCTTCGAAGGTAGGATAGCGCTTTCCTTTACCAGTACGAGAGTTCTGACCATTCATACCACGACCAGATGTACCACCGAGTCCTGAGCTTACTCCACGAGCAACGCGACGAGGACGAGTAGTAGAGCCTGGATTTGGTGTAATTGTAGAGAGATTAGACATAATTTTTGGAGTAAGATTCTAGAAGATTATTCTGCTGATTTCTTAGCTGGCGCCTTTTTTGCTGCTGGTTTTTTTACTGGAGCTTTTGTTGCCTTTGGAGTTGCTGTTTTTTCAGCCTTTTCTGTCTTTGGAGATTCTCCGACACTCGGGTTTTTTGCAGTAAATGTCGTCATGAGATGTGTTGGCTTGAGCGCTGCGAGTGCCTTGAGAGTAACACGAGCATTCGTGATTTTATTTGGAGCTCCATGCTGTTTTGCGATGACGTCTTTGATACCAGAGACAGCGAAGATCTTACGAACTGCACCTCCGGCGATGATACCAGTACCTGGGTGAGCTGGGTGGATGTAAAGTCCTGAAGACTTAAATGAAACTGCGACATCGTGTGGGATAGTACCGTTAACGATAGGAAATGTGATGAGGTTTTTCTTCGCATCACGGATTGCTTTCTCGATAGCACCTTGTACTTCACCTGATTTTCCTGTACCAAGACCGATGCGACCTTTTCCGTCTCCGATGACGACCGATGCACGGAATCGGATTTGACGACCTCAGGCCGTTACACGAGTTACACGATCGACAGAAAGCATCTCTTCTTGGAATTCTTTCTCTTCTTCTCGCATACCACCATCTCGACGTCCACGAGGACGATCAGAGCGAGGACCACGATCAGAACGAGGGGCTCGTTCGTTACGAGTCTCTGGAGATGTTTCAGCTGGAGCAGACTCTGTAGGAGTTTCTACTGGGGTCTCGACTGTTGTTTCTTCGAGGTTTGTATTCTGAGTATCTGACATACGAGAAAAAGAGATTAAAAAAGTGTAGTATTAGAATGTAAGTCCTGCTTCGCGAGCTGCCTCTGCGAGAGCCTTGACACGACCATGGTAGAGGTATCCTCCGCGATCAAAAACACACGTCTTGATACCCTTGTCGAGCATAGCTTTCGCGACAACAGCACCGACTTCACGTGCACGCTCTGATTTTGTTCCTTTTTTGATTTTGATATCTGAAGCACTCACCAGAGTCGTTCCAGTAACATCATCGATGGCCTGAGCAGTGATATGAGCATTGCTACGAAATACAGAGAGACGAGGCTTTTCTGCAGTTCCTTCGATACGAGCACGAACTCGAGTAGCACGAGCGATGCGATTTTGGAGTTTCTTGAGCATAATAGAGGAGAAATAGAGAGTAACAAAAATTATTTTCCAGCGGTTTTTCAGGCTTTTCGACGAACGTATTCTCAGACATATCGGATACCTTTCCCTTTGTACGGTTCAGGTTTCTTGAGCGAGCGGACATACGCTGCAAAGTATCCAAGAAGCTGCTTATCATGTGACTTGAGGTGGATCTTGTTCTTATCTTCTTTGTCAGCTTCGATCGTGATCCCTTCTGGAGCATCGACGTTTACTTTATGTGAAAATCCGAGAGCAAGCTCGAGCTTTCGAGGACCTTTTACATCAAACTTATACCCTACTCCGATGATTTCAAGAGACTTTGTATATCCCTCTGATACACCGACAACCATATTCTGAAGAAGTGCTCGAGTGAGTCCCCAGTATGCCTTCTGTTCTGCAACAGTAGGGTCAGCAACACTGACAACAATCGAACCTTCCTCTTGTTTTACAGATACTCCAGGAAGTATATTGAAGGAGAGTGTTCATTTTGCACCCTTGATGTTGACTTCTGTAGCAGTAATTTCTGCTGTGACTCATGAAGGAAGTTTGACGGGTTGTTTACCAATTCGAGACATACTTCTATAATTGTTAATTGTAATTTTTTAGTAAGGATTGCTTAGAATACTTCACAAAGAAGTTCTCCACCGACACCAAGAGCGTGAGCCTCATACCCAGTAATAATTCCCTTTGGTGTAGAAAGGATGAAAATACCGACACCATTGCGTGATTTTTTGATATCTGCAGATCGAACGTAGATACGCTGACCTGGGCGAGAAATACGACGGAATGATGGTACGTACTTTGTCTTGCGAACATCCTGAAGAGTGATAGTAAATGTGCGTCCGTCATCAGAAAGAGCAAATTCAACAATATGACCATTCTTCTTGAGTATACGAAGGATCTCTGCCTTGAGCTTCGAAAATGGAGCCTCGACAGTAGAGAGTCGAGAAAGGTATCCGTTTCGGATGCGAGTGAGGAGGTCTGCTATTGGATCGTGAGTCATAAGAAAATATTTAATGTGTGGAAAAGGTTTTCTAAAAGGAAATTACCAGCTTGATTTACGTACACCCATAAGTTCTCCGGCGTTTGCTTTTTCTCGGATGCAGATACGACACAGGTCGAACTTACCGATATATCCATAGGCACGACCACAGTGCGAACAACGGTGGTAGAGTCGTGTCGAGAATTTTGCTTTCTTTCCGAGAGCGTGAGCACGGGAAGCAGCTTTCTGAGCTTCTTCACATTTATGAACAAGAGCTATACGAGCCATAGAGTTTGAAGTAAGAGATTATTTAGCAAAAGGGAAACCAAGTTTATCGAGAAGCGCCTTTGAGTGAGCGGCATTTTCTGTTTTCATTTTGACAGTGACCTGGAGACCGTGAGGCTTGACCACATCGAGCTGTGGAACCTCTGGGAAGATCGTATGTTCACGGATACCGAAGTTGAAGTTTCCTGCCTTATCAAATCCACGAGCGGATACTCCACGGAAGTCACGAACACGAGGGAGGACGATGGCGATAAGCTTTTCGATAAATGCATACATGCGATCTCCACGAAGAGTTACCATCATACCGACGGGCATTCCTTTTCGGAGTTTGAAGTTCGAAATGGCGATACGAGCGTGGTTGACGCGAGGGAGCTGACCAGAAATGAGCGCGAGGTCGTTCTTGAGGCTTGAGAAATCCTTGTTTCCTGCGGCAACATACGTACCGATACCCATATTGAGGACGATCTTTTCGATGCGAGGGATCTGCATAGGATTATCGATCTTGAGCTCTTTCGCGAGTTCTGGAAGGATTTTTTCGATGTAGTTCTTTTTAAAAGTATTTTTTGACATAAGAGAGTGAAGCGAACCGTTAAAAGTAAAAGGGTTCTTTTAGAAAATTTTTAGAGGACTGTTCCTGATTTTTTTGCGACACGAACTTTCTTTCCATCCTTGATCTGATATCCGACACGAGTAGGTTTTCCATCTTTTGGGTCGACGATCATGACATTGGAGGCATCGATAGGTTTCTCGAAAGTTACCTTCTGTCCAGGAGTTGCTCCCTGACGCTTGATATGGCGAGTTACCATGTTGACTCCTTCGATGAGAACTTTCCCATTCTTGGTGTCGACACGAGTAACTGTACCAGTTTTTCCTTTGTCCTTTCCAGTGACAACGATGACTTTATCTTTTGAGTGGATTTTCATAGTAGAGATTTTAGGATTGAATCGTAATTCGATTTTTTTTGATTATACAACTTCTGGGGCAAGGGAAATAATCTTTTGATATCATCGGGCTTTGAGTTCACGGAACACTGGGCCAAAGATACGAGTTCCTTTTGGTTCGAGTTTATCATCGATGATGACACATGCGTTATCATCAGAGCGAACGTATGAACCATCTTCGCGGCGAATTTCCTTGGAAGTACGAACGATAACTGCCTTACATACTGCTTTCTTCTTGATATTTCCGTTTGGAAGAGCTCGCTTAATAGAGACAACGATGATATCACCGACGCTTGCATAACGACGCTTTGAGCCTTTGAGGACCTTGATACAGAGAGCTTCTTTTGCTCCTGTGTTATCTACGACGACGAGTCTTGATTCTGTTTGGATCATATAAAATTGAGAGTAAAGTGTGAACTATAGGAGAGATAATCTCGTTTTTTAGAGGTTTCCGCTCTTAATAGAGTCTTCGACAAGAAGCCAACGTTTTGTCGCAGAGAGAGGTCGAGTCTCAGAAATTGTGACAGTATCACCAACTTTCGCAAGACCTTTTTCGTCATGTGCGTAAAATTTGTGAGAAGACTTATATCGTTTCTGATATTTTGGATGAGTCTTGTATGTATCGACAGTGACGACGATCGTCTTTTGCATCTTTGTGCTGGTGACAACACCGGTCTGAGTACGCATAGGAGTTTACTAAGTGAGATAAATTAGATGGAAGAAGCAGTAAGGCTCGTAGAAATCTGAGCGATTGCTCGACGCTTTTGTCTGATAAGGTGAGGTTGCTTGAGTTCTCCATTTGAGTGCTTCATAGAAAGAGTGTAGAGCTCTTTTCGTGCTGTCATGAGTTCCGTGAGAAGCTCAGTTCTATCGAGAGACTTGAGATCTTTCTGTACTGGAGCTGCTTTTTTTGCTGGAGTTTTTTTCGCGGTAGCCATACATTATGAAAATTAGATGATAGTCAGTCTGTAGATAATTTCCTTACGCAATTTCGTCTTTTGACATGAGGATCTTCGTCTTTACTGGGAGCTTGTACGAAGCAAGAGTTAAAGCCTCCCGAGCAATTTCTGGAGCAATATCTCCCATTTCGAAGATAATGCGTCCAGGTTTTACTGGGGCTCTATACATCTCGACACCTCCCTTTCCACCTCCCATTGGGACTTCGAGAGCCTTCTTGGTGTATGGTTTGTCTGGGAAAATACGGATCCAGAGTTGTCCCCCCTTCTTGAGAAAGCGGACAATAGCCTTGCGGGCACTCTCGATCTGTCGAGACGTGATATAACCTGATTCGATAGTTTTAAGCGCGTAGTCTCCGAAAGAAACGGATGAACCACGTACAGCGAGTCCTTTAATGACACCGCGGTGTGCTTTACGATATTTTGTTCTGCTCGGTTGTAGCATGAGAAGAAGCGTTAGGATTATAGATAAAATTTGGGAATTGCAAGTTTATTTTTTGAACACATCACCTTTGTAGATCCAGACCTTGAGACCGATGGTTCCAGCTGGAGTCTCTGCTCGCTCGTAAGCGAAGTCAACGTCAGCACGGATTGTCTGTGTTGGGATAGATCCATCTTTATAGGTTTCCCTGCGAGCGATTTCTGCTCCGTTGAGACGACCTCCAAGTTTTACCTTGATTCCGAGACCACCTTTTTCCATAGTTTTTGCGATCGCATTTTTGATCACTCGACGATATGGCATTTTCTTTTCGATCTGACGAGCGATAGAGTCAGCGACGATCTGAGCAGAGAGTTCTGGTTTTTTTACTTCCTTTACCTCGAGAGTAAATGTATATCCAGGAAATCTCTTTGCGAGAAGATCCTTGAGAGCGTTGATACTCGCGTCGTCAGTCCCGAGGATGAGAGCTGTACGAGAGGTGAAGATCACGATCGAGAGAGCTCCGTTTCCATTGTGATTGATGAACACATTGGCGATCGGGAGGTTCTTGTAGTGCTTCATGACGAGTGTACGGATAGCGACATCCTGTGCGACGTTCTCGGCATATGATTTTTTATCATAGTAGCCAGTAGATCTCCAGGTCTTGATGTATCCTATACGGAAGGCGAGAGGCGAAACTTTGTGTCACATAGGTGAGTAGAAAGAAAGATTATTTTACAGAAAGAGTCAGATCAACATGAGAGGTACGCTTGAGGATACGATGAGCACGTCCACGAGAGATCGGGTTGATACGACGGTAGACGAGACCCTGAGTGACACTCACGCTTGCGATCGAAAGATCAGTAAGGTTTTGACTGTCATTGTGAGTAGCGTTTGCGACGGCACTTGCGACAACTTTATACATGATATCCGCACCCTTCTTTGGCATGAAGCGAAGCGTATCGAGAGCTTCTTTTGCTTTCATGTTTCGGATGATGTAGGCGATCACATTAAGTTTTTTTGGTGATATGCGGACGTTTCTGACGGAAGCTTTCATAAAAAGTAGTAATTAGTATGTTGGTTATCAGCGGTTAGTGGCGGATTATGGCTATTTGCCAATTACTATCCTACCAATAACTCATCTTCTATTTATTTCCTGAGTGGGCTCGGAAGACACGAGTAAAGGAGAATTCTCCGAGTTTGTGTCCTACCATATCTTCTGTCACAAATACAGGAATATGCTGTTTTCCATTGTGCACACCGAACGTATGTCCGACGAACTCTGGAGAAATCGTACATGATCGAGACCATGTTTTGATGACAGTTTTTCTTCCACCTGCATTGAGTGTCTGAACCTTTTTCTCAACACGTGGATCGATGTAAGGTCATTTTTTGAGCGAGCGAGTCATAGTTGAATTTGATAAAGTTTTTTAGGAGTGAGATTAGCCCTGGAGTTTTCCAGTACGAGTTCTCTGGATCCAGCGATCCGTATATTTTCGAGAGCGTGTCTTGACACCACGAGCGAGTTTTCCTTTTGGTGTCTTTGGTCCTTTTCGCTGACCGACTGATTGGTGTCCTTCACCTCATCCGTGTGGATGGTCTACTGGGTTCATCGATGAACCGAGGACTGTAGGGCGGATACCTTTCCATCGAGAGCGACCTGCCTTACCGATCGTTACTTGGTTCCAGTCACTATTTGAGACCATTCCGATCGTAGCACTACATTTCTTGTGGACGAGACGGATTTCTCCGCTTGGCATTTTTACCTGAGTGTACTCACCTTCCTGGGAAATCACTGTAGCAAATGAACCAGCTGAACGGATGCTTGATGCTCCCTGTCCGACGATCATTTCTACGTTGTAGATAGTCATACCTGTTGGGATATGTCCGATTTCCATACGGTTTCCAGGAGTTGGTTTTGCTTCGTTTGAAGTGATGACCTCATCACCGACCTTCATCTCTGTATGAGCGAGAACATATCGACGCTCACCATCTCGGTAACATACGAGAGCGATAAACGCTGATCGATATGGATCGTATTCGATTGTTTCGACACGAGCTGGGATATCTTTCTTATCGAATGTAAAGTCTACGATACGATAGAGTTTCTTATGACCAGCACCCTTATGGCGGACGGCAAGTCGACCAAAGTGATTACGACCAGCACGATCCTTCATATAGGTCGTGAGAGGTTTGTATGGTTCATTTGTCGTGAGCTCCTCATAGGTGAGACCTGTCATGAAGCGACGAGATGGGGTGGTTGGTTTATACTTTTTGATTCACATAATGGAGAAAGTGAGAGGAGGAGAGGGACAGGATTATTTTACAGTTTCGAGATTGACGATCTTCTGACCTTTTACGAGTGTTACCATTGCTTTCTTTTCGATACCTCGTTTCTGTGCGATCCCAAATTTTGTATTATGGAATTTTTCGCGAGTGTGGAGGATATTTACTTTATCTACCTCAACTCCATAGAGTGTACGAAATGCGAGTTTCACATCGATTTTTGTCGCGAGTGGATCAATGTAACATGTGTATACACCGCGCACCTCACCGTCTGTAGACTTGTTGGTGACTGCGAATCGCTTGATGACAGAATAGAGAGAATTCATAGTTGGGAATTAGTGATTTGGGGAGAGACTATTTAGAGAAATGTTCGTAGAGGTGTTTGAGTGCTGCTTCTGTGAAGACAAGATCTTTATACTTGAGGAGAGAATGTGGGTTGAGGTACTCGACATTGACGATCTTAGTCTCTGGGATATTCCATGCTCCGAGGACAGAGTCTTTTTCATCGCGAGTGATAGCGATGAGTGGCTTTTTTGCCTCCATAGCGGCGAGCATCTTCGTCATACCCTGTGTCTTTGCTCCGTCTTTTCCGAACTCACTGATAACTTTTACATTGTTTCCACTTGCCTTCATAGAAAGGAGGGAAAGGAGACCGAGTCGGCGCTCTTGAGCGTTCATAGAGATCGTCCAGTTCTGCGTATTGCGAGGACCGAAGACGACACCTCCACCACGTCGCATAGGAGAACGGCGATCACCCATACGAGCGTTACCAGTACCTTTCTGCTTGAAGAGTTTTTTTGTAGAACCAGCGATCTCACCACGGTGTTTTGCGTGAGCGATGGCGATACGACCGTTGGCCTCTTGGAGGAGGAGAAAACGGTGAACGAGACCCATGTTTGGCTCGATACCAAAGTGTGATTTCTCGAGGTCTACTGTTCCGCTAGATTTTCCGTGATTGTCGAAGAGAGGAGCTTTCATAAATAGGAGTATTTAGGATTTGAGTTGGAGATTTTTGGGGCAAAGACTAAAACGCAAGAGTAATGAGAGAGTTGCGTGCACCTGGGACTGGACCCTTGACGGCGATCACTCGGAGGTCTTTGTTGACGAGGACGAGTGGAACGCTCTTCAACGTTACTTTATCGAGACCCATGTGTCCGTTCATTTTCTTTCCTGGTTTTGTACGACGAGGTTTGCGGTTACCGATAGAACCGAGTGCTCGGTGAAATTTTGAACCGTGTGAAGCAGGACCTCCAGAGAAGTTCCAACGCTTCATCGCACCCTGGTATCCTTTTCCCTTCGAAATACCGAAGAGGTCAACCATATCAACACCTTCGAGGATATCGAGAGAGATCTCTGCACCTTTTTCGAGAGAAGCAAGAGGTCCAGTAGCAGAAACTTCACGAAGTGTCTCAGATTTTCCATCAGTCATAGAGATCACGACTGCAGTGTATCCGTCTTTTTCGAGAGTCTTTACCTGAGCAACCTTGAGAGTTGGTACCTTGATGAGGGTGACAGGAGTAAACGCGCCATTGTGGAGGACGCGAGTCATTTCGAGTTTTTTTCCGATGATTCCAGCCATAGTAGGTGTAGGAGAGATATTAAAATGAGAGGTTGTCCGGAGGCTTTTCTAGAGAGAAAAGGTTACCGTACAACGTCACTATTATTTGTTTTTCTCGTTCCCGATGAGGAAGAGAAAGAATTCACAAAAGTGAGCGGATTATAGAAAAAAGTAGGATGATGTCAAAAGAATTTATAAGAAAAGTGATAAAATGTTTTCTCTCTATGAGATTTACCTGACAGATAAAGGAAAATGCGAGTATAAAAAATGTGGACAAGGATATATTTGGAGAGAAAGAAGTTTTCTCTAGTATATAAAAAGGACGACCCGCGAGATGCGAGTCGTCATAGCCCCAGTCGAGGCAAGGTCACACCACACTGAGTGGGTAACAAGGTCAGTCGGCTAGGGGTCATCCCCAGAGCTTGTAGCTGTCATATACAGCGAGGCCTATCCACAAGATAAGCATACCATTAAGGAAGATCTTATCCTTCCCTATTTTTTGCGCGCGTACCCGAAGGTACGTAGTCATGATGATGCCTATTACCGCGGCTATAAGAGCACTCATGATGGGAACTCCGTTTGTTGATGACAGATATATCGTACAAAAAACTTTCTCTCTGTCAATATTTTTCTCTACTTTTATGGAAAAGGAGGTTTGGAGAAAAATCATTCATATATAGTATAGAAGTGTGAAAACTATCAAAGCCAAAAAATCTCTCGGACAAAACTTCCTCATCGATCATGAAGCGCTCTCTGCGATCGCCTCTGCGATCGAGATAGCATGAAAACATATCATCGAGGTCGGACCCGGGTATGGTGCACTCACCGAGTATCTCGTCGCGGACACACCAAAAAGCCTCGATCTCGTCGAGCTCGATGCTGATATGCTCCCGATTTTGCGTGAGACATTTGGTGATCAAGTGATGATCCATCATCAGGATGTCCTCACCTTCACTCCACTACATGAGGACTACTCTGTGATCGCCAATATCCCCTACTATATCACGAGCCCGATACTCTTTCACTTTCTCTATGATCTCCCGCATGCGCCAAGCGAGATGGTCATCATGATGCAGGAAGAAGTCGGAGAAAAAATACTCGCAGGGCGAAATAAAAAACCACACCACTCCTATCTCTCCCTCGCGATGGAACTCGCCTGTGAGGATATCGAGGTCGTACGGTATGTGGGACGTGAGTCATTTGACCCGGCACCAAAGGTCGACTCGATCGTACTAAAATTCAGAGTCAAGAAATCTCGCGACCGAAAGATGGAAGACGAGATGCTCGCTCTCTGGAGAGTCGCATTTACCCATCCGCGCAAGACGCTCATGTCCAATCTCAAGTGAAATCACTACGATCTCGAACGTGTGAAAGAGTGGATCTCGGCATGCGGATACGATGAGAAGATCCGGGCGGAGGCGGTGGGGATGGAGGAGTGGGGGAAATTGATTTAGCAAGAATAAATTATGCGAATTTTCGCAAATTTGTTCACTCAAAATTAGAGTTACTGAAGCTGTAAATATTGACTTTATATGAGATTCGCATATTCTCTTCGTAGAATTTCGCTAATTCTAGGTCAAGCTTTAAATACTACAAATATTTAGGTTAAATATTTCTTCAAACTTACACACTCTATGCATACTGATAAAACTATATTAGCGAACCTTCCAACTTTTTTTCGCTCTTCCAATGGGAAGAAGCCAGATATTGAAACCATTAAAACATATATAGAAAATCTAAAAGATGGAAAAAACATATAAAAATCTGAAAGCTCCTTTTATTGATAAAAAAACTATATCCCACAAGGCGCATACTTTGCGTGAAGAGTTTTTATGAGATGAGATTCCTGTAGATGTAATGCTATTCGCAAGTAAAATATGACTTAGCGTATTCCCTAGAGATTTGCGACAACTAGATGCAGAGGCATTTCTGGTCATGCAAGAAAATACAATTTATGTTGATTCACGCATATATAATGCTAACGTGGAATTTCGTGCTAGATTTTCGGTTGCTCATGAAATTGGGCATTACTTGCTTCACAAAAAATTCTACGAAGAAAATATGTCTTTTACTGATGAAGACGACTACCTGAAATTTTATCAAGAATTCCCAGAAGAGCAATATTCCCTCTTAGAAATGCATGCAAATGAATTTGCTTGAGCTTTGCTAGTACCAAAAACTATTCTTTGGGAACAACTTCTAAAAAACTGTGAAACTCCATTTCAAGATAAAGAAGATTTGGACGTGCAAGTAGTGTCGGCTTGTGAGGTTATGAAGAATACCTTCAATGTCTCATCCGCCGTTTTACTTAGAAGGATTCGTAATGAAGGTTTCTCTGACAATCTAAAGAAACTCATTACAGAGTTCTAATTTTTCTTTATCTTCACTACAAAAAACCCCTCCGTCTCAAGAGAAGGCAGTGTTCGTACTGCTTTTTTCATGTCTTCTCGATACTCTACTCCGTCCCATGATGTGAGACTACTCCTCCACCACGATCTCTCAGAAAGTCCGATATCGATCGGCTCGAGAGAGAGCTCAGGATTTTCACTCAGAACACGAGCAATGACTCATTCATTTTCCTCTGGGGCGAGAGTACAGGTCGAGTAGACGAGGGTTCATCACTTTTTGAGTGACTTCACCGCGAGTGAGAGGAGCTCATATTGGAGAGCTGCTTTTGATTTGATATTTTCGAGTGACCAGAAGCCATAGGTCTTCTCATTTCGTATATCGATACGTCACTCAGCACTACAGGGAGCATCGAGAAGGATGCGATCATAGAGTTCTTCTGATTTTATGAAAAAATTTCTCGCATCGACTTTTTTTCCTTCGATGATGCTCGCTCACTGGAGACGCACATTGTACATGAGTTTATCATATCGGATCTGATTTTGCTCGAGAGCAATGATCGTTCCCTCATTTTCCATCATCATGGCTATCTGAGTCGTCTTGGATCCTGGAGCAGCACAGACATCGAGGATGTGTTCTCACTTCTCGGGAGCGAGGGCGAGCACAGGGAGCATGGATGCAAGCGACTGGAGATAGATCTTCCCGTCATAAAATGCTCTCGTCCCCTTGATAGCGTACTCATGAGATCGTTCAAATGTGTAGACTCATGGGATACTATGGAACTCCGTGACGACGATTCATTTAGACTCAAACTCAGCGAGGATTTCTTCTTTGGTACTTTTGAGTGTATTGATACGAAATGATCACGTGCGATCATGGGAAAATGCCTCGATCACACGAGAGAGATCAGGACCGAGGATCGTCTCGAGGCGAGACGTGAGAAGTTTTGGAAGCATAAAGATTATTGTCAGTTTCAGACCACGACCTTCGCGTGACGGAGTACTCGGTCACCGATCATATATCCTTTTTCGAATTCAGTCGTGATCTTCCCCTCTGGACCTGGACCTTGTGTCATGACATCATGACGAGCGGGATCGACTTCCTCTCAGACGGAGACAAATGATCTTACTCACTGAGACTCGAGGTATTTGTTCATACTGGCAAGTACAGAGCGTACTCCGTCTACGAAGCTATCACCTTCGACTCATGTCTTGAGTGCGACAGCACGTTCGAGATTATCGACTTCTTTGAGGAGCGGGGTGACGAGCTTCGCAGAGAGAAATGATACCATCTCGACCTTGTCTCGTTCGACACGCATGAGGAGGTTTTGGTAGTCGGCCTGAGAACGAGCAAGAGCATCTTTCAGGCGGGCAAGCTCATCTCATACTGAGTCTTGTGTAGAAGTATCATTGCCTCCTACTGGATCCTCTTTGAGGATTTCTTCTGTTTGTGGGTTTTGTGTTTGGTCTGACATAGTAAAAAGTTAATATTAAAGTTTTGTCATTTCGAGTGAAACGAGAAATCCCTTTCAAAATCAACTTATGAGAAAAGCTATTCTTCTCGCTCATAAGTGAAAGAAAAAGGGATCCCTTCGGGATGACAAAAAGAAATTTACGCTTGTGGTTTTTTTACTGGGGCTTTGCGTGCTACTGGTTTTTTTACTGGCATGGCTTCGAGTTTTGATTTCGTGAGAGCGTGAGCCTCGGCAAGTTTTGATTTTGCTTCATCGATCCAGGAGACGAGAGTATCATGTGCAACATCGGCGAATGTCATCCCCTTATTTCGAGCTGACTCGATGATCGCTTCTTTTTCGGTGTAGAGGCTTTCTACCTTTTTCATGATGGTTTCTTTTTGGGTGTTTCCTTTATTCATGAGGGAGGCGATGAGTTCATCAGCCTCAGTTGCGAAACTATCGAGGAGTCCTGCTGCTTTTGCTTTGAGTCCGTCGAAATCCTCGACGTCATCGAAGTGTGAAGCAAGAAATCCTTTTACCTCATCATAGGCAGTTCGATGCATATCGACGACTTCATCGATGAAGTTATCCATCTTTGATTTTGTCGGATCGATTTTCGTCTTGCCACTCTCTTTTCTATACTTCATCGCGACAGCGAGTCCAGCAGTATATCCAGCGAGGAGGGTAAGGAGTTTTTTCATAAGTGTGTTTAAGGGCTCGGGTATTATATGGAAAAATGTGGAAAATTCCAGAGAAATAAAAAAATCGCCCGAGAGGGCGAAAAAAGCACGAAAGTATCAATCTCACCACCAACCGAAGATCTTTACTCCTTCATTGAAGACTACGGCTGTGAGGATTGTTGTGATTATGACCGTAAGACTAATGATACTTTGAATGAACGGTGGTGAGTTATTGTAAATTTGTTCATTGCGCCGAACAGTGGCAAGAAGATAACCCATTGCAACTGGAGCCAAGAACACGAATACTAACCCGTAAATTACCTTTTCTTCCACGAGATATTCTCCTTAATTTGAGGGTAAGATTACTTTATGTATTTTATATTTTCTGTCAATTATAATGCTATTCCCTTTGAAAGGTTCTCACATCCACTCTCCGTCACGAGGATATCGTCTTCGAGCCTTATACCAATCCCCTCTTCACGGATATAGATCCCTGGCTCACAGGTGATGATCATCCCAGGTGCGAGGATCTCTTCACGGGATCCGATATCGTGGACATCAAGCCCGAGAAAGTGAGAGGTCGAGTGCGGATAGTACTTACGAGAGAAGATTTCTCGCTCTTCATGAGATGTGTGCTCTCAGATGAGTCAGAGATACCGGAGTTCTCTATTCGTCGCTTCTCTCACCTTCCTCTCATACTCTGGTTTCTCGACTCATGGACGGATGAGGGACTCTGCATATTCTTTTACTCGGACGACGCTCTCATAGACATCTCTTTGTCGTGGAGAAAACCCAGAAGCACCAATCCTCCTGTCACTTCGTGACATCCTCCTTTCTCAAGGAGGTAGAGCAAACACTCTCGTGATGTCAGCCGCATATCCGTGATACTCTGCTCATGCATCGACGAGGAGGAGGTCTCATGCCTCGATTTTGCGATCGTGGCGAGTATAGTGGAGCGTACATGCACGCGGTCAAGATGCGACGATCGACGGATACGCCTCTGTCATATGGTGCGCACGAAATATCCGAGCAATCTCGGCTTCGACTTCGTATTCGTACATTCATGGTTCTATAACTGTCCGTATATGGTCATGTGCCAGCTTCGTCACTCGGATCGCCTCTCGGATTTTCTCGATTTCTTCTCTCGACTTGATCATCCGAAGTGGTCGCATGAGAGCATCGAAATCGGCGCACTTTTCTCTCGGGATGCTCCGAGTGAGATTCGTATATATATGGTGAGCGTCAGAAATGAGGGTTTTGCGATCACGAGTCCATGCTCGCATGGGTCGGATATCAGTGATACCCGAGAGACGAGCGATCTCATCGTGGTCGAGACGAGAACTCCCCCAGATTTGCTCGGTCTCGCTGATAGGATCGGAGTAGATCGTCCAGTGTGTATGAGTGTCACTCTTGGCTCAGACGAGGAGCATATCGGGTGATGATACCTCAGTGAGGAGGAGCATATCAGAGGATGCCCGAAACGGAAAATGTACGTCACCATTGCGGATCAACTCATGTGTTCACTCGAGGATGAAGAGTCCATGAGACGGGAGTGCGGTTTCGAGGATGGCACGTTTTTGAGATCCGATCATAGAGTTGATATTATCGGAAAATAGCTAAAATGGAAGGGTAAAAAATTTCTTATGAATACACCAACTCTTGCACAAAACGATCTCTGATCAATGATACGTAGCATGCGTTTTTGAGGAAATATAAGGAGTGAGGAAACAGCTGATGGTGACGACATGGCTAGTCTTATTGTGACGACGATAGTTCAAATGGTAGAGCGTAACCTCGACTGATATTTCTCTGAGATAGAAAAAAATCCAGAGAAACTTATAGAGGTACTTGCAGCTGCTATCAATGAGAGGGAAAGTGAACTGAAACAATTCCAAAGAGAGAGAAATACTGAAGAGATTGTTCGTATTTGTGGTCAGATTGTTCGTATTACCCTTGCATCGCTTCGACCACAAAAATTCAAATCGAAAAGAAGTGGGATATAAGAGTCCTTACTTATTCCTTACCCGAGAGTGATATACTATCCGTGTACTCTTCGAAAACGTCCGTGGATGAGCGTGAGTCAGATCTGACTCGATACACTCTGAGGACTCCTGTTCGAGAAGAACTACATATATTGATTTTATTTCTTAACCCTATACACATATGAAAAAATCAATACTTATCTCTGGTATCGTCCTCACTGGACTCTCACTCGCCGCCGCTGGAACCTATGCTGCTACAGGCACAAGTAGCACAAAGACAACAGGGACAACAAAAACTTTCTCCTCAAAAGAAGGTCGCATGCATGGAGAAGGTCGTGGCATGCGAGGTGGCCCTGGTATGATGGGAGGCATGGAGCTCACTGACGCTGAGAAAACAGCACTCCAGTCGATGAGTGATACAGAGAAAAAGGCATTTTTCGACAAAAAACGAACTGAAGCCGAGACAAAAATGGAGGCTCGTGAAGCCGTCATAGATAAACTCCTCGCTGGTCAGACTCTCACGAGTGAGGAAGAGACTCTTCGTCAGACCATCATCACAGAGCGCGCTGCTATGAAAGCGAAACGTGCTGAGATGAAGGCAGAGATGGAAAAAATAAAGGCAGTTCTCGATAAGAAAGCTGCTGGAACTACTCTCACGAGTGAAGAACAAGCTCTCCTCGATAGTATGCCACAGGGTGGACCACGTGGTGAACACTGAAAAAACCGTTCACAAGAATCAAACACTCAGGCTCAGTAAAACCGAGAGACATATTTCTAGAAAAAAAGAAAAGGCCAAAATCTCCCCATATTTGGGGGATTTTTGGTTTTCTTACCTCTATCTTACATGGCGCATATATACTGATCTCATATGAAAAAGTATATTCTCATCGTCATTTTTTCTCTCTTGTCGCTCCTGGCAAGTGAGGCGACTGAACTCTCTTTTGCAGATACTCGTGATGCATGAGATACTTTCATAAGTTATTTGGTCGATGGTGAATTTTTCTTATAATCCTCTCATCCTATGCACACTCTTCTCATCGAAGACAACATCGCGCTCGCGCAGACGGTCGTACGGTATCTCGCAAGTCATAATATCTCGTGTACTCTGCGTACTGATGGGGCCGACTGATATAGTGAAGCTATGACAGGAAGCTATGATGTCATCATCCTCGATATCGAACTCCCGCACATGAACGGTATCGAAATCTGTAGAAAACTCCGTGATGAGTGAAAAAATACCCCCATCATCATGCTCACATCCAGAAATACTCAGGGAGATATCATCACAGGGCTCGACTATGGTGCAGATGACTACCTCGGAAAGCCATGTGACTACCGAGAACTCGTGGCACGTATCCGAGCTCTCGGGAGACGGACTCAGGACTCACGGTCGACAGAGGTGCTTCACCGAGGCAAACTCACCCTCGATCAGGAAAAACATAGTGTCACCTGGGGCGGAGAGCTCGTCGATCTCTCGAAACGTGAATATGAGCTCTTACGATTTTTTGCCCTCAATCATGAACGTACGATCTCCAAAGGAGAACTCCTCGAAAAAGTATGGGGGATATATGATAGCTGGACAGAACAAAAAGTCGTCGAAGTCTATATCGGATACCTCAGAAAAAAACTCGGAAAAAATAGTATAGAAACGATAAAATGAGCCTGATATATCTTAAGTGCATAAAAAATATGTTACGAAACTCTTCACTTCTCTCCACAGAACGCCGCCTGACGACTATATTCGTCGGGTGAGCTTTTTTATTTCTCGTGGTTTTCGAGAGTATATTTATCTGGGGACGACTCTATACTGAGTGACTCTACCAAAAACAGGATTTCGAAGCAGATGTACATGCCATCACTCATAGAACTCCTACAGATAAGGGGCGCAAACCCATCATCGGGATGAATGCTCTGATCACTAATGCCAGTGGAACTATCATCGATATCCGTGGACCGATCACGCGAGAGGATGGAGAGTGACTCGTAGATCTCTCTATCATGGCAACTGTAGGAACAGATATCACTCTCGAAAAAAACGGTGTGATGATGAGAAAAGTAGGAAATACAACAAATGATACCTTTACGATTTTTTTTCGAAAGAGTGGATATCCGATCGATGATATCATCCGTGATATCCTCCGATTTCTCGCGCTCGATATACTGATACTGATACCATTTTACCTCATGGGAAGATACTTTGTACGAGAGACGCTCAGTCCTGTCGATGACAACCTCGACAGTATGCAACACTTTATCCACGATGCGGGACATGAACTCAAAACTCCTCTCGCCATCGTCTCTGGGAACCTCCAAATCATGAGAGATACACAAAAACTCACAGACCCCAGTCTCGTAGAGGATAGCATCAGTGCGATTTCTCTCATGGCATCGAACCTCGACTGACTTCTCGAACTCACACAGATTGCCCGCACGCCGACAGTCACACATACTCCACTTTCTCTCGCTATCACAGAGGAGCTTTCACGATATAGTGAAAGTATCGAAAAAAAACATATCACCGTAGAAAAACACATAAGAGCGAAGTCCTCCCTTCCCATCGATAGAAAACACTTTTCTCTCCTCTTCGGTAACCTTCTCAAAAACGCTATCACCTACAATACAGACCACGGAAGCATCACTCTACGAGCTGATGAAAAAGGATTTTCCATCAGTGATACTGGAGTTGGTATCAGCGCAGATGAGAAAGAAAAAATATGGGAACGGTTTTATCGTGGGGAAGGAGCAAGTCGGACTCATGGGAGCGGTATCGGACTCTCGATCGTGGAACGTATCGTAAAAATATACTGATGGAAAGTACAGCTAGACAGTACTCCGTGAGAGTGAACAACATTTCGTATCGAAATTACCTAGTTTGACATGAGGTAGAAAAAATATATGATCATGGAGTATTACTTTTCTTGTTTTTTATATTATGAAAAAAATCATCACTCTCGCTCTCATCTCGACACTTCTCCTCACGAGTTGTACATGGGGAAACAAAAATGAAGCCCAAAAAAACGAAAATCCATACCCTCGTGCTCCGATCTCTGGGGAACCTGTCCTCCAATATACTGGATCTATGAGTTTCTCTGCGAAGGGAACAGAGCCATTTTGGTCAGTGGAGGTAACACCAGGCGAGTCGACACTCTCTCGTCCGAGCGACACAGGAACGACGACTACAAAATACACGACAACACAGGACGACAAGTGATCAATCATCAAAATCCTCGGGGTGAAGGGAGATTTTTTCCTCACACTCACGAAGGGTGAGTGTAGCGATGGTATGAGTGATGTAAAATACGCCTACAATGCAACTCTCCTCGCTGGAGCAGAGTCACTCAAGGGATGTGCCAGTAAGAAGTAGTATTCATGGTCACAAGAAAGCATATTTTCCTTTGTATCACTCTTATATGCATAGTATGACTGGGCGTATATTGAATACAGAAGGAAATCTTTAAAGAAGATTTCGAGGCCAGTATTCACAAAGTTTATGAACCTTTTTTGATAAATACCTATACTATTGGCAAGTGGACAAACCGAGCTTCTATTCTTGATTCTTGAGATATAATTATTCCAAAGGACGCAAAGAGTTTCCAGAATAACTGAGCTTCTCTCAGAGGACAGTGAATAGAAAATGGGAAAGCAACCTTTGGAAACTATATAGTGTCCTTGCAAGAAGGCTCGTGAAATATGTTGAGTTACGAAGTAACAAAAAATGGAAAACGCCTCTATGTCAGTATGGAAACCGCCTTTCTTGCTGATGAACCATTTAAGCATTTTTCTGAAGAATGAAGTAATTGGTGGCTTTCTTATTCTCTGCAAAGCGCGGAAAAAGGTATACAAAGATTCATCCTAGCAAAAAATGGTGTTGAACTACCGCTAATTGAAGCGTTTTGACTCTCAGAAATCGACAAAAAAGTGTTCTACTTTTTTCGTACAAACTCATGAGAAACCTTGTCATATTTCTACGATGGAATTGCTTATACTACGCCATTCGATGAAATCATCCATGACCAATGCTGTATGGGAGCAATGCATAATATCAATACAAGTATAGATGGAAGAATGGTATTTTTCGCTAAAAAATGAGACGAACTCACTTATAATACTCTCAAACAAAAATAAGCTTACACCTTCTCAAGTCTCACGACTGTCTCGATATGGTGCGTATGCGGAAACATATCCACTGGCGTGATATCCGTGAGTCTATAGCGAGGCAGTGTTTCGCTTTTTTCGTCACGAGTTTTCCCGACCAGGATCTCGAGGTCGCGTGCGAGGGTCGCAGGATTACAGGAGACATAGATGATCTCTCGAGCACCAAATGAGAGAATATGTGGGAGTGCACTCGGATGCATACCATCACGAGGTGGATCGAGGATGATCGTGTCTGCTTTGCCTCACTTTTCGCGGAATTCTCGAGCAAAGTCTTCGACTTTTTTATTCTCGAAATGAACATTTGTGATACCATTTTTGTTCGCATTTTTCTCTCCATCACGACTCGCGCTCTGGACGAGTTCGACTGAGTACACGCTATCAAAATGTGGAGAGAGGAGGATACCGATCGTCCCAGTACCCGCATAAAGATCGAGGAGTATGCCACCCTTAGATCGGATCATATCTATCGCTCTCGTGTAGAGTCACTCGGCACCGAGAGTATTGACTTGGAAAAAGCTTTTTGGGGCGATCTCGAATGTGAGACCGAGGAGTTCTTCCTCGATCGTCGGAGCTCCGAAAAGGAGTATCTCATCACCCGTCACAATATCCGCTCTCCCAGTATTTGAGAGGAAGTATATCGATGTGATATTTTTATATTTTTCAGACAGTTGTTGAACCATTTTTGTAAAAAAATATTCAACACTTCCGTCTATACTCCTCCGAGTATCATCCCAGAGATGATTGATGGAGAAGACGAGCATCGTCTGTCATGTTTTTTTGGTGCTCCGCACGACGAGATGTCTCCAAAATCCGACTCCCGTCTTTGGGTCATACGTCACGAACCCTGAGGCCCGCGAAAGTGTATCTATCTCGCAAAAGAGAGCATTCACTTCCTCACTCGCGAGAGCACAGTATGAACAATCTATGATACGATCAAACTGTCCCTGCGCGTGAAACCCGAAACGAAACTCATCGTGAATTCCCTCTCGATCGCTGATATATTTCCCCCAAGAGAACTCGACTTTATTGCGGTAGCCATAGATTTCTGGCGAAGCGATGATGGGATGAAAAATTGGGAGACAATCTCACGTTTCATTTCCCCCTTGAGAAAGGGGGTTAGAGGGATTTTGCTCGGTAAGGTACTTCAAGATGTGATGAAATGCCTCTTTCACCTGTCACTCCTTGATCCGAAGCTGATCTTCATAGCCGATCGTGAGCCACTTCGCTCATCCATAGAGCTGGTGACCGGGTTCGAGTGGGACTTCGAGAGGGGATTTTTTTACCACATCGATCTCCTGACCTTCGTAGTGAGACTTACGAGCCTTGAGCACTCGGACATGAATGATACTCCCAGGGATACATCCTCCCGTGATTATAACTTTGCGACCGTCGGGTGCGACACCGAGTCACTTCCCTCCGAAGATGAGTTTATCGACTCTGATGTTTTCGAGTATTTCGTTTTTTGGCATAAAAAATCCGCATTAAAGTAGTGCGGATTATAGGGAAATAAAAGATAAAGAAAACTAAATTTTAAAAAACTTATCAGGTGAAATAGTTTTCTGTAAACATTCGAGCATTTCTTCCATATCTTGAAGAACATCAGATGCTACAGAAAAGGTAGTTTTTCACTCTGCCATGTTTCTGTACTGCATTTCATGGTGCATATTCAAGAAAAATGCATACATATACTGTAAATTCACTATCTCATCACTATTCATGGATGTCATTCTATTAGATTGAATAAAATCTAGTCTTTCAATGATATTCGTCGGAAGTGAATCTGCAAAAGGAGGGTGACCATGGTCACGTATTCTTCGCATAAGTCAAAGTGCGAGTGTATACTGAATAACTCGTAATGGTCATGGCTTAACTCAAAACAGTCCATTCTTTGGATCAAATCGTATTATTCACTCACTTGTATCGACTAGTTTTTTTTCTTCTCATTGAAAAACTTGTTTTCCAGTAAACATAATCGATTTATGGTTGCGCAATCTATGATAGAATTTTCTTGAGTAATCAGGATTAGCGATAATCTCATCAGAGAGTGTACCCAGTAGAGTTTTCCTACTAGCTATCTCTCATAAAAGCATTCTATTATCCCATATTCGAGTTGGAAATATAAGGTTAGGATTACCATTATGTACGATAAGGGGTGTATCCCTCGAGGGATTTCTTACTTCCACATAATCAAGGGCTCGATTAAATCAATTTCTCAACTTTCTTACAATTTCTTCCCTTTCTCTTTCAGAGATATAGCTATTTGTATATACGCTAAGTTCTGGATTTGAATCAACAGAGTCGTAAGATTTATTTTCAAGCCTACCATCACTTCCCGTAGTAAAAACTGAAAGTCACGAATCAACGGTAAGAATTTGTTCAACAGCACGACTCATCCTATCTATACGTTCTTCTCATGCCTGTCTATTCCTTTTGTTAATCTTAAAAACCTCTTCTGCTGATGTAGAAATACGGATCGTCATGTTTTAATTTTATCATATTTTCTGCATTTCTCCAATTTTATTTCCCAAGTTTCTCCCTCTCCCCGAGTACCATAGGATCCGTCCCGAAGATCGCATCATAGATGGCTCGCCATCTCGCTCCGATCTCTCGGATATAGACGAGTGGCGCTATACTGATACTGACATTCGCAGCTCCGTATCCGATCGCATCGATCCCATTTGCCCTGGCGAGAAAGAGTGCTCGCTCGACGTGAAATGGCTGAGAGATGATCGTAAATCCATCTGTCTGTCCAAATATCTCTCTCGCTCGTATGACCGAGTCGAGTGTCCGAAATCCTGCATAATCAAGCGTAATCGCGCTCTCAGGGATACCTGCCTTCATGAGAGATTTTTTCATGAGTTCAGGTTCGTTGTAGGAACGAGTACTGTTATCGCCTGAGACGAGGATATGACGGATCTTCCCACGCTCGTAGAGCATTTTCGTCGCTTCGATGCGGGTAGTATAAAAAAGGTTTTGCATCCCATCGGATCCTGGACTCGTCCCGAGGAGGAGTCCGACCTCACGATATGGGATCGTCTCGGTGTCACGATACACTCGACCCTTTTCGAGGAGCGTGATCGAGAAAGCACCAGTAATGGTTATAAGAGTGAGGATGAGGAGAGAAAAGAGGAACTTACGCATGACTAAAGTGAGATGATAATTCCTTCTGTTTCTGTACGTTTTTTGAGCTCATACCCACCCTTCTCGATCGTCTTATCAGAGAGGATGATACGATGGGTGATCCCGAAGAGATCAGCATCTCCCGCCTTTTGTCCAAATCATACATCTCGGTCATCGATGAGGACAGATGCACCTGTTTTTTCGAGGGTATCGGCGAGTTTTTTTGCCTCTTCGAGATGATCTCCGATGACGATAAGGTGATGTGTATATGGAGAAATGCTCTCTGGCCAGACGAGTCACTTTTCATCAGCAAATTTCTCTGCGATTACCCCCATGAGACGAGAAATCCCGATACCGTAGCACCCCATGACGAGGTTTTTGGTCTGTCCGTCTTTGTCCTGATATTTGAGTCCAAATGCATCAGAAAATCGTGAACCGAGTTTAAAAATATTTCCGACTTCTGATACGATTTTTTTCGTGTACTCAGTATGCCCACACTCTGCACAGACGAAGGCATTTGGATCGATGATTTCGAGATTGTGTGCTTGACCGCAACTCGAGCAGATATAGATCTCATCTTCTCCGATATCGAGCTCCGTCTGGAACTCATATGAGTATTTCGAGAAGTCTCCACCTGATGCAAACGTATAGTGCGTCGAGTCACCGAGTCCGAGACGCGCAAACACTCGATCATACGCGCCATGCATCACCTCGAAGTAGGCATCGAGCTCTTCCTGAGTACGATGGAAAGAGTAGGCATCCTTCATGAGAAATTCACGACCTCGAAGGAGTCCTGATTTCGCACGTTTTTCATTACGAAATTTCCACTGGATCTGATAGACGCTCGGATTATCGAGATCCTTGTACGACTGGATAAATTCTCCGACGAGTGGCGTGACGACTTCTTCGTGAGTGGGATTGAGCGCGTATTCTCGACCTTCTGCGGCAGGGAGCTTGAAGAGGACATCGACTGTATCCCAGCGATCTGTGCGCTCCCAGGACTCACGAGCACCGAGTGCGGTCATGAGGACTTCTGCTGACCCGATCGCGTTCATTTCTTCACGGACGATAGCCTCGATCTTTCTGAGGGTACGCAGTCCGAGTGTCGTGAATGAGTAAGCTCCTGCGAGGGTCATACGGATCATGCCCGCCTGGAGGAGGAGTCCTGTACCACGGTTATCCGAACCTGATGGCATGGATTTCTGAGTTTTGAATGGGATGTGAGAGAGGAGTTGCATAGAAAAAAGTAAGTGAAGAAATTATAGGGAAAAAATTAGTTTTCGGAAGAAAAAAATTTCTGAGAAAAACGCTGAGTGAGATATCATCATTGTTTCTTTTTTCATGGTATTATCCATCTTCTTGATCCTGAAAGTGTATATTCTGGTCGTAATCCATTTTTTTCAAGTGAAATAAGAGTATCTACTTGTTTCTTTGTAAGGGTTTCTAAGTTTGGAATAATACTATTTGAAGTACACAAATCTTGATACAGATCTAGAGTGATCGTATTCATATATCTAGGGAAGTAAGTGAAATAAAATCCCCCTCTTTTTCATTTCTGACTTTCGAGGAGGATTTGAGTATTTTCACATGGAAACTACCTTTCGAAAGTCGAAAGGGGAACGGGGACAAGGTATGCGAGGCGAGCTTGGTAAGTCATAGGGTGATGATACGATTTTTCGTTTCGTTGTCAAAAATTTCTACTCTGCGTACTTTTCGAGCAGTATCTGATATCTGCGAAGGAGGTCTCTGAGGTGCAAAGTATGTGGTGTATTCTGGAAATCGGTATCCGCCATATCTCAGACGCGAAAGTTCGGTGGAAGTACTCACTTGAGGAGACTCGCTCGGTCTCGCGGGAGCATGATGAACTCGATCCACTCCTCGAGTGGGAGCCACTCATCCTGACTATGAGATCGCGTCTCTCTCCAGAGTCCATGAGAGCGAAGCTCATGCTCGGTATCCGAAAGGATTTTGGTAAGTTCGCTCATAGTAGGATCCTTGGATGATATTGTCATAGAGTTATTTCCGTATTTTGAGGGTCTCATACCATGCCTTTTCTGTATCTGTCCAGTCAGCATAGGGATGCATAGTAAATGAATTATTCGTGATCTTTTTTTCTTTGGTCACCTCTTCTCAAAGCCAAGGGGGAATCTCAAATTTCTCATCGATACTTGAGAGTTCAATATCAGCAAGAACAATTCCAGTATTGGGTCATTGATAGACGTCAAACTCCCAAACTTTTCCATCTATGTAGCGATATTCATAGCGTTTCTTACGGACTTCACCATGACCAATCATAATATAGAGAGCTACACGATATGGTACTTCCCACTCATACTCATCGCGAATATTTGGTTCGGATTTTTTTGATCGTTTTTTGACCTTAAAAGTAAACGCTGCTGACTTTTTCCCCGTTTTCATATTTTCGATCAATCGAACGCGTAGTTTATTTCAATCCCCTCGATGAATCGTGGATTGTACTATCTCATAATTAGGAGAAATTGAAGCTATCTTTTGCCAGTCGGGATGTTCGGTATTGAGGACAAACTGTCGTTCGATTTCTTGTGCCATACGAAAAAATAATCTGCATATATTGTAGCAGATTATTTTATTTTTTACAAGACTTGAATACAAGATGTTATTTTGGTGCTCGAGATGGGACTTGAACCCACACACCCTAGGGGCATACGCATCTGAAACGTACGTGTCTACCATTCCACCACTCGAGCAAAGCGTACTACAGCTTATAAAAATCAACCAAAAAGTCAAAATAAGAAAAAGAGGAATATTGACTTTCAAAAATTTATCTATACCATACTTCCATATGAACAACGAAATTCCATCTACCGATCCTGATGCTCTAGGATCAGCTCCAGAAACTCCAGATGATGTAATTATAAAGAGTTTTATGGAAGCAAATGCAAGAATGGCGAGCTCTGCTCTTCGTGGTAGACCAACAGAAGCCGACAGAGCAGCACTCAGGCGGGTTTCGGGAGTTATAGGTGTACAGGGACCTCAAGCTATGCCCCCTGTCGAAAGAGATAACGACGAATGGAGAAATATGGCGAGAGAGCGTCGATCAGGTCCATTGCCCGAGCTTAATTTGCTAGGCCGCCTGGGCAATAGAATTTCAGTAGGAAGGAACTCCTACTAACACATCGCTCCCACAAATCCCATAAAGAGCGGATGCGGTCTCGATGGACGAGAGATGAGTTCAGGATGTGCCTGAGTGGCGATCATGTAGGGATGATCCCTTATTTCGACGACTTCAGCGAGTGTCCCGTCTGGTGAGGTCGCAGAGACGACGAATCATTTCTCTTCCATCACGGCTCGGTAGGCAGGATCGAACTCAAATCGGTGACGGTGGCGTTCGGTGACAACAAGAGGAGTTTTGTAATTTCGTAGTGAAACGGGGAAATCGCTTTTATTTACACTTAAGAGATTTTCTTGATTCCTTTCTCAAACGCGATTTTCAAAGGGATCCCTACGGGATGACAAAGGAAAATACACTTTCTCAGCGAGTGTCCCCTCTCGGATAACACACTCATAGGATCCGAGGCGCATATTTCCCCCCTTCGTCGTCAGTCATTTCTGGTGCTCCATGATGTGGATGATATTATGTTTCCCTTCGGGAGTGAACTCTTCACTCGATGCATCGGCTATACCGAGGACATTTCGAGCGAACTCGATCGCCATGATCTGAGAACCGAGACAGACTCAGAGGTAGGGGATATTTTTCTCTCTCGCATACTGAGCTGTCATGATCATCCCCTCTGTTCCACGAGTACCAAATCCTCATGGGATACAGATACCATCGAATCCATCGAGAAGCTCGGTCCCTCGTGTCTCGATGTCCTCCGCTTCGATAAATTCGATCTTGATCTTTCTCATATGAGCATATCCAGCACACTTGAGTCACTCATTGAGCGAGTAGTATGCATCCTCAAGTCCGACGTATTTCCCGACCATGGCAACTCGTAGGACGTCTGTCGAGTGTTCTATGTTCGTGATGAGTTCTTCCCAAGTTTTCATATCAGATATCCCCTCTGGGAGGCAGAGAAGTGAGAGGATCTTCTCACCGAAACCATACGAGTGGAACGAAAGTGGAACACGATAGATCGAGTCGAGCGTGGGAGCTGGTATGACATGACTCACAGAAAGTCCTGTAGAAGAAGCGATCTTTCCCATCGTCTCCTCTGGGATGTCGGTATCAGCTCGGATGATGAGAAAGTCAGGAGAGAGTCCATAACTCATGAGCGTACGGACCGAGTGCTGGATGGGTTTTGTTTTGAGTTCTTTAGACGCGCCGAGATACGGGAGGAGCGCTACATGGACAAATATGACATTATCATGCCCGAGTTCATGCTGGAGCTGGCGAGCACTCTCGAGGATGTATTCATTTTCCATATCGCCGACGGTACCACCGATCTCGATGATAGAAATATCGGCTCATGATGATTCATATCCGAGTCGTATCTTCTCCTTCACGAGGTCAGTGAGATGAGGGACGATCTGAACCGTCCCTCCCAGATAGTCTCCTCGGCGCTCACGCACGATGATCTCTTCATAGAGCTTTCCTGAGGTGTAAGAAGAGTATTTATTCATATCCGTATCGAGAAATCGCTCGTAGTGACCGATATCGAGATCTGTCTCAGCACCATCGGCTGTCACGAATACTTCTCCATGCTGAAAGGGACTCATTGTGCCAGGATCGACATTGAGATATCCGTCAAATTTCTGACAGTAGACGTTTCTTCCAGTGGACTTGAGGAGGGCCCCGATCGATGCGGCAGAGATCCCCTTTCCGATACCAGAGAGGACACCTCATGTGACGAAGATAAGTTTCATATATGATTAAGGTTATACTATTTGAAAGCTCCTATTTTAGATTTTTGCTTCTTTCACTTGGCGAATTTTCAGATTTTTTGAGCGAAGATTTCCGTATAAAATCAGAAATTGTCTGAGGCGATAGCCGAGTTTTTCTGATTTAGGAAAGCAAGCTCGGATAAAATCGAAAATGAGGCAACCAAAGAAGAACTTTTTGGTACTTTTTAGTTATAAAAAGTACGTACACTTTCAAAAAGAAAAAAGAGGTCAAGAAAGACCTCTTTTTATCGTATGACGACTAATGTGTTTGGCACCGTTATCATGGGATGATTATAGCAAAAAATGATGGAAAGCAAGTTTTATTTTTGAAGAAAACACTTATACTCTCCTCATGCACTCTCTCTTTTCCCAAGACATCACCCCACTTGCCTCACTTCTGAGGCCCGAGACCCTCGACGACCTCGTCGGACAGTCACATCTGATCGGGCCATGAAAATCGATACGTAAATTCATCGAGGCTGGCTGTATCCCATCGATCCTCCTCTGGTGACCTCCAGGATGCGGGAAGACATCGATCGCACGTGTGATCGCGAACTCGCTCGATGCCGAGTTCCACCATCTCTCAGGAGTCTTATCGAAAAAAGATGATGTCGTCGCCATCATTTCGAAGGCACAGAGAAACTTTAACGAATGAAGACAGACGATACTCTTCCTCGATGAGATCCACCGTTGGTCGAAATCTCAGCAAGATGTCCTCCTGCCATGGGTCGAGAAAGGGATCATCACCCTCATCGGTGCAACCACGGAGAATCCGAGTTTCACAGTGATCAATGCTCTCCTCTCACGCTGTCGCACCTATATCCTCGAGCCGATCACGAGTGAGGAAGTCGAGAGATTTCTCGAAAAAAATCTGGAGAAAATCGCTGATCGGTATCCGAAAATTACTTTTGGATACAAAAGTAATTTAGGACTGATTGCCAAGCTCTGAAACTGAGACCTCAGAAATACGCTCAACCTCCTCGAAACCGCCTGTATCCTCGAGGGAGAGTGAGAGCTCACACGAGAAACGATCCTCGAAGCAGGAAGTAAGTCTCTCATGTACGATCAGGATGGCGAAGAGCACTACAATCTGATCTCTGCGATGCATAAGTCTCTGCGAGACTCTGACGGTGATGCTGCGATCTACTGGATAGGGCGCATGCTCGCAGGTGGCGAGGACCCGAGATACATCGCGAGACGGATGATCAACTTCGCCTCTGAGGATGTCTATGACTCGCAGGCGATGATCCTCGCCAATGCGACCTACGATATCTGCGAGAAGATAGGCATGCCTGAGTGCGAACTCCCTCTCATGAATACAGCATACTATCTCTCTGACCTCCCGAAGGACAATCGCATCTACATGGCGATGAAGGCGATGCAAAAAGATGTGAAAGAATACGGCAACCTCGGAGTCCCTCTCCATCTGCGCAATGCTCCGACAGGCCTCATGCGAGAGGCAAGATATGGGAAAAGATATGAATATGCTCATGATCTCGACACCAAAAAAAGTGCCCAAGAGCACTTTCCAGAGGAATTACGAGGAAGGAAGTATAGAAAATAGTTTGCTTTTTTCTATTTTCCCCTATAATACCCTCAAGCGAAATAAGACCTGCCTCACGGCGAGTCTTTTTTTTACTCTCGTTTCTGCCTGCCTCTTCCTAATAACTATTTACTAATTCCTAATAACTATTATATGTTTGACCTCGCCAAGATCGAAGCCGCGATCAATCAGATCTCCGCTGAAAAAAAGATCGATAAAAAACGTCTCGTCGAAATCATCGAGCACGCGATCAAGACTGCCTACAAAAAAGACTACGCATCCAAGGATGCTAACGTGAACGTAAAACTCGATATCAATACAGGTTCTGTGGAAATCTCTGTGGAAAAAACGATCGTCGAAGAAGTCACCGATAGTGACCTCGAGATCTCCTACGACGATGTCGGTGGAGCAGACTCAGGATTTGCCCTCGGAGATACCGTCGAGATCGATGTATCTGACGAAATCCTTACGAGTGAAGGATTTGGTCGTATCGCCTCCCAGGCAGCCAAGCAAGTGATCGTACAGAAGATCCAGGAGACTGAGAAAGAAAAACTCTATCACCTCTTCAAGGACAAGGAAGACTCTATCGTCAATCTCCGTGTCGAACTCGTCGAGAAAAACCGTGTCGTCTTCGACTACAACGGAAACCAAGTCGTCCTCCCGAAATCTGAGCAAAATAGCAAGGATAAATACACTCCATGACAGCGTATGTATCTCTATGTTCGCAAGGTCGAGATTGATCCGGAGCTCGGACCTCGTGTCGTCCTCTCTCGTAAGGACAAGGAACTCGTAGTCAAACTCTTCGAGATGAATACTCCAGAGCTCGAGGAAGGGATCGTCGAAATCGTCTCCATCGCTCGTATGCCAGGCGTGAAGACCAAGATCATCGTCGCCTCTGATGATGAGGATGTCGATCCAGCTGGATGTCTCATCGGACCAAAGGGTATGCGTGTCCGTGGTATCGTCGATGAGCTCTTCGGAGAAAAAATCGACATCATCAACTATACGACAGATCAGCGAGAGATGGTGCGCCGCGCACTCATCCCTGGAACTGTCGAGGAGATCGAGATCGACGAAGAAAATACAATCATCCGTGCCACTGTGAAGGACGAGGAGAAAGCAAAAGTTCTCGGACGCGGTGGAACCAACATCAATATCGCAGGTGACCTCCTCGGATATCGTATCTCACTCACGACGATCGGTGGCCAGGCAGTCGATCCAGCAAAAGATGGAGAAGAATAATAATAAAAATCCCTACCGAATGGTGGGGATTTATTTTATTATCGTAGTAGTATCAAGATGTGCCCTAAGGGAACCGAAGGCTTCTGATGTTTCAAGGGTATATCTATCAGAGGCTGCTAGGTATGCGTATGCTCACTCAGTATGTAAAAATGCTACTATACTCCGAGCAAACAACAGGTACTTTTCCCCTGGAGGACTTTTTTGGTTATGACATGTATCCAAGTAATTTAGTAGCCCTGTAACAGCATCGAGTATATCCCTTGGTTGTTTTTGAAAAAAGTATGCCGGGTTTTCTTTTCCTGGACTGAAGAAGTCTTCAAGCGTATCTACTATTCTTTTTTGTGTTCTATTCCGTATCATTTTACGCCCCCTTTCCGTCTTACTTAGCAGAAAAAGAGGTATTTCAAGTAACGCGGATTTGACCACAGGAAGACTATAGTTATATTTTTGTATATATCGTTTTTGCAAAGGTGTACCCAAAGTTGCAAAAACACTTTCCGCCGATATAAACTTCAGATTATCCAAACCATACCTCGAGTAGGCATCCTTCAGTCTTGGTCAATGGCTCGCATTTGATAGAAGTACTATATTTCACAGATCTTGTTTTTCTACCCTATCTATAGTATTTTCAGCATTTTGTTGAGTATCGCAAGATTCTTCTTCGAGCAAAATTTGTGGTGATAAATCCAGTTCTGGTGCAATAACCCGTAATCTGGCAAGAAATATAGATCGCATATTCTCAGCTTCTGATGGTTTATCTATTCCAGCAGTTTTTCCCCCAGAAAAAATGATTTTCTCGAATCTACTTGGTTGTTCTTGTACTAAAAATGCTGCTGCACGTGCGCGGAGAGCATTTACTCACCCATGGACAACTAAAGATTCTTTCATGAGTGTATTTTATATTATTAATATTATTTGTCAATATTTATCTCACAAAACCGCTCGATCCCCGCATAATCTGGGAAAAACTCATATTCCCATCCATACGAAGAGATGATTTTTTCCGCGATTTCTCTCTGATCAAACCCGAATTCGATAATCAGAGCTCATCTCAAGTTCATATCTCGTATCTGTTCGAACAGTCTCTCATACATCTCAAATCCTGTCACTTCCCCGCCAAACAGTGCGAGTTCTGGCTCATGTCGCGTATCAGGACTCATATTTTCCCAGTCATCTTTTTTGATATAAGGAAGATTCGCGAGGAAGAGAGTATTTGGAGAGTGAGAAAGTCAGAGTTTCTCGAGGAGGTCTCACTGGATAAATTGAGCTTTTTTATCAGGAAAGTGGGTACGAAAATTTTTTTCTGCAACGTAAAGTGCTCGAGGAGAAACATCGAGAAATATGAGTTCACTCGCGAGATCAGCGATGGAAGTCCCGATGATACCAGATCCACATCCGATATCTATGACAAGGGTCGATCAATTCGCTTTGAGAACCCTTCTCGCGCCTCGCACGAGCCCCTCCGTCTCGAGTCGTGGGATGAGGACATCAGGGGTCACGATGAATTCACGACCAAAAAACGTCACCGTCCCAGTGATGTATTCTTCTGGATAGTCGTGATGATTTTTTGGATTTTGTTCCATAAAACTTTGCTTCTTTATTTGGTGAATTTATAGATTTTATTCACGAGTGTTTTCGTAAAAAATCGAAACTGTCTGAGCGAAAGCGAGTTTTTCGATTTTAGAAAACCGAGTGAGTATAAAATCAGAAATGAGACAATGAAAGAAGGACTTTTTGCTACTTTTTAGTCATAAAAAGTATGGATATTGTTACGCGTTATCAAAAGATTTTTTTCGAAAAATCCACGCTCCGAGAAAAAGAAGCACGAGGATATAGAGAAGAGCGAGTCCATATCACTTGTACCACGTCATGAGATCTACTGGAGCACCGATAGCGACATAGTTTTTGAGGTTGAGACTTTCGAGATTGGGGAATATGGTGAGGATGAGTTCACCGAGGTATCGCATACTCTCATTACCTGTCCCAGAGCGAGCATAGTCAAGCATCATAAATCCACTATGCCCGATCATGTAGACCGATATCGTGAGAAACATAGCGATCATCGGAGAGGTAAAACTCGAGAAAAAGAGGATTACTGCGAGGAGTGCGAGGAGCTTGAGGATGATACCGAGAATCGCTGGAAGAAAGAGTGTGTCGATGGCAAATCCCTGGAATGAAAGGAGTCCATAAAAGAGTGCCGTCTGAAATACTACCATGAAGACCATCACGCTCGCAAATCCGAGAAATTTCCCGAGGAAGATCGATGAACGAGAGATGGGTTTGGAGAGCATGAGGAAGATCGTACGACCCTCGATCTCACGGGCGATCATCCCTCCCCCGAGAAAGAGGATGACAGCGAGTCCAGTGAGCTCGATAAATGAGAGTCAGAAATCATAGAGAACCCTTTCAAGTTCTCCAAGAGCGAGCGTCTTGAGAGCAAATGAAAGCGCGATAAATACGACCCCGAGAAAAAGGATCAGGGAGAAAAATTTATTTCGTACGAGTTCGCGGATAGTATTGTGAGCGATAGTAAACATAGTTAGTCGAGAAAGGAGAGTATTTTTTCTTGCATAGATTTGAGGTCTTCTGGTGTCGCTTTTTCTGCAAGTGGACGAAATGTATCTGCAGATCCTGTATTGGTCGGTATCAGGTGGCAATGAAAGTGTGGTACTTCGTAGCCGATAATTGATACTGCTACTCGTTTACACTCAGTGGCTTTTTGTATTGCTTTAGTAAGAATTTTTGCGATCTCAAAGACACGAGAATAATATGGCTCTGGAACGTCTGCAAAGTAATCCACTTCACATTTTGGCACGATGAGTACATGTCATTTCTGTATAGGATTAATATCGAGAAATGCATACGTATACTCATCTTCGTAGAGTTTATACGATGGGATTTCTCATGAAATGATTCGAGAAAAAAGAGTTGGCATGGTTTATCAGACAAGGTTTCTTACGGAATGGATAATTCACTGTATCCTTGGTGAACATAGTATAGCTAGTTGCACTAAATCAATCAAGTCACTATTAGAAATATCCGCTATATCAGCCATAGGATCAGTAGATAACAATTCGCTATGTTGAGTCATACTAGAAAAGGTTATATCAAGTAAATTTATGATTTCCGTTAACAAAATCTTTGATATTTTGTGATTTTTTTCATTCTAGCTTTACTTGCTCGAGTGTCAAGACTCAATCACCACAGATCACTCCGATCGTACCATTTTCAAGCTTGGTGACTTTTCCAACTGTTTCATTCCTCCCCTTGTAGGGGAGGTGAGGTGGGGTACCCCCTCCGACTCCCTCTAAAAGGGGGAGAGTAAAACATTTCTCCAGAAGTAATCTCTTCCCCTCATACATCGTATAAATCCCGGGCCACGGCGTATATGCTTGCCACATATGATATATTTCTCGTGCACTTTTGGTCCAGTCGACGAGCCCATCTTCTTTTTCGATTTTTTTACAGTAGGTCGCCTGCGTATGATCCTGAGGAAGCGGCGTAATCCCACCATGCTCAAGTTCCATAAGTGTAGTGATAAGAGCTTCTCCAGATATATCTGCAAACTTCGTAAAAAGTGTTCCTGAGGTTTCTCTCTCATCGATAGAGAAAGTTCTGATCTTTAATATATCACCCTCGTCCATCCCTTCACTCATCTGCATGATCGTCACTCCTGTTTCTCTCTCTCCATGCAGGAGTGCAGACTGGATCGGTGAAGCACCTCGATATTTCGGGAGGATAGATCCATGGACATTGATACACATCTTCTTCGGGAGATCGAGGAGGACTTTCGGGAGGATCTTCCCATAGGCGACGACGATAAAATAATCACACTGAAACGATCAAATATGGTTCAAAAATTGTTCATTTCCTCGGATTTTCTCAGGCTGGAGGACAGGGATAGTTTTCTCTGTCGCGAGGATTTTTACTGGACTTCCTCGCAGTTCTCCTGATCGACCAAATGGCTTATCTGGATTGGTCACGACAAAGACAACCTCAAAGTGAGGATCATCGACAAGATCCCTGAGCACGGAGCTCGCAAGCTCTGGAGTTCCAAAAAATCCGATGCGAAGTTTGCTATCCATAGGTATCTACTTCTGTGTGCCAGTCAAAGTACGTGAACGTGCCTCCTGTCTTTGGAGATTTTCATCGATGGAATCGAGTGTCGTCTCGATCCGTTCAAAATGGGGTTTATAATTGGTCGATTCGGTATATTTATTGAACTCGGTTTGGACTTTTTCGACGTAGGGTTCGAGCTGCTTTCCGATGAGTGGCAGATCGATCAGAGTGGAGAGTGTCCACCCGATGATCGCGATCACGATCGTCGCTCATACAAGTGCTCAGAATCCTCGCGCAACTCAGGCGACAAAGTTGGGCCAGAGCATCTTCCACGGAGAGCGGATATACTCCATAAACTCATCGAGTCCTGCGGACCCGATCGCATCGATCAGTCCTTCGATTTTCTCGATCTGATAGAGAGAAAGTGCTTCTATAGCCTTTTCTTTTTTATTTGGCATTTTTTTGATCACCTTGCGCTCGGCGACAGCTTTTTCTATTTTTTCCATGATGGTATTTTATAGAGAATTGTCTCCCGCGCAAACCTATTTGCAAAACCAAGACTTTTTCATAAAATCAGCCTACCTGAACTCGCCCCCTCCCAACATCTCGTCCCCGTAGTTTAGTGGAAGAACAAGGCACTCCTAAGGCTTAGACACAAGTTCGATTCTTGTCGGGGGCACCACCAATATGTACTCACTTATCGCCATCTTTGCGATCGTTCCTCTCATATTCTCGCATATCTTTGCGAGGATCTCTGAGGACTTTTTATTTTTAAATGGAATTGGTTCATTTGAGTCAGTAAAAATGCCATTTTTTTTGACGCTCGTCGTGACAGCTCTCGTGGAGATAGGGCTCACGCGTCGAGATTTCTGGTCGAAAAAAACACTATTTCTCCTGTCCGCTACGATCCTATTTCTCACTACGAGTGCTCTTATTTTTCCATACGACAGTTATCAGGACTTTCTCCTCGGTGTGTGAGAAAAGCAACATGGCATCCTCCTCCCAGTAGCACTGGTCTGGATGGGGTATCTCATGACCTATATCGAAAAAAAGGAGTATATATACTTCTCTCGTACTCTTATCGCGACAGGATCTCTCATCGCGACAGTAGCGATACTAGAGGGATTTTTTGGCTACAATATCTTCCGTGGAGAATCCTACACCCAGAGTGGAACATGGTGATCAATCCGAGCTACTGCTACCCTCGGCAATCCGAACTATGTAGCGGGCTATCTTCTCGCGATCATACCTCTCATCTTCTCACCCAAACGCTCTGAAAAATACCTACTCATCGGACTTTTTGCACTCGGGATACTCGCTAGTGGGAGTGTCATCGGGATCGGGATTTTTGGACTCTTTCTCTCGTATCGTTTTTTTGTTTTTTCTCTCAAAAGTCCTCTCCTTCGTCATATCAGCATAGCTACCATCATCTGTATAGCTATAGTCACTCTTGCTCTCAAATATAGTCATACAGAGAAATGGCTCTCTCTCGAGTCTCGTGGAGTACTCATGCGTGAGAGTGTCACGAAACTCATAGAGGACCCGAGACACATCCTCCTCGGACACGGGAGTGAGTGAGTGATCCGTATGTATGAGACTGGGCGGTCGAGCGTGATCGATGATTACTTCCCGACTGAGGCGACGATCGACTCTTCACACAATATTTTTCTCGATATCCTCATCAAGTACGGTCTTTTTGGTCTTGTTCTCGGGCTTTGGTGTGTCCTCTCGCGGTGGAAATACCTCGGGAAGACTTCGCGAGAAGGGATTATTCTGCTTTTTGCTTTTTTCTCACTCAATGTGATCGTCGTGTCACACTGGATAGTTCTCGTGTTTTATACCATGAAGAAAAGCGAATAAATAAGCTTTTTGCTTTTTCCCGGTATTTCCGATATAATTACTCAAAGTTTATTTTTAATATTTCTTCCTTGGATCCGTTACCCATAATATCATTTCTCCTTCTTGTGCTCGCACTCGCCTTTTTCGCAGGAACAGAGATCCCGCTCATGTCTGTGAGCCAACATAAACTCGAAGGTTGGATAAAACAAAAAAAATGGTGAGCTCGGACGCTCGCAAAACTCAAAAAGAAAAATGAGCGATTATTGGTGACTAACCTTATAGGAACTCTACTCGTTACGAGTGGTCCTACGCTCGTGGCTGAGAAATATATCACTCCTGAGGTGATCCGAGTGTTTGGATTCTCCGATCATATCGCGACGACGATTGTTTATATTTTTGCCTTTCTCACGATACTTCTTTTTGGAGAAATCGCTTCAAAAATTATCGGAGTACGATTTTCTGACACCGTAGCACTAAAAGTATCTCATGTGTACCAAATACTGGTATGGATATTTCTCCCTGTCACGTGGCTTGTCGAATTTTTTATGCGGTGACTCGGGTGGATTCTCGGAGGAAAAATCGATTTTCATGGTCACACAGAAGTCACCGAGGAAGAATTTGATGCCTTTATCGACATGTCGCACAAATGATGAGCGGTAGAGGCTGACGAGAGGCGACAAATCAAAAACCTCCTTTCCCTCGGTGAGACAACAGCAGATTCTGTGATGACTCCACGCGTCAACGTCGAATTCATCTCTCTCGAAGATAGTATAGACGAGGTATGTGACTTTCTCATGACTTCTTCTCACTCTCGTGTACCTGTCTGTGGAGAGACGACTGATGATGTCGACTACGTGATCACATTTCGTGAAGCATTCAAAATGCAGAGAGAAGGTCATGGGAAAACAAAACTCGGATCTCTCGAACTCGAAAAAATCATGAAAGTTCCACTCACTCAGCCACTCGATGACCTTTTTGAAAAATTCCAAAAATCACGTCGTCATATCGCTCTCGTCCTCGACGAGCATGGTGGAACTGCATGAGTCGTCACCATGGAGGATGTCCTCGAAGAAGTATTTGGCGATATCAAAGATGAGAAGGATAAAGAAGAAATCTACATGCGCAAACTCAAGTGAGGCCATATCGAAGCTGTCGGAACCGTCCTCATGGATGATATCCTCGAAGAATACGACATCCATGCAGACGACTATGGGATACCTGATGGGTACCTCTGAGAAACGCTTTCCTACGTCATCATGGCGGAGGAAGAGAGTTTTCCACATATCGGAACAGAGGTCGTGTTCCACGGAAGTCATGGACGTCTCGTACTGCGAGTCGGGGAAATGTCAGAAAACGTGATCGAGAAGATCGAGTGCGAAAAGCACTACCACTAAAAAAAATTAGAATATTGGAACGAAAAAACTCCTCTCGAAAATATCGAAAGGAGTTTTTGAATACTTAGAGTGTACAAAAAGGGTTATGCCTTCTTAGAAACCGCACGGTAATACTCACGAACGATTGCTTGCTCGCGGATTTTTCTGCGAGAAAGGCCTCGAGAGTGGTTCTGCTCATTCTTAAGTTTGTTGGCAGTACGAGTCTGGAAAAATGCCTTCTTATAGCGCATAAGGAGCTTTTCGCTCGACTCACCTTCTTTGCGGACTGAGAAACAGATCATAGGAAAAAGAAATAATAAAATGAAATTTGTTGGCGGGATAATATAGAAAAGCGAGTTGAAGTCAAGTTTTTTCCTCTTTCTCTAAAATTCCTGACGGAGTCATAACGTAGTACATAATAAAAAATATCTTAATAAATAAGATTTTCTATAAGATTCAGAGATCCTATGTTGAACCTTGTTAGTAAAATGTCTAGAGAAAAACTTCTTGGCATTATTATGAGATACTTTTGTCTTTATGGGAACAAGTATCATTTGGCTGAGAAGATTTTTCTTTACTTATTGTTAACACACTATATATTGTGTTTTATAGTTAGTTCAAACAACTATATATAGATTATCTTTATAACTGTATACTTTATGGCTCTCTACAAAATCAAAAAAAGAAACGGGACTATCGTCACTTTTGAAGAGAAAAAGATCGAATCAGCAATATCAAAAGCCATATCGGCGGTTTGAGGGAAAAATAGAGATCTTCTCTGAAAAATTGTCACAGAGGTCAAAGAATGTCTCGCAAAAAAATTTCTCGATACAATACCGACCGTCGAAGACGTCCAAGATACTATCGAAAGTGTTCTCATGAAAAATGGAAGCGAGAATGTTGCTCGTGCCTACATCATCTACCGAGAGGATCATAAAAACCTCAGAAATAAATCACAAAAGGTAATGCTCGATATCGAAAATACTATTCGAGAATATATAGAAAGGAGTGACTGGCGGGTCAATGCTAACGCAAACTCCGGATACTCACTCGGATGACTCATACTCAATACTTCATGAAAAGTCACAGCAAATTACTGGCTCTCGACGATCTATCCAGAAAACATATGATCACCCCATCGTAATGGAGACTACCACATACACGATCTAGATATGCTCTGTGGGTACTGCGCTGGGTGGAGCCTCAGACAACTCCTCGAAGAAGGATTTAATGGTATGCCAAATCGGATCGAGTCAGCACCTCCGAAAAACCTCCAATCTGCAGTAAATCAGATGATTAATTTTCTCTGAACACTCCAAAATGAATGGGCTGGAGCTCAGGCGTTTTCTTCTTTTGATACGTATCTTTCTCCATTTGTACATAAATATAAAAAAGAAATTCTCACTGAGATAGAAACTCACACTTTCCCCTTTGCCTCAGAAGAAGAAAAAAATATATACGTAGAAAAAAAGGTATATGACTATGTGCTCCAGCAGATGCAGAATTTTGTTTTCGGACTCAATGTTCCATCACGATGGTGAACGCAAACTCCTTTTACCAATATCACGCTCGATTGGTCATGTCCTCTCGACCTACGAGATCAAGCACTCCACCTCTGAGGATACGACACAGGGAAATATGAGAAAAGCTTTGGGGAACTCGACTACGAACGAATGGTTATCAATAAGGCTCTTCTCCAGGTATACTCTGAAGGTGATTACCGATGACGTGCTTTTACATTCCCCATACCGACTTACAATATCACCGAAGATTTTCCATGGGATGATGCGAATACAGACAGTCTCTTCGAAGTAACTGCCAAATATGGTCTTCCTTATTTTCAGAACTTTCTCGGTTCTCAGTATATACACACTCATGACGATCATGGAAATCTTATCAAGATACCAAACGAGGAAGCATATAAACCATGAGCTGTACGCTCGATGTGTTGCCGTCTCCAACTCGATCTCCGAGAACTCACAAAAAGGTGAAATGGACTTTTTGGTTCAGCAGAAATGACAGGATCTATCGGAGTAGTCACACTCAATCTCGCAAGGATCGGATACCTCTCTCGAGGTGACGAGCAACGATTTTTCGAACGAATACATGAACTCATGGACCTCGCAAAAGAGAGTCTCGAAATCAAAAGAACTGTACTCACAAACTGGCTCAAAGATTGACTCTATCCCTATACATATCGATATCTAAAATCATTTCGCAATCACTTTTCTACTATTGGTATCAATGGTATGAACGAAGCTATACTCAACTTTACAAACGGATATCACGACATCTCCACCGAGTGGGGGAAAGGTTTTGCAGAAAGAGTGCTAGAATTTATGAGGAACATCCTCAAAGATTACCAAGCACAAACTGGAAACATGTACAACCTCGAGGCAACTCCTGCAGAAGGAACAACATACAGATTTGCCAAAGAAGACCAAAAACAACATCCAAAAATCCTCCAAGCAGGTACCAAAGAAAATCCCTACTATACCAACTCTACTCAACTTCCCGTAAATTTCACTGACGATGCGTTCGAGGCACTCGAGTACCAAGACTCACTTCAAACAAAATACACAGGATGAACCGTCCTTCACCTGTATATGGGAGAGAAGATTTCTGATATCAAGTCCTGCAAAAAACTCGTGCGCACGGTACTCGAAAATAATAGACTCCCATACATTACAGTAACCCCGACATTTTCTATCTGTCCAAAGCATGGTTACATCGCGTGAGAGCATGACTACTGTCCTACCTGTGATCAGGAAATCGGGTATACATGAGCAGAGTATGATATCGGACTTCGGGCACCTTTTACTGCTGATAAATCGAAACTTGAAACACTCAAAGAACAATCTCTCTAAATATTTTTTATACTTTTTCTCTTACTATGAACTCTTCTCCTCTCTCATCTGAGCAAAATCGAACTAAGTGTGAAATTTATACTCGCGTTATGGGATACTATCGTCCCGTCTCACAGTTTAACCGTGGGAAAAAATCAGAATTTTATACAAGGAAATATTTTAGCGAGAAAAGAACCCTTTCTTCATATATATGCTCATCTCCTGACTCAACAAACTCTCCCTCATAGACTACCCATGACATATAGCTTGTGTCGTTTTTACCCTCGGATGCAATCTCCGTTGTCGGTATTGTCATAATCCTGATTTTGTCTTACCGGAAAGGATACGTACACTCAGGATCTCAAAAGAATATGAAAAAGAATTTTTCTATTTTCTCGAGAAACGTCGGTGACTCCTAGAGGGGGTATCTATTTGCTGAGGGGAGCCAACTCTTCAGCATGATCTCGTAGAGTTCGCCACGAAGATAAAAAATCTCTGATACAAAGTAAAACTTGATACCAATGGAAGGTATCCTGAAAAAATCAGAGATCTTCTCGAGAAAAAACTCCTTGACTATATCGCAATGGACATCAAACATATTTGGACGAAATATCCACTCCTTACTGGCATAGAAGAAGATATGCGGCCCTACCAAGAGTCTCTTGCGATAATCAAAAACTCCTCTATAGAGTATGAGTTTCGAACTACACTCATCGAGGGTATACACGAGGAGAGTGACATGGAGAGTCTCGGGAAAATTATCACAGGCTCTCGAAAATACTTTCTCCAGCAGTATAGACCAGGAGATACTTTAGAGAGTAATTTTCCTGGCAAAAAGCCTTCCAGAGAAATGATGGAACAGTGGGGAATATATTTTTCTACACACCATGACGTAGAAACATCTCTTCGGTTCTAAGGAAATTATCTTCCTCCGTTTTTCTTTCGCTCATTTTCTGTGAGCCACTTTTTGCGGAGGCGGAGTGACTGTGGTGTCACCTCGACGAGCTCATCATCACCGATGTAATCGAGACAATCCTCAAGTGTCATCTTGCGAATCGGAGTGAGACGGATTGCCTCATCTGTACCAGAGGCTCGCATATTCGTGAGCTGTTTGTTCTTCGTCGCGTTGACCACGAGATCACCTCACTTCAGGTGCTCACCGATGATCATCCCTTCATAGAGCTCAGTACCTGGCTCGATGAGGATAGGGCCACGTTCCTCGAGATTCCAGAGAGAGTACGCCATAGCAGTACCAGGGAATCCTGAGATCATCGATCCGACATCACGCTTCTCGATCGCGCCCTTGTAGTCATCGTAGTGAGAGAACGATGAGTAGATAATCCCCTCGCCCTTGGTCTCGATGACAAATCGTGAGCGGAACCCGAGAAGTCCTCGAGTTGGCACTTCGAATTCCATATTGGTAACACCATTGACGGTATTCATATTTTTACAGATTCCTTTGCGCTTTCCGAGCATTTCGAAGATCGTCCCTGAGGCACTCTCTGGTACCCACATGACGACGTTTTCGATCGGTTCTTGTTTTTTCCCTGCCACTTCGTGGAAGATCACCTGTGGACATCCTACCTGGAGTTCGAACCCTTCGCGACGCATCGTCTCGACGAGGACAGAGAGATGGAGTTCTCCACGACCTGAGACCATGTATGAGTTCCCATCAGAACCCTCGAAGTCGATACGAAGTCCTACGTTCATCTCAGTTTCTTTTTCGAGACGCTCACGGATCTGACGTGACGTGACGTATTTTCCTTCCTTTCCAGCAAATGGTGAATCATTTACCATGAATTCCATCTTGAGTGTCGGCTCATCGACGGTGATCGCTGGCATGGGAACCGTGCTCGCATCAGTCGAAACAGTCTCTCCCACGTAGATATCTGGGATACCCGCGATCGTGACGATATCTCCCGCCTCTGCCTCTTCTACTTCTACTTTCTTGAGTCCGAGAGTGGTATAGAGTTTTGAGATTTTTCCACTTCGTTTCTCACCATCGTTTCCGATGATGGTGACGGTCTGTCCGACTTTTGCCTTTCCTTCGTAGACACGCCCGATACCCATACGTCCGACATAGTTGTCGTAGGCGAGATTGGCGATCTGCATCTTGAATGGCTTAGTTGTATCATTGGCTGCCTCAGCAACCTTATCGAGGATGGTTTCGAAGAGTGGATGGATATTTTCACGAGCATCGGTCATGTTTTTGATCGCGATCCCCTCACGAGCGATCGCGTAGACGATGCGTCCATCAGTGATATCGAGCTGCTCATCGGTCGCACCGAGCTGGATGAAGAGGTCGAAAAGCATATCGACGACCGCTTCTGGCTGAGCGGTCGGTTTGTCGATCTTGTTGATGACGACGAGTGGCTTGAGTCCGAGTTCGAGAGCTTTTTTCAGGACAAATTTTGTCTGTGGCATCGGTCCCTCGTAGGCATCGACGACGAGACAAACTGAGTCTACCATACGCAGTACTCGCTCCACCTCAGATCCGAAATCAGCATGTCCAGGAGTGTCGACGATATTGATCTTCACGTCCTTGTACATGACGGCAGTATTCTTTGCATAGATGGTGATCCCACGCTCTTTTTCCTGATCGTTGGAGTCCATGATCGCTGTCCCGACGGCTTCGTTTTCACGAAATGTCCCTGACTGCTTGAGGAGGGCATCGACGAGAGTCGTCTTTCCGTGGTCGACGTGGGCGATGATGGCGATATTTCGGTATTTCACTGGTAGGTAAGTTAGAGATAATTCATGACGGTCGGAGTATACACAATAAAAAGAAAAAGCAAGAGAAAATTTATATTTTCTGAAATATAAATAGTTATCGTCAATCAATTTTCAAAAATGGTACATCTTGACTCTCATTTTTTATAGAGAATAATTTGCTTTTTTTCATGTTTTTTCTATAATTTCAGGAGAAATCCCCCGAAAGTGTGTGAAATATTTGCGCGAAAGGCAATATTGTGATACCGTAGTGGGGTAAAATATATTTTTAATGTTTTTATTTATGGCTCTCGATCAGCGACTCAAAGACAACCTCAAGTCAAATACTGAATACTACAAAGGGAAAGAAGACCAACTGGTAAAACCAGAGTGGGGCTTCCCAAGTACTCTTGATCAAGTGGAGAAAGAACTTGAGAAAAAAGATCTCTCCGATGAAGATAAGAAAGTGCTTCTCGACTGGATGGATGCTTTCGAAAGGATCAAAATCGACAATGACTCTACTGCTGAAGCTCGTCGCGAGAAGATCAAGGGTGAGATGCAGAAGCTACGAACGACTACAAGACCAGTGCAAACGAATAATAGTAGAGAAGCTGATGAAAAAAAGGAGATCGATTATATAGTCACAACAGGAAATGGTTTACTTATAATGAATGGTTCTACAGGCGTACCTCTCTGAGAAAATGATACTTTTATCAAAAATGGAGAAAAGATAACGATTACCTGAAATCGTAAGACGGTAAGCAATATTCAAATAATGGAGGTCAAAAATAGTGCCTGAGAAAATGTTTGGGTACAGTTTGTACAATTCAAAGACGGAACAAAACTCGTTGCAACTCCTACTTCAGAAGCTTCAAAACAATTAGACACGAAGAAAATGGTAGACATAAAAGCCGAGGTAGAGAAGAATCTTAGATCAACTCTGACAGGCGGAGACCTCATCGCCAACCTCGAAGCGATCGGAAAGCTCACTGATCCAGTATGACGCCAGTTCGGGATGCAGTACATCTGGGGACAGATAGCAGCAGCTGGATACAGTCTCAATATCATCAATAATAAGATCGAACTCCTCCCTGTCAAAAATGTCACTGATGCTACTCGGACAACAGCACTCGAACGTGCACTTTCGACCTCTCTCGACCGCAGTTTCATCTCTCGAGAGGACATCGAGCAATCTATTATCATCGGAAGTGGCCCTAAACTCAAGTCCTACCTCGATACTACCGCGAGGTGAGCAACTATATCGACAGATAGCTATACACAATATCTTCTCGATTCATATCTTATCACATGAAACGATCCGAAAGCTATACTCGCAAATGTAGAAAAAAGTACTACTATCACTGAAGGTGAAAAAGCTTACCTCCGATCATCACTCGGTGGCGCTATGAGACAGGTCAATATGCCAAAAGTAGCTAATACCTATACTCAGTCCGTACAGGCATGAGTGGATCTTTTCTCATCATCAGCATACCAAACAATCTCTCCGCTCGTGGGAAACACTGTTCCACAGACTCCAGCTCAGGCACAAGCTATGGCAACAGCTCTGGCCAGCAATCCAAATGCACCAGCAACTGCTGATGGAAAGCCTATCTCGTGGCTCGTTGGTGGTATACTTGCGATATTTGGACTTGGGTACTCAAAGTGACATGGTTTTGATTTTTGGACTGGACTCAAGCGAGCATTTATCGGTATAGTGGCTGTCGTAGGTGGATGTGCTGTAGGAAAAGAGTGGAAAAAAGAACTCGGATTTGATATATGTGACGAGGCTAAGAAGATGGCAAAAGAAGCGATGGGAAAATGAAAAGAAGCCATCTCTAGTGCTGTAGCTAGCGCGACTGGAAATACTCCAGCAAACCAAGCAGCGAATGCACCTGCATCGGCAAATAATACTCAGCAAAATGCGCCAGCGCTCTCTACATACCAGTCGGACCTCCGAAAAAAAGTAGAAGCATCATGAATTGGCAATGAAATCGATAAGCTCGCAACTATTCAAGGCTCAAAGTTTCCATGAAAGCTTGATGACTATCTCAAGTTCATCGAAAATGATATGAAAGATATCCCTCTCGCAAAACTCTTTCCAAGTGATCACAAGAAATCTGTATTTTTTGATAATTTTGACTCTGAGTATTCTGTAGATAGTAAGCTTTCTGGGAAGATGCTCAAAAAAGTCCTCAGAGAATACCTCACAGGAAAAACTACCCTTTCTGGTAGTGGTGATAAGATGGGAGAGGCTGAGAAAGATGGTTTTCTCAAACAACACAATATTAGCACTGCAGATATCACAAATAAGAAGCTTTCTGACATACTCGGGTCAGTACATACAGCGCGAGTAAGTGGGAATGCTGCTCCTGCTCCTGCTCCTGCTCCTGCTCCTGCTCCTGCTCCTGCTCCTGCTCC
>CAZXUQ010000005.1:0-29244 GCA_964644075.1 uncultured Candidatus Peribacteria bacterium
GATCATAGAGCCAGTATATGAGGTAAGGGATTACCGTCAACTGGTTTAGACCCTACTTTAAATATGGATATGTTCCTGTTGTGTTGCCACTATTGGTAATTTTAATTTTAAAACGAATTTTTCAAGGAAAAGACACAAAACAAGTAAGAAATATTGCAACAACTAGGGCGAGATTGTTTGAAGTTTGAGTTATGCCTATCTTGGCTATCCTCATTGCTTTGCCAACAATTACTCTTGATTTTAATATTATTAGATATATGGTAAGATACCCTATAGAAAGCTCCCTCTTTTATACACTACCTATTGTATATTTGATAGTTCTTTTTGCTTATTTTTTTTATATAAAAAAATCCTTTTTTATGGTAAAGACACTTATTTTTGCATCTATTTTTTTGTTACTAATACAAATTTTTGATATATCTGAAGCAAATAGATATCTCGGACTCACAGGAATAACTCGAATTAAAGATTATTTCTTTCCCAATGATGGATGAGCTGATTTCACAAACTTACAATACCTGCTGACACAATTCATACCAAAATTTGCTCATCTGTTACTCGCTACTCTATTATACTACTTTCAAGCAAAAAGAACCGTGATCTAAGAATTTATTAACTAAAAATCTCCTCAATTTTGAGGAGATTTTTTAGAAACTCACTACTTCACCTCAGTAAAGAGCGCCTCTTTCGAAAATCGTACTTTCTGTGGGGATCGTGGAGCTTCCCCTTCTGCTCGGTATCCGATCGGAAGCATGACGAGAGCTTTCTTAGTCTCTGGAAGACCGAGAATATCGCCTATCGCATCGAAGTCAGCGCCCTCCATCGGACATGAGTCGATCTCGAGCTCAGCACACGCTGCGAGAGCAAATCCATGAGCAATATACGTCTGACGAGCAGCCCAATCAAAAGCAGTACCAGCACTTTCTTTGGACTGTATCGTATTCGTAAGTAAGTCTTCGAAGCCTTTCATATTGGCACGCACTTCATGGTTTCCGCCAGACATCATAGTGAAGTACTCATCATTATTGGTCATGAGATCTGTACGTGCTGCGAATACGATGAGATGAGATGCAGTCGTGAGTTGCTCTTGGTTCCATGCGACGGCACGGAGTTCTTCTTTTATAGATGGGTTTTCTACGATGTAGAAATGGTATGGCTGGAGTCCAAAAGATGTAGGAGTCATGCGGATTGCCTCGACGATAGTATCGAGATCAGCATCACTGACTTTTCGAGTCGGATCAAATTTTTTGGTCGCGTAGCGCCACTTGAGATTGGTAAGAAATGACATAATAGTAAATAGTTAGTAGGGGTAGTAAATAGTCAGAGACACTAAAAACTTTATTTTTTAAAGTAATGAGAGTGTATGGATATTTTTTCAGATTGCAAATTTTTTGCTTTAAAAAACAAATTGACTATACTCATTTTATGGTCAAATCTCCAAGTTGTTCATGTCCGAATATGACAGCACTCTTCACCCTCCTCGGGAAGAAGTGGAGTATTTTTATCATGTATGCGATCGGAAACGGATGTCATACCTTCACGACGATCCGTCGATATATCTGAGATGCCAATACCAAGATCCTCACTGATCGTCTGGCTGAACTCGTAGTAGCAGGTGTACTCAAGAAAAATACTCTCTGAGAATATAGTCTCTCAGAAAAAGGAAAAGAGCTCGAGAAAAAAATCAAAAAACTCGGTGAGTGGTGGGGAGCGTGCGTACGAGAAGAGAAATAGAAAAATGGAGAAAAATGTTTTGATTTTCTTTCTGGGAATTATATACTCGGAGGAATTGTTTTTTTATATGGATCTTTGTCTTCCTACTACCCCTCTCACTATTCATCGAGCAACACATGATGATGTGGAAGACGTAGTGAAACTCAGAGGAAGTGTAGTAGAAAATGCACTGAGGCCAATGAGTAGAGAAAATATCGAGCAAGTTATAGGTGAATTTTATCTTGGAAAAATTGAAGATACTCCGATCGGTTGTCTTCGTCTTTTTGTCGTGGAGAGTGTCACAAATACTCTCGAGCTCGGATCGCTCGTAGTCCTGTGAGACTATCGTGGTCGGTGATACTGTCGTACACTTATAGAGTTCGGGGAGAACTTTGCTCGAGTGAGAGAATCAGAGCTCATACTGGTCACAGATAATCAACAACTCGAGGGAGCAATCACAGCTAATGGGTGGCATCAAACTGATAAGAAAAAATTTGATGCACGAAGAGAGCAATCTCCTAGAAAACGACTCTACACGATCGATCTCACTTCCCCGAGAGAAAAAATTTTGACAAAACCCGACTCTCGAATATAGTCATCCCATGACTCACAGAGCCACTATCATCACAAAGAAGATTTCCTCTCCACTCGGATAGGTTCTTTGATAGTAAATACTTACACTTCAAACCTCTCCGAAAAACGGGGAGGTTTTATTTTTCTAGAGCCTCATTTCTCCTTTTCCAGAAAACTATGTTCTCTCTTACTATCATCACGAAGAAGACACTCCTCTATGAGCGGGAATTTTCATGATGATACAGAAATCGCCAACAGAAAATCCGCTCATACTCGAGCGGATTTTTTATGAGAAAGATTTTTGGGACGGCATTTCAGATGATTGTTTTTGAGAAGCCGAAAGAAGTAATCAGTTTCTTATTTTTATAACATTTCGAATTATGTACCCTTATACTATTCTATACAACGAAGTAGCGCCATTTCCCATTCTTGGAAATCAGTATCATTGAGAACCTTATATTTTTGATTTTATCGAGTCATACTACTTGGATATGCCAGTACGCGATACAGAATATATGAATACACATAATATGACCCTTCTTAGAGAGTCTGGAAAAAGTTGGTGAATAGGATGATACCTCGACAATAGAAGTTATAAACTAAAGGGTACTCATATTTACAACGAAGGAAGGGTATTTCACCTTGGTATAGACATAATGACACAGGGGATTGCATCAATTTATAACCCATTGGTTGGAAAAGTATACGAGGTGAACTACGAGGATTGACACTGAGGTTACTGAGGGTATGTAATTATGGAATACTCTTTCTCTGATCAGAAGTTTTTTGCACTTTTCGGTCACATGGACTATAAAAGTCTCCCATGAAAAGGCTCTATAATTCAGGCTGGAGAAAAACTATGAACTCTCGGTACAAGTGAACAAAACTGAAACTGGGTACCTCATCTTCATCTACAAGTATTCACAGGAGTAGATTTCGAAAAATGGAAACTCAAAGGATATTGTACACTCGAAGACATGAAAAGTATGCAGTATATATGTCCTCACCCATGATTTTTACTGCGTTGGTTTCCTTCTTAACACTAAAAATTTCAAGCTATGATAACAACTCACTCAGGTTTACGAAGGGCACTTACCGAAAACCGTGAAACTCAAGAATATATAGAAGTTCCTGGACTTCCCATAGAATACGCAAAAACTATAATAAAGCACTCCATAAGTGGATACCTCTGAGAAAAAACAGCCAATCTTGTATTTGCTATTACAGAGAACTAATTTTGCCTTTTCCCTTCTTTTTCATATACTGGAAGGGATTTTTCTCTCATCTCTATGACCACTCCAAACTACTCTACCGAAACCCTCGACCGCATCGCCAAACTCGAACGCATGCGCGCACTCGGGGTCAACCCATTTGCCACTCGGTTTGATACCACAGATCAGATCAGCGCGATACTTGCTCGCTTCCCTGCCAAGCTCGAGGAAGGTGTAGTATCGACACTTCGAGATGTGGAGACGATCATCGCAGCACCGACATCTCAGGTCGCTCTCGCTGGACGTGTGATGCTTCATCGGTCCTTTGGGAAGATCTGCTTCGCCACGATTTCTGATGGAACAGGACGCATACAGGTACTTTTTTCCCGAGAGAATTGTTCGATACGTGTAGATGGAGAACTGAGAACTGAACTCACAAGTGAAGCAGAGCCACTCTCTGCATACAAGTTTGCTGAGAAGCTTATCGATCTCTGAGACTTTATCGGAGTACGAGGGGAACTTTTTTATACACACAAAGGTGAACTTACGCTCTTTGCACATGAGTTTTCATTTCTCACGAAAGCGATCCGACCACTCCCAGAAAAATGGCATGGTATCGAGGACGACGATGAGCGCTATCGTAAACGCTATCTCGATATGACGATGCATGACGAGCTCAGGGCGATGTTTTATCGGAAAGCGAAATTCTGGGAAGTGACACGAGACTTTATGAAGGCGAAGGGATTTCTCGAAGTCGAAACTCCGACGATCGAACACACGACAGGATGAGCGGAGGCACGACCCTTCGCGACGCATCACAACGACTACGATGTCGATGTCTACATGCGTATCTGTGTCGGTGAACTCTGGCAGAAACGTCTCATGGCATGAGGATTTCCGAAGACATTTGAGATCGGACGAGCCTACCGAAACGAAGGATCGAGTCCAGAACATCTCCAGGAATTTACCAATATGGAATTCTACTGGGCATATGCGGACTACGAGGATGGCATGCGTCTCGTGGAGGAGCTCTACCAGACGATTGCACGAGAGGTCTATGGACGGACGAGCTTCACTGCGAAGGGGTATACATTCGACCTCGCGGGGACATGGCCACGTATCGACTACCTCGAAGCGGTCGAGAGCAAAACTGGCATCAATCTCCTCACCGCGAGTGACGAAGCCATGCGCGCAAAACTCCAGGAACTCGGAGTGAAGTACGAATGAGACAATCGTGAACGCCTCACGGATACTCTCTGGAAATACGTGCGAAAGACGATCACTGGACCTGCATTTCTCATCAATCATCCTGAGATCATCTCCCCTCTCGCGAAGAAATCTGCGAGCAATCCTGGTCGCGTCGAGAGATTTCAGCCGATCATCGCAGGAAGCGAGGTGGGAAATGGGTTTTCTGAGCTCAATGATCCACTCGATCAGAGAAAGAGATTTGAGGCACAGCAAGAGCTCCTCGCAGGATGAGATGATGAAGCCATGATGCCAGAGTGGGACTTCGTCGAGATGCTCGAACATGGCATGCCTCCGACGTGTGGATTTGGGTTCGGTGAACGTATGTTTGCATTTCTCGAAGACAAACCTCTTCGCGAGTGTCAGTACTTCCCTTTTATGAAGCCAAAACTAGAAGAACATGAATAGTCTTACAAACCAGATACTTGCATCCGTAGGACCTTCGAGTCGGGTAGTTTTTGATTTGTGATGAGTAGTATTTCGTTTTTCTGATGGGATTAAAAATCTCGCTATCAAGCTCAATATAGCCGAACACCTTGTAAGAGAGTATTGGTTAAAAAATGACGATGATATGTGCAGAGGAAAACTTGATCCTCAAGACTTCCTGCAAAACCTCTATCGAGAATTCACAATACAAGAGGAAGTATTCCCTTTTTTAGATTTCTGGGTAAGTAACTTTTCGCCCATATCTTGAACACATAAAGCCATCCATGAGTTGATATCGAAAGGAATAGATATTCATATTTTGTCGAATATATATCCTGGTGTATTCCCTATACTCAGAAATTCTGCCAACATACCGCATATTCCATACAAAATTGTCGTAGAATCCTGCACTCTATGATATGTAAAACCTGAGCAAGAAATCTATGAGCATACAGAAAAGCTCATCGGAGCGAGATGATCAGATATTTTATTTATAGATGATAGTGAGAAAAATCTAGAGAGTGCTCGAAAAAGAGGATGGAAATGCCTACTTTTTACTGAAAATAATCTGTAAAAGTTCCTTTTGTGTTTCTTCTTTTTTATCTATAATACTCTCGTTCACTTTATTTTTCACTTTTTCTCTATGGTCGATCTCAAGAAAACTGCCGCAGACCTCGCTCTTGGAGCCGAGAAGGCTCGCAATACGAAATCTACTCGTATCTGGTTCATGGTACTCCTCATCGCAGTGATCATCCTCCTCTATATGATGGGCATCATCAAGAAAGGATTTGCGATCGGACTCGGTATCATCCTCCTCGCAGCGATCGGTATCGAGACATTTAACTATGATCTCGATCTCGGGAAGCTCTGGGAAACTGGCAATATCCAGGAGTCACGTGTCTCTCATACCAAGGATGGACTCAAACTCATGGGATCATGTGCTCTCCCAGTAAAGTGAGAATGAGATCTGAACTGTTCGAACTTCGCTACTCAGCCAGAGGCTCAGGCAAAATATGATCAGTGTGCGAGTGAGATCGCGAGCTACAACCAAGGTATAGATGCTGCGAAGGTAAAATCTCTCGATATCTATAGACTTGACGGTAATAAAAATGGCATCGTGTGTGAGGCGCTCCCTGGAGCTCCGAAGCCTGAGGTGACCACTGAAACTCCTACTGAGAAATCAACTACGACGACGAGTACTGCCAAGAAAAATACAACCACGACAACATCTGGAGCATATCCGACCACTCCTATTCCTCGTGTCACCAACCCATACCCAGCGACATCAGCAAGTGATCGCAGTACGCCAAAAAGTTTGCCACAATAACAAAATTCCTCCGAGTGATCGGGGGAATTGTTTTAGTATAAATAGTCTTACTATATTATTTGACAATAGTATAAATAAGAGTATTTTACTTTTCGGTAAACTCCCACCCCCCTCATGGATCTCGCATATATACCAACATTCCCCATAGATACATGCGAGCTTCCAGATGTACCAGTATACTTTGAGGGTACTCTCAGTAATGAGGTTAAAGAAGTGTTATCTAGCGTGGCTTGGGGGCAAAGCAAGAGAGCAGTAGATATAATATTTGCATCAAGAGTTATGGAAGTTCTTGATATAGAAAGTGTTAATGATTTATCTTATCATACTGGGGTACGATCTTGAATGTGACAACTCATTAAGCTTTATTTATCCTTATGAACACACTCAAATGAAGCTCTTAGAAAAAAACTTCTTACAGAATGGGTACTCGCCACAAAAGATAGAAGTGGTACCGTAATACAATCTTGAAAGTCATTTTATAGTATATTCCAAAGTATACATGGGGATGTGAGCTTAACGCGTGGAGAATTATCCAAACAGTGAGACTTATTTGGAAATGATTGGGAAGATGTAACAAATATTCCACTTAAAAGTATTCGAGCCTATCAAGAAACCACACCTTTAGTATCAGCTCTCCTTTTTGCCTATCTCAAATCCTCGAAAGCATGCATGGAAAAATTGCAACAGTCGATCAATATAGCGAAGGGTTTGCCTATAGTTTGATGTAATGCGAGCGATGCGGGAAGAAAAGAAGATGATTTACAAAGAATGAAATTTGAATTTTGAACTGAAAGTATGACACAAAATAGATGACCAAGAATCCACTATTGAAACTGAGAATGCTACTCTACGAGTTATAGCCCAGAAACTGATACTCTTATTTTTTCAGTTCTTAACAGAGAATCTAGTAAAAATACAACTATTTTAGAAATACCAACTATTGATATACCCGAGATTCTCCCTACGCTTTGTATGTTTACGGGACGTAGCGGCGATACTGGTAGGCTGTTGATCGAATGGTGTAGAGAAAATTTTTATACTATCACCGCCTGAAGAAAATAGATATGACTTAAAATCCCCTCTCTAAAAGGAAAGGGGATTTGATTTTTCTGGAGCAGGTAATGGGACTCGAACCCACAACAGCCGCCATGGCAAGGCGGTACTCTAGCCAATTGAGCTATACCTGCGTGTGGAGTGATTGTATCGATTTTTTATAGAAATCAAGATATTTTGCATTTCCCTATTTTTTCCCTATAATTCCCTCGCATATTCCTCTCGCCCATCCGAACGAGCTCACTTTGAGTGGTTTTGTTTGGAGAGACGAGCGAATGTTGTACTCTAATTTTTCATCTTCATTTCTATGATCGTATGACTCAAAGATAAGCTCGCGCTCGAACGAGCTGTCGTCACGAAGACCTACTCTATCGGTGGCAAAAATATCACCTTCGAGTCTGGTCGACTCGCGCTTTTCGCGACTGGATCTGTCGTCATCTCTGACGAAGTCGGGAACTTCCTCCTCACCACGACTGGTATCGGCAACCCGAAAGACGGAGACTTCTTCCCCCTCACCGTCGAGTTCCAGGAGAAATACTATGCCAATGGAAAAATCGGAGGAAATCGCTTCATGAAGCGTGAAGGTCGTCCGAGCGAAGCCAGCATCCTCAACTCTCGTGTCATCGATCGTCCGATCCGCCCGATGTTCCCGAAAAATACTCGCACTGACACACAGATCATCTCGACGATCATGAGCTCCTCAGGTCTTTCTGATTTTGGATTTTATGGAGTGACTGGAGCAAGTCTCTCGATCATGCTCGCGGGAGTTCGCGAGTTCGAGGGGCCAGTAGCAGGAGTCCGTATTGCCTCTGATGCGAGTGGGAACTTCATATTTGACCCAAGCTTCGAAGAGCTCAAGACTGCCCACCTCGACCTCACTGTCGCTGGTACACTCGATGCGATCACGATGGTAGAGAGTCAGTGACAAGAAGTCAGCAATGATCTCATGGTCAAAGCATTTGAGTACGCTCATAGCGTTATCAAAGAACTCTGTAATGCACAAAATGATTTCGTAAAATCCTACACTACCGTCCACGCTCTCCCAGAGACAACACTCACAGTCGTCGATACAGATCCAGCCGTGATCGAAAAAGTAAAAAATATCGTCACTGAAGCAGAGATCGTCGCTCTCTACAATCTCGGAAAACTCGAGTTCCACGATGCGATGCATGATCTCGTAGAAGCAACTGCAGAGAAACTCGGATACGACGAGGATACCAATACTCCGAAAATGGCTGACATAGCCGACAGTGTGAAAAAAGTCATATCGAGCCATATGCGCTCGACAGTGCTGACGACGAAGACTCGTCTCGACGGTCGAAAGTGTGACGAAGTCCGTCCTGTACGTGCGACGGCTCCGATCCTCCCTCGTACACATGGATCTGCTCTCTTCGAGCGTGGAGTGACACAGGTACTCTCAGTGACGACACTCGGAGGACCGAGTGATATACAGATCATCGATGATATGTATGAGGAGGATACTAAGCGATATGTCCATCACTACAACTTCCCTCCATTCTCTGTCGGAGAAGTGAAGCCACTTCGTGGAGTCGGACGACGTGAGGTCGGACATGGACGCCTCGCAGAGAAGGCTCTCGAGCCAGTCCTCCCAAGTGAGACCGATTTTCCATATATGATCCGTGTAGTATCCGAGACTACGACGTGTAATGGCTCAAGTTCCATGGCAAGTGTCTGTGGATCGACGATGTCGCTCATGGATGCAGGTGTACCGATCAAGTCTATGGTAGCAGGTGTCGCGATGGGGATGATCTACGATGAAGATACAGGAAAATATGAGATCCTTGCTGATATCCAGGCTCAGGAGGACTTCCTCGGAGATATGGACTTCAAGGTCGCCCGTACAGATCGAGGTATCACTGCGCTTCAGATGGACTGCAAGATCGCAGGCCTCAAGATGGAAGTGATAAAAAATGTCTTCGAAAAATCAGTCGACGCGACAGAGTATATCATGGGTGAGATGCGAAAGTGTCTCTCTACCCCTCGTGCGGAACTCTCTCCATATGCACCATTTCTCCTCGCGGTATTTGTCCCAGAGGACAAGATGCGTGAGGTGATCGGAAAGGGTGGCGAGACGATCCAGGGTATCGAGAAAGAATACGGTGTCGAGGTCAATCTCGAAGACGATGGAAATTGTACGATCACTGCCAAAACTCAGGAAGCAGGTCAGGCTGCACTCGCGTTTATCAAGGGTATCCTCAAAGATATCGAGGTCGGAGATGTGTATGAGGGAAAAATCGTCAAAATCCTCGATACAGTGGGTGCAATCGTCGAAATAGCGAAGGGAAAAGAAGGGATGATTCATATTTCAAAATTTGGTGTCAAAGAGCGAGTTGCTAATGTGAACGATGTCGCAAAAGAAGGGGAGATCGTGAAAGTCCGCGTCTACAATGTCGATAAAGAAAAAGGTCGTATCGGGCTCGAGAAAATCGTCGAAGGATCTACCACTCCTCCATCTCCTGTGAGCTCTAATGAAGATGTCGTCACTGCGGTGTGGGAAGGATAATTTATCATTTTTACCCTTTTTAATATGGAACAGCAAGAAATAGCATTACTTACAGGTGCATGAGCAATACTTGGAGGAACACTAGCAGTTACATGAGTCGCTTATCTTTTAACTCCGGAGGCACCTCTCTATGATGTAAATCCTGCTCGAGAAATACAAAAGGAAACTGCTGGAAAAATCGTAAAAATCACTCTCTGAGAATGAGCCGTATGTCATACAGATGAAAAAGGAAATTATGTACTTACCTTACCGAATGCATCAAAGATCGATACTGGCAGTAAAGTTACGACGGTTAATGCAAAACAAGTATGAGTATATGTAGGCGCAACTACGGTTGGCAAGGGAATAAAAGTGGGAATCTGGAGAGATCCAGAAGAAGTTTGTGATATGTATACCAGGACAACTTCTAACGTACTCAGTTGATACGCTTTAAACAATAAATAATGTCTCTCTACGCCTTCACCCTCGGTCGCGAATGGAAGCTCTCGCTTGCGGAGCTTTTTTCGATATTCGGAGAGTCGCACTATCATTCACACTCTGAGGAGATCGCTCTATTTCATGTCGAGAAGGCACCAGAGGAAATGCGCGAAATATTTGCTTCGATCGGCGGATCGATCCGTCTCATCGAACTCATAGCTGAGACTGATGAGAAACGCTTCCCGACTGATGTGATCAGAGAAATACGAGCACAGGGAAAAGATGGAAAGATGAACTTTGCCCTCGGGGCCTATGGGCTCGAGTATCGGCTCTCAGATATCGGTCTACGGATCAAAAAAACTCTCTCCGATGAGGGAGTATCTGCGCGCCTCGTCAATCGAGAAAATAGTAATATCGTGAGTGCTGTATTTAAATGAGAAAAACTCGGAAAAACATGACTCGAGTACAATATCGTCAAAATGGGAGAACTATATCACCTCGGTGTGACTCTTGCCTGTCAGGATATCGATGCCTATACTCGTCGAGATACTGGGAAGTCTCGCGATATGGTGGTCGGGATGATGCCGCCGAAGCTTGTCGATATGATGATCCATCTCGCGAACGCGACTGATACAACCAAACGTCTCTATGATCCATTTTCCTGACTCGGGACGACTCTCATCGAGTGACTCAATATGGGATACACCTCTCTCATCGGAAGCGATATATCTCCAGACATGGTCCGTGCATCTCAGTCGAGTGTCGATACATTTGTCAGTGAGGAAAGTGTCTGGCACGAGCGAATTCGCAAAGCCTGAGGAACTCCAAGAAGAGATTTTCGTAACCTCACTATCGATATTTTCGAACTCGATGCGAGTCGCATATTTCGCCACTTCGAGGACAAGAAACTTGCCAATACCATCATTGTCAGCGAGGGTTATCTCGGTGAAATCATGCAGAAAAAAGATATCACCCTCGATCGTGTAAAAACAGAGCGAGCCAAGCTCATGCGTATTTATGACTCATTTTTTCATGGGCTGCGAAATCTCGATTTCGATGGTACTATAGTCATGACATTTCCCTTCTGGGATATCCATGGTACGTACTCATACTTCACAGAGATCTATGATGTGATCGAGGATAGTGGCTTCACGATCGTATCGCTCCTCCCTCCACGTATGGAACTCTCGACTCGCAAGTGAAGCCTCCTCTACAAACGTCCAGGACAAAATGTCGGACGCGAAGTCATAAAAATACGACCAAAGAAGAACTAATATGCAAAAAATCAATCTTGCACATCATGAGCGAAATCCAGACTACTATGATCGGGAGAGAGATATACTTACAGCTCTCGCATGGAATGGTGTGAGAAAAACACTCCAAGAAGCAGGGAGACAAGAACTTTTCACCTATATCAAGAGTGTGAGACTTACCGATGTATCTATCGTCATCACTACAGGTAAGCCAATTGCTAATGCGGAATTGAAGCTCTATCGAGAAAAGCTTCTCGAAAATATGAATACTAGTCTTGCTGCGATGAAGGGAGTGAAGCGGGAAAAGCTACGTCTCATGTAAACTCTGATTTTCGTTTCTTCAGCTTGCTCATTCACTGTTTCAGTAGTTCTAGGAGATCACTTCTTCAGAAAGTTTCTGCTTTTTTTATATAAACCTCAGTAGAAATGAGATTTTTTTCTATATATTCAATATCTACACCCGAAAGATCATCAAGATTATCGAGCCTATCAGCAACCTTAATCTCGAAATCTCTCTCGATTAAAAGAGCGATCATCCATAAAAATTGGTAATTTTGGTAATCTCTTAGATTTTCAAAACTATAGGTTAATCAAAGAGTCTGAAGATAAGTAAAGAGTTCTGACTGGCTCAGTACTTGATCTTGAGAAAAATTTTTTTTAAAAAACGCAGAGAGGAGATACTGTATATGTTCTAAACCCCTTCAATATCACTGAAAAAAAAGTTCTGGACTTCGAATAATTGCACGAACATAGTTCGTATAAATATCTGTCATTATATTTGAACTTGGCTTTGATAGTCATAGTACACGAAAATATATAGAAGAATCTGTAAATTTTTTACGTATCTCACTGATATATTCGGGATGGTCTTCAATCGTATCGTGGAGAATGGCGACGATAACATCATTAGCATCTACGAGGTGTTCTTTCGTGATACTGAGAAATCTGATTACTGTACGTTCTATATGTTCTATATATGGTCTTCCGTCTCATCTTTTTTGTCCCGTATGAGCACAAATTGCTATGCTATAGGCTTTCTCTATTTTTACTTTTTCATCTTGTGTAAAGTTTTTACATTTTTCATGCAAAAAAATACCCTTAAGAAAAGATTTTGCTCATTCAGTAAATTCAAAAGTTCACTCTTTGTATTTATCCACAGGTAAGAATAATGGATTATTACTATAATTTTTATATTTTACTTGTCAATTTTATTTTTGACTTTATATTTATTTTTTTCATAAATACACTCTTCTCTTTTTTGCTTTTTTTCTCCTTTTCCCTATCATAGAGCCATGCCTATCGAGTCCGTGAAACCCGACATCACCCGTATCGTAAAACCAGAGCAACGAGAAGAAGAAATCGTCTCCGAGATATCACTGCGCCCCCGCAGTCTCGCGGAATACATCGGACAAAAGCAGATGAAAGCACACCTCTCTGTCTCGATCGAGAGTGCGAAAATCCGCAAATCTCCGCTCGAACACATCCTCTTCTACGGTCCACCTGGCCTCGGAAAGACGACGATCGCGAGTGTGATTGCTCATGAGATGGCAGCTCCGATCAAGCATACGAGTGGTCCTGCGATCGAAAAACAATCCGACATAGTTTCTCTCCTCACGTCTCTCACAGAGGGTGAAATCCTCTTTATCGATGAGATCCACCGCCTGCGACCTCAGATCGAGGAAATCCTCTACTCGGCGATGGAGGACTTCCAGATCGATATCATGATCGGATCTGGGACAGGTGCGACGAGCGTGAAGATGGATATACCGAAATTTACTCTCATCGGTGCGACGACCCGTCTTTCTGCGCTCTCTGCACCACTGCGGGATCGATTTGGGAATGTGATGAAACTAGATTTTTATCATGAAGATGAGCTCACTGAGATTACGAGACGATCATTTTCACTTCTCGGAGATAGCGATATCTCTCACGACGCACTCCGATCTATCGCGAGCAGATCTCGTGGGACTCCTCGCATCGCTAACCGATATGTGAAGATCCTTCGTGACTATGCGACGATCGGTCGAGCGATCTCGACAGCGAAAGAGTGTCAGGCGATTTTTGAGAGTTTTTGAGTCGATAGTCATGGGCTTGATATCTTGGATCGCCAGCTCCTCACACACTTGGTCGAGTCATTTGGCGGGCGCCCCGTCGGACTCTCGACTCTCGCATCGATGATCGGAGAGGAGGTCGCGACGATCGAAGATGTCGTCGAACCATACCTCCTCCAGATCGGATTCCTCGAGCGGACTCCGCGTGGTCGCCAGATCACGAAAAAGGGGGAAGATTACCTAAGGAAATAGTAATCACTTCTTCACACGACGCATCACTGGGGTTTGGGGTGGCAATGATGTGCAAATCAAGTATCGAGAATGAACGCGTGAAGGCTCCGTTGCCACCCCAAGACCTTTGGTTACTTTCGGTCACGAAAGTAACATAAACTATAATATAATAAAACCTCATGATCCTCTCCTGAACTACCGTCGCTGCTCACATCCTCGAAAATATCAAAAATCAGATTACCTATTCTCCGACTGGTGCTGATAAACCGATGCTCGCTGTAGTCCTCGTAGGAGACAACCCTGCGTCTCTCGCATATATTCGCATGAAGGAAAAACGTGCCCGCGAGGTCGGGATGGGATTTGGACTCTATCGTTTTGATCCGAACATCTCTCAAACAGAACTCGAGGAAGAGGTGAGATCACTCTCGCGTGACGATCGTATCCATGGTATCATCGTCCAGGCTCCACTTCCTGCTCATATCGATCGTTATGCCGTGACGGAGTGCATCGAGGCGAGTAAAGATGTCGATGGATTTACGCGTACACAGATAGGAAATATGTTCCTCGGACATGATGGACTCTGGAGCTGTACACCCAAGGGTATCATGACCCTCCTCCATCACTATCAGATAGATGTCCGCGGGAAGCATGTCGTCGTACTCGGACGGTCCAACATCGTCGGAAAACCTATGGCACTCATGCTCATCAATGCATGAGCAACCGTAACGAGCTGTAATAGCACCACCAAACACCTCTCTGAAAAAATAAAAAATGCAGATATCATCATCTCTGCTGTCGGTCATCCTGGTCTTATCACTCGTGATATGGTCACACCTGACTCTATCATCATCGATGTAGGCAATACCTTCGTGGGTGGAGTTGCTCGTGGTGATACCGACTACGATGATCTCGTGGACTATGTGAGAGCGATCACTCCGACTCCTGGTGGCGTCGGACCGATGACCGTCGCTACTCTCATCGAGAATACGTGGAAGGCGTATAGTGAGAGAAAGTGCTAATTTCTTGCATTCTTCTGGAGAAATATATAATCTCGAAGCTCCTAGTCCATCTAGGAGCTAGGAGTTAATTCTTAACCCCCTCATACTATGAGGCAACTCCTTTACTTGATATTTCTCTTCTTCGGGAGAGAAATCGTTATTCGCTCTCGGCGAGTGACAGGTCGGACTCGGAGAAAACTTCTTCGCCAGTACCGATAACAGAAAAAGACCCTTGCAGGGGTCTTTTTCTTTGGAGTTATTTCTTTCTCCTTTACTTGATTCCTCTTACGAGGTTGGGTTCATTATATCAGATTTTCTCAGAAATCAAATGTTTTCTCATTTTAGAATTTCTCTATCATCCTATCGAGTTTCTCTATATTCTCTGTGAGTTCTTGAATGAGTGGTTCAGTGCGTTTCGAGCTGAGGTCGAGGTTTTCTGTTTCCCCGTTTCATCATACTCTCACTTTCACTTTCTTCATCTCTTCTTGTGAAGACTCGAGTTCTGTCTTTTTCTTCTCGAGAAATGATCTCAGGGCTATGAGAGGATTTCTGATATCTTCTCTGAGAGAATTGATATATTTGGTAGAGTCAAAGAGGTTTCATTTATTGGCTTTCTTTTCTATGATTTCAAGCCTGATGACATACTCGATGATTGTATTGAAGTCTTTTGCTAGAGTATCAAATGCATCTGAGAGAGTTCGGAAATTCATATCAGTAGAAAACTCCTTCTCTATCTTTTTACTCTCATCAGAGATACGGGGAGTGAGGGATTGGATCTTGGATCAGAGATTTCAGAAGGCGTAGAGGGGGTGGAGAGATTCTAAAATAGTGCGTAACAATGAGGCGAGTAAAATACTTCAAAAAAAAGAACCTACTATTGGATAAATTACATATAACATATATTCAATTCATGAACCACTACTAAAATCCACTAATGCTTGCATTCAGGCAATAATAAGCATAGGGATTAATATTGGAGCTAAAATCAGTTGGGATGTTTTTACTCACTTTACTGATTGTTTTATGCTATTTACAGAACTGGCTATAAGGTTAATAATTTTTATTTTATAAATACTTGATGTATTTATCTTACCGCTGTCTACTACTGAATGATTATAGAAAATTTTTCAAGTTAAAATATAGTTGAGAAGTCTTTTTCCAAAATATAGTAAAGTCGGAATGGTTGCTAAATATCCAAGAAGGTAAAATAAGTACTTTACATAATAATTGAGCGACGAGCTCTCAAGTAAAATTGCCAATAACATTGAGATACAAAAAGCAATAGCCACTGAAATAGAAAGTATAACTGTCGCAATAGTTATACTCGGAAATAAAGATCAAATATTTACTATATCTTTCACAAAAAATCCCCTCCTCTCCAGCTCTTTCTGCTCGTCTGGCGTGAGTCAATTTATGGTTTTTGTTATAACTTTAGTAGACATATGTTCTTATTTCTCCCTCCTCGTGATATACTCCACGATATCAGAGAATTTCGCGGTCTGGAACGAGCTCGCAATATCGAGAAGTGCAAACTCGAGCTCGGCGAGGAGCGTCTTTGCTCGCTCTATACCCATGAACGCGACAATCCCCTTCCCTTTCGCGACATCTTTTCCGACGAGTTTTCAGACAGTGGCCTCATCACCCTCATAGTCGAGGATATCATCTCGTACCTGGAACGCTCGTCCCATCAGTACGCCGAACCAGCGAAATCGGTCGATCGTCGTCTGATCTTGCATCCCTCCGAGGATCGCTCCGACGAGGAGAGAAGCAGATATGAGTCGTCATGTTTTCTCATCGTGGAGACGGATGATGTCTTTTTGCTCCATGCTCATATGGTCAGAGAGGACATCACGGACCTGTCCACGTACCATCCCCATATCACCGATCGCATTCGCTATCTCAGAGATAACTCGTGTATCCCCCGAGAGTGCGAGACACTCGATCCCCATAGACTGAAGAGCGTCTCAGACGAGTATACCTGTGGATTCTCCGTATTTTTTCCAGACGGTGAGTTGTCCACGACGGAACTCATCATTGTCCATCGATGGGAGATCATCATGGACGAGTGAGTAGGCATGGATAAGCTCGAGTCCCAGAAGGTATGGGAGGATCGCATCTCATGGGAGCCCCATCACTTCCTCGTACATGATCATCGCGAGGATCGGACGGATACGCTTCCCTTCTCCCTCGACTGCATAGCGAAGAGCTTCTTGGAACTCTTTTTCCCGAGGAGAGACGATTTCTGTGTATCGCGCGTCAAAATACTCCTTGAGAGCAAGATTCACTTTTTCTTGATATGCTGGGTACCAGTCTTTGATCATAAGAGACGAATTAATACAAATCTACCACAACTAGAAAAAAAAATCAATTTCTTGCTCTATTTTCCGAAATTTCTTTTCGTTTGACTATAGTGTTCGATACATTTCTCGAATTCCGCATGAGAAAAATCCGGCCAGAGAAGGTGAGAAAAAAAGTATTCACTATATGCTGACTGATAGAGAAAATAGCCTGAGTGACGCTCTGCTCCTCAGGTACGGACGATGAGATCTGGTGGAGGAAAATTCCCTGTATCGAGAAATGGGAGAAATTTCTTTTCGTCCAGGTCGCGGATATCGTGTCACTCGAGAATATAGCGTTTCACTCCACGGATAATCTCATCTTGACCACTATAGGCGATCGCGAGGATCACAGTCATGCTCTCGTGGTCTCGGGTCGCATCCATAGCATCGAGGAGACTCGTACGGATATCGAGTGGGAGGAGCCAGAGATCTCATACAGCAGTGAGTCGTATCTTTTTCTCATGAGCGAGTGAGAGAAGTTTCCCAAATATCGATCGAAATACATCAAAAATCCCCTCGAGCTCATCCTCTGATCGTTCTGTAATATTTTCCTTTGAGAGAGCCCAAAAACTCACAAAAGGAATATGAGCGTCATGACACCACTCGATCACCTCTTCGAATTTTTTCCCTCCATGTTCATGTCCGATTTTAGCGATATTTCCGAGTTTTTTTGCCCATCGGCGGTTCCCATCCATGATAAAGCCGATATGTGTGAGGGGTGTTGTTTGCATGAGTGGAATTATAGAGGAAGTAGGGAAAAAACCAAAAAAATCTCCCCAAAACGGAGAGATATTTTATTTTCGAAATATGATTAGACGCGTGGACGAGCTTCGTTTACAGCGATAGCACGACCCATAACATCTTTTCCATTCATTGCTGCGACGACTTTTTCGACATCAGCTTCATCGACATCGACAAAGAGAAAACCTTTTTTACGACCAGTATCACGGTCCATAGGCCAGAAAAAATCAAGAACAGGAGCTACCTCCTCGAACATAGCACGAAACTCTTCAGCTTCGATACGAAATGGAACATTCCCGACAAATAAGCGCTTAGCACTCATAGGATAAAAGAGTAGAAAATAAACTGCCGGCACCACTCTTTGACTCCATGAGCACAAAAAGGATACAATTCGACATGCGTATTATATCCTCTTTTGTTGGATTGCAAAATTTTTTAGTCTACATAGATATATCCATCGATCGTAGCATCGTCTATTGGTACTTTTCGGATAGTTACTTCATTGATTTTTCGGTAGTTCATATCCTTCACGATGACGTAGTCGTCGGTGACATCTGCGACGATACCCACATGTCCATAGTAGCGGTTATATCCTCGACCTGAGAACTGGATGATTGCTCCTGGAATTGGTTTTTGTCCGACTTTTGCTCAGGCAGCCTTCGCATTTCTCATCCAGGCATTCGCGTTTCCTCGCCATGTGACACTCTTATTTTGTGCGACATACCATGTACAGTTCCCCCAGGCAAATCCACGGGATAGACCAGTATACTTCACGAGGTATCGGGATTTGAGCCCTGTAGCACTATCTATGACGGTAGGCTTCGTTGCAGGAGTCTGTGTCGGAACTGGCTTCAGTGTAGTATTTGATGATGTTTTCTTTTCTGGAGTGAGTTTTTCTACTATTTTACGAGCAGCTCACGGGATCATGAGATCCATACCCTTTCGGATAGATGCCGCATCGCGAAGTCAGTTGATGCGGACGATATCATCTGGATCAACCCCATAGTGTGCTGCGATCTCTGAGATCGTATCCCCCGAGACCACTGTATGGATCACTCATGAGACTGGTGGGATACGCAGAGTCATACCTGGTGTGAGACTATCACTCGCAGAGAGATCGTTTGCCCAGAGGATCGTATCGACTGATACACCATATCGACTGGCGATACGAGAGAGCGTATCTCATGCCTGGACGACATGCGTTTTTGCCTTTTGAACTCACGCTTCTTCTTGTTTTTTTTCTTGCTCGATACTTCCTCGAGATGAGGTATCAAAATCTGTACTGATGAGACCATTGGAACCGATATATGAGCCATTTCTATCGGTATCACCTCCATAGGCAGTGATGATCGTTGATTCATCATAATCGCCTGCCGATACCTCATAGTCTGTACCGAGTACAGAAAGTGAAGGATAAATCGGTAAAATAACGATTATCGCGAGAGTAAACCACTGAAACTTTCGGAACGTCTCCCATGCAGAATATGTTTTGAGATTATTCCGCAGGGCTCGACTGAGTCGAGCTCGAGTATTCAGATTTGGTGTCATCGAGTTTTTTTAGGACTAAACACGCCTATCAGAAGACAGACTAAGCAATAGTAGTAACACGGAGTGTCGTACGCATTGCACGGAACCCATGAGTTCGAGTATGACGCTTTTTTGGAATGATCTTAAAGACGCGAACCTTGTCACCCTTGAAGTGGTCGACGACGGTGAGAGAAACTTTTGATCCCTCGACTGTCGGAGTACCGACTTTTACATCCTTGCCATCAGCAGAGGCAACGAGAAGGGCTGGAACGTCGAACTTTGCTCCGACATCCTGAGACTGATGATCGACTTCGATCGTCTGATCTTTTGTGACAGTGTACTGTTTTCCACCGATTTCGATTACTGCAATCATAATTAAAGAAAGTTATGCTCATATAAGGGGCGCGAGCGCACTTAGATCCTTATAACGAAGCGAGATAAAAAGCGGATTTCGAATCCGAGAAGAAAACAGAGTATCTGTACTCTTCTCGAGTGCGAAATAGTATACTGAAAACTGGTCTAGAGTCGAGAAATTTGGCTTGACACCAGTATGGCTGGGGTACTAGGATTCGAACCTAGGAATGGCGGAGTCAAAGTCCGCTGCCTTACCGCTTGGCGATACCCCAAGATGGACTTTAAAGCTCATTTTTAGAAAATAAGCTCGGGGATTATAGTGAAAAATGAGGAAAGTCAAAATTTTTATACTACCATGAGTTTTTTATTTGACAATATTTTCTTCAACTCTAATATTTCATTATTATTTATTTTTTGTTTTAAGAAGTATGAAAAAAATTATCGCCCCACTGGTAGCTGCTTCTTTAGTAACTGGACCTATAAGTGCAAAGCCCGTTTTGAAAACATCCTATACAGAGCCAACGGGTTGTCGCCTTCAAATAATTGATACGTTAGGCATGCTCGAGGGTACACTCAGAAAAACTAGTACCGATATAGAGGATCCTAATGTGCTATGATTAATCTGACAAATTCAACGATGAGAGAATCCATCGCTTTTTACTTCTCTAGAAAAAAGGCATCCTTATAAGATGCGTGTCGCAAAAATAATGAGCGACGGGAGAGTTGTTTGAGTTTCTGCAGACCTACTCACTCTTCCATCAAATCATAGTGTAAGATATGTAATGATGAATCTTTTCCGAGCAACTAATTCGATTCGCGAATACGGTGAATGTACTGATGATTAAGTAATTTGGATTTTAGGGATATTTTAGTATATTGGAAATATCCTTAGTTTACATCATGTCTACAGCAAAAATCACCATCGAACTCCTCGCCGATATCGCCAATCTCGGACGAAAGTGAACCATCATCGAAGTATCATCGGCACAGGCTCGCAACTTCCTCATCCCGAAGTGACTCGGACGTGAGATCACCAAGGAACGTCTCGAAAAACTCGCAAACGATAAAAAGCGTGATCAAGATCGTGCTCGAGAACGTCTTGAGAAAGCCTTTGAAATCCAGAAAATCCTCGAAGGACAGACACTTTCATTTACCCTCGCAGGAAAAAATGGAAAAGTATTTGGTGGACTCGATGAACACGCGATCGGGAAACGAGTGAACGAAAAATATGGTATCGCCTTCGAAAAAAATGATATCCGCCTCCCAAACAAAACACATATCAAAACAGCAGGTACCCATCTCGTCTACCTCCACATCACAAAGGATACGATGGCGAAGATTATTGTGGAAGTGGAGATCAGCTCATAATGTTATAGATTCGCTCTATTAAGCTTGTTCTTTCTGGTAAGACTTTCGTACCTCACGAAGTACTGACTCTCTGAAACTCGGAAAGTTCTTCGGAAGGTATCTGAAGGTAAGTATTATCTACAGAAAATTGTCTGTTTCAATCCCTATCAAAGACTCCAATAAGCTCAAGTGTACATACATCTCCTTCTATAGATACTAAACGATACTCAAAAGACCATCATGCCTCATTTGATCTTGTTAGTTTTTGTCATGGATAGTACGTGTTCGGAGAAAAAGTATTCATACGTAAATATAATATATTGTATATATACTAATAATTAAAATAATGTCAAATATAATTTCTATAGACTACTGAACTCATAAATCCTGACTCGCCTACTCGATCGAGGGTTTTGCGTTTGCGTATAGAACTGTCCCGACGAAGAACCTTATAAGAGAGATCGAAAACCTCCTATCGCAAAAAAATGCAACAAGGATCGTCCTCGGCATGCCCTATAATATCGATGGTACTCTATCGCGACATGGGCAGCGGGTAAAGACGTTCGGGCAAACTCTCGAGACTCACTTCCCTACGACTCCGATCATCCTCCATGATGAGCGCCTGACGACGAGTGAAGCCCACCTCTCATGAGCGGATGATATCGACGCAGAGAGTGCGAGACTTATTTTGGAGGATTATCTCGAGAAAAAGTCTAGTCGATAGGAAGTTCAGCGACGGATATCTGCATCACATGCCTCATGACATATTCGAGTTTTTTCATGTATCCTCGAGTCTCTTCTGGGTATTGGTTCGTGAGATTTTGGTAAAATCGCTCCATCACCTCTCCTGGAGAAGGGTCTCATCTAAGTGCCATGAGAAGATCTCATACTCTTCATGTGTTATTCGAGTTGTATCCTGCAGCAAGTATATAAGGAGCATAGGGAGCTCATTTTTCCGACCGAAGCCATAAGTAAGCACTCTGATCAGGATGGTCACGGTATTCTCTCATCTGTCTATCGAGATGACTATACGCTACGAGCACTGATGCTCTATGGCTTTTTACCATTTCTTCGAACTGGAGTGGCACTTGTTCATGAATATATTCATCTCTGAGTCACGAGTTGCGTCATCCCGATGCATTTTTGTATCCAACATACGCCCCTTCGGTGATTTGGATAATTCACTTTGCTCCCGCATGACTTCCTCTCTGGTACGCATACTCTCCGTTCGCTCAGAGAGTGAGGATCACCTTCTTTGTTTCTCCTTTAAAAAATATATTTCGCTCTTTTCGGTTGGCACTTGGATGGACTTCATGCATATTCTCCACATATATGAGGGCTTTCACAAGTGTGAGATCACTCCCAAGAGCTGGTAGATTTTTTGTCTCCAAGTGGAATAAATCTCTCTCTCATTGGGAAATAAGCGCGTCTAAGTATTTTTCTCAGAGGTATCGGAGCTCTGGGGTATCCAGTCAGAGTGAATATGGTGTCTGGATATTGGGTTGAGCTCATTTCGGATAGTTCGGATATCGGGTCGCGAGCACCACATAGGGTACCTTATCTTTCCCTTCAAGAGAAAGTACTGTACCAGCTCAGAGAGATTTCGCTGCCGAGACTCATCCTGATCATGTATAGTTGGAGTCGATACCAAATATCTGGGCCCTGATATCTGGACTATCGAGCGGACCCATCCATTCGAGTAGCCAGTTATTAGCAGGTTTATCTTTGTTTGGATTTGGATTTCTCCTCCGAGCCATATGGATGATACGAGTATCGATAGGGAGCGATCTTGGGAGGATACCATGTGGAAATGATTGGATCTTTTTTATAAAATCGCTCGGAGATGTCACCAGAGTATTGAGGTCCTCTTGTTTGGTGATGATATATGGGATAATCTCCCACCCAGCCTTATCGAGCTCACGAAATCTCTCTGAAACCCGGTAGGTCTCGAGGTATCCGCGCGCATGAGCAAAAATCTGAGGAATCTCGCCCATACGACTCGGGAAAGTGAATTCTCGCTTCTCATAGGGCGCACCGGCAGAAAGAATAGGAGATGTCGTCGGAAATATATTTGGTGTTTTTCTCGTGTCAGGCATAGATGTATCATAATAAAAAATGGTGAAAGTCAAAAGTAAAATTGACAAAAAAATATTTTTATTATAAGCTCTATGCTGAGTAATTATCTCATCATCCACTTCAACACTACCGCCACACTCCGATCCTCGCTCATCTCATTTGGGAGGATTTTTTCTCTCACTTCATCATAGCTATACCATGCGGTCGTGAGATCTGACTCACCCTCATCATCTCGCTCATGCTCACCAGTATCTGACCACTCTTTCGCCACGAAGTAGTAGAGATCCCACTCGATATTGGCACCACAGCGAGAGATATGGATGAGCTCAGGATGACGGATCACGATACCTGCCTCTTCGCGAGCCTCTTGGATAGCAGCATCAGTCGCCTCTCGGGTGATATCCCCGTCAAATGCTCGCATTTCGGCGATTGTATCGATCACCTTCCCTCCTGGGAGACGATAATCATACTTTCCTTGCTCACGACGATACTCTCGAGAGAGGAGGATTTTGTTCTCTTTCTCATCGACGATGATGACACGGACGCCAGGTGGCCGACGCGCTCGTTCGAACATTTTTCGTTTCTCACCGATCTCGACCTCAAATGATACAAGCTCGATGATCTGCCCCTCTCAGAGGATGACTTCATGTCATGTGGGGATGATTTGTGCCATGGTGTTTTTATAGATTATCAAGTGTTTCCATCACTGCTTCTCTCATTTGTCTTTGAGCAATCAGTGCTTGATTCCGAGCAAGCAATGCTTGATATTGTTTCTTAGTGAGAATTTTTCTAAAAAAACGCCCTACTGCCTCATGCTCGACCCTAATGCCACGGGTCATCGGCATCTCACCATCGGTATATCCAAAGATATATTCTCAAGCTTTCCACATATTACTGAAATTTCGGAAGGTACTCTGTCTTATATCTTTCCTCGCATTCTTTGATGATTTTGACTGCTTCTTCCACACCGAAAAATCCATTACACTTACAGCAGTCCATTTTTTTGAGATCCTTGTAGTGTTCCCAGTAGTATGCAGTTTCCTTTTGCCAGTGAGGGCCGAGTTGCTCATAGCTCGTGATATGATCCATACGTTTGTCATCAGCGAGTACTGCGATTACTTTATCATCGATCTCGCCTGAGTCATCGAATTTCATGATACCGATGATACGAGCCTCGACGAGACATCCTGGCACGAGTGGCTCTGTGACTCCGACGATCTCGATATCGAGTGCGTCACCATCATGGTCCCACGTACATGGGATAGCACCGTAGGCAAATGGATATGAGAGCGAAGAGTATCCGACACGATCGAGCTTGAGAGTACCTGTCTCAGTGATGATCTCGTATTTATTGATCGTGTGAGTATTGATTTCTATGAGAGCATTGAGTCGGAGTTTTTCTTCGTCTGCAAATGCTGGGAGGACATGGAGGAGATTGAGCATATATTTGCTCGGTGCGTGATCGATATTTGCCATAGGAAAAATAAAAAATAGAGTGACCGAAAGATACAGAAAATGAGAGAAAAATCAATAGTAAAGGAAAAGTTGTGATAATTCGCAGGATATGCTAACATATAGTTATGCATACTTTATGAACTCATGATTGAGAAAAAAGGACACCACTTCAAGTGGAAAAAGACGATATTCGTACACTCTTGCAGTCATGATATATAGGGTATCTCTGAAAGATGAGTGAAGGTGAACTCAATCAAGAAATCCTAAGACTTCAAGGACAACTCAGAAACATACGCAAACCAAGAGAAAAGTTTTGAAAGGAATCGGAGGAGCAAGAACTCGTACAAAAAATAGAAGCTATCGAACTGATAGAAGCAATTCGACAAAAAATACTTGAACTCACTATTCGCAAGAAAAATGAATTTTTTGGATCGCATTTTTACGTAACTTCACGTGGTGCTTTTTATGAGAAACATGGAGAAAATCCTCAATGGAAAGAAATTTTAAAGAGAATACCTGACCTTCCTTACAAAGAAAAAGTAGTGTCGACTAAATGAAATCTTAGCAGTGATGATAGTCTATTAACGAGAGATATTCCACGAGAGTATTTTTCTGGTCCAGAATTTTCGCTATCAGACGAATAAGTGTCAGTGGAAATCTACTTGCATTCAGTGAGATTTTTTCTATACTAAGGCAAGTATTTTTTATCGTTCTTATGCGTAAATATCTCATCTCTCTCGCACTCATACCACTCCTCGCATCATGCAGTCTCACGAAAAATAGTCCGACTGACTTCACTGGTATGTACCGTGAGCATATCTCCTACAATATCGAAAATATTCGCAATATCGCCAAAGATTTCTGATATATGGAGTCTTACCGTATCGACGGTGTCATACGCGGAGCTCTCGAGATGCCAGGGATATTTAGTGGAGCGATCCGCTCAGAGTACAGTGCAGAGGCTCATCATGGTGATGCTGCCAATCATCTCAAGAATATAGAAGCAAGCTATGCCCTCCTCGGGAACGAGGCAAAACTCCAAGCAAACTCTATCGATATCGTCACTCGAGCATCGGATTTTTTCGTACGATATAGTGGGCTCACCCTCTCAAATATCATCACTCCAGAAGGAGCAGATATCCTCAAAAAATATGAAACAAAGTGGCTCTCTGTGACAAGACAAGAGTTACCTGGATGAGCAACTGAGGCTGAAAGTCGTGAAAATCAGATCGCAGAGGCACTTGCTCGTATGACTCTCACAGACATCGAGTCGTACTTACGAGATTATCCTCTCTGGAAAGAGGAAAAAGACCTCTGAGAAAAAGATGGTATGCACGCCTACGAAGTGACTCTCCATAAGGAAAATATCGTCGCACTTGTAAAAGCCTTTACCAAGAAAGCAACTGGAAAAGACATGGAGCAGGCAGAAATCGCGTCCCTCGAAAAAGACATGAGTGATGTAGAAGCACGATGAACGATCGCATTTGCCCCTGGGAGTCCAGATGTTGCTCGCTATGACATCGCCCTCTCGAGTCGATCAGATACAGGATCTACGATGAAACTCGCTCTCCTCGAGAAAAAATGAAGCCTCACCCTCACTCTCGGAAACAATATCGGTGGAGGAACTCTCGAATACGTAGGTTCTGATGACCTCGATACTCTAAAAGTCACTGCAAAAGAATGATGAGCCGACTTCGCGACACTCGATCTCAAGTTCACAAAAAAATCATCACACCTCACGCGTCTCGATGGCACTCTCTCTGTCCCAGGTCAGTGACTCACGGTCACTCTCGAGCATACCAATAACGAAGATCGTTCATTTGCCTGAAAACTCAATGCATGAATCGGAAATCTCACGTGGAAATGAAAACTCGATGATGAGAGACTCGCTGAACTCGCGATCACTGGTGCAATGCCATGATCAAGTCTCTCTCTCGATCTCAAAGATACCGATGGTACTCTCACAGGACCTCTCAGTATCAAGTCATGAGATACTCCTGTTATCGATGCGAAGGTTCGACTCGTTCTCGCGAAAGAGAGATTTCTCCTCGGACTCGATATAGCAAATCCTGAGGACCAATCCTACCAGACGCACGCAGAAGTCGAGATCACTGGCAAGAGAGCTCCATGGGATGGATCGATCGAGACTCCGTCTCCGACAACTCCTCTCTCGACTCTGACATCTGAGATTGATGCTGCTTCACAGAGAACTCCATCGACAGGATCTACTCGCCTCACTCCCTTTTCTCCTCTCCCTCAGAAATAATCTATGCGCAAACTTTTTAATATCCTCATCGTCATCGCTCTCATCGCCTCACTCGCTGGTACGAGTATCCTCGTGTATATCGAGACTCGGTCTGCTCCTACTGAGACGACACAGGCACCATAATTCTTTATTTCTCTCCCATGCTCCAAGACCCAAATCCAGAGCAAAAGCTCAACTACATCTACGAAACTCTTCGTGATATGGAGAGTCGTCGTAAACGGCATATATTTTACCGATTTCTCAAGTGGGTCATCATCATCGGACTCGCTTACCTCGTCGCGACCAATCCTGGTGCTATCCTCACTCCTATCATGGACTATATGAAACCGATCGTCATGGAGCAGGCGAAATCCATCATGGAAGAAAATAAGAAAAACTTCGTCGAAAGCATGAAAGACCTCGTACCTGAGGAGCTCATCCAAGTAAAAACTCCCGAAACAAAAAAACTACTACCACTACTCAGGCAAAAGCCTCATCAAAAAAATAATCCCCTTTCCACGGGGATTTTTTAGAGACCACATGCTCGCTCTATCTCAGGAAAATTCTCGAGCCCAGAGGAGAAATGTCCGTAGAGTCTCTCACTTGTGAAAAAGTGCGTCACTGCATGAGGCAAGGCTTGCTCAAGAATTTTCGCAGTAGCAAATGGCACAACGAGATCATCCTCTGCATGCCAGATATGGACACGATCTCAGAGAGATTTGAGTGTTTCATAGTTCTCCGGAGCTACGAAGTCGCCCTCACTGATACAAGCTGCGACGAGATGGGTTTGAAGTATTCTGGGCATCTGTCATTTCGAGTCTTGCGAGAAATCCTGCCTTCTTTCTCTGGGCAAGATATCTCCTATCGTCGATATGACAGAAATATCACAAAAGTATTTTAGAAGAAAGTTTCCTCAGAGTGAGTGTCCGATCAAAGTCACCTCATCATCTGGAGAAATCTTTTTGATTACTGCTTCAAATACGATTTTCCACTCGTCGTATTTCGCATTGAGATTATTGGGCATCTCAGGCATATAGACGACTCACCCACTTATGTTCCACTTTAGAGCGAGAGTGTGTTTCCACTTTTTCTTGATTTTTATCCAGGGTTCGATTCTCTCTGGATACACTGTATTAAGCCACAGAAGGTACTCTTCATGAGACTGATACGAGTTGCCTCCACCGATAATAATAAGTGTTTTCATACTTATTTCTTAAAAATCTTGTACCAGAGGTAAAAGGCAATAACAACGATACAAATATATCCGATCTCATTCCCATACTTTCCGATCATCTCTATCATCATCGGACCACTAAAGTATCCGAGTGCGACGAGGATAGCGCACCAGATGGTCGCTCCGAGAAATGTAATCGTGACAAATGGTACGAGTGCCATACGAAATATCCCTGCTGGGATCGATATGAGATGGCGCACCACAGGGATGAGTCGACCGACGAATGTATAGAGTCGATCATTCGTGAGGAAGAGTTTTTCTGATTTCTCGTATTTCTCCTTCGTGATGAGGATATATTTCCCATAGCGTTCGAGAAATGGCTTCCCGAGGAGTCGTCCGAGGATGTAATAATTCGCAAGTGCTCAGACAACCGAACCCACTCCTCCGACGATCGTCGCGAGGATGGGATCGATATTTCCATTCACCGCAGATACTCCTGCGGGTATCATGACGAGCTCCGATGGGACAGGAAATATCGATGACTCGAGTGTCATGAGGATGAATATCGCTGTATAGTCGATCGATCAAAATGCGGAAATGAGCTGTTCTATAAGGTGGTGCATATATATAAGTGATTAGCATCCTTTCGCCTGAAGCCATGCAACGAGCGCCTCTATTTTCACGACTTCCTGCTCTCCTGAGTCACGATCTCGAACTGTCACCTGACCCTGATCATAGTTCTCGGGCTCAACACAGATGGCATATGGGATACCCATTTCTTCACTGCGCTGATAGCGTTTCCCGATCGTCCCTGCCTCATCATACTCGCAGACGAAGTGGCCTGAGAGGAGATCATAGAGAGCACTCGCCTGCTCAGAGAATTTCTTCACGAGTGGATAGACTGCCACCTTCACTGGAGCAACCTGCGGGGCAAATCGCATGACGACACGACTTCCCTCTTCGC
>CAZXUQ010000005.1:29344-93268 GCA_964644075.1 uncultured Candidatus Peribacteria bacterium
TTCACTGGAGCAACCTGCGGGGCAAATCGCATGACGACACGACTTCCCTCTTCGCTCGTGACCTCATCATAGGCATCACACATAGCAGCAAGTGTGAGACGAGAGAGTCCGATAGACGGCTCGATGACGTATGGGATATATTTCGTATTATCGAATGGGTCGAGATACGAAAGATCTTGCTTCGAGAGCTGCATATGAGCCTTGAGATCGTAGTCAGTTCGATTGGCAAGTGTGGAAATTTCTCCCCATCCAAATGGAAACAGATATTCGAAATCGCCTGCTCGCTTCGAGTAGTGTGGGAGTCACTCTGCTGGGATTTCGACAAATCGGACTTTCTCAGATTTGAATCCGAGCACTTCTGTGAAAAAACGATTTTCTTCACGAAGCCACGTATCGAAATGCTCAGCATCTGTACCTGGCTTGCAGAAGTACTCGATCTCGATCTGTTCGAACTCACGAGTACGGAAGATGAAGTTTTTCGGAGTGATCTCATTTCGAAATGCCTTTCCAGATTGTGCCACACCAAATGGGAGTTTCTTGCGAGATGAGCGAGCAATATTTGGGAAATTTACAAATATCCCCTGCGCTGTCTCAGGACGGAGATAGACGAGAGAAAGAGCATCTTCCGTCGTTCCCTGGTGAGTCGAGAGCATGAGATTGAACCGCTTCACTTCGCCCCAGTTCTTGGCTCCACAGTGAGGACATGCGATATGTCCGAGTTTCATGTAGGCATTGAGATCTTCGAGAGAGGTCTTGTCCCCTGCCCAGTTATTTGGTACTGGGAAGTTCGCATCTTTCTCAAGTGCTTCCTCGATGAGTTTATCCGCTCGATGTCGAGTATTACATTCGCGACACTCCATGAGTGGATCAGAAAAAGACCCGACATGACCCGATGCGACCCACGTCTGAGGGTTCATCATGATCGCAGCATCGAGGAGGACCATATCTTTTCGCTTCTGGACGAATTCTCGGATCCAGAGATTTTTGATATTTTCCTTGAGGAGTGCGCCGAGTGGACCGTAGTCCCACGAGTTCGCGAGACCTCAGTAGATCTCAGATCCCTGATAGACGAACCCTTTGGTTTTCGCAAAGGTGACGAGTGTAGACATTTCGAGAGACATGGAAAACAAGTGAAAAAATAAAAACCCCAAGAAAAAGATGTTTTTCCTCGGGGTTCCAAAATATTTTAGAACGGTTCCACCCAAGTTTCTCTCTCGACAATTGTGAGATGAGACGCTTTATGATATATTTTCCCTCCCTCTGGTGCCAATCAGAGCTCATCAGGAAAATAAAACTATAAACAGTATAAAAAACTCACAAAAAAATGCAATAAAATTTGCAATAAAAACACAATTGTGAGATGATGATTTGGTCGTTTTCGAGAAATACATTTCTCAACCCTTTCAATATCCTCTTATTTTTTCTCCTATGAATACCTCTCTAGAAAATAATAACTACTCAGGTCTCGATAAAGGAACACATATCCCATGAAGTGGGAGCACTCGATCGAAAGTTTTTAATCTTATGCCAGAAGTATATCTGGTAAAAGACGAAAAAACAAGATGGGAAGATATTTGCGCGAAATTCGGACTCTCAGAAGGAGTACTCAATTATCTAAAGGTGAATTTTTTTTCTATGAAACTCACAAACCAGACTATTGCTTATGATAAGGGAACTCACACTATCACTATAGTACATACTGGAGATAAAGCATCAGTTCTTTTGCTTCCAGAAAGTTCAAGAATGGCTAATGAACCTATGAAATTAGCAGCATAATCTTTTTTCTATGAATGCCCTCAAGCCAAATGAAGTCATCAATACATCAGGGAAAAAAGCAGAATACTATGGATTCAAAAAAGATACTTTAACAAATCTTGATGGAGTCACTGCAGCTCCGAATGCTGATATGAATCGGAGTGAAAAACTTGAATCAAAGATTAAAGCAAGGTTTCCATCTCGATGAGTAATGGTTTTCGAAGATAAGAACAGTACCGTCATGCGTATCGAGTGAAAAGAATACTACGCAGAGATTACCATGAAAACTGCTGACCTAGTACCAGAAAAAGTTTCGGCCATGGTAGATTTCTACAATCTCGTGGTAGAAAGACTTAAAAAAGAAGAAAAGATGAAAAAAAGGACAAAAAGCCTCATTGCAGGTCTTCATGATGAAATAGAAGAAGCAACCGCCTAACTCTAGGCGGTTTTTTTGACTTTCATACCTCGAGATATATACTCAGGTTCATGCTCATCCTCGAGAACATCATGAAGCCGCTTGCATATATCAATATCGTGGCATGATGATGGTTGCTCTGTTTACTTCCCATATTTCTCTGGGTGGATGGAGATACTTTTGACTAACACTATGAACTTCGCACCATTTCTCATCATCGTCGCCGCGACTCTCTGGGCACTCGATGGACTCCTCCGTCAGTCACTCTATGGCATGTCGGCACCGACACTGATATTTTTCGAGCACTTACTCGGATTTCTTCTCATCGCACTTTTCGCCACTCACAAATTCCGTGGCATGATCCTCTCACGACGTGAGGTCACTGCGCTTTTTGCAGTATCATTTCTCTCGGGAGTGATAGGAACACTCTTTTTTACCAAGGCCCTCCTCGCTGTCGGATTTATCCCCTTCTCTGTAGCGATCCTCATCCAGAAACTCCAACCTATTTTCGCCATCGGACTCGCTCTCATGATCGGACATGAGCGTATTCCAGTGCGGTCGTATTTCTTTATAGCGGTCGCTCTCCTAGCGGGATACTTCGTCACGTTCCCTCACGGTGTCGCCATGGCTCCAGCGGGTCAGCGCGAAGCCGTACTCTACGCGCTCATCGCCGCTGCAGCATGGGGAACATCGACCAATTTCTCGAAATACCTCCTCAAAAACCACCATCCCGAAGTCATCACGATGCTCCGATTTGGACTCACGATGCTCATGATCGGGGTCGGACTCGTCCTCATCCCTGGATGGACAGAGGGATTCCGAGTACCCATGATGAAAGAGTGGCTCTATCTCCTCACGATCGCGTTCTCTACTGGACTCCTCGCTATGTATATCTACTACCGTGGACTGCGCTCTGTGCCAGTACACGTCTCTGCGATCCTCGAGCTCACCTGGCCGATCGTGGCGATCATCGTGGACTACGTGGCCAATGGCACTCTCCTCGCGCCAAGCCAGTATCTCGCGACTGTAGTCCTCATCGGTGCTATGTACATGGTAACTCATCTTGCACATATAAAAGGCGTGAAAAATCTTGCACAAACAGAAAAATCACTATAATACATCTAACTTCACAACCCAAATAGTATGGTCACACGACTTGGTACGAGTACATATTCTCTCTTCCCGACGATTTCGTAGGCTATTTTGAAATATCTCAAACTCCTCGAAATTCGGGGAGTTTTTATAAAAATACATACTTCTTTATTTTGGCTTTTGGTTCTTATTTTTTTCACTCTTTATACTCTATGAAAAAATACCTCATCATCCTCGCTCTCGCACTCGTCGGAGTCACAAATGCCGCCTATCTCTCCTACCATGCCTACGATTTCTGGTTCGGAGCCAATGCGGAAGCACTCAGAAATCTCCCCTGCGATATCTCAAGCATGTTCTCTTGCTCAGACATCCTGCGTAATCCTCGGGCACTCGTCTTCGGCGTACCATTCCCGATGATCGCACTCGTCGTCTATCCAGTCCTCGCACTCCTCGCACTCTCAGGCTGGATCAGACAGTCTCTCACGGAAGCAAAAATTCTCACAGCACTCTCACTTGGTGGTATGTGTTTCAATGGATATGTCATCTCACAGGAATACATCGTCGGGATATTTTGCCCACTCTGCGCGATGTGTACACTCATCATCATTTCGATATTTTTCCTCTCGATATCTATCTGGAAAGGTAAACAGAAATAAACTATGAAGGATTTTCAGAAATGGCATCTCGTGAAAACACTCATCGAATCTCAAGATAAAAGAGAACTTTTTCGTGAACGCGAGATCTGGTGGTGTTCACTCGGAGAAAATATTGGCTTCGAACAAGATGGGAAAAATGAGCAATTCGAACGACCAGTGCTGATCTTAAAGAAATTCAGTCACGACGTATTCCTCTGAATTCCGATGACTTCAACTCAAAAAGAACATCCATTTTATTTCTCATATCAGCTCAATGAAACGAAAGGATCATTTATCCTATCGCAAGCAAGAATACTCAGCGTAAAAAGGCTCCAGAGAAAAATCACGAGCCTCGGTCGTGGAGTCTTCGCAGATATCAAATCTCAGTATATAAAAATAGTCTCATAAAAAGCGAAAGCCCCACTTTCGCGGGGCAATCTCGAGTGCCGTGTGGCAATTTTGTACCCACAGTATATCGCATAATTCCCTAAAATCAAAACTTTATGAAAAAACTCATTTTTCTCTTCATCCCACTTCTCTTCCTCTCATCGTGTTCGATCGACTGGAATGATGAAAAAGATAAAAAAATCGCAGAATTAGAGAGGCAAATTCAAGAAAATACTGCGGTAAAAATTAAAAAAGATAGTATGTGTAAAAGGCTTCTTCCAGAAATCAAAAAACAAATGGAAGTAAAAATTGATACAAAAGAAACTCAAAGTACGATAGTAGTCGAAGATATATTTTATAGTCCATATATGAATGATTGTGTTTTTATTACAAATGAACTCTCTCAGAAAACATATACCTCTCGTATGCTTTTCCTTCTAACAACAAAATTTTGATATAGCCCAAGCGTTCTTAGTTGCCAGACTAGCACTATTTATCCTGAATGATGCGATAGTTTTGATTTTTGGTTACAAAAGATTAAATGAGCGAACGAATCCATACCAACAAAATTAGATATGTCTCCCGTTCATCAAATATAAATTTTATTTCAATATCTCAAATCTAATCACTATTCTTATGTCACTCCCTCTCTCTACAAAGCGTCACTCCCTCTCTCATATCATGGCTCAGGCTACTCGCATGGTCATGTGAGCAAACGTGAAACTCGCTATCGGACCTGATGTCGATAATGGTTGGTACTATGATATCGACTTCGGCGATACAGCACTCGAAGAATCCAAGCTCAAAGACATCGAAAAGAAGATGAAAGGGATCATCCGTGAAGGACAGGAGTTCCGCCAGTTCTCACTCTCTGTGGCTGATGCGAAAGCATTTGTCTCGGCAGTCGGTGAGACCTACAAACTCGAAATGATCGAGGATCTCGCGAACAAAGGTGAGACGACGATTTCATTTTTTGCTAATATCGGGAAGTTTCAAAATCCTGCATACGCTGGATTTGCCTTTCTCGAAAATCCCGACTCATACGCTCTCGACAGTGCGGATGGGCGATCCGTCGTGAGTGAAAACCAAGGAAAAACCAATTTCGATTTCCGCACTTCGACATTTATCGACATGTGTCAGTGACCTCATGTGTTGAATACGAGCATGATTCCTGAGGATTCATTTCGCCTCGATAAACTCGCCTGAGCCTACTGGAGAGGAGACGCGAAAAACCGTCAACTCACTCGCATCTATGGACTCGCGTTCGAGACAGGTGCGGAGCTCCAGGCATACGACACTATGATGGAAGAAGCGAAAAAACGTGATCACCGAATACTCGGAAAAAAGATGAAACTCTTCACGGTATCAGATATGGTAGGCTCTGGGCTCCCTCTCATCCAGCCACGTGGGATGATCATGCGAAAGGCGATCGAAGAATACCTCTGGTCACTCCATGCTGATAAGGGATATCATCGTGTCTGGACACCACACCTCGCGAAAGAGGAACTCTACCAGACATCATGACATGCAGGAAAATACCTCGAAGATATGTTCTCTGTCTATGGTGGTACGAGCAAAGAGAATTTCTTCCTCAAGCCCATGAACTGTCCGCATCATATGCAGCTCTTCGCGGATAACCAGTTCTCCTATCGTGATATGCCGATCCGATATTTCGAGCCTGCGACCGTCTACCGAGATGAGAAGACAGGACAACTCTCTGGGCTCACGCGCGTGAGGTCGATCACTCAGGATGATGGACACCTTTTCTGTCGGGTGAGTCAGATCCAGGAGGAGGTCGCGACTATCGTCTCGATCGTGAAGGAGTTTTATACGACATTTGGACTCATGGATGGGTACTGGGTGTCACTCTCAGTACGTGACCCTGCCACTCCAGAGAAATATCTCGGAGACAACGCCGTCTGGGAGATCGCTGAGAAAGCTCTCGAGGAAGCCGCGAAATCGAGCGGACTCAACTATCGACCGATGCCCGGAGAGGCAGCGTTCTACGGACCGAAGCTCGACTTCATGTTCCGAGATGCGATCGGACGTGAGTGGCAACTCGCGACGATACAGTGTGATTTCAATCAGCCAAATCGGTTCAAACTCTCGTTTAAAAATGAAAAATGAGAAGATGAGCAACCGGTCGTCATCCATAGGGCAATCTCAGGATCACTCGAGCGATTTATGGGTATCATGATCGAGCACTTTGCCTGAGTCTTCCCTCTCTGGCTCGCACCAGAGCAGGTTCGTATCATCCCAGTCGGTGAGTCATTCGCAGACTATGCTCACGAGGTAAAGAAAACTCTCCTAAGTGCGAATATTCGCGTTAGTGTCGATGACTCCTCTGACTCCCTGGGTAAAAAGATCCGAAATGCAGAAACTGATCATGTGAACTACATCGCCGTCGTCGGAGAACAGGAGATGAACTCTCGTACTCTCGCAGTGAGGAATTATAAAACTCAGGAGAAATCTACTGAAAGCGTAGAGGAATTTACATGACATATCAGTCAGGAAATACGAGAAAAAAAGCTCTAATTAGACTTCATTCCATTTCCCGATAGAATCCTCTAGTGGATCATCACCTGGGACAAGTGAGGGAAGAATATCAACCATATTTTTTCCATGAGTAATAGATCAAATTCAAATACGTACTGGTCATCTTTTGAGTCATATATTACCTCCGAATACTCGCCTTTCATCAGAACCAATCATCCACTGTGGGTGTCACTCATTAACTAAGCGTTGCAGAAGCGCCATAGTACCTTTACTTGGACGAGCCATACTAAGCAATCAATGTCGATCTGTCTTATCTGTTGTGCCAGACGGTGCTATAAGGATAATTTTTCATTCTGAAAGTTTTTGCCTTAAAGCCTTGGAGAAGTTCGCGCGTATCATCCGCTTTGAGGGGAAGGCTATATCTCATCGGTCCGTATCTGGAACTGTCTTGAGTCCATTTGCAAACCGTGACATACCGGTGAGATTAAAACTATCTGTGGTGATCGCTGGTCAGATCACGATAAAAATATCTTTCGGATCTACACCGAGAAACTCTCTGAGATAATGGGCAATGAACGGAAGATTTGCCCACGTAGAATGATTGGAAAGTATAACCATACCCTTTCACTCCTTCATTGCATTATCCCATTCTATTTTGTACTCTCGAAATTGTCTTCATATCTCGCTATAGTTACTGATGAGTGCCCGTATAATAACACTATTCGGAAGCATAGATACGATCTTGCTCCATCTTCCCAATCATGGAAATGGGATTTCTCCTTTTGGATCAATCGGGTACTCAATCTGTCTTGGATCATCGATGCGAAGCCTCCCTAAAATATCTCATGCCTTCGTATGTATTGCTCTTTGTACGGTAGGTACTGTTTTTATAGAAGATCCATCACCAAAATACTGTCTAAAAAGCATTTGCGTCCAGAACGGTACATTAAATTCAAGTTCGTCAGGAGCGAGCCCTCAGAGAGGCTCTCCTTTAGGTGTAAGTATCTTTATTGCTCGATCGATTGTTGCAGCAATATGTCTTATAACTACTTCATCTCTTCTCTTTCTCTCAGTTCCCCCTCATGCTTTATTGATAAATAAGTTGTTGTGGGGCTCAGTGAATCAGAGTCTCTGAAGTTCGCATTGCACATATGATAAAATGGGGTTTTGCATTCTCTTATAATAGTATGAAATGTTGTTATAAGTCAACTAAAAATTCTATTTTCTTTTCGTCAATAAACATTTGCAAAAAAATTAGTTATGCATAGTATCGTAAAACTTATTTTTTGTTATGAAATTTTCTCTCTCATCACTGAGTCCAATAGCAGGTATCGTCGGGCTAGTAGCTCTCGTGAACATACATCCAAGTACTGCTCCGTCCTCGGCTGAGACATATGAGATCCCGAGAGTACAAGGATGAGTGAGACGAGTGGTCAGAGAGACGCTCGATACACCAAGACCAACGAATGAAGAAATTATCAAACGTGCTGACGAGGCATTTACTAAGTTCGATGAGGCTTCAAAAAAAGCACGCGAATGAAATCGAAGACGACTTCCAAGCGAATAATAAAATCTTTCTTGCAAAAAACCAAAAAACTCCTACAAAGAAAGGAGTTTTTATGAAAAATACCCTCGTCGGCATCTTTGCTCAGCGTCGAGAACACGCAGGCAGACTCTTCAATAATCTCGCATTCGACTATATCAAGCGGATCGAGGAAGTATGATGACAGGCGATCATCATCCCCGCTTTTTCAGTGCATCTCGAGTCCTATATCGAGATGTGTGAGAGATTTGTCTTCCCAGGAGGTCCCGATATAGATCCATCACTCTATGGACGAGAGATCAGTGGAGCACGTGGGATCGTGCCAGGATACGATCGTTGGCTCCTCGGAGCGATGGATGAGATCATGCGAAGGCAGAAACCTATCCTCGGTATCTGTAAAGGTATGCAACTCATGAATATCGCACTCTGAGGGACACTGACCCAGGACGTCGAAGAACATACCCACCACTTCCAGATGGAGCGATGATATGAGAAGATTGATACAGTGACTATCATGGAAAGTTCATTTCTCACAAAAGTCTATGATACGCCAACCCTAGCCGTCAACTCGATCCACCATCAAGCCGTCGAAAATCTCGGTGACTGACTCCGCATCATCGCGAGAAGTGAGCATGATGGAGAGATCGAGGCGATCGAACATACGTCACTTCCCTACTATGGAGTCCAGTGGCATCCTGAGTACCTCGATGATCACAGAGAGATATTTCGGTGGTTTATGGGAATTTAGTGATTTCACCTTTTTCGAGAGCTTGTACTACTCTTGCATGAAATAATTGAACTTGGAAAGTACATATTTGTGCAAAGTTATGATTCGTATCTATGGCTTGTCAGACTATAGCTCATCCAATGTCCTCTATGATTGCTTTAATAAGGTTTTTACTTGCTTTTGTTAGACCAAAGACTTCTGCCATATACTTTCGTACACGATTGAGTGTAGTAAGGATAACTCCATTCTTTCAGTTTAATGAGTAGGCGAAAGGAATCTCACGAAAAAGAGGTACAAGTTCTGGTTGAGGTGAATATTGAACAATCGTAGGCATAAGAAATAAAATAAGTGCTAAAATTCTGCCCTATGTATACGAAAGAGCACTCTTTCTTTATGAGCACGGGTAAGGTCTTGTATTTTATAAAATGAGGGATTTTCCAGTACGTCACTTCAAGCATCCATAGGTTTTACGAAGAATCCATCTCAGGCATGAATCGCACCATAAGTTCAATCTCACAAACTATTGAAGTGTGCGCAATTTCCTATAAATTCGTTAACTGCCATAAAAAGAAAAAATAAAGAAATAAAATCCCTCCTTTTTACGGGAGGGTTTGAAGCTCGAAAAGATTTCTTACACTCAAACAACTCCCGAAGTCGGAAGGAGAAGGAGTGCGAGAAGTGAAACGAATTGCTTCATGAGAGTGAGTATATACGAGTGGAAAATTTTGTCAAAATTTAGTCTTCTTTTCTCGGGAGCATGGTATTTTGTGCGAGTATTGGTAAGTGTGGTTGTGGGATCTTTGGTCCGTCAATAGGTGTCTTCATATCACCAACTAGAGTATAAAGACGTGATAGAGTATGTTGAAATAAACCATCTATTCTATTCTGAAAACTTGGAGATCTGTTATACGCTACACCAGAACCCAGTACGAGAGCAAGAAGAAGTCCTGTAGCTCTTCTGCGACCCCGTGCCTCAGAAGTGTCGAGACTAGAGGGTACATCCCACAAAGAAGTATTATTTTTATTCATAGTTTAAAAAAAGAATATTTTTTATATTAAGTAAATTTATAATCCTGTCAATTTCTAATATTAAAAAAATGTGTTTCCTCTTTGCAAATGAGCTATTTTTCTATATCTTGATCTCATGAAACAGATGCTCAAATATCTCCTCCGAGCGATAGCGAAAGCGCTCGCGATATTTTTTGCTGTGGCGACATTTGCAGTCATAGTTATATCACTCGTCCGTCCAGAGTGGATGAAGCTCGCGATCGAGTGGATACGAGGACTTATCATGACGCTCGGAAACTGGAACTATCTCGTCGCATTTCTCTCTGCCTGCATTGAGAGCCTGCCTCTCATCGGGACGGCACTTCCTGGGATGAATGTCATGATACTTGTCGGAGGATTTTGGTGAAGTATGCACTTTGTTCCGACGGTACTGTGAGCGATGATCGGTGCGATGATCGGAAACTATATAGGATACTGGATCGGAAAATGGTGGGGACACGATATCATCCGAGACTACGGAGACTGGTTTGGCATCTGACGTACCGAGGCAAAAATCCTCGAGGGGCAGATAGAGAGAAATGGCTTTTGGTATATCGTCCTGGGGAAATTTCATAACCTTACTCGTTCTGTGATCCCATTTATCGCCTGAGCGAGCGGGATGCAGGAGAAAAATTTCTGGCTCTATAACATGATCGGATCGATCGTTTGGGCATTTTCGATCATCTTTCTCGGGGTGAAATTTATCGATAACTATGAGACCATCCTCGATAATCTCGGGAAGATTATGCTTGTTGTGCTTATCGGAGTTTTTGGGTATATTTACTTTTTTCGGAGGGAGAGTTTCGAGGCATATCTCAGAGCCAAGGAACAAGAAATCACAGAAAAACAGCGAAAAAAATAATACTCTATGATATTTTTCTTTCACCTCATCCTCCTTTTTTGTGTCTCGAGTATACTCTGATACACTCTTCTCAGGCTCGTCGAGTGGCTCTGGAGAAAATACTCCATCCTCGATCGTCCTCATCTCTATAAGACCGAGACATGACGTGCTCCAGCTCCCTATGGCATCGGTATCGTGATCATCATGACTCTGCTCATCCTGGCACCGTTTATTCCATTTTTCTTTGATATCACAGATACCCTCGAGCGCAAGCTCGATATCGTCCTTGCGCTAGCGAGTATCATAGCACTCGTGAGCTTCATAGACGACCTCGATACGATCGGAAAAAGTAGATGGAGCGTACCACCCCTCGTACGTCTCGCTATGCAGATAGGAGTAGGACTCGTCGTCGGACTCACGAGTATCAAGATCTCCTATATATCCAACATATTCTGAGGGATTACTCTACTTGACTCATATTTTTTCGAGTTTACGATCGGGAATGCACTCTATACCGTTTACTATATACCACTTATTTTGACGACGATGTGGTATGTACTCGTGTTCAATAGTGTAAACTTTTCTGATGGTATTCCTGGCCTCACTGGAGGATTTTCTCTCATCACATTTCTCATCCTGGGATGACTCGCGATGAAGTTATTTCTTACTGATACGACGATCGCCAGTCAGGAAAATAGTGAGTTCATCATGATACTTCTCTCTATCCTCATACCGATCACCTTTCTCGTGACGAGGGCTGACATCACGAGGCGAGGCATCATGGGAGACTCAGGGACGATCACGCTCGCTTTTTTTATCGCGACACTATCGATCATCGCGGGGGGAAAGATCGCGACTGCCATGAGCGTACTCGGGATTTACCTGATCGACTTTATCTATGTGATCACCCTTCGCATCATGAAGGGGAAAAATCCGATGAAGTGAGATCAGACACACCATCTCCATTTCCGCCTTCTTGAACTCGGACTCTCTCATGCAAATATTCGCAATATTATCTATTTCCTTACGATCTCTTTTTGAGTGGCAGCGATTTTCCTCGATACGATCGGGAAGATCATCCTCTTCGTGATCATCGCTTTTGTCAGTTTATTTCTCACAGAGATCCTCGCGAAAGTGAGGAAAAAATAAAAACTCCACTGGAGTTTTTATAACGATTATTTATTTTCGTAGCGTTCACTCACCTTTCTCCAGTCTACGACCTTCCAAAAGTTTTCGAGATATTTCGCGCGAGCATTGCGGTAGTCGATGTAGTAGGCATGCTCCCAGATATCACAGGTCAAGAGCGGTGTATCCTCCGTCGTAAGTGGAGTCGCTGCAGCCGAGGTATTGACTATATCGAGTGACCCATCGGATTTGCGTACGAGCCATGTCCATCCAGATCCGAAGTTCGCAAGTGCTGACTTCGTAAATTCCGCCATGAAAGTATCGAGATCACCCCACTTCGCATCGATGGCCTGATAGAGGTCTTTCGATGGGATATGGTTGGCGTGTGGAGCAAGGCTCTCGAAATAAAATGTATGATTCCAAATCTGAGCAGCGTTATTGAATACTCCACCTGTTGGAGCTTTTTTTACGATATCTTCGAGGGTCATATCCTCGTACTCAGTTCCTGGGATGAGTTTGTTCAGATTATCGACATAGGTCTGGTGATGTTTCCCATAGTGATACTCGAGGGTCTCACGAGAGATATATGGCTCGAGAGCATCGAGAGTATATGGAAGTGCTGGAAGTGTATGTGTAGTCATAGAAGTTATTTAGGAGTCTCTAGTATATCGAGAATGAGAAAAAGACCAAATGAAGAAAATAACTACACTCTTCAAAGTATTCACCTCCTTCTCAAGTACTGTCACAATCTATTTCTATATCAATTAGATCATTTATCTTGGGGTACAAATCAGCATATTGTATCGTATACAGAAATCGAAATAGGATTTATCGATTCTGTTCATTCAACAACCATATGAAAAAAGTTAGTTGTATATTGAGCAAGGAGTCATTGTGCATATAGCGTAGTATTACCACTATTAATGTTATCATCAACTAAAATAACATTTGATGATTTGAGATCATTTTCCTTTAAACTGAAAGGTTTTAGCCCTCGATAGCTAAGGGGCGGCATAATAAGAAAGTCGATATATACTGTTTTATCAGGATAAATTTGTTTAAGCAGGTTTTTTAAAATATAGGGAATCTCCATTCATCAGTAAGGTATACCAACAATCTGAATATCAGGTAACTGACGTAACTCATAGTCATTTGTAGCAATAAAGTTAAGTGCTGCATAGATTGATTTTATAGGATTATCTGCTTCTCTTGAAGTACGAAAAGTATTAACAATAAGCTTAGAGAAAAATTTTTTGTATGCAGAAAATTCCTTACTTATACCTAACATTGTTGATTGGAGTAGCTCAATTACCTCAACTACTGTTTTTGAAAATTCGAACTCACTTTCTTTCACTGGTTCTCCTAAAAGAATTTTACAATAAAAATCCTCGACTTGTAGAATAATATCATCGACGGCTTGTGTGATGTGAATTCAAACTTCAGCTAAAAGTCATTTTTCGATTAATTGATCAATGATTAATTTTCATTTTCAATCTACCATATTAACTGGGAGTATCCTCTTCAAATTCTCAGGGTCTGTCAAAGTGAGGACTTGGAATTTAAGAAAAAGTAAAATGTTACGAAGGTGGTCTGTTAAAAAAATCAGAGAACTTTTTGAGGAATTTGCATCTGTTAATCTTGCCAGATTGAGTAGTGTTATTATTTTTTCGAAATAATTTAAAAATTCAGTATAAAACTCATTTACATCAATTTCATAACGTTGTGCATTCTCGCTCAATCATTTAAGGTTGAAGTAATATCCCCTCCCTCGAGATGAAATCTTTGTAGTTCCAACTTGATTATAGGTCTCATTGAGTATGAAATCTTTAAGCTCAGAATCTGGAATTTTATCAACATCTACTCTAGAAAGAACTACATCTCAGTATATTCAAAATAATCAGGAAATATCGACTCAGTTTTCTTTTAAGATAGCCTTAATTCATGCATCACGGTTTTTCATTATAGTTCTAAGTTTATGCATTGCTCAATCGACCGTACCTGCACTAGTAGTATCAACTCCTTCATCTAGTATTTCATTCATAACTCATTTTACTCTTTTTATAGGTAAAACTGCATGCTTACTTCTGATAAGCATAGCTTCCGAAAGTGGAACACTCAGTGTTTTATTTTTTAAATCTTGGCGTATTGCTTTTATAAAGCCACAAAATACATCTCTCGGCATTGAAAGACTATCAGCATGTTCTTTTCAAGATGAATCAACTAAAATATGTGTAATCTCAGCATCTCAAGTATCTTGCAAAATCTTTGCAAGAGCAGGATGACTAAATTTTGCCTCTAAAGCTATCTTCATTAGCTCTTTATGCCTTTCAGATCATACGATTATTTGTTCTCAGTTAAGAATAAGAACATCTGTATGAATTCAAGCTTTTTTTATATAATTTTTTGCTTCCCATCAAGTCATTCTGGAAACTTTATCCCGCTCTTCTGATCATTCTGGAAATTTAATTGCCTGCCAAAAAGACTCCACTGAACGATAAAGTTTTCAAAATAGACTAATTGGTGAATCAAAAAAATTTGATAAAACGGCTTCTGGAAGAATCGTTGAATTTGCTGATATATTTATAGCTCCTTTTTCCATACACTGATTATAATACATAACGAGTCTTTATGCAAATTTAGGATTGGTTAATTTTTTGCATTTTCCCTCGATTTGTCTATCATTTTCTCTATGATACTGACCAAGTCACTCCTCCATACCACCGATGTGTATATCAAAAAATTAAAGGAAGCAGGAGTAGAAACTGTCGAGGATTTCCTCATGCTCTTTCCTCGTGACCATGAGGACCGCAGTGATGTGGTCTCAGATTTCTCCCTCGTAAATATCACAGAAAAACAGTCTCTCAGAGTGACGATCGAGCTCCTCACGAGCGAGATGACACGCAACAAAAAACTCCTCATCAAAGCAGTCCTCACGGATAGTCGTGGCATGCACGCGGAAGCTGTGTGGTTCAACCAGCGACTCATCCTCTCGAAGTTCGCGAAGTGAGATAGCGTCATGCTCTATGGGAAGCCAAAATACGAATATGGAAAGCTCTCCTTTCCCTCACCCGAGATCGAGCATGTGAAATCCGATCGCCGTGAGATCGTCCCTGTCTACTCTGACGTGAACTACATACCTGGCACATGGATCCGTGAGAAGATGACATTTCTCCGGCCATATATCCGTGATATCAAATCGGATATCCCCGAGGAGATCCGCATGAAGAAGTGACTGCGCGAACGCTACGTGAGTATCGAAGACATTCACTTCCCTGCTGATGAGGCGAGCTTTTCACGAGCAAAATACGAGCTTGGATATAGCGAGCTCTTCCGTTTCCAGATGGTCTGAGTGGAGAAAAAATACGAAGCGAGAAAAGCGAGTGAGTGACGCGCACCCGAGATAACTCTCGATGCTGATCTCGTGAAGGAAATCCTCGCGACGCTTCCTTTCTCGCTCACAGACAAGCAAAAAATAGTCCTCTTTCAGATCATGAAAGATATGGAGCTCCCGCACGCGATGGCACGACTTCTCGAGGGAGATGTCGGTACTGGAAAGACCGCGGTTGCACTCGTCACCGCGATCCATGCGATCCGAAAAGCAGGCATACAGGTCGCCATCATGGCACCGACAGAGATCCTTGCGAGACAACATTTCTCCTGACATGAGGACTGGCTCATGGAGTGGAATATCCGCTCAGATCTCCTCGTCGGCTCACTCACACCACGCATGAAGGAAGATGCTCACGAACGACTCAAAAGCGGACAGACAGATATCATATTTGGTACTCATGCACTCATCCAGGAAAGTGTCGGATTTGCCAACCTGGGACTCGTCATCGTCGATGAACAACACCGGTTCTGAGTCGAGCAGCGCAAGGTCCTTGAGGAGTACTGCAGTCGATCCAAGATCGTCCCTCACAGGCTCAATATGTCGGCTACACCGATCCCTCGCACCCTCGCCCTCACAATCTATGGAGACCAGGATGTCTCCGTACTCGATGAGTATCCGAAAGGTCGAAAACCGATACATACCAAAGTGATCCGTGAAGATAAGCGTGTCGAGGTATATCGATGGATCGAGGAGGAAGTGCGACAGTGACGCCAGGTATACTGGATCTCTCCTCTCGTCGAAGAGTCAGATACCTTCGATGTCGCGAGTGCAGTCGAGATGCAGGTCACACTCTCTGCAATATTTCCAAAGCTCACGATCGGACTCATCCATGGGAAGATGAGTGGCCGAGAAAAAGATCGGATCATGCAGGAATTTTATGAGAATAAAATCCACATACTCTCCTCGACATCCGTCGTAGAAGTCGGGGTCAATAATCCCAATGCCACGATCATGTGTATCGAAGCCGCGGAGAGATTTGGACTCTCCCAGCTCCATCAGTTCCGTGGACGTGTTGGACGCTGAGAACATCAGAGTTACTGTTATCTCTTCACGACCAAGGAGTACAAGACTGACCGTCTCCGCGCGATGGAGTCGACGGGAGATGGTTTTGAACTCGCGGAGATCGATCTCGAGCTTCGCGGACCAGGTGAGGTCTATGGAGTCAGGCAATCCTGAGTCCCAGATTTTCACTTCGCAGATCTCCGAGATGTGAACCTCATATCAGAGATCCGTGAAGATATCGAGGAGTGGATGAAAGGAAAAAAAGATTTGTAATATAAGATAATTCGCATAATATAGATGCATACTTATTTTTATCAGTATGTCTATAAATTCCATGGATTGAATTAAAAAAGTTCCAGCCAATCAATACGACCCTGAAAAACTCGGATATAGACTCTACGTACTCTTATGAGATACCTCGAGGAATCTTTCTCGTGTATTTTTGCGTGATAGTGGCGCCAGGATACGAAAACGAACTGCAGAATCATCCCAGGCAAAGGTACAAAGAGATTGTGAGCAGATCCGCGATATCATATTGTACCTCCGAGACAAGCCGCGTTCATCGCAAGATCTTCAGGATGCTTTTTCATCAATGGTTGGATGGATAGTTAAAGGACAGTGAACTCGACCAAATAAGATTACCCCAGAGCTTGTCCAGTATTATGTCGATGAGCTCCTTGAAATCGAGACCAGCCCCGATGAATTCAAGCTTATTTCTCGTATGCTAGAACGTATTTGACATGATCAGGAAGCTCTCGAGACCTACTTAGTCAAGCATATTTCACAGAAAAATACTCAAGAAAAATAATCGTATGGCCACAAGTCTTGCGGAAGCATTTGCCAAAGCTCAAATCGAAGCGCATGCTCCTACTCCGTCATCTTTGTTGTCTCATAATATCGACGAGGCACTCACATGGAACCCTCGAGAAATTGCAGAGTGTATGAACAGCATCGTAGGGATATTTTTTCGTGAATATGACGTCACTGATGACGAAGATCGTGATATACAGCCCGAACTTCGTGCAAAAATATGACAACTTCGCGAAGCGATAAAACACCTTAAAAATCCTGCTGATGTATTCCATGTATATTCTCAATTTGAGCATACTGATAAATTCGATGCAGAAAAACTTGATGTCCTCAGTACGACGATATATCACCTCGCCAAGAGACTGAGTATGGGCGACGCTGATTTTGCTCATGAACTTTTTGCTCCTTTTGGCATCTATGGGACGACTATGACATACAAGCTCATCCCTACTCCACTCTTGTATACTGCTCTATGCCAAAGAAGGGGATTTTACCTTTCACACTTAAATCCATACATACCAATTACTCGCAATTGAAAAGTTGTTTTTACACATCTTAGACCAGAATTTAGTACTCCAAAGACCGAGACATCTGTCGTAACGATACTCGATATGCCAAGCCATGTCCCTAATCCTCCAGGAAGCAAAGTGAAACAAGCAAGAGTAGATAGGAGAAATCGAGATAGGGACGCAAGAAAACTCAGAGAATCCGTAAATACTCAATCAAAAGAGACTCTCTCGGAGGAACAAGTGGAAAAACTCTGAAATCTCCTCACGTATACATCAACTATTTATCAGGATTTCCAGAGATTTCTCGAAACCGATTTTCCACTGGTATCATTTCTTTCCGCACTCTACGAAAAAAAATACATCCTCGTAGGTGTACAGTCCGAATTAGCCACAATATGATCTCAGCGATCGACACACACCGAAAGTAATCAATATGCCGAAAGGAGACTTCTAATCGAAAAGGGGGAGCTCGAGAAACAACAAGATCAAAAAAGTGAGGATCAGAGAAAAATCAAAAGAAGACTTGGAAAGATCACTACTGCACTACGCTCTATCAGAAAAGGGAACCAAGACAAAGCAAAAACTTCCTCCAAGGAAAAAGATAAACGCAATCAAGAACTCAATGAGCGAATCGCTGAGCTCGAAATGAGTGAGCAAAAACTTCACCAAGAACTTCTCCCATACAGTATGGAGGAAGGGATATTTCTACGGGACCTTGAAAAAAATTTCCTAAGATACCTTTCTCTCAAGCCAAAAACACTCGCATGGGAAAACACTGATAAAAAACTCGATGAGACAGATCTGATACAAAAAATACATGAACTTATTGACTTTCATCTTATAGCACCACGTTCTTTGAGTCTCCACTCAGTAAAGGAGCTTATGGATACACTATGGAAAATCCTCGATAAAAACTCGATATCAGAGGAGCAAGCGACTGAACTAGAAAACATCAGTCAGGCAAGTGTTCGAAAAATTTTCGATAAACTGAAATCCAAGATAGAAGCAACCGATGGAAAAATTTCTTGATTTCAGATATACCCTGTAAAAAAAGAAGCTCTAAAAAAAAGATCAAAACCAGTAAAGGGAGACGAAAAATCCAGAAGTATGGACTTACAAAAACCGGATACCTCCAGAGAAAAAATAGAACTCCAAACAGAGTTAAAGAAAGCACAGATACGACTCCGTGGATACGAACAATACTGGATAGAAAAAGAATCTGAAATCAAAAAAGAAATAATCAAAATAGGGCAAGCCATCGATTGTATAGAAAAATGAAACACCCCAGTTCGCACATACCAATCGATGACGCAGGTAGAGCTAGAAAAAAAGAGAGATTCACTCACAGAAACTCTTTCTCTAATGGGAAAAACCAGGCTGTTGGTTGCGAAAACATTTGAGCATAGCAAAAATAGTGGTTTATCAGAAAATATAGCTCAGTATCAGGACACAAGGAAACTTATAGCCAGTATACAGAAAAAAATCCAAAGAATATAATTTTTTCTATGAAACCCTCTTACCTCTTCGCATCCGCACTCCTCTCTGTCTCGACAGCTGTCTCTGGGCAAAGCGTTTTTTTAAAACCACAGCAAACTACCAGTACTGCAGAGAGAAATGGAAATATCTCCGTGAAATCAGGAGTATTGGATCACATCTGATGATCAGAGACAAGCAAATCAAAGAAATGGGAGATCACTGTAGCATCCGAAGTTGATCAGGTTCTCAGAGACACATTTTGACCCGACGCAAAGAGAGAATGAGGGGCTGTCACGTTCCGGATAGCAGTAGACCAAGGAGAAGGAGAGATGAAGTGATATATCGGCAAATATAAAACTCAGAATATTCCTGGATATAATCCTTCACCAAGTTCATTTGGCATACGCTATACAAAAAAATTTAAATAATCGCTCGCCAGAGTGATTATTTTCTATATACTCTCTCCATGTCAGAGCTCCTCTCTACATATCTGAAAAAGCTGAAATTCTCTGGTTTCGAACGCAAAATACCCAATATCAGCGAGGAAAACGCCGAGTATATCAAGTGAGTCATCCGAGAGCACAAACCGAGACATCTCCTCGAAATCGGTACTGCAAACGGATATTCTACTATTCAGTTTGCCTCTATATTGGAAGACTGAGCAACGATCACGACCATCGAATATGCAGCAAATGCTCATATCGAAGCCGTCGAGCACTTCGCAAACTGTAAAATCAAAAATATCCACGCCATCTACGGTGATGCGAAAAATATTATCCCGACACTTGCCGATGGATATTTCGATTTCCTCTATATCGATGCGATGAAGCGTGAATATCTCGACTATCTCCTCCTCGCCCTCCCAAAACTCACGAGTGATGCTCTCATCATCATCGACGATGTCGAGAAGTTCAGATCCAAGATGGAAAATCTCTACTCCTGGCTCGATGCTAATCATGTGAGCTATGAGCTCGCTAAAACAGATGCTGATGATAGTATCATGATCGTGGAAAGAAAAAACATAAATGTATAATCATGTATCCACTCCTGTGAGAAGGCATCATCCCACCACCCCCTTGTCCGGCTCCATACGGACGAGTATTCGATACTTTAAACAACTGCTTTATAGATGAGTCTGCTCCTTTGAGGCCTCGCGAAACTCCTGGGGTTTTAGTTATCGCATGCAATACACTAGAAAGCGCCTTTCAGATTATCTGAGATCATGAGCCATACTATAGGTGAATAGGAATAGCAAAGGAAAGATGGTAAGAAATTCTTGCATAATTTCGCAAAAAGAATAGTATTTCCCGTGTGCACTGCACATTTTATCCTTTTCTTTTTTCCTATGGCTACTGTCAATATGCTCGCGCGCATCTTGCTCATCGTCGGAGGGTTGAACTGGGGTCTTGTTGCTTTTAAATACAATCTCGTAAATATGCTCTTCTGAGCATGGCCTCAAGTCGAGATGGTTGTATACGTACTCGTTGGGCTTGCAGCTCTCTGGGAAGCGTACAACTGGTGCATGTCTTGCAAAAAATAATCACATATCTTTCTTCCCTCCTGAATATATCAGGAGGGATTTTTTTATGAGAATGAGTCTCATAAATCTCCTTGCTTTTCAGAGGAATTTTCATATACTCCACTCACGATAATTCTTCACCTTCCCTATTCTTATGCCTATCGTTTCTACAGATAAAGATTTTGCTACTAACATTGCTAGCGGTGTGACTCTCGTCGACTTTTGGGCGGAGTGGTGCGGACCGTGCCAGATCATGCTCCCTCGTCTCGAGGAGCTCGCGACCAAGGTCGATGGAAAAGCAAAAATCATGAAACACGATGTCGATGCTGAGCCTGCGACTCCGAGTCAGTTTCGTATCATGAGCATCCCGACGATTATTATTTTTAAAGATGGACAACCCGTCGAAAAATTCGTGGGAGTCCAGGAACTCGCAACACTCGAAACTGCGATCGCAAAACACGCATAAATTTCGATAATCCTTCCTTTGTCATTTCGAACGAATACGAAATCTGCTCTGCGCAGGTCCCTCGTTTCACTCGGGATGACAAAAATTTTGCCAATACTTTCCCATGAAATACGAATACTACTCCATACTCGAAATCGAGCAGACGGCTACTCCTGATGAGATCAAGCGCGCCTACAAGAAAAAGGCAATGGAACTCCACCCTGACCGCCATGGAGGAGACAAGTCGAAAGAAACAGAATTCAAAAAAGTAAACGAGGCATACTCTGTCCTTTCTGATGAGCAAAAAAAGGCTCACTACGATCGATTTGGCTCGATGGATGGACATGGAAATATGGGAGGTTTTGGAGGATTTCAGTGAGGTTTTGATGTCGATCTCTGAGATATTTTTTCACAGTTTTTCGGTGGCGGATTCGGGTGAACCAGAGGACAAAAAAGACAAGATATCGGTGATGATATCGAGGTACGTATGAACATTTCTCTCGAGGACGCGATCCGAGGGAATACACGAAAAATCGAATACAAAAAACGAACTCTCTGCGAGAGCTGTCATGGCCATGGTGGCAAGACGACAAAGTGTGATACCTGTGATGGTCGCGGTCAGGTACGCGAAAGAGTGCAGACAGTTTTTGGTATCATGGAACAGGCTCGTGAGTGTAGCACGTGTCATGGTACTGGGGAGAAAATCACTGAGAAATGTGGTACATGTCATGGCAAGAAATATAACGATAGTGTGGTAAAAAAAGACATCGATATCCCTCGTGGGATCGAAAATGGCATGAGTATAAAGATGCGCGGTGAAGGTCACGACGGACGTGATGGAGCCTGAGATCTTTATATCACTTTCGAAGTACCAGACCGAGAGGGCGGACTCGTACGAGATGGATCTGATCTCCACTACGAAGTACGACTCTCCCCTGCTGAGGCAACCCTCTGATGTGAGAAAACGATCGAGATACCAATCATCGGAAAAAAGACTCTCACCATCAAGCATGCAACTCAGTGAGGCGAGACACTCAAATATCGTGGTGAGTGACTCGAACGAATAGATCGTCGTGGCATGATAGGGGATCTCGTCATCCACTATGTGATCGATATACCATCGAAGCTCTCTGCTGATGAGAAAAAACTCTACTCTGCACTGCTCGAACTCCAGGGTGGGAAAAAAGCACCAAAAGGCTTTTTCGAAAGTATTTTCGAGTAAAGAAAATAGCTTGGAATTTCAGCTAAATTTTTTATAATGCTCATATGTCTACTTCCTACACCGATCTCGTCAATGTTCCTTCATTTGGAAAAAAACGAGAAAATACCTTCAATCCTGAGCGCGGCGATGTTGCATTTTTTTGTCGTGACTGCTGGAAAGCTGTCGAGGCGATCAAACTCGAACCTCAGAAGATCGGTAAGCAGGTAAAAGAGTACCTCTACGAATGTCCTCTCTGTCATGGCAAACGTATAGCAATAGGAACAGTCGAGGGACTCAAGGAACACTACGATCGAAAGAAATAAAATATTTTTTATCCATAGTACTGGTACCCTGAGTACAAAAGAAAGAGATTGTTTTGAGAAATATATTATTTTGTATACATTGTATGTGTCGAGAGTTTTTTATTTGCATTCAAAACGTATACATATATACTCTTTTGTATACATTGTATATTTTTAATTCTTTCATTTTTCTTTATGGAAAAACTTACCACTCGAGAACAGCTTCTCTTCCAGATGATAAGTGACTACATTCGCGAAGGTGAAAAAATCACGATCAGAGCACTCCAGTCTGCACTCTGATATGCTTCACCTCGGTCTATATCCGTACTCCTTGATCAGATCATCGAGAAATGATGGCTCTACCGAGACTCTCAGGACAAACTCCGCATTTCTCCTCAGTATACGAGTGATAGCTACGAGGTACGTGGCATACCTCTCATCGGTGCTATTGCTTGTGGTATGCCGATATTTGCCGAGGAAAATATCGAAACCAAGATCCCCATATCAACCAAGCTCCTCTCTCCGAGTGATGAGTACTTCTTTCTGAGGGCTGAGTGAGACTCTATGAATATGAAGGGTATAGAAAACGGTGATCTCGTCCTCATAAAAAAAACCAGTATTCCAGAGGATGGAAAAATCGTCGTCGCCCTCATCAATGATGAAGCCACTCTCAAAGAATATAAGCATATGGGCGATGTAGTCTACCTCATACCTCACTCGAGAAATCCTATTCATAAGCCTATCATCCTCGATGAATCGGATGGAAACATTCTCATCCAAGGAATATTCATCCGAGCATTTCCAGGAAACTTATTTTCATAAAATTATTTTCCCTTTCACTTTTCTTTCTATGATCACTCTCATTGCACCATCCATGAAATACCCTACACACCTCGTAAGACAACATCAGAGGAGTCGGAGAAATAAACTCTCTCTTCTCGGTCGTATCTCTCGTTATTTCGCATTTTAATCACTATTTACCTACTCTTCCTCTATGAATGATAACCGCAAAGCAGCCCTCGACTCAGCCCTCTCCATGATCGAGAAACAGTTCGGACAGTGATCTGTCATGAAACTCGGAGAAAAAACACACATGAAAGTCGAAACTTCATGATCAGGATCGATCGCTCTCGATGATGCTCTCGGTGGCGGATATGCCAAGGGGCGTATCATCGAGATCTACGGGCCTGAGTCATCAGGAAAGACGACACTTACTCTTCATGCGATCGCAGAGGTGCAAAAAGCAGGCGGGACGGCAGCCTTTGTCGATGCTGAGCATGCACTCGATCCAGAGTATGCACGCAAGATCGGGGTCGATATTGATAACCTCATCGTCTCGCAGCCAGACTATGGAGAGCAGGCTCTCGAGATTGTCGATGCACTTGTACGATCAGGTGCTGTCGATCTCATCGTCGTAGACTCTGTCGCAGCTCTCACGCCCAAGGCTGAAATCGAAGGAAATATGGGAGACTCCTTTATGGGACTCCAGGCCCGTCTCATGAGTCAGGCACTCCGCAAAGTCACCTGAGTAATCAATAAATCAAATGCTACCGTCATCTTCATCAACCAAATCCGTATGAAGATCGGAGTCATGTTCGGAAATCCTGAGACGACAACAGGTGGAAATGCACTCAAATTCTATGCATCACAGCGCCTCGAGATCCGCCGTAAGGAAAAACTCGAAAGCGGAACCTGAGATGAAAAAGAAGCATTTGGAAACCGCGTAAAGGTAAAAGTCGTGAAAAACAAGATTGCTCCCCCATTTCGTGAAGTCGAGATTGATGTCCTCTTTAACGAAGGTATCTCTCGGGCAGGAGAAGTACTCGATCTCGGAGTGGATCGTGGTGTGATCAAAAAATCATGAGCGTTTTACTCCTACGGTGAGACCAAGCTCGGTCAAGGCCGAGACAATGCTCGCGATGCACTCAAGGAAAATGATAAGCTCCTCAAAGAACTCGAAAAAGAAGTCCGAAAAGGCAAATGAGCACCTGCACAAGTAGCCAAAAAATCTCAGAAAGACGAGGAAATCGACGAATAAATTTGCGCGAAATAAAATCTATGCTATAATTATGGTGTAGATTTTATTTATGTGATCGACTGAAAGTACATCTATAGCACAAGTCCCTGCAGATGATGCAGTATTTTCTGTGGAAACTCGAGAGCAGGCACTATCAGTGCTTGAGAAACATCATGGATGACTCGCAGCTACCACAGTTGCTCCTGTGCGCAATGTCATAGACTGGGTCCTTGGCAAACAAATGAACGCGCAAGTGGCTGCAAACATTATAGAAGCACATAATCGCTTTAACCAAGTTGCAAATGACGCAACATATGGAAGCGAAAAAAAGAAGGCAGCGTAATATCCCTCTTGAAAAAACAGTAAATCTCCCCATAATCAGGGGAGATTTTATGATCAAAACAAGCTTTACTCTCATCTCTAAGGAACTCCTTACTCACGATGTCTATGAACTCATCTACTCATGTCCAGAGATGAACTGAGAACCACCGACACCAGGACAATATGTGATGTTCCAGCTGGCTCCTGGACTCTCACGTGCCTACTCGATTTCTCAGTTTGGGATAGATACTTTCTCTCTCGTTATCAAACGTATCGAAGGAGGACGTGGTAGTCCTATCATCTGTGACGCACCGGTGGGAACTGTGTTCAGTGGTATGCTTCCGCTCTGACACTTCACACTCAGAGACACCCCTCTCTCGAAGTGTTTTATCGGCACAGGGACAGGGTTTGCTCCACTTTTCTGCCAGATGCTCACAGCGAGTCAGTGAACATCCAAACCAGAAAAAGTGGCTTTTATTTTTTGAGTACGCAACTTTACCGACAGTTTCTATGAGGATGAAATCAAGAAAATCGGAGCGAGATTCTCAGATTTCGAACATATTCAATACTTTTCTAAAGAAATAGACTTCACTCTATGAAATACCAGTCAGTGAAGGACTGGATATGTCACTGACTGGATCAGTGAAATGAGTATAAGAGACTACGAAGAGTTCTATATCTGTGGATCTCCAGAGATGGTGAAGGATGCTCGTGCAAAACTCGAGTCTCTCGGGATGAGGAAGGAGCAGATATTTTGGGAGCAGTATTAGTGAACATCACGTCACTCTTCAAGGATACCCCTCCGGAGAGTGTGTTCAAAAAAATTTCCGTTAAAAAAGAAATATGGTATGTATGACTCTGGATCTATCAGATCTTTAAGATCAGTAATAAGTGAGCTGATTTTCTCACGCTCGAGTGCACCAATAGTATCCAAATGAGGCATTATATATTCATTCCAAAGACTAGTCAAGTAGAAATGAAATGCTGCACTATCCTCTTGGAATGCCTCTACATAGTCTAGAGCTTCATCATAAGATAAATTATCATCTTCCATAGCTGAACGAATATGTGCATCAAAATCGCCTTGTTTTCATCATACATACCCGTTCTCTTCGACCATAGAGTCAATAATATCCTGAGGTATAGTATCCCACCGTTCTTTTAAATGGAGTAAGAGAGCCTCCAATCATCCTTCCACTTGGGAAACCCCAACACATGATCGCAGGTAAGCGTATACTCATGCGTAAGAACGTTTTGCATACCCCATAAGATACTTGAGAAAAAGAGCAAACATCTCTGGTTCATCTATCTTTAAAAGAGATGCTTTTCACTCGGAAAAAGCTATAAAATAATCAAAAAGTCCTTCTTTCTCAAGTATTAATTCTGTAGTCCTTAAGTTTGCAAACTCTGGATCAACACCGAATACTAAAGAATAGGAATCACTTAATTCTTTATAAATATAAGCAAGCTCTATTTCAGCATGTTTTTTCTGCTCTTTTTTACCAGAAATGTCATTCACTAACTTCGAAACCCTTCTTTCAAATAATTTTACAAAATCTTCATTCTCAAATAATTTTTTTCGAACAATAGAACTCCATCTCTTGCGCAGTGCATTTATATAAACTAATGGGTCTTCTCAAACTTCAGGAAGTACTTCATCAAAAGATTGTATATTCATATATATATTACATAATATACATTATAATACAATTGCAAATTTATTTTCTAATACTTTTGTCCAGGAAATGTTTCTCCTCGATCAAAACCTCATTGTTCTGCGCTTTCATCGAAGTTATTCATCACATCCTGTGTCCAGCGAGACAGAGCATAGAGGTTGTCATTGAGACTCATATTGCGCCAGTCGATGATGAAGTCATCATCAGAGTTGTCCTCATCAGATCCACCGATATAGTACGCCATCATGACAGAGTACCCCTGCTCTTCAGCGATTTGGTTGATACGTTTGATGTATTCTTGGACCTTATCAGTGAAGTCCTCACGAGACATTTGAGCCATAAAAAATGCTTATACGATATGAGGGAAAGTATAAGCAAAAGTGGGGATTTTCCAAATATTATACAAGTTCTTGAGTTTTTAGTGCGGAAGGTATCATAAATGAAACTGGGGATGTCTCATCTTGTTTATATACAAGGTATGTTTGTCTTGGTTCGGATATATCAACCTCATATGGTCAAATTAATTGCCCTTGAGTTTCAGAGTATCGATAAAACCTAATCTTACCTTCTGCATTTCTTAGTACTGTATATTTTCTTTTTCATAGCGGGGTTTCACTCGAAAGATGTGCTATAAACTGGTCTCATTCACGTAAGTCGCGAAGATCTACAAAATTTTCACTTCATATAGAGTCGCTTGGCCCGTCTACAAGTCCCTGAACTACAAATGAAAGGTCAGTTTTCCCCTTAGATCTTAGCCTTTGCATGAGTCATGCTCTACCTCATAGAGTTTGTGGAGGAGTTTCTGCAGGACTTTCGCTACGCGGTATGAAGTTGTTTCCAGTATTCATGAGTATATTATCTCATATTTTTATATATTTTGCAAATTTCTACTTTATTTTGGGTAACGAAAGTTTCATATGATTATCTCTCGATTATAACGCGCCAATACTTCGGAATGTGGAAGGAGAGAAGGTTGAGAAATCGGTCGCATTCATATGCTTCTCGCGTACTGTTCTTGCTCTGTGGTGTCGAGAATGTCCCCCACATCCAGAGAATAATGTGTCTGACACCAAAGATCAATATGTTTATTTGACTCAGGATTAAGCAGAGCGTAGAGGAGATTGTGTGTCATACCGATAACAAACGGTACTCATCCTGACTTCGGAAATTCGATAGTGCGACCATCCGGGAGGATCATGAGGTGACGTATTTCTTCAAACCCCTCACATCCAGATTGTGACCTCTCTATAGAGAGAAAAATGCCCTCCGAAGGTGTTTGGTCTATTTGATGTACGACTAAAATTTTATTGTGTCATCACTCCTCTGGATATTGATATTCTAGATAAAATGGTTGTCTCCCTATTTGTTCTAGATTGATCGGATGGAGACGTGGTATATTTGGGACCGTGTTTTGTTCGTCGAGGAAAAAAGCATTTCGTAACATATCTTGCATATATACTGTAGGAATTTATAGTATATATATTTACGAGAAATGTCGAGAAAAAATATAACTATTTATCGCGTGACTCCTGTATATCCTACTTTTTTCCACACCATCACCTTCCCATCTCGTGTCGTGATCGTGAGAAACTCTGCTCCTACCATAAATCTTGCTCGAGAGAACTGCATGGCGTTTTCGAGCTTCATGATGTTCCCTTCGCAGTACATCATCGTAGAAAAAGCATTTCTGAAAATCAGCCGATCCTGAAAGACTCCGTAGCCACCATTTATCGTATTGCATACTTTCGCATGAAAACGATTTTTCTCGAATGTGAGGGTTGCTCCCGTGATAGATACACCATCGAGGCTCACACTCTCCCATGTTCCATCGCGGAGTGCGGCTCGTGGGGTCATCTTCGAAGCAGTGGGAACTGCTGTCATATACATGCAGTCCTCTCGGAACGATCCATCTGGGAGAGTACAGGCATCGCTACTTCCCTCCTGGAATATCGCAAAAGCTGGAGTGATGATGAGAAATGAAAGAACAGTAAGAAGAATACGCATAAAAGAATAGTAATAAAATAAAGCGTCTCAGCATATAGTAAGACGAAGAAAGAGAAAAAAGGTGACGAAAATTCAAACAAAACAAAGAGATTTATTCTATAGCTTTATCAATATATCTCATCAACAATCCCGCCTGATATATTAGAAATTCTGCATCATATTCATCCAAATCTCCATCATTATGCTTAGTATGATCATTAAAGTAATCATCTAGATAACTGAATGTTTGTCATATTATATTTTTTGTCTGCGAAGGGACCTTGGCTCATTTTAAGAATTTACTCAACTCCGTAAGGTTTTCTTTCAGTCACTTTTTATTAACTAATTTTGCTCTTAAAAATTCTTCCAAAGTTCTTCTAATACTCTCTCCTACTTTTATCCAATTTTTTTTAAGATGAAAGCTTAGTGCAGCTTGAAAGTGCTCATTAGAAGGTCATGATAAGAAACTTAAAGCATTATTTACAAGTTCTTCATCAAGTAATTCTTCTCATTTTCGAAATAAAATTACCTCATCGTCACTATAAGAAGCACTCACTTCTAATCCAGATAATTCCATTGCTTCATAAAGTTTATAAAAATAGTACTCTCTTACATTGGCTTTAGAGATTTCTCCTCAGTCTTTACGGGTTAAACCTAACGTCTTAATATCTAATGAAAAAAAGAGTTCTAAAAAAGCATATAGCTCTAGTTCGTTAGAAATATCCTCAAAGTGGGCATTTAAATGAGTTTCGCTATATTTGATTCACAAATACTGGCATAGTTGCATTGCACTATCATATTCTAACAAATCAAGTAGATAATATGTTCCGGAAAAAATATTTCTAATCCTTGTTTTCAAAGATTCTATTCACAAACTATTTCATATAGATGTATTGTTTGATAAATTCCATCTCTGATTAAATTTCTTCATTTTTTCTTTCAGATCCATAAGAACAAATAAATTAAAAAAATCCCCACCTAAATAGATGGGGATAACTTTTACTTCTCCTCTACCTCCGCCTCGACACTTCCATCTTCATTTTTCTTCTCTTCAGCCTTTGCGGGATCTCAGGCATGCGAGTAGATCGCCTGGCCGATTTTCATCATGACATCAGAGAGAGGCTTCGTAGCTCACTCGAGGGCATCTTTATCTGCATTCGCATCAGCGAGGACTTTTTTGAGATCTTCGAGTTTTGCTTTCGCCTCTTCTCCATCTTTCTCCTCATATTTTCCTTTATTGTCTTCGAGGGTTTTCTCTGACTGATAGACGAGAGAGTCTGCGTGGTTGCGAGCCTCGATCGATTCTTTTTTCTTTTTGTCAGCTTCGCGGTTGGCTTCTGCTTCCTTGACGAGCTTATCGACCTCATCATCGCTCATACCAGTCGAACCTTGGACGGTGATTTTTTGCTCTTTTCATGTTCACTTATCTTTCGCCGTGACGTGGAGAACTCCTGAGGCATCGATATCGAGTGTGACCTCGATCTGTGGGATACCACGTGGAGCTGAGGCGATACCAGAGAGGATAAATCGTCCGAGAGATTTGTTGTCCCCTGCCATCTCACGCTCACCCTGGAGGATATGGATCTCGACAGAGTCCTGGTTATCTGCAGCGGTCGAGTAGACCTGAGATTTGGATGTCGGGATCGTCGTATTGCGCTCGATCATGCGAGTCATCACACCTCCAAGTGTCTCGATACCGAGAGAAAGCGGAGTCACATCGAGGAGGAGGACATCCTTCACATCACCCTGGATGATACCAGCCTGGACTGCAGCACCGAGAGCAACTGCCTCGTCTGGGTGGACTGACTCGTTCGGTTTTTTCCCGAAGAATTGTTCTACTTTTGCCTTGATCATCGGAACGCGAGTTGATCCTCCGACGAGGATGACTTCGTGGATCTGATTTGCCTGGAGGCCTGCATCCTTCATCACCTTGCGACATGGCTCCATAGAGCGCTCGACGAGGTCTGCGATGAGCTCTTCGAACTTCGCACGTGTGAGGGTCATATTGAGGTTACTTGGCACTCCGTCATTCATCGCGATAAATGGCTCATTGATCTCAGTAGAAGTCGCTGAAGAAAGTTCGATCTTTGCTTTTTCTGATGCTGATCGGACACGCTGGACAGCCATAGCGTCTTTTCGGAGGTCGATACCTGTGTCCTTCTGAAACTCAGCCATGACATACTCGAAAATCTTCTGATCGAAGTCATCACCACCGAGGTGTGTATCACCATTGGTCGCGAGTACCTCGAATGTTCCCTCTGCTCCGATCTCGAGGATGGAAATATCGAATGTTCCTCCACCAAAATCATAGACGGCAATCTTCTGATCTTTATTTTTATCTGCACCATAGGCAAGTGCCGCAGCAGTCGGCTCATTCACGATACGCTTCACATCGAGTCAGGCGATTTTTCCAGCATTGATGGTCGCTTGTCGCTCAGAGTCATTGAAGTACGCTGGCACAGTGATGACCGCTTCTGTGACTTTTTGTCCGAGGTATTTCTCGGCATCAGCCTTGAGCTTCTCGAGGACTTTTGCCGAGATCTCCTCTGGGCGGACTGGCTTCCCATCCCACTCGATCATCGCGCCACCATCTGGTCCTTCTGTGACTTTGAATGGCACATTTTTTATCTCAGCCTGGACTTCAGAGAACTTCCGTCCGATAAATCGCTTTGCACTATAGATCGTCTTGGTAGGATTGGTGACGGCCTGACGACGTGCTGGCATACCGACGATCGTCTCACCATCTTTTTTGAACGCGACGACCGATGGAGTTGTATTTCCCCCTTCTGTGTTGGGGATGACTTTCGCTTGTCCACCTTCCATGAAGGCGACACAGGAGTTCGTTGTACCGAGATCGATACCGATGATTTTTCACATAGAGAAATAATTTAAAGAATAATCTCCAAAATGGATTGAAGCCATGATAGCAGATTTTTTCTCCAAGTCAAAATTTTTTTAGCACTTTTTATATGAGAGTGCTAATTTTATATTATTACTTGCAAAGAAAGCTTAAAAATATAAACTTCATATCATAACTACACTGTATGTCAATAAATAAACCTCCTGTTCCTGGTCATGAGATTACCGACGATAGGAAAGAAGCTGGTTTTGATAAAATAGAGGGGGTTGCAAGAGTTCCGAGGAAGGCTATTGAAGCCCTGAACGATCCCATAGTCCAAGCAGAAATTGAGCTATACGAACAAAATCCTACAATTCACTAATTCTTATGGAAGATTTTAGTAGACTCCTTCATGAATACAGTAAAGCTCACCCAACCGCTTGGCAAGATTGGAAGGATGAGAAATCAGGCAAACAGAGAAAATGAATAAAAAGAAAAGTAGCTTCCCTCCTGGCAGATATTCAGTGAGGAAGATTTATACATGAGGGAACTCGGTGATCCATCGAAACTATACAAAGAAGTAGGCAAATCATACAAGAAGCAAGATGGAGCTATGAACAGGCTGTATGATACTATCCAGAAATTCTGGATCATAGATCAGAATGGATAACACTCGAAGATGACGCACCAAGGCTCCTACCAGCACCCCTCAGTCAGGAAGATAAAGACACTATGTTTTATATAGGAAATCGTTGATGGAGAGCAGAAGAGATAGCAAAATTTGAAAATATCCATATGGTTATTCCATGAAGAAGTGCTACAGAAAATACATATAGGAATAATGAAGGATTGGAGAAGTATAGCGAATATATAAAAATTCCCTCGCGCGCTCTCGCGAATCCAAAAATTCCCGTACTGCTCATATGGTATAAAGAAGTTGTTGCCTTTTCCTGTCACTTGTACCGATCATCCACGGGAAAAAATGAACTTTTTGGAATATACATATTCGATGTTCAGGAAGCTCTAGAAAGATTTCTTTCATGGTGGAATACTGTCGAAATAGGTGACAGTCTTATGCACCAACGTATAAAACTCTATATTCAGTGACGCATCCTTACCAAGAAATAACTTATGAATCTCTCTTCTCTCCTCACATCTCCTCGTATACTCCTCTACTTCTACCCGAAAGATGATACTCCTGGCTGCACACTCGAAGCACAGGACTTCACGCGACTCGCTCCAGAGTTTCGAAAACTCGGGATCGAGATCATCGGAATATCCAAAGATAGCGAGGATTCTCATGAGAAATTTTGCCACAAGTATAATCTCGGCATCAAGCTCATCTCTGATACATCATGAGAACTTCATGAGCAATTCGGAGTCATTGGTGAGAAAAAGAACTATGGAAAAGTATATATCGGAGTTATCCGTTCGACATTTCTCCTCGACTCTTCAGGAAAAATCCTCCAAGAATGGAGAAATGTAAAAGCCACAGGACATGCAGAGAAAGTGCTACGAGCGCTCTCGAAATAAAACCTCCCATTCGGGAGGTTTTATTATTTTGTCATCACTTGATACTGTCATGAGCCTTTTCGGACATTAGCAAGAACAGCATTAAATGCTGCCTGCTGGATCGTACCAGTGAGTCCAGCGACACTTCCAGTACTATAATTTCATCCAAACAAATTTTCCATCTTTCCAATAACAATAAATTCACTATTGCTATTTGTCAGAAGTGAGCTTGTACCATATGCGTACTGTCAAAGCGTACACCCATTATCATTAGAAGCGAGAGGATCAACTGGCACAGTTCCATATTTTGCGAGTGCTGTAGAATTTACACATCCAGCAGCAGTACTTGATGGGTAACCTTCTTTATCGTAAAAATGATTATTTGACATCTTTGCGAGGGATGTAAGGTGTGATAAACGTGCAACATCACGACCACGCTTTTGATAGGCAGTGAGACTTGGAAGGAGGGCTGATATTAAAATCCCAAGTGCAGAAATTGCAAGGATAATTTCCATGAGTGTAAAGCCCTTGCGAGAAAGTGTAAGCATAGAAGAAAAGTTTTAGCGATTATATAGAGAAATACCTATGGGTCAAAAGAATTTTTTGGAAGTCGGGAAAATATCGGTATACTCTCATATCTATGTTCACACTTCACTCCCCATACTCCCCGACTGGTGATCAGCCAGAAGCTATCTCCAAGCTCATCACGTCGATCGATACTGGACACCAACATCAGACGCTCCTCTGAGTGACATGATCTGGAAAGACATTCACCATGGCCAATATCATCGCGAGGACACAGCGACCCGCACTCATCCTGGCACATAACAAAACCCTCGCCGCACAACTTGCTCAAGAGTTCAAAGAATTTTTCCCAGAAAATGCGGTTCACTATTTTGTTTCCTACTACGACTATTACCAGCCAGAAGCCTTCGTCGTAAAAACGGGTGCCTACATAGAAAAAGAGGCAACTATCAACGAGGAAATCGACCGACTGCGCCATGCTGCGACAGAAAGTCTCCTCACGAGAAAAGACGTCATCATCGTCGCATCAGTATCGTGTATATACGGTATTGGCGAAGTCGATGAATATGAAAAACAGTGTCTCCGATTTCGGACAGGAGAGGAGTATACTCTCGAGGGTATCATAGCGAGCCTTGTCAATCTGCAGTTCAAGCGCTCAACTGCAGATTTTAAGCCTGGTATGTTTCACCTCATCGGAGATACTCTTGAGATCTGGCCGAGCTCGAGTGAGGAGTTTTTCAGGCTGGAGTTCTTCTGAGATACTCTGGAACGTATCACGAAGACTGAGTATCTCACCTATGTCACCCTCGAGGAGCGTGATGAGGTCGTGATCTTCCCTGCCAAGCACTTCGTCACGAGCAAATCCATCATCGATGACGTCCTCCCGAGGATCAAACATGAGATGGAGGAGCAAGTGACATTTTTCCAATCTGTCGGAAAGCTCGTCGAAGCAGAACGTATAAAAATGCGGACCGAATATGACATGGAGATGCTCGGAGAGGTCGGATTTGTAAACGGGATCGAGAACTACTCGATGTATCTCTCGAGTCGCAAGCCCTGAGATCCACCGTCGACGCTGATGGATTTCTTCCCGAAAGACTATCTCATGTTCGTCGATGAATCGCATATCACGATCCCACAGATCGGTGGGATGTATGCGTGAGATCGGGCTCGCAAGGAAAATCTCGTAAACTACGGATTTCGTCTGCCAAGTGCGCTCGAGAACCGGCCACTCAGGTTCGAGGAATTCGAGAAAAAAGCAGGCCAGACTGTCTATGTGTCAGCAACTCCAGCGAAATACGAACTCGAGCTCTCATGAGATGAGGTCGCAGAGCAAGTCATCCGTCCGACTGGACTCCTCGACCCCGAAATCACGATCGAAGATATGGAGTTCATGGTGGACTCGATCATGCGACATATCCAGGATGCAAAAAAACGAAACGAACGCTCGATCATCACGACGCTCACGAAGAAATCCAGTGAAGACCTCGCTGAATATCTTGCTGGGAACGGACTCAAAGTACGCTATCTCCACTCTGAGATCGAGACCCTCGAACGACTCGAAATTCTCAGGGATTTTCGCCTGGGTACCATCGATGTCGTCGTCGGAGTCAATCTCCTGCGTGAAGGACTCGATCTGCCAGAAACCTCATTTATCGCGATCCTCGATGCGGAGAAAATCGGATTTCTCAGATCAAAAACCTCTCTCCTCCAGATCATCGGACGTGCTGCTCGAAATGCAAATGGTCATGTCGTCATGTATACTCATGGAAGAAAAGAATCGATCGCGATGAAGGATGCAATCGCTGAAACCTCTCGGCGCCGAGAAATCCAGAAAGCCTACAACGAAAAACATGGTATCACTCCGAAGACAATCCTCTCTAAGGTCAAAGAAATCGGAATACCATCGAAAAAGAAAGATCCATTTGATGGAGGACATATTGCCAATATCGAAGCCTACATCAAGCGACTCGAGCTCGAGATGGATGTCGCTGCAGCGAACCTCGACTACGAGCGTGCGGCAGAGATCCGAGATGAGCTCTTCGCGGCGAAGAAAAAGAGATAGTGTATCATTTCTATATGCTCCACTTGTATCTGTCATTTCGACGAAGGAGAAATCCTGCCCAGGAACAACAGAGCAAGATGTCTCATGATTCGACATGACAGAAACTGCTGATCTTGTAGTTCCGAGTGCTCCTGTCATTTCGACGAAGGAGAAATCTTGCCCCAAATACTCCATTATGCAGAAACTCTATTTTGTATACATACTTACAAATCCTTCCCATACAGTATTTTATACTGGTATGACCAATAACTTGATGCGAAGAATGTGAGAACACAAAGAAAAGTTAAATCCAAAGTCATTTACAGCAAAGTATAACTGTATAAAGCTCATATATTTTGAGTCTGGAGAAAGCTCAATCCGAGCAATCGAAAGAGAAAAAATGATTAAGGATATGCGTCGTGAAAGAAAAATAGAACTTATTAACTCTGTTAATCCTGAATGGAAAGACTTATTCAATAGTATATCTTAGACAGAGCAAGATGTCTCATCCTTCGACATGACAGAAACAAAAATCCCTCCGTATTGGGGGGATTTTAGACTCTCATTAGCGAGTGACGCGTGTCACACTATAGTTTCCGAGGAAGTTCGAAAGCAGTGGTGGAGGATTGACGAGAGCTCGGTTCGAGTAGGAGAGGATCACTCCTGTCGTGAGGATATCATAGGCATTGGTTCCACGGACATAGAGACGAGATCCAAAGAGCGGATTGGCATTTCCATACATGCTTCCATCGAGACGAAGGATCGCTGTCGTTGTCCTATTATCGAGGGCTGCAAATCTTCCAGTATTGACACCATCACCGATAGCCACATAAACTCAGGCGATATTTGTAATACCCTTGTTGTTTACAGTACCATTTCCATTATCGACGATGATATTCCCATTTTTTGTGATAAATGCCCAACTCGAGGTCGTATCGTTCGACTGATATCCGATGTTACATTTGATCGTGAGATTTCCTTCGACGACGAGTGTTTTTACTCAGGAAATAGTAAAGGTATTGTTCGAACAATTCTCGATAGTGAGATTGCCATTGACTGAATAGACATTTGGATTCCCATTGAGCGTATACAACTCCAGCGCTCCAGGGGCATTGATCTTGAGATCGTTGATAGAGACAGAACTGATATTGAAGTTGTTTGACTGAAGAGGAGATCCTCCCTGTGTTGTGAGTGCTGCACTTGTTGTTATTTTTCCCTTAAATGCAGAGAGGAAAGTAGCAAGGTTAGCACTCGGAGTAAAGTATGTAGAAATACTACGACTCACTGTAGAAGATGTTGATCCTACCATAACTCCAGAGACTTTTACTTGAAATCTTCCGAGGTCGATAGCACTTCCTGGCTCGGTATATGGATTTTTGTTGAAGAGGACGATATCACTTGTTGATGAGATATTTGTGCCGACAAAAGCATCACGAACTCTGGTACTCGATGATCCAGGATAAGAAGCGACAGTATCAGATCCCTTCATGAGAACGACACGATCGCCTGCTGGCTTCTCTATGTAACGAGAAGTATAGGTACCGTTAGATTGTCTTTCTTGGACATATCCTCCATTGATAGCTACATAGGTACCTCCATTGAGAGAAAATGGTGAGTTATAAGCAGAAATTCTCTGACAAATCGTCATGTCATTCACTGCACTTCCACTCGCTCCGAGACAAAACTCACGATCGGCAGGAACAAGGAGTGGGACATCATAGTGAGTATCGACATCGAGAGTGATCGTATCTCCGAGACTAAATACTGGAGTTCATTTCCCGACGACGACATTATTTTCAGCAAATGGTTTTTTGAGAAACGTCGCAGAACCAAGGCGAGCAAATCCTGGGATAGAAATCGAAAGTGCTGTGATCGGATTTGCCCCTGGGTTGGTCGTGATAGATATCTTACAATCTCGAGAACAGAGAGATCCGAGAGCATCACTATTTCCATTTCAGAGGTCACACTCCTCTCCTGGTGATGATCAGAGAACTCCGTCACCACAATAGCCACCTGGACCACCAGGTCCTCCTGGACCACCTGGACCACCAGGTCCTCCACAGGTGAGAGTATTTGCAGCATTACAGTCAGGCAAGAAAGAGTAACAAGTTGATCCGCTATTATACGCATTACAAGCAGCAAGACTCGAATGGACCTGTGTAGCACATGCACGAATACCGTTTGTACAAGTAGGCAGATAGTATGTGTTTCCTCCGCCACTCGATCCACCGATCGTAAACTGTGCAGGATCATTATTTTTCGGATCGTTGGCACAGAGTGTCTCACTTCCTACTGGCATTTGGTTATTTGCGTAGCACGGATTTTGCTCATTTGGATTATGGACGGTTGCATAGTTGGTGACGGTGCTATTTTGCCCTGCTGTGACACGTACTGGGACGATGATATCAGGGTAGCTCGCACCTGAGGCGACGACGAGAGTACTCTCACACGTGAGGCTCGATCCACCTGTATAGGCACACGTCCATCCCGTTCCTGTAGCGGCACCAGTGGCACTGACACCACTTGGGAGGATATCTTTTACTGTCGTGAGTCCACTCGATGACTGTGGTCCGAGGTTCGTGACGACGATACGGTAATTAAAAAGTGAATTTGTAGAAAGGTTGGTCACAGGAGAACCTGGCTGTGCATCATTAGTATCGATGTATTTTTTGACTGCGAGGTCAAATCCTGTAGCAGTAGAAACTCCTGTCCCGACGACAATAACAGCTGGATCAGAGTTTTTTGTATCGCGAGTACAGTCTGACTCATTCCCCGTTGGGAAAGATCCGTCTTTGAGACACGGATTGAGCTCATTAGCATTATAGATGAACGCACGGTTCGTGATAGTACCTGTAGCAGTCACCTGAGATGGGACAACTACATCTGGATAGTACTGACCTGCTGAGATGGTACCTGTATAACTACAAGTAAATGGAGTACCCGAATTTAAACATATAAGATCACCTGCTTGACATCTTTTCTGAGCAACAAAACACGACCAACCATTACCTACAGGACTAGAAAGTGAGATAATTCCAAATGGGAGAATATCCGTTATAATAGTTTCCCCTTTTGTTTGTGCTGGTCCTTCATTCTTTACACGGATAACGTAGTTAAATATATCTCCGAGATTTTTTGGTACAGCATTTCCTGGCTGTGCATCGTTATCTCAGACATATTTTTTGACTGAGAGATCGAAGCCTGTAGTAAGGTTCACAGAGAATACTGCTGGATCAGTATTATTATTGCCATAGTTATTCGTCGGATCTTCGCTTGGGTTCGAGACAGTAGCAGTATTGGTAACGCTTCCTGTCGTCGCAGTGACGACTACTGGCACTACGATATCTGGATACACCTGTCCTGCAGCGAGAACATCAGAGCGAGTACAAGTGATCGTAGAGGCCACAGGAGCACCGTTACATGACCAGCCTGGAGCAGAGATATTTCCATTTGGATTGACTCCGAGAGGGAAAGTATCTTTGACTGTAGTGACATTTGAGGTAGCTGCTGGGCCATTATTGGTGACTCGAATAATATAGTTTAGCTGGTTGTTTGTATTTTCGAGAACTCATGGAGCTACTTGTGCATCTCATACAGTATCTGTCATATCGATATATTTCTTGAGCGCGAGGTCGAAACCTGTGGTAGTAGTAGGTGGATTGACACTCACATTTGCCGTACATGCAGCGTTGGTAATCGAACCATTTACAGTACAACGAGGCGTATAGAAGATAGGTGCACCCGTAGTATTCGTATAAGTACATACTCCGTTCGCTCCAGCGATCGTCGTGCCATTTCCACAGTCTATAGATACTGTCGTTGCATCTGTCGTTGCACATGAAAGGGAGGATACAAGAGGTGCTATTCCACTTCGTGGAGTTACAGTGAGAGAGTTACAGGAAGGATTCTGAGTAGTATTGAGCGGTTCACAGGTATTGCTACACCCGAGCGTTCCCCACCCTAGGTGAGAAGGATCATTTGGATCACAGGCCTCATTGCCATTACGAATACCATCACCACAGATTGGGTTTTGTACTGGAGGAGTATAGTTGGCAGAACATGCTGGACTTGAACCATTCGCATTGGAACATGTCCAGGAATAGTTAACCGGATTTGTGCCTGTTGCTTGGAAATTTGTAACGCTTGCTCCTGCCGGACAGAGTCCTGGAGTAGAAGTTGATATTGGCCCTGATTGGACTCATGATGTCGGTCCACATACTGGAGGAGTGACAGTGACTGGTTGGCAGGTAGTACTACATGTTGATCCTGGCTGACCGTTCTGTGCTCAGAGGTCACATACCTCATTCCCATTTATTTTTCCATCACCACACCAGAGAGCTGTGACGAACGCACATTCTCTGTGTGATTCTTCTGGTCATGTAGTAGTATGTGTATCAAAACTATATGGTGCAACTCGTGTAGTATACTCAAATCGGTAAGCAGGGCGATCAGGGTTTGCACCTGCTCATACAGATCGGATAGATATACCTCCGTTATTCATAGCAGCAATATTTGTACTTGTACCTCATAAAAGGACTGTTACGAGACTATTGTCAGTATCAGAAAATGGGAACCAAGTAATACCAGGAGCCCAGGTTGCTGTTCCTCATACATTGAGAGCTACCTGTGATTGGAGCACCGTAGGTCCAGCCATGAGTCCAGTATCTTTACGGATAAGATAGTCTGTATTACTCGTATTGATAAATGTATCATCAAAAGCCTTTCCAAAAGCATCGCCGACATAATCAGTACCAGCATCGAAACACTGGTTACAGCTATTTGCATCTGCACCATAGTTATTACAAGACACTTCACTTCATCACATACCTGCAAATGAAGCAATCGGAAAGAGAAATGCAAGAGCAAATCAAACAAGAATTATTGGTTTTGTACGAGAATACATACAGAAAGAGTAAAAGAGTGAAATTAACGAACAGGTTGGATCAATGAACCAGTAACCACTACTGTTTGTGTATTTGTATCGATTTCTACGTTACGTCCCGCCTTTGGTTCTTCGCGAAGAGAACAAGAGGCAAGGAGAAAAAGTGAGAATGTAAGTATAGATATGCGCATAAGAAGATATTTAAGGGTTTGTAACTTCAGTTACATTAATAATTTCATTTGGTTTATATGTATTCCATGCTTCCAAAACTGCCGCGACTCAGAGGGTAGCTCATACTTGATGAATGACAGGAATAATTACTTCTTGTCTAGTTATAGTATCTATCCATGTAATATTTCATGTTCATCTTACTATAGCGATAAACTGCTCTCTGGAAAGCTGAGAAAGAGGAACATTATAGATATGATTTGAGGTAATAATAGTTGCTACGCCGTTGTTTACCTTAACGTCACGAACGTTAATTTGTGTTTCATATTTTCAATCAACGTTTTTCATCCACTGCCCACCAATCCCCACACCAACTTCCAGATGATTTGCCTGGTTACGCCCAACGGTCGTACCAGTACCTGCACGAGATTCTGGATTTGAATACTCAGCTGGTGTTACTACTTCTTGTTGTCTTGTCCTCTGAGTATCTGGAGCTTTGATTTCTACATCTGTGAGAGCAAATCCGAGATTGAAACACGGAGCATCTTTTACAAATGAAAGGTATGATTTTACTTTTGGCTCCTTTCCAATTGTATAGCCCTCATTTGCTAGAGCCCAAGGAAGACGACCAAAAACAACAAGGTCAATAATTTCTTCTCATGAAAGGTTATGATAGTTTGGAAGGTTTTTATATTTTTTCAGATCATCTTCTGTTATCTTCTCAGCGAATTTTGATTTTATAATATTTTCCAGGACTGGATCGGCATCCTTGAGTCATCATATAATCCCTGCGTCTGCATTATTGACACGATCGAGCATATTCACTTTTCCTCACTGTCCATTTATCTGAGCAAATGCCACGAGAGCAGAGAACCCACCAGGAAGCTCCTTGCCAAGTGTGGAGACTTGATCTTGGGAAAGTGGTCCGTATTTCGCGATCTGTCTTTGTACTTGTTCAGGGCTCAGTCCATACTGTGAACCGAATGCTTTATTGAGCTTGAATTTATTATAGTACCCTGATACATCTTGCGGTTTACCTGAGATAATCTGTTTTGCTATAGTCATACTCTCTTTTCCTCATGATGAAAGTTCGAGAACACGATCAAAGTACTGGGCTTGAGCAGTGGAGTTATCTCTAGGAAGTGCTTTTAAGAGAGCTTGAGCAGTAGGATTTTTCCTAAGATTATCGAGAATAGCTGTAAACTGGCTTGCAGCACCACCATAATCTTCATTCATGATAGAAGTATTGAGATTTACCATCTCTTTACCTTTGGTTTGACGAAGATTGTGAACCAGTTTTGAGACTGCACTACTATCAGGAAAGTTATTTAATGTACTGATTGTTGTGTTTTCTCGTACGATCTTATACGTTGATCCAACAATAGTATCAGTACTAGCACTTACAGCTCAAGAAGTTTGCCCTATTTTTTTGTCGAGAAGACGAGGTGTTGCTTCTACACTTACGCTCTCTTCACCCACGTGCTCCACGATTTCCCATACGAGATATTTGCCATTTGGTACGATAACCTCAGATGTAGGTTTATCATCATGTGCTGGGAGGATATAGTTCCCTGCAGTACTTTTTGTGACTCATGCACGAATGAGAAGATCATCAAGTTTGTTTTGATCGAGTGTTTTTTCTCATACTTTTGCTTCGACGCGAGCGGCATCAGGGTTTACTCCAGTAAATGATGCTGAAGTATCGACTTTTCATCCAGAAAGACCGAGCATCCATCCAGCGAGATTAAAAGCAGCAAAGACTCCTTCGAGTTGAAAGCCCTTCATAGCTTCAGCGCGGGAAAGGTATGTGAGTGTCATATTCGTGATAATCTCTTCTTTTTTCTTCTTATCAAGTCAGTTTGTCTCAAATACTTCTTTGACACGAGCAATATAAGACTTGCTTATATCCTCTACTTGTCCTCGAAGAATTTTTGTTTTCTCATCGTCTCATTTTGGAAGTTCACTCGTAACTTTATCGGTGAGGAGTTTTACCCCTGCCTGTACATCTGAGGCAGTGACCTTATCGCCCGCAACAAGAGAATGTATAACTCCTGTTCGCCCTGCGATACGCTCAGATGGATTATTCCATTTCCCATTGAGACGTATACCAACTGCATCGAGAGAAATACCAACACTTCCACTCTCACCAATAGGAGTCTCTGCAGTGAGACTTCATTCTACTCATCGAGGAGTGATTTTCGAAGACTCTATATATGCTCCAACTGTACCCTTCGAAAGAAGAGAAAGTGGAACTTGTACACCAATTCGAATAAAGGCTGAAACAATTTTTACGAGATATCCTGGATCATTCTTGATAACGTTACTTTTCTCAATCATCCTAACAAATTCTTCTTGTTTTTTTGTGTCAGAAATAGCAGTTTTGAGAGCCTCTGTATTGCCAGCAATCACTGATGCAAGACCAGTACGGACACCTTTACCGAGAAAAGCCTCTGTCAGATCAGCCATCATATTGGTCTGATCAGCGAGCTCACGGTGAAAGCGAGTCAATTTCCTCTGAGCATCGAAGTCAAGATCGTTACGAGATGCACCATCTCGGTATACCTGAGATTTCCAAGGAAGTCCAGAGTTATCTCATGTCAAACGAGTATAAAGAGTATTAAGTGCTCATTTATCTAGGCGAGAAAGAAGCTCATACACCTGACGCTCACCGATGACTTCTTTCTGCTTACCACCACCAAAAAGTGCCTGCCGAAAAATGGAGCTATTTGTAGCCTCGACTCATGCCATACCATCAAAGTCAGAGAGGAGGGCTATCATAGAACCAAGCTTGATCTCATCTCCATCTTTTTCTACAGTGTAAGAAATATCTTCAAACTTCTTTTCTGTTCTAGCCTTTCTATTATTAAGTTGTTCAGTAGTAGTTATAGCTTCTTGTTTTGCTGAGTCTCATGTGTTTGCGACAATTACAGCTTTTGCACTAGTGTTTCGATTTCTTGCTTCTGAAATAGTTTGTTCTACAGTTTTCTTGAAAGCTCTCAATGTTTCTTCTGCTTTTTTATCTCATTCTCACATTACAACAACTAATTCGTTATCTATCATATTGTTAAGTTCTTCACTATTTCTTTGATTTTGATCTACTATTTTTTTTAAAAGGTCTTGAAACTCAGCATTTTTTGACCAGTAGGAAAGTCAACTCGCTTCGTGCCAAATTTGTTTAAGTCTTGCAAAATCACCTCATTTTATTAATCCATCTGGAGCAGCATCACTAGCATTAGCTATCCACCTCACTCCACTCTTCGTGAGCACTAGAGACCGATGTGTATGGATCGTAAACATAAGAAAAAAGTTAGTTGTAGGAAGCGATTTTCCGCTTATCCTACGTACTCTAGCACATATTTATATTTTTTGCAAAAATCCAAGACTATTCCTCGAGATTTTTCTGCATTTTTACCATTTTATGAAATAAAAAATGATTGTCAATAGTCTCTTGACGCTTCACGAAAAAATCACAAAAAAACCAACCCAGAGTGGATTGGTTTTAGAAAATATGAGAATTATACACGTTTTCTGAGAGTGAACATCATGCCAAATGCAATGAAAAACGCTGCAGCGATGAGGAGAAGTGTCTCAGGACCTGTCTCAGTCTTGGTAATTTCTTTTGGGGGAGTAGGCTTGACTGGAGTCGGAGTAGGAGTCACTGGCGCAGGAGCATCGAGTTTGTATGCCACACATTCGTAGTGAGTATCTGCAGCACCCTCTGTCGCTGTACGGACATCGATCGTATGAGAGACTACTGGGAAGCGGAGCATACCGACGAGTTCTCCATTTTTACGATCTGTTTTATCGAGCGTATATCCTGCTCCGAGCTCTGCCTCGAGAAATCGAACCTTTGTATTTGGTTGGAGGAGAAATTCTTGTTTTCCACCACTACTTGTACTTGTCCATACGACATCACTCGCATATTTCCAGATAGCAGACTCTGTCGCTGGAGTAGAAAGCCACGTCGTGTTCCCAAATTTTACCATATTTGGAGATTTTTGCTCATCTTTGACAGCCTTGAGGACATTGGGAGTAGCGTTCGTCCAGTTATCGAAAAGTCCTGTCATACGTGTACCAACTTTCACAGCACCACCATCGAAACACTGATCACAACCATTGGTAGCAAATGCTGAATTTGAGTTACAATTGACTGATTTGTATTCTCCGAGAGCAGATCCTGCTCCAGGAGCAACACTCGGTGCTGCAGTGAGAGACTCTGTGAGAGCAGAAGCAACGACAGAATCAGCAGTAGCAGTAGCGGATCCAGAAGCTACAGTACCAGTATCAGCTGATACGTACGCAAAAGGCGTCATAGTCATGACAGCCACCAGAGAGAGTGCACTATATCTCATACGAAGTGGAAAGATAAAGGAATAAATATACACGGGCATGATATCTTCTGGCCAAGATTTGTCAAAAAAAAGCTTGTGGAAAAGGAAATTTTGAATACACTATTTGTACATTTGTATTCTAATTATATTTTACTTTATGCTTGCAAATCTTCAACAAGAGCTCTCTAAAGCCATAGAACACTACAAGAATGAGCTCGCGAAACTCCAGGCCTGACGGGCGAACCCTGCTATCGTCGAAGGTGTCTTCGTCATGGCGTATGGGAGTAGTCAACCCCTCCGAAACGTTGCTGCAGTCTCGACACTTGACGCTCAGACGATTTCTATCCAGCCATGGGATAAGTCAGTGATCAAAGATATAGAAAAAGCGATCACCGAGGCAAGTCTCGGTCTCAATCCGAACAATAATGGTGAGTCTATCCTGATCAATATACCTCCACTCACAGAAGAACGTCGTCGAGATATCGTCAAACTTGTGGGTAAAGTCACAGAGGAGGCAAAGGTTTCTCTCCGAAACGTCCGCCAAGACTATAAGAAAAAAATCGATACTGCGAAAAATAGCAAGAGTGAAAGTGAAGACGCTCTGAAAGCCTACGAAGCTGACCTCCAAAAGAAAATCGACGCAGCTATCAAGGAAGTAGAGACTCTCGAAAAACATAAAGAAGAAGAAATAATGAAGGTATAAGAGTATAATTTTCAAATAAATTAGGGGGAGCTCATTTATGATATTTTTACCCGATCCTTATAGGCGTAAGGTGATTTTGAAAGGGATGCCTACGGCATGACAAAATCAAACAATCCTGTTCACTCATTGCTCATGATTATGTTATATTCCGGTCTCCCACATACCAGTGCTAGCCTCGCGATTGCGAGGGATTTTCTCTCGTGAGATGTGGGTCGTATTTTCATCACGGATGATCGTCTCACATATGAGCGTATCGAGCGACTCTTTGGAGTATTTTTCGGGGGGCCGATCACTGTCGTACACCATATAGGAGAGCTCCTCGCTCGTGACGATGAGATGAGTCCGATCCTCATCCATACCGATATCCTGAGAGAAGCTGGTAATATCGAGGAGATGCGACGCAAGTATATCCTCTCGCTCCATCTCGGCGAGACGATCAAACAAGAAATCGTCATCGAGCGACTCCTCGCGCTCGGATATCATCATAGTGACTATGCATGAGAGGACGGAACCTACTCTCGATCATGATCGATCATCCGTATCTGGCAGTGAGATCGAGAGTATGTGATCGAGTATTTTGATGATGAGATCGAGAGTATCATGATCCATCGTGGCGATGAGCGAAAGCATATAAATACGCTCACACTCGCAAAAAGAGGAAAAAACGAAACATCGACCGAACTCACAGAGATCAACAAAGAACTTTTTCCGCTCTTTGAAAAAGAGCGATGAGTCGCTATCGGGATGGAATTCTCTCTGGAACGAGAAAGTATTATTGCGCATTTTCGCGATATGATAGAGTTCTCTTCCCTCTCACGAGAGTGAGCGACTCACATGAGAGTCGAGAGGCCTCGGATTGAGACGATCGAGGACTTTCGAGACTTCATGAAAAAGGAAAGTACCACGACGACTCTCTATACGAGATATGAGAAAAGGGTTTCTACATTTCTCACGGATAATGGTATCTCTGCAGAAATCATCACAACTCGAGAACTCGTCGAGAGCTTTCGCTATGAGGGTCGTACTGTGATCGGTGATGATATCCTCGGCAAGATATTTCTCGAGGACCGCGTGCGAAAATCCACCATCCGCAATCTCGATCTCCTCCTCTCGATCCGAGAAGGAGACTATGTCGTGCACCGTGAGCATGGACTCGGACAATACCGATGACTGACGAAAAAACGTATATGACTCTCCGAACGAGAGTATATGGAGATCCTCTATAGAAACGATGCTCGTATCTATGTCCCCCTCACCGAGCTCTCTCGTATCACGAAATATGTCGGGAGTGATGCAGAACTCGCCAATCTCGAGGGAAAAGAGTGGGAACGCACCCTCTCGAAAACGGAGGAAGAAGTCGAGATCATCGCTCGAGATATCCTCGAGACGAGCGCAAAACGTGCCCTCGAAAAAGGCATACGATTTGGGAGTTTCCCTGAGGAAGAAACATTTCGAAAAGCATTTCCCTACGAGCATACACCTGATCAACGCTCGATCATCGAAGAAGTCCGTAGTGATATGGAAAGTGATATCGCGATGGACAGGCTCATCTCAGGAGATGTCTGATTCGGAAAGACAGAAATCGCGATGAATGCCATCTACAAAGCTGTCCTCTCTGGTATGCAAGTCGCGGTCATCTCTCCCCTTCTCGTCCTCGCAGAGGAACATAGAGAGACGTTTGATGAGCGACTCGGAGCGTGGGGTGTACGGATCGCCTCTCTCACCCGCATGACGACGAAAAAAGAAGAAAAAGAAATCCTCGAAGGTATGAAATCAGGTACGATCGATGTCGTCGTCGGGACACATCGCCTCCTCTCGGACGATATCCGATTTCGCAGGCTCGGACTCCTCATCATCGATGAAGAGCATCGGTTCGGCGTGGAGCAAAAAGAAGCCATCAAGCGTATGAAGGCTCATATCGATATCCTTTCACTCTCTGCCACTCCGATCCCCCGCAGTCTCAATATGGCACTCTCAGGACTCAAAAAAATATCACTTCTCACGACTCCTCCAAAAGCGAAAAAACCGATCGAGACGATCATATCGCGCTGGGATGAGGGACTCATCGCGAGTGCTATCGAGCGTGAACTCGCACGAGGCGGACAGGTTATCATCCTCCATAACCGTATCGCATCACTCGGGGTGGTCGAAAACGATATACGGGAAATCATATGAATGAATATACCCCTATGAAAAAAGGGGGACTCTCAAAAACAAGAAGTTCGAGACGGAAAAATTTTTTCGAAAGGAGCTTACTCAAGTGTAAGTGACTGAGAAATAAATTTTTCCAACGATGAAATTCGCCGTTTTTCAGAGCCCCGTATTATCACTCTTCATGGAAAGCTCTCAGGAGATGAGATCGAGGATCGTATCCATGCATTCAAAAGATGAGAATACGATATCCTCATCTCGACGACCGTGATCGAAAATGGTGTGAACTTCCTCGGAGCCAATACGATGATCATCTCCGATGCAGAGGAATTCGGACTCGCGCAGCTCCACCAGATCCGTGGGCGAGTCGGTAGACGTGATATCGCAGGAAAATGCTATCTCATGTATCGCAAATACGAACTCTCAAGCGAAGAGCGGGAACGTCTGATGATCCTCGCAGAGCACAGTGAACTCGGCAGTGGCTATGAGATCGCGATGCGAGATCTCGAGATGCGAGGGACGGGTGATATCCTCGGATTTCGTCAGAGTGGCAAGACGAAGGAAGTCGGTATATCTCTCTATTTCCAGCTCCTCGAGGAGAAAGTCGACGAGCTCAAGCATGGGAAAAAAGCCGACGAACGGACCAAGATCGAACTCGATCTCTCGTATTCGATCGATGATGAATACTTTCACTCGGAGCTCGATAAACTCTCGTTTTTTCGTGATGTCGACGCGATCGAGACACTCGAGGATCTCGAGTATGCTGAGGCGACATTTCGAGTGGAGAGCATGCCAGAAGCGATGGAAAATCTCTTTCTCACTCTCAGGGCGAGCATCATCCTCAGATGATATCGTGTGAAAAAAGTCTCAAAAATCGGGAACAACTATCACTTTGATTTCCATGAAGGCACACGACCTGATGACCTCAGACGTTTCCTTGATCGCTATGATAGTGGTCATGAATTCATCATCGTGAGTGTGACCAAGATCCGTGTAGAGACTGCGAACTGGAGAGATGTACGAGAGTTTCTGGGATTTGTGACGAAATAAGAATTATCATTCTTGCATTCCTATTTTCTTCCTTGGAAAAACTGTGAACTCCCAAGGGGTTCTGGGGAATTTGGAGAACGACGAATCACTCGGGGGTCAGGGTGGCAATGATATGAAAATCAAGAATCGAAAGCGAATAGATGAATGGTTTGTGCCACTCCTGAAATTTTTATATACTGTTAGTTATAACAGTATATTCAGAAAATAAATGTATATATCCCTAAAGGCTCAAAAAAATAAAAATAGACTCCTTTCGAGAGCTTATTTTACATATGATATGAACTAAATATCTAAAGTATTTGGGAGATTCGTAGCAAACCCCCTATTTATAAGCGTCCTCAAAGCACGATTTGCTGCTTGAAGTCGGACACGAACATGTCCAACTCCATATTGTTTTTCCAAATCATGAAATTTTCAAACAATTCGAGCGGTTTCTGCTTCAGAAAATGGTTTTTCACCAACTTGAGGTTGCCACATATGATTTTTAAATTAAAAAATATATGTTCTTGATTATAAAGAAATTAAATATTATTACAAGTATTTCTATTTATGCGTCATACGATACACTCCTCCCTCGACGACGACTTTCCCCTCGAGGATGTCATGACAGCGGAGTGCCATGACACGAGATGGTTCATCATCGATCATATATGGCTCCCAGAGTTGTCCTGCTTCGAGATATTTCCCAGAGAAGTAGAGATCGAGTGCACGAGCATAGTTTTCGTATTTTGTAAGGTCGAGGGTTTCAGATTTTTTCGCGAGGAGCTCATAGATCATCACTCACTCCGTCTTCCCCTTCACAGCGACTCGATCGAGTGGTCGAGCATGATAGAGATCAGTTACCATGTCATAGGTCGGTCAGGCGATGATGATATGCGTACCGTATTCTTTGGAGGTTGCTTCGAGACGAGAGGCGAGGTTCACGGTATCTCCGAGGACAGTGTAGTTAAACCGATCATAGGATCAGATGTTCCCTACCATCACTTCCCCAGTCGCGATCCCTACACGGAAATCGATCGGATCAAGTCACCGCTTCGTGAGTTCATTATTGAACTCTGGGAGAGCAGATCGCATAGCGAGTGCTGTCTCGCAGGCTCGACTCGCATGGTCAGGAAGTGTGATCGGCGCACCGAAAAATCCCATCACCGCATCTCCGATATATTTATCGAGAGTTCCTCCATTTTTCGTGAGTATCTCCGTCATGCGTGAGAGGTATGATGACATGAGGGAAAAGAGATCCATCGGAGCAAGTCGCTCAGAGATCGTCGTAAATCCTGCGATATCTGAGAAAAACACTGTGAGCTCGCGTGATTCTCCTCAGAGATTGATATCCTCAGATCGTGATGCGATATCACCTACTACTCTCGGATCGACATAGTGTGCAAATGCCTTGGTAAGCGTACGTTTCTCGCGATCGATGATGAAAAATCGATAGATAAAAGTCAGAGGAAAAGAAAATACTCATCCTGCGAGGAGAAGTGGCGCGATATCATAGACATGTCCGAAGTGGAAGTAGGCATATCGTGACCACCATATGAGTCCTATGAGTACGAGGCTAGTAAGGATCGGACTGAGATAATTCGGAAGAAAAAGTGAAAGAGAAATCAGGATGAGGGCAAGCACTCAGACGAGAAGAAAAAATACGCCTGAGTGAAACCCAAAATCACTGAGATGCCTGTCTCTGAGATATCCATCGAGGATATGTGCATGAGACTCCACACCATCCATCATCGTACGAGAAACAGGAGATATGAACTGATCATGGATAAGAGTCCCTGACTCCCCGATAAAAATATACTTTCAGGCAAAATTTCGTACCAGATCGAGCTTCGAGAGCGAGAGAGTGTCCACGAACGATATACTTCCATAACTTCCCGGAGGACCAAAATACGTGATCAGTGGATTTTCCTCTTCTGAAAGCGATCATGAAAAAAGTTTGGCAGAAAGATTTTGTCAGCTCATGCTCGTATAGGTATGAGCATCTTTGGCGATAGCTATATATCCATGAGAGATATCCTGATAGACAGATCGTGGTTTCCCTTCGCAGGTCTCATAGTTTGTATCCTGATCTTTCTCACACTTCCCTTCTTCGAGGGTTGTCGCGATCACGATATTTCCATACTTCTTCATCGTCTCGGCAAATCTCTCTTCATCAGGATCCTTATTTTGGAATACGATGTCGAACGCGATCCCTTTCACTCCGACACTCTCGAGTTTCTCGATAAGATCGATATAGATCGATTTCGGGATAGTGAGCATTTTTTGGTCAGTCTTTGCTTGGAGTGTATTGAGACTCGCGTCATCGATCTTGATGATAGCGATGTCTTTCGATGGCTTGAAATCATATGTATAGAGTGCACTCTGCATCCCTGTCTCACGATAGACGAAAAAATGCGTGATCGGCACGAAAAAATCTGCACCAAAAAGTCGCACGACCCCAAAAATGAGGAACATGACGATACACCATATCGCGAAAATGTGCTTGAGATTTCGAGCGAATTGCATATGATTTTCTCTAGAGACGATTGTATCATGTATTTGATTTTTATGCAAAAATCCTTTCTTTCCTGACTCTTCATCGGAGCGATCATCACACTGGCGAGTATTTCGACCATTGCACATGCTGCTGATGGATGACTCTTCGGTCAGATCCTCGCCAAGATCCTCGGGATCACTCCAGCACAGGTACTCACCTATAGCGGAGATGGTACGGTGGCGAATGCTACGAAACTCGGTGGAGTCGACGCATCAAATTATCAGAAGGTCATGCCAGGACAATCATGTGGTGCTGGGAAGTGTATCGCCTGATTTGATCCGAGTGGGAATATTATCTGTCGTTAATCTCAATACTTATGCGAAAATTCGTCATCGTACTCTGTACGCTCATCATCGGTTATAGCATCTATGCACTCTCGCCATCTCTCTTTCCAGATACGCCGAACTTCCCTCGTATACCTACCTCTCCAGGTACTGTCGGGAGTATCCTCTCAGAGATCGTCGGATGAGTCATATCTGATGCGACTGATGGTACTGTAGCCAATACAGCGAAACTTGATGGTATAACCGCGACAGGATATCTCAAAAATACTTCCTGCTCAGTAACTGAGAAATGGATCGGCATAGATGCAAGCGGAAAGGCTATATGTGGAACGAGTAATCCTATCCTTGCTAACTATGGCACCATCTCTGAGCAAGGTTGTGCTGCACAAATATTTCATGCAGATAATAGTATACCATGAACAACAAATACGGGCGATACTCTCAAATCATGAGATATCCTCAAAACTGGTGCCTGTGGTCTCACGATCGCATTCGCTGACTACTCCATACTCCGTCTCGATGCTGATACGACGGTATCTCTCGATCTCCTCGAAAGTCCGACTGACGGTCGCACGATCGCCTCTGCTATCCTCTCGAATGGTTCTCTCTGGTGACGAATACTGACAGATACTGGATCCTACTCGATCGGTACGGATAAGATCGTCGCGTGAGTTCGTGGGACATCGATCGCCGTGACATCTACTGGAAATACTATCACCATTGCTCATGCATCTCCGTCGACAGGGAAAGCATGGACTATCAGCTCTACTCTAGGAGCCAATAATACAGAAGTCGCCATCGTCGATAGTACGAATAATACACCAGATAATCCTGCTGCAACTGTATACTGTCGCAATAGTACGAGTACCCCGCTCATCCTCTCAGGACTCTCTCCCGAGAATACCTACTCTATACCAAATACTGGATGTGCCACTACACCGCAGACGGTATCTGCCCCACCAGCCAATCTCTATGCCCGATCAGCATGGGTACGTACGAATACTCGAAATGATATAACCTATATGTATCGTCTCCTGGGTCTCGGTTATCCAAGTATAGCGACATCAAAAATAGCAAAGCTCTCTCAGGAGCTGACACTCTCTTCTCCCCCTGATAGTCCTACGAGCCCTGAAACACAGAACATCTGTGAAAATAGCCAAAAATGGTGGACCATTCGATATGGTTGCCAATCATCGAGCCTCTACGGTATCGCTGACTATACACTCCCTGTCCCTAGCGGCATGGCTACGTCTCTAGGAACTGCCGCGAGTCTCCTTTACTCATGAGCTATACGGGTAGCAACTGAGACACTCGGTGGAGGTGCGCAACTAGGACTAAATGGTATCGCGATTACTGCGAGTGGGCAATATCTCCAGTACACTGATCCTGCGCTAATCGCGGGACTTGCTGGGAAGACGGTGACGATAGAGTTAGAAAATCCTGTACCGACACCGGCAACAGGAAAAAATTATGTCCTCGATCTTGGTAGTTATAGATTGTATAAAAATACGGTCGGGGCATTTCAGTACCAAATATGTAGCTCTCCTCCTGCTTGATGTGCACCTGCAACAACACTATCTGCACCAGCTAACACTACCATTCTTACTATGACAATTCCGCCAAGTCTGTTTCCATCCCAGTTTATAATTGGTAACCAATACATACCCTCGAGTCCTGCTGTTCACTTAATTAGTCCTATAAAAACAACTATAAAAAAAATCCTAGTTTACTAGGATTTTTTCTTTAGCCGATATCTATAAGACTGAGGACAAATGTTCTTATGAGCGGATGTGCTCATCCTGTTGGAGTTGCTATCACCTGGATAGAGAAAGTCTCTGGACCGTTGGCATCATAGATACCAGTTATCACTCCTGTTGTAGGGTTTATCGAGAGTCCTATTGGCAATCATATAGCAGTATAGCTGATAGGGCGCCCTAATTGGTCAATGACCCCACCAGCATTTATAGGAGTAATAGCTACAGATCATATATTATCCTCTCTGCTTACATTAGGCAGTATCGGTCCTGTCGGCATTGGATCGTTTGTTGCTACTGCCACAGTCGCATTCAGAGATGTTGATGGAATACATGCACTATTTGGATTGGTATCTGTAGAGGTCAGAGTGAGATTATGAGTACCATCAGTGAGTCCAGTATATGACCATTTTCCAGTTGCATCGACAGGAACCGTCGCGAGAGTGGTAGATCACTCCTTGATGACTACCTGTGAACCAGGCGAAGCCCTTCCTGTAAGAGTTTCTCATGAATTTAGACTTGTCTTATCGACAGTGGGGGTATCGAGTTTTACTGGAGAACCAAGAGAAACAGGAAGATTCGCTATAGTATAGTTCCCTTGTGCATCAGAGTTTACAGTGATCGTATCTGCTTTAGCATCTTGAGGGAGGAGATATGAACCTACTCATATAGCAGGTACAGAACCTATGGTTTTTAGAAATCCTCGTCGAGTCATTGCTTGCTGCTTTTGCAGAGCAATAGCTCAGAGGGCTAACACACCTAAACCAAGTCAAACCTTCCCTGCCGTACTCAATGTAGGTATAGTTTTGGGATCAGTTGCAGATGATACAGTACTAGTAAGCATGTATATATTGTTGCCATAACGGAACTCAACTGGACCAGTCTGTGGTGAAAGTCGACGTGCAGAAAGAGTCAGAGTACTTCCTACTCTAGTGAAATTAAGTTCAAACCCGAGCATATTAAAGACTCATCCAGTAGGCGGAACATTAAAAACAGGAGATGAACCAAAAGTAGCAGGCATTGAACTATCTGATGTAGTACATACTGCCACAGCTTTTTGTACATCTGCACTAGCAAGCTGAGTAGGAGAGGATGCGGTGATAGGAGCCATATATCATTGGTCACCATCGACTGGACGAATACTTTTAGAAGGCATAAAATTTAGATTAAAATACTCCTTCATTATACGAGAAGTGATTTTTTGTCAAATATTTTCCTTTGCCCTCGGGTTCATGATGCCTATATCGTACACATCCTTTATACAATCCAGACCAAAATATCCCATTTTAGATGGGATTTTGTGTATGTCAAAACAGAAGCGGCTTCCCGCGCTCTCATGAGGGATGGCACTATAGTGAGAAGTCCTGCCGATGCAAAAAGAAAAAGAGGAAATCCCTTGACGAGAGAGGTAAACTCGTCTAAAATATCATCGTAATCGCGAAAATTATCTTTTTCTAACTTTCTCGAATATGGCTGGACCAAATACTCAGACATCTCGCCTTCCTGAAAATCAGGAACATAAATGAGGAAAATTATCTGTTGCTGTAGCGACTGCACTCCTTGCCTTTCAGATGCAAGTCGCCGACGCTCAAAATACGACTCAAGTCGCCATGAACGCTCAGGCTCCTGCACCGACTGTTTCGGTGAAAGGGGGATGACAGGTGGTCAATATTGATGGAAAAGAGATGACTTTTGCTGAAATTGCAGGAATGGATGGGGCTGAACGTAGAAAAAATGGGATACTCGGAAAGCTCAAGAATCTTGGTCAGCTCGAAGTATATCAAAAATGGAGCTCTGGAGAGATAGAGGCGGCGAATCAAGAAGGAAAAAATATTGACTCAAGAATCCAGGCGGCGAATCAAGAAGGAAAAAAACTAGATCTACAGCTTGTAACCAAATATGAAGAATACATATCAAATATAGAGAGATGAGCTCGTGGAGAACGTGTTGTCGTGGAGCACATAGCAAGAGCGGATATTACACCAGTAGCCCTCAAGATACGTGCGCAAAATATCCTCAATAACTCAAGTATTCGATTGGCTGGGTTATAAAGTGCAAATCTTTGCATAAAATGATAGGAAATGATACCATGGAGCTACTTGGTATCATTTTTTTATGTCTCCTGATATTATCAGGGAGTCTGGTAGTGCCCATGAAGCAAGATCCCAACTCCCGAAAAACATATCCGAAAAGCTCGATCTGATAGGTATCGCTCTCACATCAGAGATTTTTGACCGTATACGACGCTCCGGACGGGAAGAAGATCTCAAGAAGGATCTCACTGCAGTTAGCTCCAATCCTACGGAAAAAGAGAGATTTGAGCAATTGTGGCTAAAGGGGTTTTGACAGGTGGTCAATATTGATGGAAAAGAGATGACTTTTGCTGAAATTGCAGGAATGGATGGGATAAAAAGAGCAGCACTCCAGACTAGGCTCGATAACACTGATCCTGATACAGCTGAAGACCTAAAGAGTTTTCTTAAGAAGGCGGCGAATCAATCAAATGAAGGAAAATTGAAGATTGAGCAGGCGGCGAATCAATCAAATGAAAAAAAGAGAGAAGAACTTCTAAGAATGGACAAAGATCTCAGTGCTCAGGTCACAGAACTCCAATCGATCAATTGAGTCCCGACACCTCCACTGGCAGAACTCGAGAAAAATGCTGCAAATATCCCAGAACTTCGGTGAGCAAATCCTGAGGATATACAATCAGGAAAATATAACAATATCCTTCTCGCAGACTACTACGTACGAAATGCTACAGAGATAGGGAAAAATCTCAGTGATAAAGATAAAAAACAATTTCAAGAGTCGATTAATTCTCTCTCTAGCACACTCTGAAGGCAACCTTTTGAAATCCTGACGAAGAAACTCGTCCTCTGAGAAAACCGAGAAAAAGTAGAGTCAGCTTGAAAAGAATTGATTAAATCAGGCTATAATAAAGATGTCGTATGGAATCCGCAGGAAAGGACGATCACATTTATAAATAGCAAGTGAGAGAAGCGGATCATTGAAACTGCCCGTGTCCCTCCAATGCAGAGGATAGAAGATGGTGCTGTGGAACTTACTTCTACCCTGCCGGAGAAACAGGAAAATCCACATACCAAAATGAGGGAGAAACAAGAGCAGGATATCTTAAGTTCTCTGGATAAATGATCCAGACTTCCTCTTATAGGATGGAAAGAAGTGCAATCAGCACCAACAGTACTTGAGAAGCTTCAAAGAGGCATATCTGTACTCGATACCAATACAAAGTCTATAACTCAAGCACTCAAGGATGAGGAAGAAAGCGCAAAAAAATCTGGAATAGAGTGAGACACTCCGCAAATCAAAGAATATAAAAAACTACTCATAAGCATAGAAGCTCTACGAGCTGAACTCGTAGGGAAATGAAGTCAGCTCGTCATCATTCATACTCAGGAGTTATCTGAGGGTATATGAACCTCATCCGAGATATCTATGGATATCTGAAAAGAGAATCTTAACAATATCTCGAAGACAGGGTTGGGAAGATTTCGCAATATGGATGAGGTGAGTAGTTTCCTATCTACGGTCAATAACCCCATCTTTGGAAATAATTTTTCTGATCGAGAAACTATAAATAACTACCTTACAAAAAATAAGCTTACTAGTGAACAACTATTCTCAATATTTCAGAAAATAGTAGAGCTCTATGGGAAAATTGTGGGAGACAAAACTCTAGGAACCCTCTCAAAAGATGAAAAATATGCTCTTATAACCAAACAAGATGAAGATGGAAAAACATCACTTGAAAATGCACTGAATAGCGAACGTATAAATAATGATAATCGAACTCTTACGAAATGGGATTTCGAGAGGATTCTTTCACTCTCAGAATCATAAAAAACTCCGAACCATAAACGTTCGGAATTTTTATTTCTCGAGGACTGGTGGTGGATCGGAGAGGATACGTCCATCATACTCGATGATCGTCGCCACTCATGGATGAGTGCTTGCGGTCGGACCACTTGCCTTCGTGCTTGTATCCTTATCGAAATCTGGACGGAGTTTCTCGAGATCATATTTCGCTGCGAGTACTGGACTACAGACACTTATAAATGATGCACATGTCTCAGGTGTTGTCGATGCTCACCCGACCGTATTCGCCGATATGAGTGATCCGAGGATCGCGAACTGCGATGTACCACTCGAGGTGATCCCATGTTCTGCAAAGAGAGATGTATCGATATTTGTCACGCTCGGATCGATGATGATATCTCCACCATTTCCTGCCTCATCTGTGAGAGCGATGAGCGCGAGTGGATGAGGACGTTTTGCGATATTTTCTGTGATGTGGATATCTCCTCCGATGACGATGAGGGTACGTTTATCCGTAAATGATGCATCAGTGATCATGAGTGACGATCCAGTAAAGACACTGTAGTCTACATCGGTATAAGTCGTGCGATTGCGTGAGAGGAGAGCGATATTTTTCCGTGTCGCGTTCCAGAAGTCAGCACGACCACGAGATCCGATACCACCATACTGTCAGGTAACATTGCTCTGCCCGAGGATACGAAGCGGTGATTGTCCATAGGCGGCTCACCCGAGATTTCCACTCGCGCTCGGGTAAAGGACTGGGATGCCACCTATCTCATAGGTGATATAGCTCTTGTAGGAGATGCTCTCGAGAGGAGGATTTGGTATGATCGGTGTGTACGTCCCTGTGAAGGCTGTCATCGTAGAAATAACAACTGGTCATGTACCAGAGTCCCACCAGTTACACTCGCGCGTACCTGTCGCTGGGAAGATATATTTCGTACAGGAGGGTGGCGTATCTGTGACAAAATCTGTGAACGCTGCACTCACTCATCCTCCGATCGCGAGATGATAGACACTCGAGAGAGCTGTAGGCGAGATAGAGATATCATGAGAAATGAGAGATCAGCTAAAGCCTACTCCCGTCCCAACCACGATCGGTGAAGTGACAGTGAGACTCGTCGTGTACCATGGATCAAATGAAAGTGGAGACCTCCATGCAGGATCAGTGATATCTTGTCTCACTCCATCAGGAAAGGTATACACGATACCAGAAAGTGAGAGTGTATCTGTCGTCAGGTTAGTCGGCGCAATAGCAGCAAGCCTGTAGGCGACATCTCCCGGGATAGAGAGATCCATATCAGGAGAGGTCGCAGTACCATCAAAGTTATCTATAAGTATACCGCCACTATGAATAATAGCTGATCATGAAAATGTCGATGAGAAAAATGTCGGCTCGATCATATCGAGTGGAGAGATCTGATCCGCACGTATCTCTGTGATATACGAAAGAGTGATGCTCCCTGTATTTACGGCATTTCCATACTGATCACGTATACGCAGTCGCATAGCATAGGTATCGAGTCCATTGGCGATCATCGTCGCACTCGATGGCGTCCGAGAGAGTGTCATCCCTGTCAGAGTAGCACCGTCAGGACAGCGAGTATCTGTCGGGGAGCTCGTACAAAATGTCCCATGGAGTGTACTTTGAGCTGTCGAGTAGAGTGTGCTCGGGATACCCGGAGTGACGCTGTATGCAAATTTTGTTTCGCTATTATTGGGGTCGATGATAGTCACACTGTACTCACCCGCCATAGAGAAATCACACTCGACTATGATCCCCGTCGGACCACTACAGCGCGTATCTGAGCCGAGGAGTGGAGCTACATAGACGTCCCAGTCCCCTACTCCACTGATGCGAGTAGCTCAGGAGAGCATGAGAGACTCGGTATGGTTAGCAATGCTCGTGAGTGATCATGAGAAAAATGTCGGAAGTATCGGAAGGCTGCCCCCACTGATCATGAAGGATCAGATGAATGTATCGAGTGATCATGAGAGTATTCATGAGTTCGGATCAAATGTCACAGAAGAAAATACGACATCTCCGACGAGTTCGCCGTATGCTGTCCCGATGACGCTACATGGGAATGTGAGTGACGAGAGACTCTGTACACCACAGTCAAGTGTGACGCTATATGATCCTGTCGAGAAATCTACCCATCCTGCTCCTGAGAGGTAAAATGCTCCATGAAACTCTCGAGTTGTTGTATCGAGATATGGAGCTGGTACTGTCGATCCAGAAGCTACGATGGCTCATCATACATCGAAATACACACTACTCGTCCCTCATGAGAGGGCTATCTGTGGGCCTGGTGTAAAGGTATAGGAAAGTGCATTCCCCTGGAGACATGAGAGGAAAAAGAGAATACTACTCGAGATGAGGAGGGCAAGAAAACGGAACACCATGAGAATATCCTAGCATATTCCCTGCCTATTTCCGAGTAGGAGAGACTTTTTTTCTTGCCAAATAAAATTTTCTCTCTCGAAATAATTTTTATTTCCCTCCTGTTTTCTCACACCGATCGATCATCCCTGTAGAGTAGAGCTCTCTACAGCGGTCAGTATCGCCAGAAGTACGGATCGTACGAAGGAGGACCATATCGTGACACTGGTTTTTATAACTTTCGGTCGAGAGGGTCGCACAGTCATCGAGTGTCCCCGAGAGAGCAAACCGCTGAAGCAATACGATATCACTGCGTGCCCTCACCTGGAGTGAGCACGTTTCCTGACGAGTAGCATCACGGATACCATCACAGAGGGTACTATCACTCGATGCTATCGCCGACTGGAGGAGGAGGATATCTCGACACTGGAACCGCAGAGATTCATCTGTGATAGTATCACAGAGGGTGATATCCTTTTTCTCGATCGCATCGCGATAGAGACTCGACTCATCGACGCGACTCACGAGTGACTCGCACTGTGTTTTCCACTCCGTCTCGAAAAGAGTACAAAACTCTCTCGATATCTGTCCTGATCCGCTTGCTTTTTTGAGCATGATTTCCTCTTGCTCCTTGAGACAGTTTGTTTGGATATTTTCGTCACTGATCTCTCGGCAGAGAGATTTATCAGCATCTCGACTGGCAAGTGAGTAGATCACAGTATCCTCACAGCGAACGAGCATAGCTCCTGAGAGACTACTACAGTTCGATCGATCATGTGTCTCGACAGCAACTGATATTGTGATATTGTCCTTGCATCGACTTCGCTCAGAAAGGTCAGAAATGCTTTCACAGAGAGTTGGATCTTTCTTAGTTATGGCATCGTTATAGGTCGTAGTATCTTTTTGTGACTGGACTTCTTTATCGACGACTGGAGTATCTTCTTTCGCGAAAGGAGTCGTATGGAACGTCCATTTTTGTACCGCTTCCTTTGGTCCGAGATAGATAAACAAAAAATAAAATCCAGCGAATATACCGATGATGATCAGGATGTCGAGGAGATTTTTTCTCATAAAAAAGATGTGAGTTACTCACATCTTAGAAAAAACACTCCAACTTGCAAGAAAAATTATTTCCTGATACAACGAACGTTGGCAATCTCCGTGAGCTCTCAGGCAACGAGATCAATCCCAGAGCCACCATCGTTCCATCGATATGTGTCCTGACTATAGGCTCCGTCTGTGGAGTCTCCACGGTATCCTCGATCACTCACTCCGAGGTGGAGGATGATAGAACGAGGACCTGAGATATCCTCTACCGTCGATGACCAGTACGCTCCGAGAAATCCATCACGCGACTCGATTTCGCTATCACCATTATCTGCTTGGAATACTCTATAGCTTCCATTATAAGGGAGACCGAGCAATCAGGCGAGAGTTGTCTGATTCCATCGGGCATACATCATCGCTGTTTCCCAGTCTCCACGTGTCGGGAGACGGTATCCTGATGCGCACGGGCCATTACGTGTATCTATTTGAGATATTTTACGTTCTGAGTCGAGGATACTCGAGAGCCCATTGTAGGAGCTAAATGCCGAAAATCGAGCCCCAGCAAAAAACCATCCCGAACGCGTATCTGAGCCCTTCCCTTTCGTGAGAGCGTTACAACTCGCCCACATCTGACCTCCGACGATACGATCAGGATTACTACATCCAGGATAGGCATGTCCGATGAGCGGGAGAATAAAAGCAAATACAAGGACAAAAATACGAGAACGCATAGAAAAATAGTAAAGAATATATATCTATACTATTAAAAATTATATTTTGTCAATATTATTTTCAGAGAATTGTATCACGTATGGATTCTCGTCTATCCTCATCATGGAACTTGAGCATATTTTTCCTGATGATCACTCCTGTTGGTTTTCACTTTTTCTCATAGGATCTCTGAGCTTTCCACTCTCAGAGTGGGCGGATCAGGCTATCCAAAAAAATACCAAATATATCTCACACCGTCACCCGCAGAGGAAGAGAAATGAGTGGCACTGTCTTCTCTCGTGTCACCCACATATTGCGAGCGAGAAAATGATCCCACGTATCCCCTACCACGAGTATCGGTTTCATGGAGTAGATCCAGAAGTAGAGATAGATATCATCCTCGAGAGCGATCGCCCTCATATCCATAGCATCTTCCTCGACGAAAAACGAGAGACAAAAATTTCCAGCGATATCTTCCCCCTTTCGCCAGACGCCCATCAGCCAGAAAGAAATCGTCATAAAGACACGCACGAACCAGATACGATCTTTCGCGGTGATGACGAAGAGATCAATATCTGAGTCCTCATGTGTCGCATACATCGAGAGAGAGTTCACGACAGCGATCATACGTAGTCATGGGATCCACGATATTTTCTGTATATATTTCTCTGCACGAGCAAAGAGGAGTTTCTCATGCTCGTTTGGCTCTGGTTTTACTCACATGAGTGAGTCAAAGGATGGTTTATACGAGAGAAAATCCATACTTATTTTGCGAGTTTCTTGATCGCTTCGATCGTACGGATTTCGAGTGAGAGGCTACTATCGAGTTCTGCGACGACCTCCTCAACTCGAGATTTGTCATATCCCATCTGGACAAGTGACGAGATGAGGGTCATATCTGAGGTATTTTTTTGCTTTGTACTCGTCGCGTGTTTCGTGAGATCGATCGACCCTTTGAGGTCGACGATGATTTTCTGAGCAGTTTTTTTGCCGATACCAGGTACCGATGCGAGGACTTTGTCATCTTCGAGCTGGATAGCTCTGAGGAGTTCTACACTCCCGAGTCCGAGGAGTGAGAGAGCCGTCTTCCCACCGACGCCATTGACCCTGAGGAGTTCACGAAAAAGTTTTTTCTCAGCGAGATCGACAAAACCAAAGAGCGTCTCCCCAACTTCTGTGATGTGGTGATGGACATAAATCTCGCTTTTTTCTCATATGCGAATAGTTGCAATAAGTGAGGGTGAGGCGTAGAATTCAACCCCGAGACCTATCCCATCGATGAGGATAGATGCTTGGATACCGTCGAGAGAGAGGATTTTTCCAGAGAGAAAAGCGAACATATTTGCATTTTACTGAAACTCCCTAGAATAACAATCAAAATGCGAAAAATCATCCACATCGCGCTCTCTGTCATCGATAACCTCGGGGATATAGGATTTGCCTGTGAACTCATGCGTGCCTTCGAGGAGAGGTTTCCTGATAGCTATCAGTGGGTCATCTGGACTGATGCGAGCGAGAAAGTACGAGCATTTTTCGAGAAAAATCATGATGTGATCGGACCATACGAGCTCAGATCGAGCAAGGATTTCGAGATATGAGAAGGAAGTATACTCTTTCTGCTTTTTCATCACCCTCTTCCAGGACATCTCCCTGACCACGCTCTCATACTGCGCATCGATTACCTCTCACTCGATCCATCATGGGTGCACCACACACTGAGCGAACATATACACTCGACAGGATCACCTCCTATCATCGAGATTATCCCTTCACCACTCACTCATGGAAGCGGGCTCATCCCACCACCGAGTCATTTCGTCTCTCGAGAAGTCCTCGCAGAGAAATACGGACTCGATGTAAAAAAACGATGGGTAAGCATTTTTGCCTATGGAGAAACACTCGAAAATAGGCTAAAACTGGAAACACTCGAAAATACGGAAATATTGATACTTGGGCAAAGTCCCCGCGAGCCCTCTCTTTCTCACGGGGAAACCAATCTCTCTTTTATACACTCCCTCCCCTTTCTGTCTCTGAGAGAATTTTCAAGTATCGTGAGAGAAAATACGTGGACGATCGTACGTGGCGAAGTGAGCCTCATATCAGCACTGCAGATCGGCACGCCACTCCTATGGGATATGTATAAGGAGCGTGGTGGATGGTATGGTGAACAAGCAGGGCAATTTCTTTCCTTTATGAATAGAGAGAGTGAGTATCAAAAACTCTTCATGAGACTCAATGGACGAGAGCAAGATCCTCTCTCGACGCGAGAGATCGATGTGTACTTTGCATCACATGCGTGGAAAAAGAGAGAAAGACCAAAAAATCTCGTAGAAGAAATGCAAAAATGTATTGACAAGTATCAATTTTTCCTATAATCACCGAGCACGTTAGAGTATTTTCCGCGGAGTAGAGCAGTGGTAGCTCGCAAGGCTCATAACCTTGAGGTCGT
>CAZXUQ010000006.1:0-64866 GCA_964644075.1 uncultured Candidatus Peribacteria bacterium
AGTTTCCTCTTTTTAGCTCGCGGATTATATAAAAATCAGCGTGCTTGTCAAAGAATTTATAGATTTTTCATCACCAATCCTTACTCCTAGAGTCTAGGACTCGAGAAATGAGAGGAAAAAATGTGAACAGAAGACTGACTAGTATGCTCGTCTCCTCACGAAGAAGATGCTCGCAAGTGCAGAAACAATCACGAGTACAGCGATAGCACCAGGACCTGTCTGGACTCGGTTCGCTACTGCTGGAACTGCAGATTCTGTCGTCCCGTCACAGAGAGCCTTCACTGCGAAGTTCTCATAAGAGATGGCTCCAGATGCGAGATAGATCGTATAGGAAGGGTCTTTTACATTTTGGACGAGCTGGTAATCTCAGGCAGCAGAAATGCGGTAGACGTTGTATGAGAGTGCACCAGAGAGGGCTCCCCATGAGAGGATAGTCTTACTGTCCATAGTTTTCGCTTCGACAGTTCCGACATTTCCGATCGTACAGGTTCCACCACCGACGGTTACAGAGAGTACCTCAGAGGCAAGAGTTGAGAGTGATCCATCTGCCTTTACTCAGAAGATTTTGAAACTGTAGGTTTTCGGAGGGAGACCAGGAACATACCAGTTATAACTTCCGTCTGGCTGACTGATGCGAGCGAGCTCGTAGGTGGTTGCTTCCTGTGAGAGACTGTCGGGAGAGTCGCCATAGGCGATCTTGAATTTTACTACATCTGTCGGGAGATTATCGACAGAGAAGTTGAAATTTGCCTTTGTTCATTCTGTCGTTGCTTTGACATTTCGAAATGTCGATACTGGTGCTGCCTTTTCGATCACATTGAGGATCACAGCGCTATTTTTTTCTGTAGATTGCCCGAGGACATTTTTTATTTTTACATTGACTGGGTAGTTACCTGGCTTTGCTGGAGCTGTCGTCGAGGCGATATATTTTCCTGGTGACTGCTCGCGTGTCGTGAGTTCTGAGTTATCGAGAGTGATGAGGACTGCTGTCATGGCAGGCTCTGCATCGATAGTAAATGTGACTCCAGTACTGACTTCTACGTCGAGACCAGGAAGGACAGAGGTATTGTAGTATTTTGGTCCTGTGGTCGCTGTACCAAACTGGACTTCTGTCGCACCGATGACTGCATTGTTCCCATCGAGGACACTCGCCGTGAGGATATTGGTCGACTGAGAAATATTTGAGAGTGATTTCGTAAAGAGACCAGTATCATCAGAAATAACTGTTCCCACTTCGTTCCCATTGAGTTTGAGGACGACTTTACTATTTTTCTTGGTTTTTCCACTTACCATGACACTGTCACTCGTGATGGCAGATCATTTTTCTGGGGTAGTAATCGTGATCGTCTCAGTATTCCCACTTCCAGATCATGATGTCGAGTTTTCCTCGATACGGATCGTGATACTTCCATCAGCATCTTCTGTGAGATCATTGACAGAGAGTTTTTGGTTCCCTGTACGTTTGAATGTGACACCCTTCGAGAGCTTGAGGACTCCGTTATCACTTTCCTTAAATGCTACAGCGCGTCCCTGAGCAGGGATCGTCGCACCAAAGTCTGTCTCACTCGAGAAGTATACCGATCCTCGGTATCCACTGATTACCTTATCGTCTTTGTCTCGCGCCTCGACAGTGATGTCGATGGCCTCTCAGACTTTCGCTGTCGGAGGAGCGATGATCGCGAAGTGGTGGATTTTTCCAGGAGCATCCTCGGCTGATACTCATACCACTATACCGAGAGAGAGCATAGCAGTGAGGAGGAGAGAGATGATTTTACGCATAGGAGACAGGGTTTAGTGAGGAGGAGAGAGATTTTTCCATTACTGCCTGATATACTATCGATTCTCGAGATTTATGCAAGAGAAATATTGCCACTTTCCATTTCCGACAAGCGATCTCTGAGTCGTCACGATGGTTTGTTCTGCTTGGAAATTTTCGATCACACGCAGAGCATTGGTCTCGTCGAGCTCAGCAAATACGTCATCAAAGAGCAATATGATGGGGAGACTGAGGTATGTTCTGAGGAAGGAAATTTCGAGATTTTTCATCGCGAGGAGGAGTGTTTTATTTTCTCCACGCGAGAGGTAAAAACTCGACTCATGCAGTCAGGTAGTATCTTCGATAAAAAAAGTGAAGTCATCGAGGTGTGGTCCGACGTGCGTATGACCTGAGAGGATATCTCGTTCGCGGTGTTCTCTGAGGTACTCACGTACTCATGGTTCTCCTCATTTTTCCTCGATGCTCGCCTGGTAGGAAAACGAGAGTGTATACTTCGGGAGAAATGATGAAAGCTCATCCATATGGGTGAGAATCCAGTCAACCCACTTTCTCCTGTAGGCATCATAGAGTATCGCTTTTTCGACGAACATATCGTCCCATGCATCGAGCATGTTTGGTTTTCCTTCGCCTTCTCGGATTTTTTTGAGGAGGGCATTTCGCTGGCGCATCACCTCGAGGTAGTCTCGTTTTGTCTTCGAGAACTGAGCAAATGTCCTCGCGAGGATGCTATCGATATAGTCTCTGCGTATCGCTGGTGCGAAGTAGAGGAGATTCATATCAAATGGTGAGACAAATACCGTCCGAAATGGGAGACTCTCGCGGTACTTCACTCCACTGATGGCTTTGCCCTGGAGGGTATAGATATCTTTTTCTGCCTTTCTCGCGAGAGTGTACGACTTAGGTCCGAGGTCGGTCGCGACCGTGAGCTCGACTTCAGAGTCTCCTGTGCGTGGGCCGTGTGGAGTATGGAGTGCACCACCACTTGCGATATGGATTGCTTCGAGGATGTGGGTTTTACCCGATCCATTGGTCCCGATGATAGCAGACAGTGGCGAGAAACTATAGTGATCTCCACTCGCGCCTGGGATGCCATGGATGGAGAGGGAAGAGAGCATGAAAGAGTCGAAGTCTAAGAGAGAAGTCTAAGTCAGGAACAGGAGAAATACAGGGAAAGTATAGCGAGAAAGGAGGAGAAGGCAAAGGGAGATGAGAAATATATTTTACAATATACATAAAAATAGTCTTGACAAGTCTCCTATATTTTGTATTATTACATCAATCTCGCGAGTACGTCAAGTAGAAGATAAAAAACTCTTTTATCTTGAAACGGAATGCTAGAACGACCTTTAACATCAGGAGAAATTACAATGAAAATTGCAAACAAGGACTTTCGTCCGTATGAAAAAGCGGATGAGCTTTGGGTGGTCACTGTCTACTATAATCCCTGTGGTTATAAGAGCCGGAGAAGTACCTACGATACATTCATCCAAACCATGCGTTTGTCGGGCATCAATGTCCTGACTGTGGAATGTGCATTCGGAGACGATCCGTTTGAGCTTCCTGAATCGCAAGATGTTGTCAAAATCAGGAGTGGTTCACTCCTCTGGCAGAAAGAGCGCCTCATTAACATCGGGGTGTCATATTTGCCGGAAAGCTGTAAGTATGTGGCTTGGGTTGATTGCGATGTGGTGTTTGAAAACAGAAATTGGGCTCGCGAAACATGCAGTCTTCTTTCTGAATCTTGCACCGTCGTTCAGCTCTGGGAAACATGCTTACGCCTCGAAAAAGGAGACCGTATTCCTGAAACCCCTGACCGAGCCGTTTCCTTCGCCACCGTGACAACCAAAGACAAGTCAACACTTGACTGCGGTCGTTACGACAAGCATGGTCACACTGGTTATGCTTGGGCGATGCGTCGTGAAATCTTTGATGCTGTCGGGCTCTACGAGCACGCAGTATCTGGAAGTGCCGACCACTTCATGTCTCACGCGATATATGGTCAATACGGATTCTGTATCGAAAATGCACTCAAGCATGACCCGAAACAAATCAGTCACCTGAAGTGGTGGGGAGATACATTCTACTCACTCACTCAAGGGAAACTCGGTGCTGTTTCGGGAGAGATATTGCATCTGTGGCATGGAAGCCACGACAGGCGTGATTACTTCCGGCGTATGTGGAAGATTACGGAATACGGGTTCAACCCCGATACCGATCTTCTTGCTATGCCTGGTCGTCCGCTTGAATGGCAACCACATGTGTGCTGTAACAAGCCACGACTCGTGTCCTACTTCGCTGAGTACTTTGCTTCACGGCAAGAAGACGTCGAATAACCAACCGCCCAACTTCCTTTAGAAAGGGAAACTCCATGAAAGAGAATCTGCAAGTTTTGCTCCAATCACTTCGTGACGAAAAGAGTCGTCTCGAAGAAGAGAAGAGAGGTCTCGCTCGTCAACTGGAAACCTTGAACAAGTCCCGAATGACGACGGCTCGCCGTTGCCTTTCGGAACTGCTCCCTGACCTCGAGATGAGCACAATCAAGTCTCTCGCACGCCAGGTCCCCGGTTTCGAAGTTCCGGTCACTTCTGGTTTCCTCGGCTTCGGCAAGAAGGTTGATCCGAGTGTCTCGCTCAACTCACTTCGCATGAAGCTCGGTGCCCACCTCGACAACACAAGCGGGGCTGTGCCGGAATCGTGGAAGAGCGACGTCAAACCGATCGATGCATCCATTCGTGACCTGCAAGAGAACCTCATCAGGTCAAACGCAGAACGGATCGCTGATGTCGGCGCTCGAATCACTGCACTCGAGAAGCTCGTCAACGTTGATCTGACCAAGATGAATCCCAAGGTTCGCTCGCAGTTGGAACAGGCTGTTGCCTCACAAGCAAGGAATCCTCGTGCATCTACGAGGTCCTATAGCAGTGTGCGTGGGGCGACTCCCGTGAATACGGTGTACCCGAGCCAAACTCAAATTCATTCGGACTCCGGTCCGAGTTTGCTTGAGATGTGGTTCTGGTGGCAAATCCTCACCCCCAATAGCGAGTGTTCGCATGAAGTTCATCGGATCGAATCTGGTGGTAGCTTCGGTGGTGGTGGGGCAAGTGGAAACTGGGATTCAATTCCGAGTCAAAACTCTGCTCCGTCACCCGTTGGTCTTGGTTTGGTTGCCAACGAAGCTTTTACTCCAAGCGCTCGTCCCGAGGATATCGGTACACACTATAGCCTCGGTGCAAGTAATTTCTCCTGATGTTGTCATCCGCCCAAAAGCCCCATTGTTCCCTAATTAGGAACCTGGTGGCTCGAGTGAACAACCTCCAAAGTCCCCTGGCGTGCAATGCGCCCGGGGCTTTTTTTATGAAAAATCCCTTCTAAACTCAGAAGAGATTTTATACTATCTATTTCTTCGTGATGTCTACGAGAAGAGGAGACGCTACACAGATCGAAGAGTATGTACCGACGACCGTACCGAAGAGGAGTGCGAGAGTAAACCCTGAGAGACTCTCTGGACCAAAGAAGAACATCGCAAGGAGTACGATCAGTATTGTCGATGACGTGAGGAGTGATCGACGCATCGTATCATGGATCGCCGTATCGATAACGTGAGAGAGTCCCATCTTTTTCCCGACACCATCTCGAAGTGTCGAGCGGATACGATCCATGACCACGATCGTATCGTTGATCGAGTATCCGAGGATCGTGAGGAGCGCTGTGAGGAAAAATGTATCGATCTTGAACTCAGGAAAAAAGTACGAAGTCGCGACATAGAGTCCAAATGCGATCACTACGTCATGTATGAGTGATACTCCTGTCACGACGGCAAATGGCCATGATGACATACCAGGGATCGAACCGCGAAATGCATAGGCGATATAGAGCGCTATCATGATGATAGCGAGCGTGAGTGTGATATATCCAGATTTTTTGATATAGGCACCAAATGATTCTCCCACATTTACGTAACGAGACTCAGTGATAGTATTATTACTCTTGGTTCTCAGGGTCTCTGTCATTTTTTTGTTGAACTCTGCTTTTGCACTCTGTATATCAGCTTCGCTGACACTGTCGCTTCCGACGAAACCAGCTTCGACGATAAATGTATCAGCACCAGAGACACCGTAAATACTCGTTCCATTCACGACTTCTTTATTACCAACTTTCACTTCTTTCCTCAGAGTATCTGCATATTCAGTCGCCATTTTCATAGCTGCTTCTTTGCCAGATGAGACGGCATACTCGATCTGGATACCTCAGGTCATGTCGATCCCTTTATTGGTTCCAAATATCCATGGAGAGATGATCGAAAAGACCATGAGAGCAAGAGCAATTGCGTAAAAACGAAAGCGATTTTGCACGAAAGAAAAAGAAGTCATAAGAAAGAAAATTAACGCTACATTTATACGATGAAGGGTATAAAAGTCAAAAGAATTCCTGCCAAACACCTTGCAGATGAGGGCATATTAGGGTATACTTATCTCATGCAGTACAAAATCCCGATCCAAATAGAAAATGAAGACACGATCGTTGCTGGACTTTCTCTGCGCCAACTCGTCATCATGATGATCTGGGGAGGAGCAGCGTATGGTATATTTCGTGCACTCGAGCCCAACCTTGGACCACAGATTGCTCTGATCTTCGCTCTCCCTATAGCTGTCGTTGGTATCATCATCGCACTCGTAAAAATCGCAGAAATGACGTTTCTCCCAGCAGCGCTCAATTTTTTTCGTCTCGGGCTCAACGCCAAAGAGCGAAAATGGTCCATCGGTACAGATAGCTACAGTGAGCTCGAAATCGGCTATGTGATGCGACCATGAGAAAAATCGACAGCCCAATCCAATGCAACTATCGACTCAAAAATGAGTGATGAAGCGAGTCTTAATATCGGAAAACTCTAACTATGTCAGACAACGCAAAAGTACAAACAGGGAAAAAACCACCAAAAGATAGTAGCACACAGCGCTATCTGCCTTTTAGTGAGATCAGGGATAATCTCATCCTCATGAAGGATGGATCTTCTCGTATGGTCCTCTGTGTCCACGCGCTTAATTTTAACCTCAAAAGTACGGAAGAACAGGATGCTATCCTGATCTCGTACCAGCGATTCTTGAACTCGCTCAATTTCCCTGTCCAGATCCTCACACGATCAGTGAAAGTCGATATCGAAGCCTACATCAACCGTCTCAAAAACCTCGCCCTCAAACAAGAAAACCCCCTCCTCCAAGAGCAAACCTACAAATATGTAGACTTTCTCACGAACCTCGTCGATCTCGCGCAGATCATGAAAAAAGAATTCTATATCATCGTCCCATACGATATGGAAAATGAAGCGAGCGTTCGCAAGACCGATATCTTCGGTATGTTTTCCAATTTTTGGAACGGACTCAAACAAGAAGAATCCGCCGCTGATATACGCATGAACCGTATCCGTACTGAGAAGATGAAAAAATGAAACTTCGAGCGAGCAAGCACTGTAAAAATGAGTCTCGAGTCGATCGGACTCAAATCGGAAATCCTCGAAAAAGAAGAAATCATCCGTCTCGTCTACAACTACTATAATCCTCGTATCAAGACAGAGAATAATCTGAAGGCTGAGACGGAGAGTTTGAATTTAGGATAACTATTTGACAAGAATTAAATTATGATTATATATAGATTATTGTAATCATATGTTTTTTTATGCCAAGAAGATCATCAATACCTGATATTATATGAAAGCATACTTCCCGAGAGTGGGCTGAAAGACTTTCCTTATGAGGTAACAAAGTAGATGGAGCAATCTGAAAAATAGAAGAAGCAGTCTATGCTTTGACAAGCCATCCTTTCTTGAAGACCCAAGTATCATTCGCGGATACACAGACTCCTCAGTCACTTTCTTTTTCTCTGGCTCATAATGCCCAAAACTTTGTTCGAGAAAGACTTTGACTCGATTATGTAGGTATAACATATACATACTTTTTTAAAACCTATTCGTCAAAAGAACTCTCAAGAGAAGATAAAAATAAATTTTGGGCTTCCTTGCACGAAGCGAGCAATAGTCATTTTTTAAAACAAGTTAAGCCAAAAACAGGGGCTCCTTACCCAACTATAAAACCAAGTGCCTTAGAGGAAGTTGTGAAAATTTTTGGAAAATTTCAAAACCAAGCAATACAAGAAAAGAAGCAACTCCAAAAGGATAAACGAATACGTTTAGCCTCGTCTACTGCATGAAAAAGGGCGCTCGGTCATGGAGGAAGTGAGGCTTTTGGACTTGATACTAATTTTGGTGGTGGTGGATATGTCTGAACAGGAGGAGGGACATTTCGTACGCAAGTAGATCTAGCTGAATAAATAAAATCCCCTAACTCAGGGGATTTTATTTCTAAAATGGGATGTCTTCGATCGCGATTTCTTCTTCGGCTTTTGGTTTCGATTTTTTGACTCTTGGTTCCTCGGGTGCACTATCAGAGTAGCTCGATGCAGATGATGATCCGTAGCTTGTGCCACCTTCTGCTCATCCTGGAGATGAGAGGAGGATTACGTTGTCAGCGACGATTTCTGTCTTGTAGCGCTTGACTCACGCAGTATCTTCCCAGTTACGAGTTTTGAGATATCCTTCGACGTAGACTTTTTTTCCTTTGTGCATGTATTGCTCAGCAATGTCAGCGAGTCCTCGCCATGCGACACAGTTGTGGAACTCAGTGTCTTCCTGGAGCATGCCTGAGGCATCTTTCCATTTACGGTTCGTAGCGACAGAGAATGTTGCTACTTTTTGTCCGTTTGGTGTCTCGCGAACCTCTGGTTCTGCAGTGAGATTACCGATGATTTGGACCTTGTTCAGAGAGTTGCTCATATGGTGTAGGGTTAAAGTATAGGGGTATGGGCAAGGACACTATATAGAATTTCTAAATGAATACAATGCATACAAAAAATTTCTCTCCTCTGAGTAAGTGTAGATATAAAAAATGAAAATCTTATAAATAAAATACATGTAAGCGCAAGAAAAGAAGTAGGTATTTTTTGGAATGCAGAGCAAAATTCACTACAATGAGTATGTGAAAAAGAAAAAAGTCCTCCTCATGACCGCCACAGGCTCATATAATCTCGGGGATGAAGTGATCCTCAGAGAAGAGCTCAAGTTTTTTCAGGGACAGTATGGTGCCTCTGCGCATTTTACGGTATTTACCCATGATAAAAAAAGTGCGCTTTTCGATGACAAGGATGTGACATGGCTCACGTACTTTCCGCACGGACTTTTTACCAATCCGATCGGAAATATCTGGTATATGATCCGTAATATCATCGCCATCTGGCGCGCCGATATCCTCATCATCGGTGGTGGTGGACTCTTTTTCGATAACGAAGAGGGTGTATCATTTGGTAATCTTATCAGACAGTGGTTTTTTCGTACCAAGGTTGCTCGTCTCGCTGGTACGACTATCGTCTATCTCTGACTCTCTCTGGAGGTCAAGCAGACGGCCAATAAAATGGCACTCAAAAAAGTATTTCAAAAATGAGATTTCATCATCGTGCGAGATGCTCGCAGCGCGAGTCTCCTCGAGGCTCTCGAGGTCCCATGCTCACAGATCCCAGATATCGGATTTCTCCTCGTGCCAGAAAAGGTCGAGAAAAAACCAGAAAAAAAACGTGTCGGCATCTCGGTGCGCGGAGGATTTCTTGGTGAAAGTGAAGTCGAAATCCCGCTCATCTATCAGGCACTCCTCGACAAGTGATATGATCCTGTATTTCTCATCCATACGACCGGGTGACATGAGTCACAAAATGACTCTCTCTTCATCAAGCGAGTCATGGCAGGGAAAACGTACAATACGACAGGAACCCTCGAACAGACACTCAAGGTCTATCCCACACTGCACGCGGTCGTCGGGATGCGCTATCACTCAGGAGTATTTGCCTGCGTACATGGTATCCCACTCATCATGATCTCCTATGGTCCCAAGACAGATGAACTCATGAACCTCCTCGATAATAAATGATATGTGATTGCTCCGACAGACCTCTCTGTAGAAACATTTACGAAACTCTGGGGCGATCTCGAACACTCATATGACTATCTCGCATCGAATATGGCAGAACGGTATCGTGTCATCCATGCTGATCTCGTCGCGAAACTCAATAATCTCTAAAACATATACCTATGGACTGGAAATCTCTCACATCAAAACTTGACCCACTCAAAGCAAAACTCGATCCACTCATCGAAAAGGCAAAAGATGCTGGTATCAAAACACTCGACTTCACACAGCGCCAGATGCAAAACACTCCTCTTGTCCTCAAAACAGAGAAAGACCTCGACGCTCTCCGAGACAAAAAACGCCTCATCGTCATCACCTATGATCAGGCAGATTCACTTTCTCGTGAGATCCTCCTGCGTGCTCCTGTGTGGGCAACTCGCGCATGGAGTGATGCTGCTGAGCTCAGATTTGTCGAGAAATCTGCATCTCCTGATATCGTCTCGTCTCTCGGTGTGACGACCCCAGTCGATATGCGAGTATGGTATATCGGAGAGCTTACGACCTATCTCACGGACGTCCTTACTATCGTGGAGTGGTGGAAGACGCGATGCTATGACGGCAAAGAAGCGAAGTCTACAGATAAAGATGAACAGAAAATAGAGAAACAAGAAACAGTTACCCCAGTTGATCCACTTGATCTCAAATAAATTCGATTTTATCAGAGTTCCCAGTATACTCTCCTTATAATTTCTCTCTATGAACCCACTCGATATCCTCTACATCGTCCTCGCTGTCTGTCTCATCTTCATCTCTGTACCTCTCACCATGATCCTCTGGCGCACGTACAAGATGATGGACCGAGTCGAACATATTCTCGCCTTCGCAGAGCGTATGGTCTGATATGCGAAAGAGCTCGAAAGTATACCGATGAAGATCATGGAGAGATTTATGAAGTAATCTTTAATCCTCACTCGCTGAGGATTTTTAGTCTTTAAATTCTCGAAATGTTGGAAAAATTCTTCCAAAAAATTGATCTGCTCTTGCCTCAATCCTTTTAAAGTAAATAGCAACAAAGATAATTCCTATACCAATTCCAGAAAGAACAAAAGGAAAAAGTAGGCTTCCTGCAAATACATCATAGGAAAGGTAGCTTATGTAACCAAATATACCGAGAGCACCAAATATTACAAACACTCTTCTCAGTATAATCATCCCGAGAAGGAGAAGTGAAATATTGATGATACAATAGATTATAGGTCACCAAAATGATCATGAGTGCATCATCGAGAGTGATCACCAAAAAGTGAGCGTTCCAAATAATGATAACCAAAATCAAAAATCAGGCTTTCTTTTATTGTAAGTATCTACTATTAGACTCAATAGTATCATTATAATACCAAATCAAAATGATATATTCCTCTTTACTTCGTAGGAGAAAGAATCGTAGGAAGTATTTTGAAACAAGTAATCTCAAATATCCATGCTCATATACCAGAGGGTAATCGCAACTGGCATAAGCATAAAAGGGTATCGGTAGCGAAGGAATGCTATACAGGATCACAAAAGTGTTCCAATTTCCATCATAAGCCACTTCCCATCAATATATACATGATATGACTGATAATTTGTTGGTTCATACCATAATCCCATTACTTTTTGCAGAGTATAAATCACTAGTGGTATGAGTGCTACCCCTAATGTTGCAAATATTCATGCAGGAATTATATGTCCCCTTTTCTGCATAGACTCTGCGAGTCAGAACGAAACAAATACATATAAAGTTGCAATGGTGAGTCATACTAAATCACCAAAAGTCTCCCATGCCATTCCAAGAAAAAATGACATCGCACCTATAGCTATACCTCCACCGAGATAGTAGAGTATATTTATAAAGGAAAACTTCGCTGTACGAGTATCCTGGATATTTCCCAAGAATTGCCATAGAGAGTTTGCTTGCTCTTTGGAAATTAACTCCTGGGCTACAGCTCTTTCTAGGTCAGGCCTGCCAATTTTTAGTGTTTCCATAAATAATATATAAATTTCTTACTTTCAACAAGTGTATACATATTGATCAGAAATCAAACTTTTTGTTAGTCTTCACTCTGTGAGGATTTTTTCATCACTTTTCTGTATATTCCTCTGACCACCTTCCCACGAGCGATCTCCTGTCATGGAAGTGGAGTAAAATTGGTCTCATCACAGGCGAGGTAGTTCTCGGTCCATCAGGAGAAGGTATTTTCACCTACTTTTTCTACGAGGACTCAGAGTTCTCGACCGACAAAACTTTTTGCATATTTCTCGAAAGCTTCTTCTCCCGTTTTGAGGAGAGTTTTTAGGCGTTTTTGAGCAATATGATTGGGCACTTGGTCAGGGAATGCCCCTGCAGGTACACTGTAGTGATCGACATGCGCTGAAAAGGGAAATGCATGGAGCTGGGTGATACCATATTTTTCTACGATTTCTCTCGTATCCTCGAAGTCAGTATCCGTCTCTCCAGGAAATCCGACGATGAGATCGGATCAGATATTGAGACTGATGCTATCATCACGTTTCACATTTCGCAGTTTTTCCATAACTTCTCGGAGTTTCTCGCCGTCATAATGACGGTTCATGGACCTGAGTATCCGAGATGACCCTGACTGGATCGAGAGGTGGATATATGGATTGATGCGAATATTCGCAAATAGAGAAATCAGTCTGTCAGACACGAATTCGACACCGAGGGAGGATATACGCAGTCGCTCGAGTGTCGTGTGAGACAACACAGCTTCGACAAGTTCGACAAACTTCGACTCTTCATAGTTGTTCGATGTGTTTGCTCCCCAGGCTCAGAGATTGATCCCCGTGAAGACGACTTCCTTGCCACCACCTTCGATAAATGTATTGATTTCTTCTATGATTTCTGCCATTGGTCGCCATTTGTGTCGACCACGTGCTTGGACTGTCAGACAGAAGGTACAAAAATTATCACACCCTGTCTGGATGACCATATATTTGCGCGTGAAGAGCTCTCTGCCCTTCAGTTTGGACAGTGAGCGGATCTTTGTCATCATCATTTTTTTCTTTTCTTCACTACTCATGGTGAAGTCATCAGGATCCTCAGGAAGGATTTCTATTTTCTCGCGAAAGGGAGTGAGCTCGCTATAGACCTCGAAGAACCTCGGATCGACGACACCGTCACGGATATTGCCACAACCTGAGAGGTAGAGCTTCTCTTGTCATTTGAGTTCAGGAAGTTTCTTCTTCGCGTGTTTGACCCATTTTGCCTTCGCCTTGTCAGTCACGACACAGGACGCGATAAAGTACCCCTCCTTGTCAGACAAGTGTGGGTGGACGAGCCACTTTTCCGCGAAATATTTATTGGTTTTACAGCCAAAAACTTTGTATTCCATGAGCGATACTCTATAGTCTCATGGTATTTTTCCAAAGAAAAATAAAAATAAGTTTTGACAAAAAAATATTTTAAATTACCGTAATTTTACTAGCAACCCTAGTTCGTATTCTTGCGAATCTAGAACTAGTAGGAACCTTGTTTGTGTGTACAAAGAGCCCTCTCCCTGTTTTCTGTATCGAAAAAGAAATGCACTCGTCAGGCTTCAGGCTTCGATTTTTGGCCTGACCTAGATGCTTTCCCTGCCGAAAGGCTAGATTGAAAACTTGAGACTACGAGAGGGATAATTTCGAGAGAGCTAGATCATTGAAACGACGGTTGTTCGTCGCGGAGATCCAAAAAACAGTTCTTAAGGAAGAAAAAATTTACACTCCACTTGGTTCCGCCCAATTCTCAAAGAGAGCCTCTTAGGGCTCTCTTTTTCGTGATTATTATGACCGTACATTTATGTAACTTGAAGTATCTATTGGTTTTACAGCCAAAAACTTTATACTCCATAGGTAGCCACTTTATATCGAAAAAGCTCCTTTTCGCAAATGCATATTCCAGAAGACATCTCTCGTCTCACGGTAAAAGTCATACCACGCGCTCAGAAGACTGAGTATGTCTGACAGATGTCTGACTCTACGTACAAGATACGCCTCCAGGCAGTTCCCGAAGATGGTAAGGCAAATGAAGAACTCCTCTCCTTTCTCGAATGAGAGACGGGGAAGTCATGGGAGATCGTGAGTGGGTGGACGAGTGTGAGAAAGATATTAAGAATTTGACAAGTATAATTAATTAAATATTATATATAATATAGCTTCTTACCCATAAATCTATGAATTCACAGAATTTACCTGGTATTGCCGTTGTTGGACTCTGACAACAAGGTACCACTTTTGCTGATAAAATTAATAAACAAGGTCTATCCATACATGGAAGTGATGTGGATGCATCAAAACGAAATGCTTTCGCGGAAAGGTTTCCACATGCAAAACTTTATGAAGGAGATGGTATGATGCCCTCAGGACTCCCAACTATTATAGCATCAAATACACCAGATCATCATCGAGCAATTAGTAATAGAATTCAATCTTGAACGCGACATATTCTTTCTGAAAAACCACTTGCTTTAAATCTCAAACAGACGCAGGAGTTGGTTCGTCTTGCTCAGGAAAACTCCGTGGATCTTTATACAGCTCTTCTTATACGATTTAGTCCAGCTGTTCATGTACTTAAGGAATTTATACAAAAAAATGACTTAGTAATGACATCAGGTAAGGTAGTATGGGGAAAGAACAGAAAAGGGAATAAACGACCTACTGCTGGTGATCTCGAGGATGAAGCAGTTCATGGTATAGATATACTACTTCTCATGGCTTCTCTCAATCAAAATATAGAATCTATGAGTATTCAGGGGCAACTCGCTTTTCATGACTACGTGGATAGTTTGGTACAAGAGTGAATGCATAAACTAGACCCATCTTATCCACTTCATCCCAACTCTAGTACAGGAGTAGTTACAAATATAACTACTACTCATTCGAAAATAAATACCATTCTAGTAAGCTCATTTGTGGCACGCAAAGAACGAAGGCATGTAACTATTTGACTTGCAAAGAGAGATAATCCAAATACTACCCTTTATCGAGCACGTATGGATTTTGATAAGAGACTTCCAGAATTATGAGTGGAAGATACTCTCCAACTCTGGGAAATAGGGGAAAATGGTGATTTTAATAAAGTGCAGTCAGAAAAATATCCTACTGATAAAATGGGCGCACAAACACAAGCCTGGATTAATGCGGTCCGATGAAATCCTCCAGATAGAAGGCTTGCTACACCGGCTGATGCTCTTAGGGTCGCTCAATGGACTGATGCTGTTATCCGAAGTCACGAATCAGGAAATCAAATCACTATTTCTTAATTTCCTCGAACTCTATTCTCCTCTCCTTCATATCGACGGAGAGGATTTTTATATCGATCGGATCGCCGATGCGGTAGAGAGTCTTTCATCCACTATTTCGCATGCTGCCATCTCGTTCATCGAGGGTGAGTTTCTCTTTTCGAGGAGAGGATTTTCCACCGAGAAATATCGAACCTTCGACACCGTTTTCGAGTTCGACATAGATGTTTGACTCTGTCAGTCATGAGATGGTGCCACGGTACTCTCGTCCGACCTTGTCAGACATATACCGACACATCATAAGAGAGTCGATCGCACGTTCTGCGGTCTCAGCGCGTTTCTCTTTTTCGGAGAGACTTTTCCCGATCTGTTTCATGCGACGTGTGTATTCAGATTTTTTGTCTCCATGGAGTGTGTTTGCGAGATGCATCTTGATGATGCGGTGGACGAGGAGATCGGGATATCGTCTGATCGGAGACGTGAAGTGTGAGTAGTAGGCGAGTGCGAGTCCGAAGTGGCCACGAGGTGAGTCACCGTAGTGTGCCTTCGACATCTTCGGCAATATGAGTCGCGAGAGACGATAGCGCTCACGAGGGTCCGTCGCACGCTCGAGATGTTCTCTGATGTGGTGAGGTTCGATGCGATGAGCGAGAGAATTATCCTTGAGGATTTCAGATATTTTGCGCATATCCTCACTCTCTGGAGCCGTATGGACTCGCGAGAGAAATGGGAGGTGTTCTTTCGCGCACCACTTGGCAACCTCTTCGTTCGCGAGAATCATAAATTCTTCGATGAGCATGTGCGCATCCCCGCGTTCGCGCTTACGGATGTTGGTAACGTTTCTTTTCTCATCTACATCGAAGTAGCACTCTGTCATCTCGAAGAGGATTTTTCCTTCCTTCTTTCTCCTTTTTTCGAGGATTTTGTAGAGGGAGTAGAAATCTTTTAAGGTACTTTTGTATTCTTGTCATTCTGGGTTTATCCCAGAATCCAGCACTTCTTTTCCGTTACTTTCATGACTGAAAGTAACCAAAGGTCTCGGGGAAGAATAAACTCGTTCGCTTCGCTCATCGTGAGACTGTTCTCATCTGACTCAGACAGTATTCTTCCCCGAACCCCCCTGACTTCACTGTTCTTCATACTCACCCCTGAACCCCTGGTGTAGCTGAATAGAAGGAGAAACATTCTCTGTCTCCCCATTTTTTTGTTTCTCAGCATTTCTTTCCTGGGTTCGTAATTCTTCATTCATCATTTTTAATTCTTCCCCGATTTCTTCATATACTCCCCTATGTATACTCTCGATGACTCATTCTGTGATGAGAGTTTCTTTTACGTTTCCTCACTGGTCTACTCTGATCAGGATAGAGAGGACAGCTTTTGCTGATCCAGGATGGAGACTACAGAGGTCATTGGAGAGGTACTCTGGGAGCATCGGGATCACACGTCCAGGCGTATAGACACTCGTACCACGGAGATATGCCTCGTGATCGAGGGATGTTCCCTCTCGCACGTACTCACTCACATCGGCGATATGGACACCGAGGAGATAGTCCCCTCACTCATATCGTGCTATCGAGATCGCATCATCGAGATCCCGAGCATCTGCGCCATCGATCGTGATCGTAGGCCATGCACGGAAATCGAGACGTTCTCGCTCGTGGATGAGGGTGGTTTTTGGGAAGGGGAGATTCTTGAGTTTTGTGATATCCTTTACTGTACTTTTATGACTAAAAGTACCAAAAGTCTCGGTGGTGGCAACGGAGCCTTCACTCGTTCATTCTCGATGCTTGATTTTCACGTCATTGCCACCCCCGAACCCCCGGTGTACAGGTACCTGATTTTTCGTATTTTTCACTCTTCACTCTTCACTCTTCACCTCATCTTCTCCCCAGTCATCTCCCGTCCTGACCCCGTGCTGCATGAGGATTATCATCTCCTCTGTCTCGAGGTCATCACTTCGTCAAAAATACTCACCGAGAGTGATATCTTTCTTCCCACGGAATTTTGCCCGATAGATATCACCTGCTCGAGTATTTTTCGGAGGATCGGTGAGTGTGATATCCAGTATCCCAAATCCATCCATGATATGCCATCTGATCCCATGCCTCCCCATACGAGCCTCGACGAGCAGTATCTCAGTGGATCGTCTCACGAGGTCGACAGGTTTCGCTTCTGCGAGTTTACCACCACTCGCAGGGCGGGTGATGATATACTTCACGGTGTCGCCATGCACGTAGCCACGACGATAGGTATCGAATACAAAAAAACTCTCTCCACTCTCTGTCTCTATCGTGGTCCGACGATGCGAAAATAGCATTTTCCCAATACCTGATTTTTTGTCTCACTTCTCTCTGATGTATTTCTTAAATCCCATAGTTAGACTCCATCATACTCGAAAAAGGTATTTCCTGCAAGCATTGCTTCAAATCCTTTTTTTACATGTGGGATGATGGGAGTTGGCAGTTCATCCAGGTTATACCACTCGATCGCCTCATGGATATCGGGTTCGAGATTTGAGGGCATGCCACCCCAGAGGTCAAAAAGGAAGAGAAATCCGATGCGATCACCATCACTATAGTGCGCATCTATCTCGATCGTAGAGATAATATCACGTTCTCGGAGTGTGACACCGATTTCTTCCATAACTTCACGACGTGCTGTCTCGAAGGCACTCTCCGCTCACTCGATCTTCCCACCAGGAAAACACCAGTAGTGTGGCCAGTGTCGTGATCGATCACTTCGCCTGATAAAGAGAAAATGTGACCCATGCCGGAGGATTGCTCAGGCAAAAGGAGGATAAGAAGTGTCCATATATTAGAGTCGAAAAAACGATGCAATACGAAAGAAGAACGGGAAGAGCTTGTCACGAAACCAGACTCATCATACGAGAGGGGTGACGAGCCACGCAGAGAGTCCTCCAAATATCCATCCTCCGATGATATCTCCTGGGTAGTGTACCCCTCCGAGAACTCTACATGATGCTGTGATGAGTGCAAAAACGAGACCCACGACAAAGAGTTTCCACTTGTGAAGAAATCTCCACATCCCGACCAAAAGAGCAGCACTAAAAAGTGCGTGTCCAGAAGGGAATGAGTTATCTGTCGGGTGTGGGATCAGAGCGTGTGCGCCAGTGAGTTCCATACCACCGAGACGCCACTGTGGAAGTCCGAGATTGATGATGCTATAGACGAGAAATATTAGGATGATCGTGAAAAATATCGAGAGAGCGATAGATTTGTAGAGAGTATCTTTCCTATAGACACCATAGAGCCAGAGGCCCACGAGGAGAAGTACTCCAAATATCACGATCGATTCACCAAAAATCTCAACCAAGCGAGCATACTCTGGTGGAACTATCTGTGACAATGAAAGGAGAAGCTCTCGATCGAGAGTGAGAAGTGATTGAAGCATGGGTGTATTGTATAGGTCTTTTGGTTTTTTCCGAGTTTTTTCCTGAGAAAAAGATGACAAGAAAAAATAAAGTGGTATAATCCTTATATGTCTCTAAATTCATCATCATTTCCCGAGCCAAAAAAATATAAACCTTGGCATCTATGAGTCGCTTCACTGTGAGCAACCATAGCTTTAGCAATGAGTATAAATAAACCTCCTAATCCTACGGATGCAATATATACTACACTTGTGGAAGAATTTCAGAAAAACTCTCAAAATCAACCTTCACCTCCACAAATATCAAAAATAGAGAAAAGTACTTGTGAACTGATATGATGAGTTTTAACTGGAGACGAACTGACCTGCCTCGCTGAGAATCCAGAATATACACTATTTGTAACGTCCAAAGAGAGAGATCGAAGTCCCTTATGTGAGGTAAAGATTATTCCTAAAAACAAGGGTAGTGTTAGATCAGATAGAAATCCGCACTCTCCTCAGGTGCATGAGCATCCTTGTAATGATCTTCTAAAACTCATGCCTAAAAAACCCCAGTAAGATATGTAGATATAAAAACCCCCTCCAAATTGGAGGGGGTTTTAGAAACTTTTTTACTTCACGAACTCGACGACTTTCGCGAATACTTCAGGATTGGTAATCGCGAGATTTGAGAGAACCTTACGATTGAGACCCACACGCTTTGTATAGAGAGCATGGATAAATCCAGAGTAGTTCATACCGAGTGGGCGAACTGCATTGTTGATACGGACGTTCCAGAGGCGACGAAAATTTCTTTTCTTTGCTTTGCGACCGATGTATGAGTTTTGTCCAGCCTTCATGACCGCAGTGCGGACGCGAGAGTAGACATTTCCGTTCATACGGCGGTATCCCTTCGCGAGGGAGATCCAGTTTTTATGTTTTTTGTGTGTCATCACACCACGTTTTACACGAGTCATATACTATAGTGATTAGTAGGATAGAAATTAGTAATTAGTTTTTGATCAGATTATTATCTTCCGTAAGGAAGAGAGAGACGACATTCGAGTTGGTTTGTCTCGTGAGCCTCGTGTCCGTATTTATCACGTCCTTTTGCTTTTGCTGATTTGTTCTTGAGGAGGTGACGTTTTGCTGTCTTATCGAGGATATACTTTCCTGTAGCGGTGATTTTGACACGCTTTTTTGCAGAAGAGAGAGTTTTGAGTTTCATACTATTTTTTAGGATAAAGAGTGATATTGAAGTTGTTACCTTGTTTAGCGATACGTTGGGCAGGGTCTTTTTTGTAGACAGCGTCGAGTGAGAGGATAAATTCTTCTATTTTTGCGGTTGCTATTGTTTCGTACTGATTTTCTCGACCTCGGAGCTGGAGAGTGATACGCATAGGATGTCATTCTTTTGCCCAGCCTTCTGCCTGTTTTCGTCTGATATCGAGGTCATGTTCGCCTATTTTGTAGGTGAGCTTCATCGTCTTGAGTTCTGTTTTCTTCGCGTGTTGTTTGTTGTGTGACTGTTGTTTCTGTTGTTCGTAGAGGTGCTTACCGTAGTCCAGTATTTTTACGAGAGGAATTCCTTCCTGCATGCCCACTTCGAGGAGATCGAGCTCCCTGGATCCAGCGAGATCGAGTGCACGGTCTCGGCTCATCTTCCCAAGTGCTTCTCCTGTCTCGCTGATCACCATGAGTTCCCTCGCGATGATAGCTTCGTTGATGCGTTTTTCGTTTTTTTTCTGAGGAAAAGGTCGGTTCATGAGCTTATTTTGCAGTGAGAGATTTTACCATCTTTGCGACACGAGATTTACGACGTGCAGCAGTGTTAGTATGGAGGATATTCTTTTTTTCGAGAGTGTCAATACGAGAATATACGACAGAAAGCGCTTCCGCTATCTTTTTATTATCCTTCTTTTCTCCAGCAAGAAGTGCTTCGAGAGCCTTCATGCTTTCTTTCGTGAGCTCATTGTAGCGACGATTGCGTGACTGCTTTTTTTGGTTTACCTTCATGGCTTTTTTCGCAGCTTTCGTGTTTGGCATGGGAAATAGGGAAACAATATAAAAACTTGGCTTTCGCCAAAAGTAGCGGGATTATATAAAAAGAGAATATAATGTCAAAAGAAATATAGAATTTGGTATTTCTTCCCGTGTTTTTAGAGTCTAGGGCTACAAAATCAAGAGGAAAAAATGTGAACAACTATTCAAATACACTTTTCCATCCGCGCAGATACCAACGACGAAAAAATACCATCAGAAAGAATATAAAGTTTGCAAAGAGTAAATAAAGCCAAAAAATAGTTGTCTCGGAGTTCGGACTCACGATCGCAAGGAGAGTAAATACTTGGTTCACAGAAGAGGTAAAATATGAAAGTATAGTTTCAGTCCAAGGTTGCAACCATCACTTCTTAAAAACTGGTAAGAATGCTATGAAATCAACAAGAGTGGTCAGTATAACTGTATTGAGAGAGTTTCTCGCTAGGTACCAATATATCAAAGTTCAAAAAGAGAGAAATAAACATACATAATCAAACCAGTTGATTTTTATCTTTCAAAATGATCTAATGCCCAATAATACTCAGAATACAAGGAGAGAGAAAACCATCAAACTACTCGGAATAAGTGCTATATATTCACCATTTTGGTAAAAAACAAAAGTGTTATACCCTACGAGTATGAGCCATGCTCATGTCGCAAATGGGTGTGGAAAAGTCCGTCCACGAAGGACGTCTCTCCAGTAGGGGATAATCCCAGTAAGGTATATCCCAGTACTGATGAGCGCGAAGAGCAGTTCTTTTTCCATAAAAATTATTTTTTAGCGGGCTTCAGTTTATTCACATACCACTGCTGTCCGATGACGAAGAGTGTCCCGATAAACCAGTAGAGTCCGACACCGAGTGGGAAAAAGTACGATGACACTGCGATCATGAGCGGGAGCATGTAGAGCATCATTTTCTGCATCATCTCAGGGTCGAGAGCCACTTCTGGAGTCCCCCCGTCTTTTACCACCGCTTTTTCTGCCTTTTTCGGAGTAGGATTATAGGTGAAAGAGAGTCGAGCCTGGATATACTGCGTGACTCCGAGCACGAGAGCAAATATCAGTCCGATAACACCACCGATTTTTTCGAGATGGAGCCCGAAGAACATACTATTGATCACACTCGGATCAAAATCTCTGAAGAAACTATAGAGGTGGTAAAAATTGGCAGGATCAGAAATCCCTGAGACAACCCAATAGAGTCCTATGAGTATCGGCATCTGGATAAGGAGAGGGAGGCATGAACCCATGGGATTTACTCATTCTTTTTTGTAGAGTTCGAGCATTTCCATCCCGAGTTTTGCTTGGTCATCTTTGTATTTTGTCTGGAGTTCTTTGATTTTTGGCTGGATGAGTTGGAGTTTTTTCTGGCTCTGGAGCATGTGATGCTGTGGTATGAGGAGTGCGAGGCGGATGATGAGCGTGATGATGACGATCGCCCATCCGAGAGAGTGTCCTGGGAGCCATGTGAGGAGCGCGACGAAAAAATTGTAAATCGGGCGATACACCAGTGTCGACAGGAGTGATCGCAGTGTCCCTGGTGTACTCTCCACAAAACTCGTCACACGATCTCATGATGGAGTTTTGACAGTGAGGATATATTTCCCTGGACTGTTTGCTATGAGTTTTGCGAGCGCTCAGAGAGGAAGGGTATTTGCTTTTCCAGACTCGATATTTACAGGAGTACAAAACGCAGGAAATGCTGTGTTAATATCCTGGATCACGAGAGAATCCACAGAAATGCTGACCATCTCACATGGGAGAAGTGTCCACCCAGTACCATGATTGGTGATCTCGATATGTGGAAGGTTTGGGATCGTGAGAGTATCATCTTTGATACTCATGGTGATATCAGTTTTTGTATCTACTTGGTTTGTATTTTTTGGTGCGAAAAAGTACTGAAAAATAAGCGTGAGCGTCAGGGCGTAGAGTGCTATGAGGATAAATTTTTGGTTCATGGAAGTGATGAGTTGTGAATTAGGGATGTCTACTCTCCGTGCATGATAGAGGAGAGTGCTATCTGGTGTCCGACGACGCGCTGACTGGAACACGCGAGGAGGTCGTCACTCGAAGTGACAGATGGGATGACGATATCCTCACGAGGCATGAGTGATCCAGCTCCGCTTCTCGTGCTCGTGACTCATGGTGGGATCTGGAGGTCTCGGAGAGCGTCAAATGAATCCAGTACGCTATCGATACTGATTTCGCTCGATTCTGGAGCGAGGGCGGTGAGCTTGCGCAGATGGAGTATTTTCTCTTGTGGGAGTGTCATTTTTCTATATAATGGTGAGCGTATTATAAAGAAAAATGCCTAAAATCAAGGAAATCGGGGATCGCCTTATCAAAAATCCATGAGAATATAACGAGATACGCTTCCTCGTCGCCAAACGTACGCTCGCCTTTTTTATCATGCTTTACTTCATGAGTTTTCTCTTCACGATCGGTGGATTTCGCATCGGTCCTGTGAGTCTCGAGATGCTCGGGGGTTTTGTATTTCACGTATACTCTATACTGATCCTCGTGATCGGATGGTTTCTCTATGAACTCTCTCACTATGCTTCATATGTATATGTAGGATGACAAAAATGGCCGATATTTCTCATGAGTTCGCTCTCTGTGGTATTTGTCGTATTTGCTCTGCTTGGTCACCTCAAAATCGCTTTCTAACAAACTATGCGCTGATTTTTTTTCATCTTTTTGTGTCTCACATCAGTCCTCCTCACGAGCTGTAGTCTCCCTGGTACACAGGATGAGAGTACGACCGCCCTCACGGAAAATACGACTCTCTACGAGACGAGCACTATCAGTATCCTCCTCCCTAAGTCCTGGACAGGAGTCGCTCTCTCTGAAATCTCATCTCCACGAGTATGAGAGGTCGTCGTCGCATCTCGATCGACGGATACAAAATACGGATTCGCGAGCAATATCCTCATCATGAAAAATACTCTCGACACCATCGTCACGAGTACGAAATACAGCGAGATCAATCACCTCCAGACGACGAAAAACTACCTCGAGTATACCAAGATGCGCGATGAAACCTTCGAATTTTCTGATAGTGAAACCTCTCGTCTCTACGTCTTCGAAGCTCGCTACAACGAGACGACTCCACGGATGAAGTTCATCCAGACAGCGCGTGTCTGTGGGAGCAGTGTCTATCTCATCCATGTCTCCCTCACTGTCGACAAGAGTCCTGATAACTATATAGAGCTCTTGAAGACATTTCGGTGTAAATAACTATGCCTCCCAAAACTCGGACAAAAACCATAAACTGATTCACTCCAGAGGAGCAAAAAGAGCTGGAGAGGAGGGGGTTTTTGGTGAAGAAGAATATTTGAATAAAAGACAATTTAAGACACGTTGGTTTTATCATAGAGATGTTACTTTTAGCAACTCTATGATTACTGCTATTTGTCTATATGCCATTTGCACATTTTTTCTGAGCAAATTCCTTGATAACTGTTACATCCATAATATCGTGATTTTTCATGGTAAACTTTATTTATGAATTTATCCAATCTGGATATTCTTTTTTCTTTCCTGAAGGGAAAATCTCATTTTGAGATCTTAATAAGAAGTCTTCTTGAATAATTGGTTTTAGCATTTACTCTTTTCGAGAAAAATTAAATTCACTCTTGTGACTAGAGCAGACTAGACCGTTAATTTTTACGTTATTTGTGTCTCTCGGTACACTATGTGCAGCCTTTTTTGGAGTAGAAGTTTTCTTGAAGTGGGTGATTATAGCTATACTTTTAATGTGAGGATTCATCGGAATGCTTTTTCTTTTTCGTTGGCTTTATCAATCCTTCCACCCCCTCTACGCCTTCTGAAATCTCTGATCCAAAATCCAGTCCCTTACTCCCCGTATCTCCGAAGAGAGTAAAAAGATAGAGAAAGAGTTCTCGAGAGATATGAACTTCCGAACTCTCTCAGATTCATTTGATACTCTTGCTAAAGACTTCAATACAATCATCGAGTATGTCATCAGGCTTGAAATCATAGAAAAGAAAGCCAATAAATGAAATCTCTTTGACTCGAACAAATATATCAACTCTCTCCGAGAAGACATCAGAAATCCTCTTATCTCACTCAGATCATTTCTCCAAAAAAAGAAGACAGAACTCCAGTCTTCACAAGAAGAAATGAAGAAAGTGAAAGTGAGGATTGGATGAAACGGAGAAACAGAAAACCTCGACCTCAGCTCAAAACGTACCGAACCACTCATCCAGGAACTCACGGAAAACATCGAAAAACTGGATAGGATGATCGAGAAGTTTTAGGAAAATTTTCCTCTTGCTTTTTCTCATTTTTATCTATAATGCCCGAGTCCCAATAGGATATGGCACCATGGCAGAGTGGTCAATTGCAAGGGCCTGCAAAGCTCTAAAGTCATCGGTTCAAATCCGATTGGTGCCTCCAAAATATATGTGCAGCCGTAGTTCAGTTGGATTAGAACGCCTCCCTGCGAAGGAGGAGGTCACAGGTTCAAGTCCTGTCGGTTGCACCATTTTTCTTTTCACACGTGCGGGGGTAACATAAAAGAGTGAGTGTACTAAGGCTTCAACCCTTGGGTGTGACGGTTCGAACCCGTTCCCCCGCTCCATACTGTGAAAATCTGAAAAATGGGAACTTCTTCGTTTGAAAATTTTTTCTTCGGTCATTTATATCTTTATAAACTTCCCTAGAGTAAAAATTTTCTGCCTCGAATTTCTTGTTTTTGAGCTTTTCACCTGATTTTGAGAAAAATTCATAAATTCAAATCATGGCTAATAGTCACGGTCTCTCCGCACGTCTCGTAAAAAAACAAGCTGCTGCTCGAAAGCTCGCCAAAGGCAAGAAGAAAGCAATGGCAGCCTATACTGGGAATGAAAATAAAGAATCCCGGTATAATCTCTCGTACAAAAAACGTACTCGATACCTCCAAAATAAAGAAGCCTTCCCACCGAAACGACTCCCGACCAAAAATATTGACTCCCTCATAGAGCAGGGAATTATCGATGAACGTGGATTTTTCAAAAAGTGAAAAAAGAAAAACTATATCACCAAGACGATGGTCGATCAGAAGGGTTTTGATTTCTACGGACTTCCTCGCGCAAAATAATCTTTCCTCTAAAATCTCCTTCTCCTGGAGATTTTTCTTTATTTGGTATTTCCTGCATTTTCTTTATAGTGTTTTTATGAAAATTTTCCGAATACTCTTTTTTATTCTCTCTTTCTCTGTCCTTTCATGCGCCTCAGCTCTCGATGAGACGAGTCTCTACCAGAGTGTCCTCCAGGTACGATCGTACCACTATGACGAGTTGTCAGGTCTCTATACGCTCGAGTCCCTCGGGAGCTCTGTCGTCCTACCGAATGGGAAGATCATCACCAATGCACACGTGATCTTCGACGAGAAAAATCAATCACCCTATCTCGCCTATGAGATCTGTCGATCGATCCGATTCGAGGAGGATCCAGACTGCTATACTCCAGCGCGCCTCGAGTCGTATGACCTCGACCACGATCTCGCACTCCTCGTCCCAGAGAAAAAAATCACGCTCACTCCGCCGCTTCTCACCAAAACTCACAAATATAGTATCTGATCACCACTGATCATCTACGGATATCCTGGGATCGGTGGTTCGACGATTACCCGTACCGCATGACGCATCGCATGATATGACGATCCGTTTTATAAGATCGACGGTATCATCGATCATGGTAACTCATGAGGAGGAGCATTTTCTCTCTCGTGAGAACTCCTCGGCATCCCATCACGTATGATCGTCGACAATGCTTCCCTTGGTTATATGATCCCGACTTCGACAGTGCGTACATTTCTCGAGAAAAAAACCTCTTCCTATACTCGATCTGATGAGCCTGTCCCGTCGGATTTTCGAAGCTTTCTCAGGAAAAAATATAGCGAAATCACACGAAAATACCTTTTTCGAAACACTATCGTCGCGACAAAAAATCTCAAAGCATATGGTATGCGTTATGTAAAAAATATTTCCCTTGGTGGCGCTTCGTCTCAGGTCCTCACGATGTTTCTCGATGAAAAAAGAAAAATCCAAGTCGTCCTCATGTGTGGAAACGTCGGATGATCTCGCCCTGATTTCCCGTACTGGAAAGAGGAAATGTCGCCTGACTCAGAAATCGTCGCGAGCAATCGACTACGATTCACCACCGTGCGTGACTACATCGCCAAAGACCAGTACAGCTACATGATTTTTGATAAAAATTCTCCTTGTATCCTCGCGCCTCTCACACCGATCAACCCTACGAAAGATAGTCCACTTCTCGTCTCTCTCGAACGATTTTTCGATGAGTGACTTTCTCTCCACACGTGATTTTCCTCGCTTCCTTTCATCGCCTCTCAGTTTACACTCTCATATATCCCAGACTCGCTGATCGTCGCAGAGTACCCTACATATACAGGTGAGAGAAATACTTCTTTTTACTTCGAAAATAGTCTCAAAAAATGATCAACGGCTCGCTGGAAAGAGTATACCTTCGATAGAGAAAAAGACTTTCTTTCTGGACTTTTCCTCTTTTCTGATATCCCAGAGGATGCCAAGAGTACGGATATAGCTCTCTACATGGAAAACAATAGAGCAAAAAATGAGACTCTCCTCACTGGAGCCCTTCTCTCGGGAGAGCAGTATTATTTTTCTTATACGCTCGCCGAAACTGAGGAAAAGTGAAAACGCTATACGAACCCATGAGTCGTGATCATCGTCCCAGAAAAAGATGGAAAATGGAAGTATATAAGACTGACGTGGTCAGAGTTCGATGCCTGGCTCGACCAGAGTGAGATCGAGCGTATAAAAAAGATAATCGACTCTATTTCCCTCCAAAAATAATACCGATGCAAGGAGCATTTCTCGAAGAATTCATCCAGACACTTATTCACGATGTCTCGCTCACGACGAAGCGGGACTATCAGAAAACCAAAAATATCCTCCTCACCAAGTATAGAAACCACGTCGAGGATCCTTCATCGATCGAGGTCCTCGAGTGCTATCGTGAGGGTATATCGACCAAAAAATATCCCTATGATTCTCGTGTGTGGAAGATGCTTCGGAAACGAGGAGTACGCTCGCTTTCAGGAGTTTCTGTCATTTCTCTCTTGACCAAGTTTTGGTGATGTCCGGGGAAGTGTCTATTTTGTCCTACGTACGAGTGACTTCCGAAGAGTTATATCACTGGAGAGCCTGCTGTCCAGCGAGCAGAGCTGAATGCTTTTGACCCTGTTCGTCAGGTTCATAATCGACTCCGCTCACTCGAGATCACAGGGAACGCGATCGCAAAGTGTGATATCCGTGTCATCTGAGGGACATGGAGTGTATACCCAGAGGAGTATAGAGAAGACTTTATCCGATCGATCTATGATGCTCATACGACCTACCCTGACCTCCGTCCATTTCTCTCATCAGTCGAAACAGGAGATGATGTATTTGCGCGGTTCAAAGTAGAAAAATGATTTACGATGAAGGCATCGTCATCCCTCGAAGAAGCAAAAACGCGCAACGAAAGTGCAGAGAGTCGTGTGATCGGACTCGCTATCGAGACCCGCCCAGACTGGATCAACAGAGAAGAAATACGAAAACTCCGTCGCTATGGAGTCACTCGTGTCGAGATCGGATACCAGACGACGATCGATGTGATCAATGAAAAAAATAAGCGCTGACACGGAAACAAAGAATCAATAGAGGCAACAAGGCTCCTCAAAGATGCTGGGTTTAAAGTCGTCGCACATATGATGCCCGGACTTCTCTGAGCCACACCTGAGGATGATATCGGTTCGATGCAGCGCGTATTTGATGATAGTGACTTTCGTCCTGATGAGATGAAGATCTATCCTATGGTCGTGACTCCTCACTCTGAGCTCGAGACGATCTGGCAAGAGGGTGGATTTACTCCATATGATGATGCGACTCTCATCGACCTCATGGCAGATCTCCAGTGACTCCTCCCTGAATACATACGTCTCAACCGTATGTATCGTGATATTCCCGCAGAGGAGATACTCGCAGGATCAAAACTCGCGAACCTGAGACAACTCACAGAAACCCGTATGCATGAGAAGGGGATAACGCGTCACGATATATCCGCTCGAGAGATCAGATCAAAAGGAAATGATCCAAAAAATGCGATCCTCGAAACCTATTTTTATGAGGCGAGTGGATGACATGAGTACTTCCTCCAGTATGTCGATCCGAGTGATCGCACAGTCTTCGGACTTCTTAGGCTTCGTATCCCGTCACAGTACTTCTCATGAGAACAGCACTTCCTCGAGGTGCTTGATCACGCTGCACTTATCCGCGAAGTGCATGTTTTTGGTGACCAGCTTCCTATCGGGATGCCATGAGATGGGAGTGGACAGCATATGGGATTTGGAAAAAAGATGATAGCAGAGGCAGAGTCTCTCGTGAGAAAAAATTATCAAAATATAGAAAAAATGGCAGTAATCGCGGGAGTCGGATCTCGTCCATATTATGCAAAACTTGGGTATATCCTCGATCGTGAATATATGGTAAAGTCTCTTTTATAGCTATACTCATGTGAGTATTTCACGAGAAAAGTACTTTACTATTGTACTACTCTGATCTTTTGTTATTTTTGTTTTTATTTTTTGTTTTTCCTGAGCCAAAAACCAAGAATATTGACAACAGTAAGCTCATAGAGTTCAACTCGGAAACGTGAAAGGGGAAATAGAAAAATTCTTCTATTTATACACATGGCTCAAAAAATGTCTCTACTCTTTCTCTTTTCTTTAGAGAGAAACGTATATAATGAACTCGTCCGTTTATTTCTTTTTCATTTTTTCTATGAAACTCACTACCCGTGGTTTTACCCTCGTTGAGCTTATGATCGTTATCGCGATCATCGGTATCCTTGCTGCTGCTCTCTTCCCTTCGATGACTGGATACCTTAAGCGTTCTCGTGATGCTGCTCGTGCATCTGGTATGAAAGATATTGCCACTTCTCTCGGAGCTTACTATGCTGATAAAGAAGGTTATCCAACAGCTACTGGAGGTGGTCAGACAGGTTGTGTAGGTGGTTCTACATGACAGATTCTCAGTACTCAATACATGCCTAAAGGAACTCCAGTTGATCCTACTTCGACTTGGGTAAACAATGGATGTACTACTATTGCTAGTTCATATGGTTACTCTATGGGAAGTATTGGAGGATCTCCAGCATTTATAATCAAGGCTCAGTTTGAAAACGTTTCTGGTGGAAATACAGGAGCTCTCTATGGAGCATACGTTGATAGTGGATCATTTACTGTTATACCAAGTGGTCTTTCAAAAGGTGCTGGTTCAGGATATATTCTTACGAACTAGTTTCCTCTTCAAAACTCTCTCCAATCGGAGAGAGTTTTTTTGTGGCTTTTTGGAGCAATTTTCTTATACTATTGGAATAGTAGTTTTCTTATACTTTATGACTTTATCTAAGAAGTGATTTACCATGATCGAAATCATGGGTGCTATAGCTATCATCGGAATACTTATATCAGCTGTATGGGTCGCGAGTGGTCCCTACTTTGCGCGCTCTCGAGACACACAGCGTATCACTGATATGACTTCACTCGGGAATGTTTTTATGGCCTATAGGCAAAACATGGACATTTTTCCTTCTGTGTATGGTTCAGGGTGAAACCCTATTGCAGATGGATATTGCGTATCAGAGATGGTGACTCGTATTGATGGCACGACAAAAGATATGAAATTCACAACTATTACAAAATGAGGAAATATTCCAAAAGAACGAGGACTTCCTGTAACGGGACTTTGCGATGAAGGAACATCATACTCATATACTAAGCACTCTGTGAATACAGATGAGTATGCATTTCTTGCTTCTAGTCTCGAAAACCACCCGACAAGCAACCTCTGAAATCATAGTTACCTCGTAAATTCTCCAGCAAATGATACTCGTATCTTAGAACTTTTTACTGGCGATAAGAATGGTATCGATATGGATTGGTGAGATAGCATTTATTATGTCAGTATGAAATAAAAAAATCCCCAGTTTTTCTGGGGATTTTTAGTATCAAAATGGCGGAGAGACAGGGATTCGAACCCTGGGTACCTTGCGGCACGACAGTTTTCAAGACTGTTGCAATCAACCACTCTGCCATCTCTCCGTAGGTTGAGCAGGGGCAGTATATAGTTTGGACCCTATTTGTCAAAATTTTTTATATACATCCCATCTCCAAAGCTAAAGAAACGGTATTTTTTCTCTATAGCTTCGCTGTATATATCGAGAGTATTTTCTCTCCCGAGGAGCGTGCTGACGAGGACAATGAGCGAAGATTCAGAGAGGTGAAAATTGGTAATAAGCTCGTCGACAATGGAGAGGGACCGACCTGGATAGAGGTAAATCTCAGTAAAAAATGTGATCACACTCTTTTCCTTATCGATCTGAGCCTCACTCGTATAGTTCATGGGTTCCATCTCTTTCGTGAGCGTATCCCAGTAGTCTCGAGTTTTCTTTTCCAGGAGAGATTTATCATCCTCGCTCAGTGTCAGCCAGAGATAGGGAAGGGACTCAAGGGTACGACAGACAGTTGTTCCTACCGCGACAATCTTTTCTCATGAGGACTTAGTCTCTCGGATTATCTCGAATGTAGAGAGTGTCACTTCCGCGAGTTCCCTATGGATAGCATAATCTCTGACATCCTCTGTAGTAATCCCCTGAAATGTCCCGAGTCCGACATGAAGTGTGGTATAAAAACGTCTATTGGGAAGACGCTCAAGCAGTGCAGAAGTAAAGTGAAGCGATGCTGTCGGTGCTGCGACGGATCCATCTTTCTCTGCAAATGATGTCTGGTAGTCAACTTCCTTTTCTTTCTTGTATTCGATATATGGAGGGAGAGGCAGTTCACCGTATTTGCGCATGACCTCCTCGATCGGAGCTCCGTGCGCCTCGAGTATCCTCCCACCCTCTGTTTTGTCGATCACTTCGAGAGAGATATCTTCTCTGAGAAAAATTTTTGTTCCATTTCGGAATTTTTTCCCAGGACGAATAAGCGCCTCAAATCGATTATCTCATTTTTTTGCGAGGAAAAGAATCTCCCCATCCTCGATAGTTCCTCTTTTCCCATTCACATCCTCGAAGTACACATGAGAGAGTCGTATGCGGGCAGGAAGAACTCGAGAATTATTGAAGAAAAGAACCCGATCAGACTCGAGAAAGTCACCCAGATTCCAAAAAGTTGATTCATTTGCTATGCTTCAACTTGCTCGATCGATCACCATAAGACGAGCATCATGATGTGGATGTATGGCTTCCTGGGCTATGAGCTCATCTGGTAGAGTGTACCGATAGAGAGAGATGTCGTAGGAATGTGTACTCATGAACGGAGAGATATCTGAAAGAGTATATAAAAAACATCGATCTTTCCAATATTTTTTCTTTCTCTTTTTCAGTTTTTTTATATAGTGGATCTATGTTTCGACTTCTTCTCCTCATCGTTTCTCTTTTTCTCCTCACGGCGTGCAGTCAGACCGAGCAGTCTCATAGTCCCTCTCTGACAGGAAACACTACAGTGACTACGCCTGTCGAGCTCGATCCTGATGAGAAGATCGCACTCGCTAAAAAACGAAAATCCTACATCAACCTTATCAGAAAATGAGATTTTTATGCGCTGAGAAACGCTCCACTGGAGGCACTCAGTGCATACCTCGAGGTCGCAGAAAAACTCCCGCAAGATCAAGTCATACAAAAAAAGATTGCTCATATTTACTTCCTCCTCAAAAACTGGTCGAAATCCTATAGTGGGTATGCGAAAATACCTCTCACTGAGCTTTCAGAAGATGAGAGAAGCGAACTCTTTCGTTCCCTGTTTTTCGATGAGACCCTCTTTGACCGTATCGGTGAACTCACACGGTATCAGATAGGTTCATGATCGCTCGACTACTACCGTATCGTCGATACGTGCTATGGTGGTATCCACAACTGTATCCTCGCTATACAGGACTATAGTGGGAGCTCTGTAGATGTGCTCTCACTCCAGAATCAGATCCAAACAGCAGAAAAAATCTCACCCTCCCGAGAGTATCGAAATACGATGGTTGCACTGAAGTTTTATGAACAGAAAATGTATCGTGCAACGGTAAAAATCCTCGAAGAAGTCGAAAAAGAATTTCCAGATTACCAAGAAACAAAAAAGATCCTTGCATTTTCCTACTTCGCCCTCGGGAACTATGACGAGGCAAAAAAACGATTTCTCCAGTATCTCGATACACATCCTACTGATCTCGATACGATCACGAAGCTCGGTGAGACCTATGCACTCCTCTGAGACTATGCCTCATCCAACCTCTATCTCAATAACGCTATCCTCTCTGGATACACTCCGAAAACAAATCTCGAAAGACGCCTCGCCTATAACTACTCCCAACTCTCTGATACTGTCGGTATGATGAAGGTACTCAACTACCTCCTCCAAGAAAGCGATGTCACCGAAGAGGACTATGCTGTAGCCATATCTCTCGCTCGAGGCGAATGAGACTATGTGCGTGCGCGAGCATGGGCAGAAGAGGCACTCACAAAATATCCAAATTCGGCGATGCTTACCCCCCTCTTTCTCTCGGTACTACGACTTTCCTGAGACTTCAGTGGCGCGCTCGATGTGTTTGCTTCACTTCCAAAAGAAGTCCTCGAAAAAAATACCAACTTTCTCCTCGAAGAATGACTCCTCCTCTCTGATATAGGAAAAGATATTGAGGCTACTCCACTTCTCGAAAAAGTCACTGAGACAGAAAACTGGCCTGATCTCGTAAGTGAAGCACAGCTTGCTCTCGACCGTATACAGTCACGAAAAACTCCCGAGCAAAATAATACTGGTTGGTGGTAATTTTTCTTTTTCTCTTATGTTTCGAAACGATTTTCCCGTATTTACGACGCACCCAGACCTCGTCTATCTCGACTCAGCATCGAGCGCACAAAAACCGAGAGCTGTCATCGATGCTATGCAGACGATGATGGAAGGGAAGTATGCCAATATCCACCGAGGATCGTATGATCTCTCAGAAATGGCGGAAGAAATATTTGAATCCTCCAAAGAATATGTGCGAAAAGCCATCGGAGCTCAGTCTCGGCATGAGATCGTCTATACGTACAATGCCACCTATGCTGCCAACCTTCTTGCTCGATCGCTCGTCAAATCAGGACTTCTCGTGAAATGAGACCGTATTCTCCTTTCGCTTCTCGATCACCATGCTAATATTGTTCCCTGGCAAATCATCGCAGAGGAATATGGTATAGAGATCGACTGGATCGGAGTGACGGAGGATGGGCGTATCGACTCCAGTGATCTCGAGAGGAAAATCACAGGCGCGAAACTCGTGACACTGACGGCAGCATCCAATGTCACTGGTGCTGTCACTGATTTTGCGACTATTCGTGATATTATTGCTCGTCATTGCGACGAAGGAAGCAATCCAGGTACCTCCTGAGACTCTGGATCGCCACGCTTCGCTCGCGATGACAGAAAACAGAAACCATTTCTCATCGTCGATGCATCTCAGGCACTTCCGCATTTCTCTCTCGATGTGGTATCTTCTGGTATTGATTTCCTCTTCGCGACGGGGCACAAGGTCTTCGCTGACACAGGTATCGGTATGCTCTACGGTCGGAAAGATCTCCTCCAAAAGATGCTCCCAGCACTCTGCTGAGGTGGTGCGATCAACGCTGTGTCGACTACCTGATATGAGCCAGCATGACTGCCGTATCGCTATGAGCCCGGGACTCCGCATATTATCGGTGCTGCATCACTTGTTGCCGCGTTCCAGTATATCGAGTCGGTTGGGGGATATAGTGTGATAGAAAAATATGAAAAAGAGCTCACTGAATATGCTCTCGAAAAGATCCGATTACTTCCATCTGGAGTTCGACTTATCGGTCCTACCGAGAGTGATTATCGTGTATGAGTTTTTTCTTTTGCATTTGACCACCACCATCCTCGTGATGTCGCTGATACTCTCGCTGATGCTGGGATATGTGTGCGAGCAGGACATCACTGTACTGAGCCACTTCATACCTCTCTCGGACTCCCTGCCACTCTGCGTATGAGTCTCTCGATCTACAATACGAGGGAGGATGTGGATAAGTTTATGAAAGCTTTATGAGATATATAGTGTTTACGAAAAAACTCCGTGTGCAGTAATGACATCTCGTAGCTCAGAGATTTCCATATTTTTTCCTCGGTTTCTATGGATCATGCGATGACAGTTCGCACAAAGTGGAATGAGGTTCGACATAGCATCAGCAATCGTTTTCTCAGTATTATCATTCTCATACTGAAAAATCGGATGTTTATGATGGATTTCGATAAATCATGTACCAATCTCTTTTCAGTAAAAAGTCTCAAAATTGAATAAGCAGCAATGACACCATATTTGATCGTCTCGTGAAAAATAGTCGATAGCATAATCACGTAATTTTTTGGAGCGCTCGTAGGTGGTTGAGGTTTTTACTTTTCTCACACCCTCAACTATGAGAAGATTTTCATCAAATATATTAAATTTTCTATCTTCTTCGATTCATTTTTCGACTTTTACGAGACTTTTTTTAAGGTCTTCCCATTCAAAGTCATTGGAGAGGAGATACTGCGTGATGCCTTCATTTTTCTCCAAAAATAGGAGTCATGAAGGAGTAATCGAAAATCATCCTATACCTCATCGTTGCTCGTGCTTTGCATAACCATTCCTTTCGAATGTATCATGCGATTTTAGGTTTCCAACGATTTGCATAAATTTAATCTCACCAGGTCGAGATGGTGACGTCATGGCATCTTCGCCTGTTGGTTTGAGAAGCAAAGCAAGCTTTTCTTTCAGCTCAGTTGTTGATATGAACCCGTCATTACTTATCTTCATGAGAAAAAGCGATGGAAGTACCAAATTTTGTTCGGTTATACGAGTCATATTAATAGTTGGTGATAAGAAGATGTTCAACTTGTTTATCGTTCCTGTTCATGAAGCTTACGAGGTATTTTTTCTCAAAAGAAGTAATAGTAAGTCCACTATCTTTATAGAGATCAAAAATAAAGGGAGTATTTTTGATCACCATCATCCACTTTGCTTTGCAATCATGGATAAGATATTTTGCGAGTCGTTCTTGATCTTTTTTTGCGAATTCATTTTGTGCATAGGTACTGAACTCTGTATCGTAGGGTGGGTCCAAAAACATGAAATCTCATTTTTTTGGAGGGTATTTCTTCAGAAAAATCTCAAAATCTAAATCTTCCATAACCGTTTCTTCTAGGTGTTTCTGGAGTTCTCTTGATTCAAGGTAATCAACTTTTCTTGAGAAGTTCTTTTTGTTGTACGCTATTCATCAATAGGGGACGTTAAACTCCCCATTTTTATTGTATCGGAACATCCCACTATAAGCGAAGTTTCTGATAAAAAGAAAGAGAGCAGAGGAGAATTCTGGTGATATATTTTGTTTTTCTCGGTGGTTATATATATATCGAAAGTGCATATAGAGAGCGCTTTTGAGAGCGGTTTCTATATTGTCCAATATATCTTTTTCAGGGAGAGTTTTTTTTATTCGTTCGAGCTCTTTCATCCTTTTTATTTTGCGAAAAAGGTTTTTTTGTATTTCTTGGAGAAAATGTTTTTCATCGACTTTTCCATTTTCAGAGTAGATGGTATGAAATTCTTTTCTATATCGAGAAATAAATCCAACTATCGCATCTCTTAAATATGCATCTTCATCACTCGTGCTGTTACTATAGTTACTGTAGAGATCCAGGAAAAATCATGTATTTTCTTCTGTTATGTCAGCCAGGAGCTTCCAGTTGTGAAGCATTTTTCGCAAGCAACTAAAAAAATTCTCTCGATTTTGTCGAGCCAAGTTTTTATAAAGAGATATCAGCTCTGATGACTTGTCGTTGATAAAATATTTTTCTGCAGATATAGCAGTATAAACTGATCAACCTCATACAAATGGCTCAAAGTAATTCACTATATTCTCTGGTATGTTGGGAAGTATATATTTTAGTTCTTGTTCTTTTCCTCCTGGCCACTTCAAAATAGGTTCTAGATGAATATTTTTTTTTGGCTGTTTGGAGTTACTGTGCATAGAAGTGAACTCAAATGTATGAATTTCTCTCAAAAAGTAAAGAATTCTCTCTAGATCATAATATCACTAAAATCCTCTTTTTTCCCATCCTTTCTCCACTCATGAATAGCATTTTTCACCGCGAGGAGACCGATGAGAGAGGCATTGCGTCTGCGAGGAGAGATACCATCCCCGATGATCGAGTGTACCCATGACTCATCGTAGGTGAGGATATCATCGAGACAGAGTCACTCTACTGCCTCAAGTACGATCGCACTACAGGCAGTTGCTACGATCGACATATATCCATCGTATGATGCTTTTTGTATAGATCCTTCCTCGATGAGGAGAAATACCTCGATCACATCAGCACAGACACGATTGTGTTCACGATATCGTATCGAAGCATCCTCCATGATATATTTGTTTGGAGGATTGTTTGAGTACTCGATGATGAGAGCGTTGGTATCCATTAGTGGTGTCAGTGATCGTCATGTCATCCATGGTCTCCATCGTGACCGTGATCATCGTGGTGATCGTCATGTCCGTGTCCACTTCCATGATCAGCATCCCAGAGAGCATCTTTTTTTTTGCAGGCTTGGTAGGCTTCATACCAGGTCGCCTCGATGAATATCTCGAGAGTCGAGTTTAGATGTACGATAACGAGAAAAAAGAGAAGACTAATTACGGCGAAAATCGAAAGGAGTACTACACTCACCTCCATGATCGTGAAAAATGTAATCACCGTCGATATGAGAAATGGGAGTATGAGAAAAAAGAGCGCAACGAGGATCGTCCTGAGGTAGAGGAGGATCATCGTATAGTAGAGATGCATCGTGATACCGATATGCCTCACTGCCATTCCTGTCGATGATGAGAGTGCCGCGATGACTCACTTATTTTCGAATATGATAAAAAATTTCGTATACGCAAAACACATATTGAGAAAAAACGCGAATATCAGGTAGCTCACCATTACCCAGGTAATCGTCTCGAAATATCCTTTCCCAAAAAGACGTAACAAGAGGATGTAGAAAGTGACGATCGATAAAGGGCGAAAAATCGCGATAACGTTGTGTGCTTCAAAAAGAGGGAGAAAGTGACGAAATCCATCAAAAAGTCACTGGAGAGTGCGGTGAGGATTTTTTCCATCAGTTTTTCGGTATGTATGGATCATCTCTATAATCCCTCACTCAGCGAGTGGCGCGATGAAGATATAGAGGAAAAAGAGTATCCCGAAAGCAATCAATACCTCTGTAAAGTAGGTCTTATGAGCAAAGTCAGCAAGTGCAGAGAAAAATGCATCTTTTTTCTTGAACATGATCACGTAGGTGAAGGTGACCTGATACATGATCACGAGAAAAAGCCACGTCATCCCGATGAGTGAGGGGAAGAAGTTGAGCTTTTTGAGTGACGGAAATTTTGTGATCATTTCCCAGGCATGCAGGACAATGTGTTCTTTCAAGAAATGGATATTAAAGTCTATGAAAAAGCCAAGAGAAGAAATCCCCTATTCATTTTCCTTCGAGTTTGAGAACGTATTGTTCTTTTATACTCGCTTCTCTGAGGAGTCCGTAGAGCGATGTGATATCTTGGAATGTTGATATTTGTTTGATCCCTTTGAGGTTTTTGTCAATATAGAGGGTATGGAGAGGGCTCGATATCGGGAGGAAAAATCCCTCCTTTTCTATATATGATTGGATATTTTGTTCTATTTCGCGAGTTTTCTCTGCTGTGGAGGATATACGGAGTGCAGCGAAGAGAGTGTCGAGATTTTTACTTTCTATTTTCGAGAAATTGATCCCATTTTTTGCTTCGCTTGAGAGAAATATTTGTCCGATACGCGAGAGTCTTCCATTCGCTTCAAATCCCACAATGATACCATCGTATTCTTTTTTTCCGAGAGTCAGCATTTCTGTGAGTCACTTTCCATCGATTTGGGTGATCTCGCCTTTGACACCGAGGTGAGTCAGTGCTTCACTGACAGCTCCAGCGTAGATCGCGAGAGATCATGGCTCAGTGATATACATGAGTCGAAATGTATATGGACTGAAGGTTGCATCATAGTAGTATCGAGGATCGAGTGCTTGTACCTTTATCTTTTCTGCATTCACGAGGTCGAGGCGTTTCTTGATGAGTTCTGGCGTATTGAGTTTTGCGAGAGCGGCGCCTTCTACGGTTTTTCTATCGTTTGCGAGTTTTTGCGCATCCTTCTCGTAGTAGATAGTGAGAGCATCGACGACACCACTTCCTGTGACAGTATTAAAGACCACCTCATACGTATTCTCTCCCTCCTTCACAGTTCCATCAGCGAGACTCACTTTGTATGAGAAACGATTATTTCCAGGGAGGTATTCTTTGAGGGTATAACCATTGATAGATATCGCAGTCACTCAGACTGGGACACGTCCAGAGATGAGTATAGTACCATCAGCTACCTCACTAAAATTTACTTTTTTCTTCGAAGGCACCTCTACATATTTATTGTCTTCGTAGGTGACACTTGATCCTGTGAGGACTCCTGTATCTTTTTCGAGGAGAGCCAGTTTCTCATCTGGTTTCGTATATCCGATGCTTCGCATCACATCGGCGAAGGTTTTTTCTATTTTTACTGGAGTACTGCCACTCCCACTTAGATCAAAAAGAGCACTGATTGGACGTTCTCCCTCGACGACTTTCCCATCGAGGTTGGTTTCTGCTTGGAGGACGATATGTTTGCGGATTTCGCTATTGACCGTGTCAGTATTGAGAAAAAGACCTATATACTCATAGAGTGCATATTCATAGGGGGCAAATCGTGGTCCAAGCATCATTTTTTCTTCTTGTTTTCCTGGGACGATGATCGAGATATTTTCTGCTCACTGCTTGAGAGCTGATGTGTTTGGGAAGAAGAGAAAATGGTATTTATCGAGCCATCATTTTCCTGGGTTTTTCTCACTTTTTACGATCGTGATACGATCGTATCCGAGCTCACTATTTTTCTCTTTTTCGAGAAATGTATAGGACCCAGAGGTGATATATCCATCTTTGGAAAATCGCTCCGTCCGAATACGCTCGAGCATATCCGATCGTACGATCGGATAGGTGAGAAGATCGAGCATGAGTGAGCTTTTTTCTTTGTGAGATATTTGTATTTTTTCTCCATTTCCTGAGAGAGTCACTCCTGCGAGAAATGCTTTCATTTTCTCATTGGGTGGATTATTTTTGAAGGCTTGAAGTGTGGCGATGATATCATCTTTCTGTATTTTGGTTCCATCTGACCAGGTATTTGTTCCATTGAGCGTACAGCTTACCTTTGAGAGATCGGCGATATCACAGTTGGCGATATCTCATTCGTAGGTTCCGAGACGATCATCGTACTTGAGAACTCCACGAAAAAGAAATGATAAAATCAAATCAGTTTGTTTATTCTGTCAGTAGGTGAGTGGGTTCGGGATTTCTGGAGCCTCCCCGACCAGACCGATGCTAATACTTCCTCATGGTACACCCATCGGAGCTCCACCCTCATATATATAGACTCCTATCAGATGCAGGAAAAGTGCGAGAGAGACAATACTAAATGTCCACAGTACAGGAAGTCGAAATCTGCTCAGTTGCATGAAAATAATTTAGAAAATCAATCTTTTCCCTTAACCAATACAGTATGATGCGACTGCAAGAAGGATAAAGAGACCGACGAGTCCTATAGTGACAGTATGAAGAGTTTTTTCTGCACCACGTCGTTCGAATTTTCCGAAGTCGTTGCTTCCTGGAACGACAGAGAGTCCTGTTCCCTTTGATTGGAGCATGACGACTACGACGATGATAAGTGCGAGGATGACGAGGAGAGTGTGTATGATCTGCATGGTTTGGATGATAAGTGATGGATAACGAGACAAAATCCCGCGTATTGTATAAAAAAATCCAGTTTTTGCAAATTTTTGGCTTTTTTTGTATTTTATGGTAGTATCATCGTATGAAGTCAATTTTTCTCTCCATCTCGATCCTCATATGTACCTGTGTTTCTCTCTTCTCAGCAGATCTTCTTTTCGCTGATGACAACATTACGAGTTCGAAATTTACCATTTCTCTCCAAAAAATGGATCCAGTAGGAGAAAACCATGCCTATGATCCCTCTGAGTACAGTGCTCAGGGTGCTGCGGCTTTTCTTCTCGATATGGTTGCTTCGGTCCTTCTGTTTGTTCTTCCTCTGATTGCTTGAGTATCCTTTATCATTGCTGGATACTACTATGTCCTTTCCTGAGGTGATAGTGAGAAGGCAAGTAAGGCCAAAACTATCATCAAATGGAACCTTATTGCTATCGTCATCGCACTCTTTTCATACGTTCTTATCTATATTGTATCTTCGCTTTTGACGGGATCACTCTAATTTTCTATGAAATTTCTTTCTTTCATTCTCGCACTTTTGCCGATATCTGCCTTTGCTCTCGTTGGAAAGCCAGAAGATATAGTAGAAAATATCGATGTGAGCTCTAAACTCATCCAGCCCCGAGGTGGGATAGTGACGATCGTCGCGAGCATAATCCAATACGCTATCGGTATAGCGGGCATCCTCGCTGTCATAGGCATCACATGGTGAGGGATACAGATGGTACTCTCGACAGGAGATGATGAAAAACTCAAAAAATGACGAAAAATGATGATTTACTCTCTTGTATGAGTTCTCGTCGCTGGTCTTGCTTATGGCATTGTCGATATTGTTGGTAATTTTAAAATCTAGCATTCTATGCAGAAATTCTTTTTTTCTCTTCTTGCTTCCCTCATGTCTCTTGAGACTGTTTTTGCCTCTGATACGATATCTACCGGGATCAACTTAGACGATCATGGTTTATTTACATCTCCAGAAAGAAAAGGACTCATCGACCTTCTCTCGTTTGCTCAGAGCGTTCTCGTGAAGGTTGTACTCCCGCTCGTGGTTGTCGGAGCATTTCTCTATATTGCCTACGAGCTCCTGACGGCAGAAGGGAATGAAGAAAAAATGAAAAAAGCCTGGAAAGCTGTTACCTTTAGTGCCCTCGGACTTGTCATGATCGCACTTTCTTATGCTATTGTTGCTATTGTTTCACGACTTTCACTCTAAATATATGATGAAATTTTTCTCACTCATACTTATTACTTTCTCTCTCTGTCTTCCAGTATTTGCTTCCACAGGTTGTAGCCTCGAAAATAAAAATGTGGCAGAATTTCTGAATGAATGCGCTCAGGGGACAGTCGGAATAGACCCATCTGGTACATCGAGTAATGAAGCATGAGTGCAAGATCGAATAACAAAAATTGCAAAGTGAGCAATATCTTTAGGAGCTCTCCTTGCTGTCGGTGCGATCGTCTGGGCGGGGATCCAGTATGTCAAAGCTTTTGGTGATGATGAGCAACTGAAAAAAGCAAAAACAACGGGTATTTACGCGGTCATAGGACTGCTTCTTATGATGGCTTCATTTTGATTGGTAGATATTTTTATCAATTTCTTATTCCAGATAACGTCGAAGTAGACATGTTTCGATCATTTTTCATATTTCTCGCGCTCTTTTCCCTCACGACTTGTCTCTATGCATGAGATGGCTTTATCGTCGAGTCCATCGGTCACGAGAAAAATATCGAATACCGAAAGAAGCTGATCGACACTATCCTCGATAGTGATGCTATGCATTTCTCTTACCGAGCACTCTCGATTATCATCGATACCAACCAGCGAGAACCCCGAGGAAAAATGCAAGGAAAATCTATCACGCTCTCGGCAAAGGTAGCATTTGATAGCGAGTTTATCAAACTCTTGGTTCACGAGGTCGGACACTATGTCGATATCTATTCACTTATTGCCCGAGATGGTCGCGATGTCTCTGACGAATTTTACCATATTAGCTGGAGTGCCAAGGATACCAAACTTCCCGGTGAAACTCTTGGAAATTTTGTCTCCTGATATGCCGCATCCAATCAGTACGAGGATTTTGCTGAGTCATTTACCTTTTACGTATTTCACAATCGTGAATTCGCGACACGTGCTCTTAAAAATGATTCACTGCGTCGAAAATACCTTTTCTTTGCTCGAGAGGTTTTTCCAGGGGGGAAATTTAGCGATACTGATTTCCGCACAGCAGAGATCCCGAGCTACCTCTGGGATACGACAAAAGTTCCTATTTCTGTAAAAAAATACTTGTATTCTCTCAAAGAGTAGATATACTCTCTCTACATTGGTAGCTAGATTTTTGCTTCGCAGGTAAAAATTTGTCGACCAAAGAGCCTATATTGCTCCACGTCGTATAAACATATCCTTCATCACACGAGAGGATTTCTCTATCTTTTTTCTCCCACCCTTTATGTGAAATATTTTTGGTGATACTGATGATATCACTTTTGGTTCCTCTCAGGGACCATCTCGAGCGCAACCTCGCGCGTCATCTCACGATGAGCGTCCACAGCATGAGACTCCTCGTCCATCTCATCCACCACGACCACCTCGTGATGCTCGACCACCTCGTGAGCCTCATCACCGTCCCCGCACTGAGCAGGGAACTCCACCGACTCCGCCTCGTCAGGTTTCCAGAGGTGAAAATCTCTCAAGTCTTGTCGAGTCAATGAAAGTATCATACCTTCCTCAAACTGAAGATGGAAATATTCGTCTTATTGTTTTTTCGAAAGAAGGAACTCGCGATCCATTTTTTCTCACGCGTTCGATGGATATGACACTGCTCTTTGGTACAGGATTTGGCGAGATCATAAATGCCTGAAAAAGCTACCCGACATTTCCAGATATGAGACTGCCCTATAGCGAAAAAGACCGTCTCGCAGGATGGATTATCACGGAGGTTGGGTTTGATGTGAGTATCTTTGCTCTTGTTCTTGAGCTTCTTTGATTTCCTTTTGTGTATGCTACGAGAGATGTTATTGCGTATATTCGCGATAATATAAAAGATACGAGTTTTCTCGAAAAATGTCGGTTTTTTGACCTCTTTGCTCCGGGAGTTCACTCTCGCAAGGTGGCAGAATTCACGCTCGAAGAGTCAGCATCTGGTCTCGAGGTCTCGATCTCTGGTCGATCATTTGTCACATCACTCGCTCTCTCGGCTCCCCTGAAAGCCTCGACACCACGCACGATCATCGCGACTCCGACTGGGTATAGTTTTCCTCTCGAAGATATCAGTGTTGCACCAGGTGAGATCGTCGAGATTTCTCGTGACCGTGTCACAAAACAGCCTCTCAAATTCACTTTTGATACATTTTATATCGATGCTTCGAGTGTCGGAGTAGTCGCCTGATATACTCTCAAGGATCGCGAGGACCTCGCGAAAAACGGTGTTCTTACCTTTGTCATCGAGGAAGATGTCAGGTCTCGTGCGATCGTAGGACATATTTTTATCGACTCACGAGGATTTGTACACTCGTATGAGATGATGAGTGTCCATAAAGAAGTCCTCAAAGGAATCCGTGCAACCTATGAGGCAACGATCCTCGCTAATCCTCGTATCGAGCGAGGAGACCTCGTGGGAACCCTCCGTCGCGAGATCACAAAATACTGCTACCTCGTCACCTGACGTACACCTGTCGTTATGCCGATAATTATCGAGCGATAGAAGATTATTTTTTACCTATTATATATATGAGAAACAAACGTTTTCAAAACAATACCGGAACTGCTCCGAAAAAAACAGGAGCTCCACGCAGTTTTTTTGACTCCGGCAAAAAAATCCAATCCAACCTTCGTCCTGGAGATTCATTCCTTTTCGAAGATTCGTTTAAACCAAAACGATCCTATCCATTTCTCACGCCTGTCCAAGCACTTCGTAAGTTCCTCGGTGCGACGGAAGAGCGAGTAAAACCACTCACAAAAGAAACGCTTCGCGTCATCCCGTTCTGAGGGACAGAACAAGTGGGTCTCAACTGTATGGGATTCGAATACGAAGATGAGATGATCATCATCGATATGGGTCTCCAGTTCGCTGACCAATACCAACTTGGTATTAACTCATCGATCCCAGACCTTTCCTACTGCCGTGGCAAAAAAGTCGTCTGAGCCTGTATCACGCATGGACATATCGACCATATCGGAGGTGTCTATTACCTGATGGAGCAGCTCGGACGCTCGACACCGATCTATGCGACTGCGATGGCATACGAACTCATCAAGCTCAAACAAGCTGACATGAATGCAGCACTCCCAAATATCCGAGAGTACACTCGCTATGAGCCAGTACAGCTCGGGAAACATTTCCAGATTACACCATTTGTCGTAGATCACTCGATCCCAGACTCAGTCGGACTCCTCATCGAGACACCTGTCGGACGTTTCGTCCATACGGGTGACTGGAAATTCGACAAAAATCCACTCCCAAATCGCCCAGCGACGAGCTATGACTATCTCGAAAACCTCGGAAAGCGAGGGGTGCGAGCCCTTTTCTCTGACTCGACGAATGCTCACCTCATGGGTTCATCGATCTCAGAAAGTGCCGTCATCCACTCGATCGAAGAAATATTTGAAAAAGCTCCTGGACGCGTCATCACCGCGACATTTAGTTCTATCATCGATCGTGTGATGCTTATCATCTCGACGGCAGAGAAGTACAATCGTAAGATCGTCCTCCTCGGTCGCTCCATGAATAACTATATCGATATCGCGATCAAGCTCGGGTATGTCAGACCACAACCAGGGACAATTATCTCTATGGAAGATGCTGCGAAGCTCCCAGACAATCAAGTCACGATCTGTTGTACAGGTGCTCAGGGAGAGCGCTACGCTGCCCTCATGCGTATCGTCACAGGAGAATCTCGTGATACGACGCTCAAATCTGATGATACGATTATTTTCTCATCGTCAGTCATCCCAGGAAACGAGCGAGCGGTGCAGGGACTTTTTGATCTCATCACCCAGCAAGGGCCAAAGATCCATCACTACAAGGAGTCAGAAATCCATGCCTGAGGACATGCGAAAGAAGAAGATACCAAAAAGATGATTACAATGCTCAAACCTGAGTACTATGTGCCTATCTATGGATTCCCACATATGCTCCGTGGAAATGCTCGAAATGCCTATGACCTCGGATATGCCAAGGATAAAGTGATCCTCCTCAAGAACGGAAAAATCCTCGAATTCACGAAAGACAGTGTCCGCGAGACAGATGAGTATGCATCGCATAAGCTCATCACAGTCGATGGTCGCATGGTCGGATATACCGATGAGCGTGCCCTCCATGATCGCTACCAGATCTCGTCACAGGGAGTTCTCGTGATCGGTATCGCGAAGAAATCCTCAGGATTTACGATCAAATATTCGACGATCGGACTCCCAGCAGTCGAGTCGATACCGACTCTCGAAAAATCCCTCGATATCACTATCAGAGAAATACTACGCGATATCGGACGGTTTAAAGATGCAGAGAGTTTTACCTCTCATGTCGAGCGCAAAGCCTGTGATGTCTGTCTCCATGAGGTCGGAAAAGAACCAAAGGTAGTTGTGATGGTACAATAAAAAATCCCCTCGAATATTTTCGGGGGATTTTTTTTATTCCTCATCGTTTAGTGATGGTCGTGACCGTGTCATCCGCCACCTCAGTCCATATATTCCTTCATGGCTCAGGCACCACTCGCGAGCCCAAAAAAGCTCCCGATCATCGATGCTACGCCAATATCTATACCTTTCCCACCTCCGCCACTTCCGTGACCATGTCCATGGTCGTCGTGTCCGTGTCCTCCTGACATATGTGTGTATGTTATGAAATAATGGAATTATTTTATCACTATAAATATATATGTCAATATTCTCGTTGCTTTTTCCTTGCATTTCTCAACCTTTTTTTTATAATCCGCGTCACGGTGGGCTACTCAAGTGGCTGAAGAGGCGGGTTTGCTAAACCTGTAGGGTGCCGCAAGGTGCCGCCGGGGTTCGAATCCCCGGCCCACCGCCATGTTGTTTCTTACATTTTCATATTTGTATGGGCCTATAGCTCAGTGGTTAGAGCAGCCGGCTCATAACCGGTTGGTCCCTGGTTCAATCCCAGGTGGGCCCACCATCCTGTAAATCAGTCATCAAAGGCATCACTTCTCTCGAAGCTGATGCCTTTTTTGGTCGGTTCCAACCTTCGTAAAGGGGACAGATGTAATTCCTTGATTTTCATAAACGGCAAAAACCAATCTTGTAGATTGGCATTGAGTTTCCCGTCCTTCAAAGTCCAGTTCCAACCTATTGCACGGAAGATTTCTTTTTTCTTCTCGAGGTTGCCATTTTTGAATGTTTCGCTGGCTAATTTGGCAAAGTCAAAGGTCCGTTCCACAAGCTCGGTCCAGTCGACTGATTCTTTTTCGAGCTCTTTTCTTTTGATCTTGAATTGCTCTATTTTTGTCTCCATTTCCACCTTCATACGTTCATATTCTTCATAGTTTCCATCGAATTCTCAATTCAGTCTCATCTGGAGTAGTCTATTCTTCTTTTTCTCCTCAGCTTCGAGGGTCTTATTGATATTTTCATATACATTTTCTCTCCCCCGGGTCTCCTCACTATGTCGCCTTTTGATAGCTGTTTTTGCCCAGTCGAATATTTCTGGATCTAAGTCGATACTTTCGATGATTTTTTCTATTTGCTTTCAGAGCTCATCTGAGGCGATGACTTTCCTCTGGTCGCATCGAAAGTCCGAGTTATCCTTCTTGTGCGTACAGTGGTAGTATTCGTATTCTTTTATCTCTCAGGTAGTTCTAAGGGTTTTGTATTTCTTCACAGCGGTTATCATGCACCCGCAAGTCCCGCATATGACGGTTCCAGTATAGGGGAATGCGAGTACTGATGGTCTTTCTGTTTGTATTGCAACGGGGCTTCATTTTGTGTGACTGATAAGCTTTTGAGCTTTTTCGAAATCATCCCAGGATATCATCGGCTCATGACTGCCTTGTATCATCTTGCCGTTATATTTGAAATAACCAGCATAGAATGGGTTTTTGAAGATGGCATAGAGGGTAGATACCGCCATAGGGTTTCATCACGCTCTTTGGCTCTTAAAATTGGTATATCACCACTCTTTATTGGCGATATCGGCTATCTTCGATGGAGGATAGCATCCTGTGAGCAGGAGTTCCCACATTTTCTTGATCAGTCAAAACCTTATTTCATCTTTCACGATGGTCCGAGTGTATTGATCATTGAGGTATCACTGAGGTGCTTTTCCCGGGAATTGCCCCTTGTCTATCTTGCTTCCTAGGCCTCTTTTTACGTTTTTTGAGAGGTCGAGGATATATTGATTGGCCATTCCTGTTTCTACACTGAAAAGAAGACCAGAATCCTCTGGATAATAGATACGATCACTTGTGATAATCCGTTTGATGAGTCACTTCTGGAGCATATACTGAATCGCTCCTGTATCTATCGGGTTTCTCGATATACGGTCGAGTTTCCAGCAGAGAATTCCATCAATATGTCATTTGCTTATTTGTTCGCACATTTCTTGGAATGCCTTCCTGACATACGGGGTTTTTGCGGATTTTTCTTCGGTATAGACTTTGACTATCTGAATCCCTTCTTCCTTTGCCTTCTTTTCCCAGTAGGCTATCTGGTCGTTTATGGATTGGACCTGTCTATCTTCTCTTTCAGAAGATTTTCGTGCGTAGAGCACAAAGCGTGTGATATTGTTCATAGTAATAAAATTAGTAAGTATTGTTAAGTAAATTATATAGGTATTTTTGAAAAGTCGATACTATTTGAATACTTTTTCTTCGATCATACCCTTGTATCGTTGTTTTCAGTAACTATAATCCGAGCAATTTTGGCAACTGAGTGTTTCCCAGATTGGATCTTCGTAGATTGTTGTGGTTGCTTTATTACAGTATGGACATATGAAGAGGTATCTATTCCCTCAAAACTGGCATGGTCTGGATACGATTTTCACATATGGCATCATACTTTGGAGGAGCTCTTTTTCCTGTCTCTTGAGCTTATTCCTCAGTCATTTGATAGTAAATTTTGGACATGATTCCAGTGAAAGATTTCCGAAATCTATAGGGCTTATGGATTTTCTCATAGGTTGGTTTGATTATGGTTAAATTGTTGATTTTCTCAGATAAAGGCATTTTTAGCCTTTATAGAGACATGGGTTGATGGAGACTTGAGTGCTCTTAGGGTCATCATTGCCGTCATATAGAGACGACTTTGTTTTTCGACCTCTTTTGAGATCATGGAGTAGTATCCATTTTTCTCATTTGAGAGGTATTCGATACTGTACATTCTCTGCATTTGTTGAGATCACTTTATCATGGAGTAATAACTCGATGCAATCGTCTCACAAAGGGAGAGTTCCATACTGGTTTTACAGTCATACTCTTTTGCGATATCTTCCGAGAATTCCATGATGCAATTTCTTTCATCATCTTCTTTGACGAGTCAGAGGAGAAACTTATGGGTCTTGAAGGGATTGATACTGTTTACGAGCTTATTTAGGTCCTTTTGGTCTTCGTCAGTTATTGCCTCGCCTGAGATAATCTTTTTCAGGAGAGTATCTGCCTTTTTGTATTGAGCTCATACTCATGTCTTATCTGATATAAGGATCATGAGGCTTTCTCGGACAGTTTCCGGATCAATCGGTTTATCGATGATTTCTTTGGTGAGTGATGTTGTTTTTTTCTTGGCCATGGTTGGTAAGTTATGAGATATTCCAGTCAATTTCTTCCGTTGGACTTACGAGTATATTTCTTCAGAGAGTTTCTGTGATGATGAGTCCTGCATTCACGAGAGTCGGCTCGAGCTCTTGTCTCCAGGTAGCATCCGAAAGTGGTCTGCCGTAGAGTTCACTATGTTTCTTTATGATGTACTTTCTCGGTACCCCTTTTGCATCATCTGGAGTGAAGAAATCTTTTTCATTTGTGTTGTATTCTCGGTATGCAGGAATAAATACATCTCGGTAAATCTGCATGGAATAGGGTGAAATATTGTATTCTTGCCCGGGTGCTATTTCTTCCCAGATCTTCCATGCCTCATCGATATCTTCCTGTTCAGTATAGAGCGTATTTTCTACTCTTTTTCTGAAGGGGAGATTGAGAAGAGTGAACATCTTGATGAGTGACATAAATCGACTTACATCTCTCTGATGTCGGGGTTTTAGGTGGGTTTTTCCTGAGAGAAAGAGTCTTTCGACTTCTTCATGATTGCTGATTTTGATAAAATCAATATGAGCATCTCTGATAAGCTCGACACGTTCCTTGAGGAGTATTCTCTCAGCATTTTCTTCTATGCTTTGGAGCGTTTCTTGGCTTTCAGATTCGGAAAATATCTTAGCATGAACTGTATCGCGAAGTTTTGCGTTATGTGTTTCTGGTGATAGGAGGAGGAATCTGGTGGCTTCCTGCTCATCCAGTCCTGTCGATGCAGTACAGAAAATTGCGACAGGATATCCGTGTATTACGACACTTTTTGTCTTGTTTCCTCATTTTCCTGTTTTATCCGTGATTTTTGATATCATCACTTTTTCATCATGAGATAGAATCGGTCTCAGTCGTGAGAGGAGGTCGGTCCGGGGCTGATCGATAAAGATGATAATCCTTCTATTGAGTCGTATGTGCATCTGATTCTTCTCTTTGTCGTATTCTCCACTTTCATGAAAAAATGCAGTTTGTGAGACATATTGGAGCTTCATCAGACTTTCTTCCGGGAAGAGTTTTGCTATCTCCAGAGGGATATATGATTTTCCCGAAGAAGATGGAGCATTGAGTAAGATATTGAATTGAGATTCTTCTGTATATGCTGAGAGCATAGCGAGGAATACTATGAGTTTGTTTATATCATCATGCTTTATCGTGAGAGAAAGTATTCGTATCACATCACCTCATTTCATGGGAGAGAATTTTGTGATATCTGTACCCTGGATGAGCTCACTATATTGGACCATTAGCTCATCGATGTTTCCTCCATTTGCGAAGTATTCAGATATATCTTTTCACTTTTCTTCCGGGAGGGAGATTCGATAGATTTCTTTTTCTGGAAATCGTATCGAGAGACGATTGATGAGTTTATCTGCTCATTTTCTTCAAGGTTCGTCATTATCGAAGCAGATATATATCTTTTGGACCTTGGAGAAGTGGGATATCCACTCCTCCTTAAAAGTCCCAACTCCTCCTGTCGAGGTTACAGCAATGATTCACTCCTTTCAGAGCATCATCTGATCGAATTCTCATTCACAGATTACGATATAATCATCGTTATTGATGAGATTTTCTCCGCCATAGAGCATCGCTTCGCTCCCTGAAGGGTAGAACATATATTTGTTTCCTTCCGGTCCAAATGGATCACGCCTCAGCTTGAAGAATGCGAGTTCTCCACTCATATCTCGAATGGGGATAGTGATCCAGTTCGTTCAGTAAAATGATCCATATCCGAGTTGTTTTTCGCTGATAATTTCATCAGATATTCCTCGATTATGTAGATATTCTCTGATGGTATCTGGGAGTGTTTTTTGGTATTTTAGGATATCCTTTTCTCATACACTGATTTTCTTTTTTATCGGTTCGGAAAAGTCCGGTTTTTTCGGTGAATTGTATCACTCAAGTGGATATTCTCCCAGGTCGTCTCCAAGATGTTTCAAAAGGGTTATCCAGTTTCATTGTTCGAGGCATTTTTTGCATTGATAGCAACCTGTGGAGCTATCGATATACAGGTGTGCCTCTTTTCCGTGACTATCTTTGTCACAGTCATTGAATACACAGTGTGCCACGATTTCTTTGCCGGATCTGTAGTGATATATTCACTTTTTTGAGAGATAACTCTCGATGGTTGTTTGAGTAATCATAATCGTATAGGTAATTTTTAAGTGGTAGGTTTGAAAATTGCTTCCAGAAAAACGATGAGCTTGATCCCTTGCTCACGAGCATCCTCGATACTGATATCTTTCTGATAGACTTTTTGGTAGATGCTCTGATATGCTTTGACTTCTTCTTCTGTTATCATATATCCGAGTGGTTATAGAGTCTGGTTTTGAGAGTCTTGAGCGTGTTGAAGTAGTCCATCGGCTCTATGAGGAGCTCATAGTCGAAGAATCGTTTTATATCGCTCTGAAGTTCAAGAGTGTTTTGGAATTCAAAGATTCACTTTGAGCCTTCTTTTGAAACAGTGATGAGGGGATGTTTGAAACATACGAGAGCAGTACTCAGTGCGAGATCGCTCGTTGTGAAGTTGGATGAGTTGTTCATGGTAATGGATAGAAAGTGATTAAAGTTTCCCTGCAGGGGCAAATATCCATTATGTCATAAAAAAATAAAAAAATAGCGGAAGGACATAAATCCAATCCGCTACTATTTTTCGACCATTTTCCAACTATAGTAGGATAAAAGTATCTCTAAATTACTATTTTCCAACTATAGTAGGATTCTACAGTATTGTATGCCTCCAACTTCAAAGAAATAAAACATTTGTTTTATTTGTAGTTTACTCGCTCATTTTAAGCTAATTTTATTTTTGATGTCTTGAAGTAATGATTTCATATTTCAAATCTTTAATTTAGAAAGTTCTTCAGAAGTTATGTATCGATCTTGATTGCTCAGTAGGAATTCGAAGAATTTCTTTTGTTTAAGAGAATCCTTAAAAGATACATGCATATTTCAAATTGTGAGATGCGAATCAACAAAGTTATAGGTATAATTCTTATTACTGAGTTCTGTTTGTCTTTTTTCTAATTCTTCTGATGCGAAGTAAAATCCCTCATAATTTCAGTTATAATTATATTTTGAATTATCCATGACAATCGCATCCTCAAGACTCAATATTGATTGAAATTCTCTATACTCTCTTACTATCATCACTTTTACCATGAAGTGAAAAAGTTTAGCTATATTTAGCTTATTTGAAGTGAAGATTGAAAGTAATAATATTTCAGAGTTATTGAATATATATTTTTCTTCAAGTTGCATCCAATCCATAAGTGATTCTATATCTATTTTATCAGAAAATTTAAGTATTGATTTTATAGTTCATATTTTACATATGTATTTTTGTTTTTTGAAAATTATATCTCTAAAAAGTCTAACTTTGTCTTTATCAATATATATGTTATATTCTCAACCAAACTTTTCGCATATTTTTGCCTCTTGAATAGGAGCATTCTCTGGTAAATTACCTTCATCATCTCAATAGTATTTTTTAAGAATTTCTTCTGAAGATTCGGTTCTTCTATGTCAATATTTTCAAATTACTCATGTTTCCTTGAGTTCACTTAAGTACGTTCAAAGCGTATCATAACATTGATAGGAATCGTATGGATCTGATTCATAATCACAAAAGTATTCAATATAGATATCTGGGCGAAAGTTTACAACCGAATTGAATCATGTGATAGAATTAGTTTTTTCATCACCAGATATTTCTCAGTCGAGTAGCACATCGAGTATGTGCTCAAGTTTTTCTGCTCAATAGAAATTTAGAATTCTTTCAATCATAATCGTAATTTTAATTTGCTCATGATTATATCCTGCATATACTTTCTAGCAAGTTTTGTTAACTGAATATGCCTAAATATATTATCAAGCCGATAGAAGAACTCCCGGATCTCCTCACCATATGACAAGCATCGAGAATACTCGGATGTCATACGAATACACTGAGGAATTGGGAGAAGGATGGAAAAATACAAACGGTCCGAATCTGAAATAGGAAGGACCGGAGATTCAAGAAGACTGATATAGTCTGATTGATGGAGGAATATGTACAATAATTTCAATAAACCATAATAAAATATGTCATCTACGATTGATAATACTTGATCCAATACAATGGCAAACGCCCTCAAGGCATTTCTTCCAGCAACTGAAAATATCGATATCCTGGTTGGATATTTCTATTTCTCTGGATTCAAGGAGGTATATCAGGAGCTTTCTGATAAAAAAATCAGAATTTTAGTCTGAATGGATATGGACGAGAAGTTGATACCTATTTTATCGAGAAAGCAACCTCAGAACCTCTATGAGATGAGACAATCAGATAAAGAGGCTTCTCTGATTGATGAAGAGGATAAATATTTCAAGGTATTATCTGGTATTTTCAATGATACTAATTGGTTCGAGGATACTGAATCACTCAATGCTTTCAAAGTATTTGTATCTAAGATTGAGGATGGTAGTATGGAGATAAAGAAGAGTATTCAACCTCGCCATGATAAGTTATTTATCTTCCATTATAAGCCAGAGAATACCAAGAATTGATACCAACCTTGATCTGTAATAACTGGATCGAGCAATCTATCATACTCATGACTCGTATCACGTTCTGAGAGAAATAAGATACACGAAGATAAAGAGAACTTTATTACTGATAGCCAATATTTCGAAGAATGCTGGTCCGATTCTGAAAATATCACCATTGTAGATGCAAATACGAAGGATAAGTTTTTAGATCGAATCAAAAATACACTTTGGCTTTACCAGAAACCATCTCCATTCCATCTCTATATACGAATTCTGAAGGAGCTTTTTACGATCAATATAGCTGAATCAGATATAAAAACTCCGAAACAAGCAACAGGATGAAAGTTCTCTGATTTTCGATATCAGCTTGATGCTATAAGGTTTGGAATCGATAGTATCCAAAAATATAATGGAGTCATTATTGCTGATGTGGTAGGTCTATGAAAAAGTATTATCGCCTCAGGTATTGCTCATAATATAAGCAAGAAAACTATAATCATTTGTCCTCCACATCTTACAGAACAATGGAATGGGTATAAGACCGAATTTCATATCAATGCAACGGTATTTACTACTGGAAAAATCGAGGAAGCACTCAAGCATAAAGAACAACACTGACAAGATGGTAAAGAGTGGCTTATAGTTATTGATGAAGCTCATAAATTCCGAAATGAAGATACAGAAAACTATCAGCTTTTGCATCGACTCTGTACGAATAGTAATGTACTTATTTTGACAGCCACCCCATTCAATAATGATCCAAAGGACCTCTTTGCTTTGGTAAAATTATTTGATACTCCAGGATTGTCTAAGATACAAACCGTTGAAAATCTGAGTATTGAATTCCGTATCCTTTTCTCTACGTATAAAAAGCTCAGGAAATCACTCAGAAAGAATCAGTGAGATATCCAGATTATAAAAAAGAAGGGAGAAGAAATTGCATCTCGTCTCAGACAACTCGTTTCACCTGTAATGCTCAGACGTTCACGTTCTGATCTTCAAAATATCGAGGTTTACCAGCAAGACCTTGAGAGACAGGGTATTTCTTTTGCTCATGTTCACGATCCAAGACTCCAGACATATTCACTGGGAGAGATTTCAGATCGATATATGCTTACTCTTGAGAAGCTCAGTCCTGCAGTTGATGAAGATGAGGAAGATATGGAGGATGATTTACCAGACTGGCATGATATTGAATCGGGGGAAACCGAGGGAATGATAGGTGCAAGATATAAGACCATTTCTTATCTGAAAGAAGATAGTAAAACCTTCCAGGATTTACAAAAGGAAGAGATGCTCGATGAAGAAATTCTTTCTGATGAGACAAAAGTTTCTGCAAAAAAGAAGCAACAACAAATTGGCCAAGCCCAAATCAACGTCGCTAAATTTATGAGAAGATTACTGGTCAGACGTTTTGAGAGCTCACTTCCAGCATTTCGATCTACTCTTGAGAGTATTCTCTCTCAGTCAAAAAATATGAAGAATATGATTGAGAAACAAGGTATTGTAATAGTCTTGAAAAAGTGAGAAATCAAGACCGAAGAAGAACTTGCTGATATGATCGAAGGTGAACGTGAGGAATATTTTAAGACTCTTGATGAGAAGGGAGCTATCAGGATAAAATCAGAAGAATTTAAGCCGACTTTATTACAAGATTTGAATGAAGATATTGAGCTTCTCGAGGAAATCTGGAATTGGTGGTTTGGTGATGGAGTGGTCCAAACTGATCCTAAATTTGATTCTTTGAATGAGCTTCTTGCTGAAAAGCTTACTGAAGATAAGAATAGAAAAATAATTATCTTCTCTGAATTTGCTGATACGGCTCAAGCCGTATATGAGTCACTTCGTGCTACTGGATACAGGGTAATGAAATATTCTAGTATTGATGCCGATGTTGATAAAAAAGAGGAAATACGAAGGAATTTTGATGCTGGGTATAAAGTGGAAGATCAGAAAAATGATTATGATATATTAGTTGCTACGGATGCGATTTCAGAGTGATACAATCTCCATAGAGCTGGTATCATTATCAATTATGATATTCCATTCAATCCAACCCGTGTGATTCAGAGAATAGGCCGTATCAATCGAGTAAATAAAAAGGTTTTTGAAGATCTATATATCTATAATTTCTTCCCTACTACCATCTGAGAAAAAGAGACTCAAACAAAGGGTATTTCTACTCTCAAAATGCATATGATTCACGCCTTACTATGAGATGATGCCAAAACTCTTACCAGTGACGAGGAGCTCAAGAGTTATTTTATCGAGGAGTATCGAAAGGCTGAGGCTCAGAGTGAGTGAACTGACGAGTGGGGTTGGCAGAAAGAATTCAGAAATGATTGGGAAAATATTAAGGATGATGAGGATACTATGAGAATAGTAAATCAGATTGCTCATAGAGTCCGTATCGGACGTAATGGTTCTTCACTCTTCCCAGCGATTTCATTCGCGAGACGATGAGACACTCCACTCTTCGGAGTTATTGGTGACGATGGTATTCCTGCATTGCTCGGACCAGAGAAGGTACTCCCACTCTTCCGTGCGGAGAAAGGTGAAGAGAGTCATGAAGTCACTGAGCGATTCGAACCATTGTATCAGTCACTCAGAGATAAGCTATTCCAGAATAATACTGACCCGGAATATGAAGGAAGACGTAAGGGTGCAATAGAGCGTATCGATGTCCTCCGAGTGAAAATCCCAGAATATGATACATATCTCCGGGATATCAAGAAGCTCGTAGAGTTCGATGCTCTCCCGGAATGAACCTATAAAGAACTCGCGAGTATCAGTTGAAAGATAGATGATGCAAAACATACTCTTGCAAGTATTCTTCCAAAACAATATGTTTCTGAGAAGCTCAAGAGTATTGCAGAAGATGAGACGAGCGATCATATTATCTACCTTAGTGAACAATTTTTATGATAAAACTGGACCAACCATATTCACTCTGACTGTTTCAGGATATTCTTGAGTCACTTTTTGGTGATAAGGGAAATATCTTTGATGCCTCAAAAGTAGTAAATCAAAAATGATATTGGAAGTATATAACTCGTATGGACCGAATCGGAGAGCAATCTGATCTTGAGGTCCAGTTTTATGTAGTAGAACATCGATGACTTTCTGATCCAAGAGTTTCTCTGACCAAGGAGATTTTTCGTACACTTTCGGATGCTGGACATAGGAGAGCGCTTGTTGCAATATACCACCCAGATTCTCCAATTTGGAGAGTTTCACTTGTAACTATGACACTTGATATTTCTGAGAGTTGAAAACTTACTAGGGAGTATTCAAATGCACGTAGATACTCATTTTTACTTTGATTAAGCCAAGTTTATACTCCTACAAAGCAATTATTGAGTTTATGAAATATTAACTCGTTTGATGACTTAAAAAATAGATTTTCAATTGAAGTTGTTAATAGGGATTTCTATTTTTGAATAGCAGAATTTTTCTATGAGCTTACCTGAGGTACCATAATAAAATGAAAAAATAAGATTATCAAGGAACCTGTAATTTTTTATCCGCTTGTTACAAATGAGAGGGCAAGAAAAGAGTTCTGAGTAAGACTTTTTTGACGAATCATGTTTTGTTGGTTTTTGAAGCAAAAGCTTCTCGATGATGGAAATTGACTTATTCCTTCAACCTTACTTTCTTCAAGTGTAGTATGATGATGAAGATACTATAATGATATTCTTGAGCCTCTTTTTTTTCAGATACTCAATAAACCCCAAGAAGAGAGGGAATCTTCATTTCAGATCAATGATTGGAAAAATATTCCATATTTGAATGGCTGACTCTTTCATCCGCAAGATGAAGATTTTTTTCAGAAACATCCTTTAGAAGTAATGATACCAGATAAATGGTTTCAAGGTTTTTTTGAATTTCTTGAGCTCTATAACTTCACGATTGATGAGAATACCAGTATTGATCAAGAAATGTCTGTCGATCCCGAAATGCTTGGACGTATATTTGAGAATCTTCTTGCTGAGATCAATCCTGAAACAGGAGAATCTGCACGAAAAAGTACAGGAAGTTTTTACACTCCCCGAGAAATTGTCGAATATATGGTTGATGAGAGTATTACCCAATACTTACTCACACATACAGAACTTTCTGATGAAAAAATTCGTGCACTTGTGAGTTACGATCTTGAGGATGATCTTACGAATCCACTCGATGAAAATGAGAGAAGAGAGATATTCGAAAAAATCCTCTCGATGAAAATATTCGATCCTGCGTGCGGATCGGGAGCATATCCTATCGGCATACTCCAGAAGATTCTTTATATCTTGCAGATGATTGATCCAGCGGGTGTATTCTGGATGGAAAAGAAACTTTCTGAGATCATAGATCCTATGCAAAGGGATATAATGCGGAAAGCCTATGAAAAGAAGGATATCAATTATCTCAGAAAACTTACAATCATTCGGGATATTATATATGGATGTGACATTCAATCTATTGCTGTTGAGACATCCAAGCTCCGATGTTTTCTCACACTTATTGTCGATGAAAAAATAGATAGATCTTTTGAGAACTTTGGTATTGAGCCATTACCAAATCTAGAATTTAAGTTTGTCTGTGCTAATACTTTAATACCACTTAAGATAAACACTATCGATAAAATAAATAATGATCTAATATTCTGAAAACGTAAAAAGATGCTTCAGAGCGAAATACAACTCTGACTCTCTATACAGAGTGATACAATGGATCGCATTTTAGATCTTAGAAGAGAATATTTTTCTGCTCATCATGCTAGAAAACAGGTAATTCGTGAACAAATTTCAAAAGAACAAGATTCACTCTTGCATTCTTATATTCAATCAAGCCTTTGAGGTAATATAAGTAGTGAATATGGAACTGAGCTTATGAAGGTAATTTGATGGAAGATGTTTGATCAAAGTAGTGCTGATTTTTTTGATCTTTACTGGATGTACGGTATAGATGATGGTTTTGATATAATTATCGGTAATCCACCTTATGTTGATATTAAGCAACTTGACCCAAATCTAGTTAAGTTCTTATTTAAGAATTTCTCCACGGCTGAAAACCGAATAAATTTGTATTCAATCTTTATTCAGCGTAGTTTTGAATTGTTAAATCAGACATGATGTCTATCTTTTATTAACCCTAACTCACTCTTACTAAATAGTTCATATAAAAAAACAAGAATATTGATATTTGATTATGTGACTCAACTAGTAAAGTTACCTGATCAAATATTTGAGAATGCAACTGTAGAGACTATGCTTCTTTTTTTATCGAAAATTCCACAAGAAAAGGTTAAAATTAAATACTTTAAGCATAATGAGATACTTTCTTTGCCAACAGTTCTTGAGTTAAGAGATAAAAATTATTGGCGTAATGATCCTGATAGAAAATTTAATCTTTTTGTTACTGATAGACAGTTACAATTACTTGAAAAAATTGATTTACAAACAAATAATAACTTCGAGTATTACTATGATTTTTGTCTTTGAATTACACCATATGACAAATATAAATGACATTCCGTTGATACGATAGAATCAAGAGCATTTCATGCACCTTACAGAAAAGATAACTCTTTTGTTCCACTTATTGATGGTTCAAATATTAAACAGTATAAAATTGATTCAGAAATTAAAGAATGGCTTTCTTATTGAGATCACCTTTGAGCGCCAAGGCAAAAGAAGTTTTTTAATGGACCAAAAGTGATTATTAGGCAAATTGTTTCAGGAAACCCTTTGAGAATTTATGCTTGATATACAGAAGAAGAACTATATTTTACCCAGATTGGTTTCTCAATGATAAATAAGGATACAAATTTTCTTGATCTTAGGTATTGATTAGCATTTCTTAATTCAAAGTTGATTAATTTTTATCACAAATTTAGATTTCTTGATATTGAAAAAAATACTTTTCAGAAAATTTTAATAGAAAATGCAAAAAGATTACCAATAATTTATCCATCAAAGGATGTTTATGATTTGGTAATTAAAAACATTGATAGGATTCTCATTTGAGATCCAGATACTGATTTTTTAATTAAAAACATTGATAGTATTATTTATAAGGTATATAATCTTACCCCTGAAGAAATTGCAATAGTGGAAGGGAATATTTAACTACTAATTATGACTACTAATACACCTAGTATGACCGATTGGATTCAGGTTATCATCTGATTCCTTACTCTTCTTGTAACTATATGGATCTGATGGATTGCAAATGGCATTGCTTCAGAACAAAACTCAATAGCCATGAACCAGGCAAGTATTATGGATGATCAAACCGCAATTCTTGATACTCAAACTAAAATCTTAAAGCAACAAACAGATATAGAGAGTAGTTCACTGGAATTTGAGAAGAATAAATTTGGTTCCGAGATTGCAAAGGCGAATGAAGATAAAATGAACGCACTTTTTGATAAGATAATGGGCTGAGATGACATCCTTACAAAGGTCCACCAAAAGGTTCGAGACGGTATAACGGTCGAAAATATGACCAATCTCGATAGATATGTAAGTGAGTTTGAAGAAATCGGATGACAGTATTGCGATGGATCTGTTCAGAAGTCTGATCTTATCAGAATATTCAGAAGTCAAATTCAATACACTTGTGGTAATACTCAAATATACAATCACTATCAAAATACAAAAAGCGGATTATCATGACTCTGTAAAACGCTTTTCCCAAACTCTACAGTGATGGCAAAATATGCTAATCCTGATAAGTGCGTGGCACTAAAGAAGTAATCAATCAAGAAATATTCTTCGATTCTCATCGGCTCATCCATCATTTACTGTCGATAGTCTCTCCATTGCATTTCTTGATATCCTTGAGAGTTCTCGGATAGAGAGATTTCATCTATCCATACGCATCCTATCGAGCTCACTCACTCGTATTTCCTCATCCCAGTCTTCATCTGAGAGGAGGATTTTTGTTCTTCGGTTTTTCTGGATGAGTGAGAGTTCTTTCATAGTGAGGAGAGTCGGGGTATATTTGAGAAAGTTTTGATTTCTCAGAGATTCTCTATATATTTAATGTACATTTGTACATTATACTATGCGAATCGATAAAAAATACAATCAGAAAATAGATATCCTCCGGTCCTTTTTCCGTGGTGGCTGAGTATATCAGTCACTCGATCAGATGCGAGAGCTCCTCGGATATGCTCATAGGTCTGGAGTACAACTCTTTCTCCAGAAGCTTGTGGATACTGGAGTGCTTTTCTTCGAGAATAAGGGATATATACCCACGGACCGACTCACAGGATATCCAGTCTTTGAGTCAGTACGTGCAGGATTGCCATTTACTCCTGAGACGCATCCGACGAGTCAGATGGACCTGGAGAAGTACCTCATCGAGCATCCAGCGAGTACGTATTTCGTGAAAGTGAAGTGAGATAGCATGGAGGATGCAGGCATTAGACAGGGGGATATCGTCATCCTCGATCGGTCTCTCACCCCGAAGAATGGTGATATCGTGATAGCTTCACTTGATGGAGATGTGACCCTCAAGTATTTCGAGAAGAAGTGAGAGAGGCTCCGACTCATCCCAGCAAACACTAAATATGAGCCTATCGTCGTAAATGGTCCATGTGAGATCCTTGGAGTTGTATCTGGCACAGTACGCAAATACCACTAATTTATGATATTCCATACATCGACTCGCATCTTTGCACACATCGACTGCAATTCTTTTTATGCTTCTTGTGAAGTCCTACGGGATCCATCGCTCAAGGGGAAGTGTGTCTGTGTATGAGATCAGATAGTCATCGCGGCAAGCTATGAGGCGAAGAAATATGGAGTAAAGACATGAACCCCACTCTGGGAAGCCGAGAGGATACTCGGGAAGAAGCTCGTGAAGCGTACCCCGGATCACTCTTGGTATAGACAAGTATCCGAGAGGCTCATGCAGTATCTCACAGCTAAGCTCGGAAAGATAGAAGTATTCTCTATCGATGAGCTTTTTGCGGAACTCACCAATATCTCTGGAAGATATGATGATTTCGCTGAGTCTCTGAAAGAAGAGATTTATCACGATATCGGAATCCCAGTATCCATCGGGATATCCAATACTCGTATCCGGGCCAAGATGTTCGGTGATCTCAATAAACCGTACGGCTCATATGTCGACTTTAATGCGGAGAGTATCGAGTGACTCTTTCGGACCCTAGCAGTCACCGAGGTTCCATATATCGCTCGGGGGAATAGTGAGAGGCTTGGTTCGACTATAAAAACCGTCTATGACTTCTATGCTATGGAAGGTAGGCGAGTTTCTGAGATACTCGGTCGCAATGGGGTGATACTTTGGCTCGAGCTCCATGGGGTGGATAGTTGGCTTCCTCACGATACTGAGAAAAAGCGAAAGAGTATCGCTTGCACGAGGTCGTTCAATCACGAGATGAGCTCGAATCCTCATTTTCTCTGGAGACAGATACTTATGAACTTCGAGCGTGCTTATGATACGATGCTCTCTGAGAAGCAATGAGCGAGAGTGATATGACTCCTCCTCCGGACTAAGGAATTCACATATCAGACTCGGGCTGTCGATATGGGAGAGACGAATATCGATAAGTCTCGGATGGTGACACTCCTTCGGGAGATGCTTCTATCGCTTTTTGATAAGACGTGTATCTATCGGACCACGGGAGTGACTTTCTCCGAACTCTCACCATTTACCCCGAAGCAACTTTCAGTATTTGATATCGATGATCGGGTCCAGGTAAAAAATGAAAAAATATCCAATACCCTCACGAAGCTCAAGGAGCGATTCTGAGAGAATGTGGTCCATCAGGGATTTATCCGAGAATCGAAAACGAGTCGAGAGCTCCCGACGATGTTTGAGGTGGGGTAGTCTCATGTTATAGATGAAATATATGTTATAGGTATAATTAAAATATTAATGATCAAATAATAAGCTCAATAGAAGAAAAAATAATTTCTTAAAAATCAGAAACAATATATACTGGCACATATTTAAAATAAAAATGACTATTTATACAAAGAACTACATTAAACAGGTAATATTACGTATAGATTTTGAAAGTGTAAACCTCTGAAGGTTTATTGAATTTGATGAAGAAGCTAAAGAGATTGATCCAGGTTATGACTGGAGTTATGATGTCATTACTGAAAATTTCATTGAGATTTCTAATGATTCAAGTAATTCAAAACAATCAAAGCGACCAAAATGGACATGTAATCATTCCGATTATAAAATTGAAATTAGTCATAATTTCTTCATTGTTACATTTGATAAATACACTGATAAGTCAAATTTGGACGACATACTAAAATTAGCAGTACTGTTCTTTGAAACCTTTTGAATTAAACAAATTGAAAGAGCATGACTTCGTTATATCAATAATATCGATGATTTAGACATACAAAATAGTGCAGATTGGTCAAATTATATAAACAGCCATTTAATTGCCTGATTAGTCTTCTCCGAAGCTACCTGATGAGATTTAGTAAGAAATATGGGTAATATGTCTATAAAGAAATCAAATAATATAATTACGGTTATTTATTGATTTTGGAATAATTCTTATCCAAGCAAAATACTCGATTGGACGTTCGTATTAGACTTTGATTGTTATACTAATATACCTTTATTGCTAGATAAAAGTGAAGATATTATAGGTATATTTAATCAATTTAATGAAGACATAACAGGCATTTTTGAGAAGTCAATAACTGAAGACTTAAGAACAAAACTTAATTCTTAAAATTAAAATTATGATAACTAAAACTAACTCTATTTCTCGAAATAGTGAATATACCAAAGAATCGTCAGATTCGTTTTTTAAATCAATTTTTGATTACGAAAATAAAAAAATATTTTTTACAAAAATTAAATGACGACATTAGAAAGCAATATAAAATCTAGATATTTGCATATAAAAAAAGAGAGATTTTGCCAATGAGATATACTGCACAATATAGAATATAATGGTGTAAGTTTTAAATATGCAGTAATTTTAAATCAAGAATGTGATCTAGAACAAGATTATGATGCTTTCGATCAAATGGAGTTATGAGTATTAAAGAATCACGATAAACTAATTACTAATATATTAGTTTGCCCAGCATATGTGGCAGATTTATTTTGTTCTTGAAAACACATACATGAACAAAGACAGATGCGAATATTTAATGGTACAGACTTTATAAAGGTAAAGAGAAATGATGAGTTTAAGAGATATCACTATTTACAATGAAATGACGAACTAAAATTACCAGAATTAGTGTTAGATTTTAAAAACTTTATTACTATACCAAGAGATGATTTGTATTCCATATATGATGAAGCATATCACTGTTCAATAAATGAACTTTTTAGAGAAGATTTATCTGGAAGATTTTGTAATTTTTTATCTAGAGTCTGATTGCCTGTTTTAGAATAGTATAAATATAGTGAGCTAATCTGGGGTATAATTATCCAAGTTTTGGAATATACGGAATCCTCTCCTGACTCATCAAAGCGGTTCTGACTTCCTCGACCAAGCTCCACCATAAAAAAATCATCTCTCCTCGAAAAGGAGAGATTTTTATTCCAAAACCCTCCTATTTTTCCCTCATTTTTGTTCACAAAAAGTACTCTTACCCACATATTTGCGAAAAACACTGCAAAAATTCGCGAAAAATTCACAAATTTGTATATGCGATTTTCTTTTATACAAAAGGAAAACATGGGAAAATGCAAAAAAAGTGAAAAATAGTTTTGACTTAGAAACACTTTTCCATATAAATCTTCGGCGCCGAGAAATCGGTATGAACATTAACATTCCATATACAAGAAGACGATCTTTCTTTTCATAAGAAAATCTTGTAATTCCGTACAACAAAATAAAAAATCCTAGTGTCCTCGCGGTCACTAGGTGCTACGTTTCAAAGAGTTTGATCATAGCTCAGGATGAACGCTAGCGGTGCGCCTAACACATGCAAGTCGAGCGATGATGGTGGTGACACAGAGTTTACAAATACTTTGTAGATTGTGTGTCACTGCCTGATTAGCGGCAAACGGGTGCGTAACACGTTGATACTTCCCCCTAAGTGAGGGATAACCTGGAGAAATCCAGATTAATACCGCATACGCCTTCGGGTAAAAGCAGCAATGCGCTAAGGGAAAGGTCTGCGGCCTATCAGCTAGTTGGTGAGGTAATAGCTCACCAAGGCGATGACGGGTAGCTGGTCTGAGAGGACGGCCAGCCACAATGGAACTGAGACACGGTCCATACTCCTACGGGAGGCAGCAGTGAGG
>CAZXUQ010000007.1:0-64121 GCA_964644075.1 uncultured Candidatus Peribacteria bacterium
TCTTTCACTTCCTCTCCACCTTCTTCGAGAAGGTCCGTGATTTTTCGTATCTCTCCCTCTATGAGCATACCCTCGGCAGTCGATGGATCGATCCCGTGCGACGCAAGATAAAATATTGCATCAGAGGAGATACGGTGGATACGACAGGAGTGACCTCACTCGATCGAGTCTGTGGCGACTTCGAGGACAGGACGACCACGTACACGAGCTCCTTCACCGAGGAGGATATTATTTTGGTCGACACGCAGTTTCACATCACTCGATCCTGGAGCTACCCGCCCGATACCATCGATTTCGATATTTGACCCGTCTCATGCGAGAGCGAGAAGATCGAGCGATCCATCAGCGCGACTCCCTTCGATCGAAACGGTCAATTCTAGAACCATATTTGCTCATGTAGCGACCGCGCCACCACGAAATACTGCACCCTCCTCGACGATGAAATGACGGACGTACTTTCCATCATTTCTCGGGATAAGGACATATTTCTGACACTCTCATGCACTGATCCTGATCTCACGAAACTCGATGTCTCCTTCATCGAGGACTGAGGCATGATGCGTATGTATTTTTGGATTTTCGCACTTCATATGGCGAAGTATAGAGAGACTCTACGAAATGGCAAAGAGAAATCTTTGGAAAAAGTGAGAAATTTTGATAATATAGAGAAAGTTTCGGGTTTTCAGGGGTTTTTGAAGAATATCTATGAACTTAGTAGGGGTTTGGGGGAAGAAACTGTTTGAGGCAGATGAGAACAGAAAAAAGAAAGGCAGAGCGAGCGAGTTTTTCTTCCACCGAAACTTTTGGATACTTTTGGTTACAAAAGTATCAGGAAAGAGACACCGGATTTCTTTCCCGTTCTGCAACCAGACAGGCTCAGCCTCGCAATGACAAAAATCATGAATAATAACCATAGTATCATCACCTACGAAGTATCCGTCGACCGCGCCAATGAAAAGGGCGTTTTCGTCGCCCGCGAGATGCTCTCGACTCTTCACCATGCGATCGAACACGCGAGTCCATGGTGGAAATTTTGGACAGAGAAAGTTCACCCAAGTTTTCGTTTCGAAATCGTCGCTCGAGACGGACAGATACGGTTCTTTTTTTCGACAGATCGGGCTTTTGCATCATTTCTCTCGAGCCAGCTCTACGCTCACTATAGCGATATCGAGCTCATAGAAGTCTCTCACTCACTCGACTCTGAGAAATCCTACAGAGCCAAGGAAGTCACGCTCGCACACCACTCACTCGAGACGATCAAGCTCTATGTAAATATGAAAGATCGTACTGAAAAAGAATCTGTCGATCCACTCTCATCCCTCACGAGTGCGCTCGCGAAAGTAGCGAAGTGAGATAGTGCTGGATACATCATAGATTTCTCTCCACTCGAAGATCATGTCTGGCGAACTGAGCACCGCGCGCATATCTGGTGATGGCATCTCCCTCTGGGTATCAAGATGCAACTCCTTCACTTCTGGTGATCGATCGGATGGCTCATGCTCCCCATCTCATGGTCGTTTGCTCTCGTAGGATGGCTCATGCCGAGAGACCAACATGAGACCCATGATGATGAAAAACACGAAAAAGGAAAAGTAGAAACCAAAATAGATACATTCGGATATATGGCCCGTATTCTCGTGGTGAAGGAAAAGAGAGATGCCCTCAGTGATGAGGTCATGATAAAAGAACTCGCGAGTAGTATGAATATTTTTGCTAACCCAGGGGGCAATAGTTTCCTCATGAAAAAAACAAAACTTCTCATGAGGCTCCCCCCTATAAAAAAACTCCCAAAATCCTCGATGATCCTCTCGACGACAGAGCTCGCAGGCATCATCCATATGCCGACACTCTACGTGAAAACTCCGGGCATCCACTGGGTGACGACACGAAAATTTGAACCACCACATGAGCTCCCGAGTACAGATGCCCCCAATACTCCGATCGGTATGGCGAACTACCGTGGTGGGAAAGAAGGTTTTGGACTCAAACCTATCGATCGCGCTCGACATGTCTATATCATCGGTAAGACCGGTATGGGAAAGTCGACGCTTCTCGAAAACATGATCTATACAGATATCCTCAATGGTCGAGGTGTCGCTGTGATCGACCCACATGGGGACCTCGTCGAGACGATCCTCGCCAATATTCCGAAGTCACGAACCAACGATATCGTCCTCTTTGATCCTGCCGACCAGGAGTATCCGATCGCGTTCAATATGCTCGAAAATAGTCGTCCCGAGCTTCGTCCGATCGTGGCTGGCGGACTGGTATCGATCTTTAAAAAAATGTTTGCCGAGAGCTGGGGACCACGTCTCGAGTACATACTCCGTAACACTATCCTCACGCTCCTCCTCATCCCTGAGACGACGATGATTTCTATACCGCTCATGCTCACACATGAGGCCTATCGAAGGAAGGTCGTCTCGAAGATCGATGATCCGATCCTCGTACAGTTCTGGAATGAAGAATTTGCCAAGATGAGTCCCTCGATGCAGAGCGAGGCGGTGAACCCGATTTTGAATAAAGTCGGGCAATTTCTCTCTTCTCCAATCCTCAGAAATATCCTCGGTCAGCCGAAAAATCCCTTTTCTCTGCGATGGATCATGGACAATGGGAAGATCTTTCTCGTGAACCTTTCGAAGTGACGCATCGGTGAAGATGCCAGTGCACTCCTCTGATCGATGATGGTGACCAAGTTCCAGATCGAGGCGATGACCCGAGCTGATATCCCCGAGAGTGAGCGTCGAGATTTCGGACTCTATGTCGATGAGTTTCAGAACTTCGCCACTGACTCTTTCGCGACTATCCTCTCCGAGGCTCGTAAGTACAAACTCTCTCTCACCATGGCGAACCAATATGTCGAACAAATGGCAGAAACCGTACAGGGTGCAGTATTCGGAAATGTCGGATCACTCATCGCTTTCCAGGTAGGCTATCATGATGCTGTCACGTTTGCTGAGGTATTTGGCGGGGAAGACGTGATCACTCCACAGGACCTCACCAACCTCCGAAAATACGATATCTATACGAAGCTTCTCATCGATGGTATGCCTTCGCCAGTATTCTCTGCGACGACGTATGCGCCACTGCGGGACCGTATCGATGTACCTCCACAGCAGACACGTGATGTCCTCATGAAGGTTTCTCGAGAAAAATACACCAAGAAAAAAGACTTCGTCGAAAAAAAGATCTTCGACACTGTGGCGAAGATCCGAGAAGAAGAGAAAAAGTATCGAGAAGAGAAAGAGTCCCACAAAGAGAAGAAGAAAGAAGGAAAAAAGGAGTAGCAAACTTTAAGCTGGAGGATTCATAATATCTCTAACTACTTTTTTTGTTTCTTCTGCACTCCGTGCAAGTCTTACCTTATCACATATTCATTGAAAAAATATTATGAGGTTTTTATCGGAAACTAAGGTCTGATCTTTTTGTAACCATACATATTTTCTGGTTTGTGTATCAATATAACCAAGGTCATACACTCCTGTAAGCAATGGATCTAGTAAGCGGAGTCCTATAATAGCAGCTATCTCATTATGAGGGTTACATACTGGGTACTCATTTTCGATATGACGAAAGTATGAGTTGGATCATAAAGAGAGTGAAACAAACTTGGATGATCGTATATCTAGAAATGCTGCTTCGGATCATCTACTGATAACCCAGTAGTCATCTAGTTTATAAGTTTCTTCATCTATGGTTACATCTGGATAAAATCAAAAGATAACTTTTCTTTTCTCAGAAAAGTCTTTCGCTTCTTGAAGTTGTTCTTGTAAGATTTCAAAAGGATCCTTGATAAGAAGAGACATGCGCGGTTTCTATATAAAAATAAGTTCGAATAACCTAATCATAACCTCTGTTTTGTCAAATTTTTTTCATACTATTCACTATCTGTCAATGACAGAATAGTTTTTGATTTCGAGAAAACTCCCTATACTCCTCAGGCTCTCCATTCATGGTGGGGAGTGGTGGGCTTTTATATCCCCACCAACTTATTTTTCATTTTTATGAAAATAGTAGTTTCGCTCTCTGTTTGGAGAGTTCGATTTGCATTCGAGATTGTTCTCGGAAAGTAGATCGAAAAAATCCCCCTAAGTGGTACTATGGGGGATTTTTGATGGTGAGAAGCGATACGCTTTTATACCAACTTATTTGTCGTAGTTTCGTTCGACATGAGGATTATACCATATTTTCATGAAAATCAAATTTTTCCTTCTCTCGAAAATTGCTTTTTTCCCTCTTTCTGCTAAAGTACAGAGTATAACTTTGTCTATGTTCAAACTCTTTCTCTCCATCCTAGCCCTCATACTCCCACTCGGAGCGACATTTGCTGCTAACCCTACGACCGAGGAGCTCAATCTGAAAACTCCCACCATCAAAACACAGTGAGGTGAATCAGATGCACTCGCGACATTTATCGGACCTGTAGGTGAACTCTTTTTTATGCCGAGCTTGCGCGATGAGTCGGTGATCAATACATTTTTGAGTATTGCCTTTGCGCTCAAGAACTTTTTCATCGCTATTGCGGTGATATTTCTCATCATCGGAGTCCTCAAGCTCCTCTTCTCCTGGTGAGATGAGGAAGATATCAAAAAATGGCGGAGAAACATCATATGGACATCTGTGGGTATCGTCGTCATGCAGATAGCGACATCCGTCTGGCGCACGCTCTACCTCACTGAGTCTACCCAAAATATCGATGGTCGCCTCGGATGGCAGTTTTGGAGCAATATATTTGAGCCGCTCGTGAACCTCATGCTCATCGTGGCAGGATTTGGTTTCCTCCTCATGATGGTATATGCATTTTACATCATCGTGACGGGTGGTGGCGATGAGGAAAAACTCAAAAAATGAAAAAATATCGTGATCTACGCTGTGATCGGATTTCTCCTCATACGCATACCCCGTCTTTTTGTCATCGCTATCTACTGAGAACCGAAAGATGCCTGTAAAGACACGACTCTTTTCTCGATCGGTAACTGTATGATGTGAGAGAAAAAACTCGAGGGAGCTATCGGTATATTTGGAAAGATACTTTCTTTCGTCAATGGTTTCATCATGCTCATCACTGTAGCTCTCGTCATCTACGCAGGATGGCTCGTGCTCATCTCTGCCTGAGATGAGGAAAAACTCAAAAAAGCCAAAAATATTGCTCTCTATATCGTCGTCGGTCTCGTGCTCCTCGTCGCCTGACATGCTCTGTTTCGATTTTTTGTTCTCAGAGGGTAGAAGTTTGCTTTTTCCTCCTGTTTTCGATATACTCTACACATGACTGTGGGCGAGCTCATCTTCATTGTCCTGATGACTCTCACGATATCGTGAGTGGTCTATATTTCCATGAGGAGAAAAATCGCTCTCAAGCGCTCTCTCGACATGACATTTTTGCGCGTCGTCATCGCTCGCAAGGACTCTGACGCTGATGAAAAAAAGGAAACAGTAAAAGATTTCCGAGAGCAAATATCGATCATGGAACAGCTCCTCGCGAGTCTCAAGTCACTCTACGCGAGTACGCTATCGGGTTGGCTTTTTGGTCAGGAATATCTCTCTCTCGAGTATGTCGCCCATAAACAAGAGATTTATTTCTACATCGTCGTCCCGAAAAAAGCTCGCCTCCTCGTAGAAAAACAAATCATCGGTTTTTATCCTGATGCTTTCGTCGAGGAAACCCCAGAGATCAATATCTTCGAGGATCGAAGTACCATCGAGGGAGAGATCATGAAGCTCAAAAAAGCAGAACAATTTCCGATACGTACCTACCAAAAACTCGAAAGTGATAGCATGAATGCGATCCTCTCTGCTCTCGGAAAGCTCTGAGAAGAAAACTCTGCTGCCATACAGATCCTCATGCGACCAGTAGATGATGACTGGCAGGAAAAAATCAAAAAACTCATCAGAAAAACTGAGAAAAAACACCATGGAAGTCACTTCTCGTGGAACCCACTCGAGTGGATCGGCATACTGATCGACCTTTTTACTCGAGATCCGAGCGAAGAACGAGCAAAAGAAGAACCCAAAGATGACGAAGATCCGATCGATGATGAAGGTCTCATGAAGGAAAAAGTGAAAAAAACAGGATATGCTACCACTATCCGCATCATCACGACATGACAGGATCGTGCAAGTGTCCATGCAGAACTCGAAAATATTATTTCATCTTTTTCCCAGTTTGCCTCCCCAGCGTATAACCGGTTCAAAGCTGTGAAAAGGAAATCTCTCTCTCTGCTCGTACACCACTATATATTTCGTCAGTTTGCCTGGTGGCAACACGCTCCGATCATGAACAGTGAGGAGATCGCCACGCTCTATCACTTCCCTGCGAGTAAATACAACCGACAACCAGAGATCCGCTGGCAACGGTTCAAGCTCATAAAAGCACCTACGAATATCCCAAAAGAAGGTCTCTATATCGGGGATAATATTTTTCGTGGTGAGAAAAAACCAATTTTCGTAAAAAATGAAGATCGTTTCCGACACTTCTACGTGATCGGACAGACAGGTACAGGAAAATCATCTATCCTCTCGACGATGATCCGTCAGGATCTGCGTGGTGAGAAATGACTCGCTGTCCTCGATCCACATGGTGATCTCGCTCGCGATACGCTGAACTTCATCCCGAAATCTCGTGCTGACGATCTCGTCTACTTTGACCCCGCTGACCTCTCTCGGCCGATGGGACTCAATATGCTCGAAGCGGTCAATGATGATGACAAACAGATGGTCGTCGCCGATGCGACCAATATCATGATCAAGCTCTTTGGAAATGAGATATTTGGTCCGCGTATCCAGGACTACTTTCGAAACGGATGTCTTACACTCTTGGACTATCCACAGGGATGAGCCATCACAGATCTGATCCGTCTTTTTACCGATGATAACTTCCAGCGAGAGCGTCGTACCACTCTCAAAAACGCCGTCGTAAAAGCCTGGTGGGACTATACCTATGCCAAGATGGGTGATCGAGAAAAGGGTGAAATCATCCCGTATTTCGCAGCGAAATTCGGTCAGTTCATCACCAATACACTCATGCGAAATATCGTGGGTCAGACAAAATCTGCCTTCGATATCACTGACATCATGAACAATGAGAAGATCCTCCTCGCAACTCTCTCGAAGTGAGTCCTCTGAGACCTCAACTCCAATCTCCTCGGTCTCATCCTCGTGTCAAAGATCCAGATCGCCGCCATGCGCCGACAAAATATGGCAAAAGAAGATCGAAAAGACTTTTTTCTCTATATCGATGAATTCCAAAACTACGTCACTGACTCGATCGAGAGTATCCTCTCTGAGGCACGTAAATACCGTCTCGGTCTCGTGATAGCCCATCAGTACCTCGGCCAGCTCCAGAAATCCGATGCCCTCACTAAGTCGAACCTCAATCTAAAAGATGCGATATTCGGTAACGTGGGATCGATCATGAGTTACAAGATCGGACCCGAGGATGCCGAGATGATGGCGAAGCAGTTTGCTCCCGTCTACTCAGATCAGGACTTTATCAATATGGATAAATTTAAGGCAGCGCTCCAACTCTCAGTCGATGGACAACCAACGGCAGGGTTCTCACTCTCAGTCCCACTCCCGTGGCTTGAGAAATGAGATCCTACAACTGGAAATGCTCTCAAAGAACTCTCTCGACTCAAGTACGGTCGCGAGCGTGAGTTTGTCGAAAAAGAAATCATTTACCGCATCGGTGCCACATAGATATGAAACGATTAGGATTTCTCTGCATCGCGTTGTTCCTGCCTTTCTCATGAGCATGGTCCGCTGACCTCACTGACGGGACAGCTTTTAGTGACTATCTAAGTAATGTCGACCTCTACTGCAAAAATCCGAACATGCCGTGGAATAAAGACGATCTCACTTTTTGAAAAATCACCGTCGACTATGCGCCTTTTTCTCCTGAACTACTCAAAAACACACAAAGTAAGCTCCTCTCGACAGAGACAGATGCTGGGGAAAAAAGTCGTATAGAAGCCTCTCTCCGAGCCATCAGTACATACGAGTGATATCGAGCTCTCGAGGTTGCTCGCATCACCTACCAGACTAATATGAATAAGATTTTCTCCTGTGCTGTGGTATCGAGTCGATATGAGAAAATTAATAAACTCATCGAGATTATTAAAAAAGCATTTTCATGAGAAAAATCCTCTGATATCCTCAAAAAAATAGAGAAAGAACGTCTTCGATACGATCGCCTGCGGACGACGATGAACTGTGGGCTCAATAGTGATGACTCAAGCTCATATCGCATCATGGATCGACTCAGTGCGAGTGCTACGACAGAGTACTGTAACTACCTCTACTATACGGACTACCTCAAGGCGCAGCTCGAGAATAATGCTTCCGAGACATCTCGTATCGATGCGGCTCTCGCAGGAAAAAGTGGCTCCCTGAGGACGACCGATCGGGCTCTATCGGTGCTGAGCTCTCGACAGCAATCGATCGAGCGGGACCTCGCACGTGCTACTGATACTCTCCCGAAAGCACTCGTAGCCTATCGTGAGATGGAACGTACGTATGCCCTCCACCTCGTCCTAGTACTGATATATGATGACTATCTGAAGCTCAGAGATAATATTGATCTCTATCTCTCTGCAGTTTCTCAGCTTTTCGAGAAGGCATTCAATGCTCAGGATAAAAACAATCGATAAAAAATCTCCCCGAACTTCTGGGGAGATTTTTCTTATTTCTGGAGATCTTCTGTCTTTTTCTGACGAGCGTAGAATTTGTCCATGGTAGAGGTTTTGAGGAGAGTCTTCTTTCCTGTGTAGAACGGATGACACTTCTCGCATGTTTCGACTCGGATGTCTTCTTTTGAAGTACTTCCTGTCTCGAATGTATTTCCACATGAACAGATTACTTTGACCTGGTTCCAGGCTGGGTGGATAGATTTTTTCATAGGATGAAAAGGTTAGGAGTATTACAGTCGCTTGATACGAGTGTTCCTAGTATTTTTTCTGGCGAAATACAAAACCATATGAGTGAAGAACTCAAAGCTGAGAAAGGTATTCGCAGTTTTGAATCATTCAAGAGAAGCAAAATTCGCGAGAAGCGAGAAATTCGAGGCAGAAAAAAATTTTTGAAGTGAGTTTACTTATCTGTAAATGATCGAGAAAATTTTTTTATAACAAAGAAGTTCGATGCTTATCGAGGATTTTTGGTGCCCAGGAAGAGACTTGAACTCTTACACCGTAAGGCAACGGCTTCTAAGACCGTCGTGTCTACCAATTCCACCACCTGGGCAGACATCCTGTATGGTGGGCCGGGAGGGATTCGAACCCCCGAAGTCGTAGACAAAGGATTTACAGTCCTCCCCATTTGACCGCTCTGGAACCGACCCATATATACAAAAATGGAGCCACCTATCAGACTTGAACTGATGACCGCCGGTTTACAAAACCGATGCTCTACCAACTGAGCTAAGGTGGCACGTGGGCGAATGATATAAAAAATATCAATACTGTCAAAATTTTTTGTGACTTTTTTTCTTTTTCTCTATAATATGCCCATATGATAACCATTCTTGCTGTCACTGACGGGTTCAAACATTTTGGCGAAGCGATAGGCGAATACGGAAAACGAACACAAAAAGTGGTCACTCTGAAGCCGATACGCCCCATTTCTCATACCAATCCCGAGTATATCAAGGTCAAGGAAACACTCACCATCATCGAAGCTGTGAGAAAACTCAAAGGAAAAGTCATCCTCCTCGATGAGCGCGGGAAATCACTCTCGACACGAGCCTTCGCAGAGATGGTCGAGGATGCAAAAAACGAAAGTGATGATCTCATCTTCATCATCTGAGGCAGCTACGGAGTCGATCTGGAGATATTCTCTGAGGTTCCACATGAGACTTTAAAAATCTCTGATTTCGTCATGCCGCATTCCCTCGCACTCCTCGTCCTCATGGAGCAAATCTACCGAGCCCATGAGATCATGAAGGGGTCTGGATACCACCATAGTTAGAACTCTCAATTGGTTCAACTTCTCATATTTTTCCTTTTGCTTCTTTACTTTCGCGAATTTCTCCTATACCTGATCGAAGATTTCCGTAATAAATCCGAAACTGCCTGACGAGCAACGCGAGGAGTTTTTCGGTTTTAGGAAATCGAGATCATAGGGATAACGAAATGAGCGAACAAAAGAAGGACTTTTTGTTACTTTTTAGTCATAAAAAGTAGAGAAAAAAACAAAAAACCCACGACTGTGGGTACAGCGTGGGCTTAAAATGGGGTGCCGAACGCTATACACTGTGAGGACATAAAAATTTGATCCTCGGGTAAACGGACGGTCAGTTGGTTTGGGATGAACTCAATCCCTATTCTCACGAGGAGAATAGCTCAACTGACCTTTCGGCGTGATTATTTAAAGCGTACTACCATGCCGCTTTTTGCCCAGTGCCGGGCTCATATCCTATCTCCTATGAGAAATACGATATGAGCCCTTCACCAGTGTTTTTGATTCTTTCTGTATCATTTGTACAAAAATTGCTCTTTTTGTGTATTGATATGAAATTGGTGAATCTTTGTTTTGGTATTTGTAGCAGGAAGATCCTGTGAGAGCAGGGTTCCTATTATCAGTCAGTCGAGTCTTGTTAAGGGTCAATCTCTTGCGAGATGACACAGGTAGTATATCAGTTTTTTTCTAAGAGAGCGAGTCACTCGAGCTTGTCTATTTCAGAGAGAAATGTAATACTATATTTTCATCTCGGGGTTTCCTCTCTGTGATCATAAAACACCCTTTCTCTATTTTTCGGACAGTTATTGAACCATTTCTGTATAAATATTGTGTATTTGTATAGTATGTGTATACATCTTTTCCTTTCTATAGAGAGAAAAATTCATCTATTTCGCCCGAAAAAATATCAAAAAATTCCTCTCCATCCTGTGAAATGTGAGAGGAACACTATATCTAGTGGTATGCTGTATTTTTCCTTTTCCTTGAGAGGAAAACTTGATCATTTGGTCGAGTTTTAAAGATGCTCGAGGGCAAAAGTCATGACGACACCCGCAGTCTCCGTACGGAGCACTCGCTCTCAAAAACGAGCAAATATAAAACCATTTTCTTTCATTTTTTTACGTTCATTTTCACTCCATCCACCCTCTGGCCCTACCCAGATGCCGATCTCACGATTTATGGGCATTTTTGTGAGTTTTAGGAGGGTTCCTGTGGTATCGAGGACGATATGTTGTGTTTGGTTGGGTTCTATGACTCGTCATGGGGTCGCCTCGATAGCAGTTCCTTCGAAAAATTCTATTTCTGGCATGACCATGCCACCACACTGCTCGAGAGCTTCCCGAGCAATCGAGAGGAATCGTGCTTTCTTATTTTCTGAGAGTATGAGCTTTTGTGAGTGCTCCGATCGGAAGAAAACAAATCGTTTCACTCCGACTTCGACACCCTTTTCGAGGATGTATTCGATCTTTTCCATCTTGTTTGGGAGAGCCTGATAGAGCGTAATATCGCGATCTCACTCCGTTTTTGGAAAGCTTCTTCCTTTTCATTTGAGTGAAACTGACTTCTTGGTGATATGTGTGATCGTGTAGGTATACTCACTTCCATCACCGTCAAAGAGGACAATATCCTCACCTGGAGCCACTCGCATAACACGAGTAAGTTGGTGAACGATGTCAGTATCAGTGAGTTCGAGATCGATCGTAAGCGGGAATGTGACGTAAAATCGTTGCATATTTCTAAGGATAAGTTGTCATGCTGACGAAGGAAGCATCTGCTCAGGAACAGGGCAGATTTCTTGTTCCTCGGAATGACAAACAGAGTAAATTTAGTGTTTCATCATCTTATAGATGTCTACTGGAAGGAGGAGGAGATCGAGAGTGATCTTGCCCGCGAGCCAGAGGAGAAAGAGTGACCCCTGTGCGACTCAGTAGACAAATCCTGCCATATCGATCACGATATTATCTCCGAGTTTTTGGCGCTCGAAAAACTGCGTGACTGGATGGTTTGCGAGTGGAAATTCCTGTGGGTCAAATATATATTCTGGTTTGATAACTGTTCGTTTTTCGTGCTCTTTATCCTCGATATGTTCGAGGACATCACTATAGGTGTCGATGCTGATATCGCCAGTTCTGAGTGCTTCCTTGATTTCTGACTTGAGACTGTCGAGAGATCTCCCTGTCTCGATACGACGCTGGAGTTCGTGGACATCGAGTTTCTTTTTTGATCGGATCTTCTCTTTCCCTTTTTCGAAGGATTCCTTCCTCTCCTCGATGACGATCGTCTCTCGTTCTTTATTTTCACGGATGCGCTTTCGGGCCTCATCGTAGGCTCCTGGATTTTCTCATGGCATAAGGAAAGTATAGAGAAAAAGTTAAATTTTCAAACTTTTGTCATCCCGTAGGGATCTCTTTCAATATCACCTCATTCCCATATGTCAGATATGGTTTTTGTAAGAAAAAAAAACAGATTTTCACAATCCCATGCAAATAAGCAAAAGAAAGGGCGACTCCTTTGCTTCACTACGGAACGACAAAAAAAATTTCTTAGAACCAAGAAATTCGAGGAAGTAAGAATTTTTCGAAGTGAGCTTACTCTCTGTAAGTGATCGAGAAAAATTCGCAACTGACAAAGAAGTTCGCAGGTTATAAAAATTTTTATACTCACTCCATTTCCATGCCTATGAGTATATTCATCTCCGCCGCATACTCGAGTGGGAGCTCCTTCATGAGCGGTGACACAAATCCTCTCACGATAAGTGTCTTTGCCTCATCCTCTGGGATCCCATGTGACTCGAGGTAAAAGAGTACATCCTCACTAATCTTCCCGACGCTTGCCTCATGTGCGACCAGCGCATCATCGGTCGCGACACGGATATCTGGGATCGTATCGGATCGAGACTGGGGATCGAGGATGAGTCCATCACAGTCGATCTTTGCGACTGCGCCTTCTGCCGATTTTTTGATATCGAGAAGTCATCGGTATGTCGATATTCCTCCATTTTTCGAGAGAGATTTCGAGACGACTTCACTGGAAGTATGTTTACCGATGTGGATAACTTTCGCTCCAGTATCGGTATTTTGATCCTTGTTGGCGAATGCAATACCATAGTGGAGCGCTCGTGAGTTATCCCCTTTTAGGATCGAGCACGGATAGAGCATCGTGACTCATGAGCCGAGATTGCCTCCGATCCACTCGATCGATCCACTATTTTCCACGATAGCACGCTTAGTGTTGAGATTGTAGGTGTCGATTGACCAGTTTTCGACGGATGAGTAGCGCATCTTCGCATTTTTCCCGACATAGATCTCGACACATCCAGCATGGAGGCTCGCTGTTCCATATTTAGGAGCACTGCACCCTTCGATATAGTGTGCCTCTGCTTCATCTTCGACGATGATGAGCGTATGCTCGAACTGTCATCCTGCTTTCACGTTCATACGGAAATACGCCTGGAGAGGATCAGCGATCTTCACGCCCTTCGGAATATAGAGAAATGTCCCTCCGCTCCATACTGCTCAGTGGAGGGCAGCAAACATATGATCTGTCGGTGGGACACATTTCATGAAATGTTTTTTGATGAGATCTGGATGTGAGTGGATCGCGACAGACATATCTTCGAAAAGGACTCCTTTTTTCGCAAGGTCTTCTCTCAGGTTATGGTAGACAACTTCACTATCATACTGGGCTCAGACTCAGGCGAGCACTTTCCGCTCTGCCTCAGGGATACCGAGTCGTTCAAAAGTGTTTTTTATATTTTCTGGCACTTCGTCCCAGGACTTTGTATCTCATGCACCTTCAGGCTTCGCGAAATAGTAAATACTTTCGAGGTCGAGCTCTGAGAGAGATGGTCACCACGTCGGTTTTGTAAATTTTTTATAGAGCTCGAGGGATTTCAGACGATGTTCGAGCATCCAGCCTGGCTCTTTATTTGACTCTGAGATTTGTCTCACGACTTCTTCGTCGAGTCACTGCTTTGTTATTTTTTGGTAGTTCACAATATCACTCCCATCAAGTGTCGCCCGAGAGATGTCTCCAAATGCATGAATGTCGTCTGTATTGGTTGTAGTCATATTAAAATCCATTTTGCCTGATATCACTTATGAGCTCTTGTCCGCCATGGCGATCGATTTGTCAAGACTTCATAATGATGACGCGGTCAACATTTATAGAGTCAAGGAGATGAAAGTTATGAGAAATAATAATAATCATCTTCGACATACTTCGCCACTTATCGATCTCGCGAGAGAGGATATCTATGGCTCCGATATCCAGTCCAGCATCGATCTCATCGAGGACGATCACACGAGGGTCCAAGAGAGCAATCTGGAGCATCTCGATACGGCGTTTTTCTCCTCATGAGAATCCGACGTAGAGATCTCGGTCGAGAAATTTTGGGTCGATACCATAGTCTGGGAGGAGCTTTTCTACTATGCGTCGAAAAACAAATGGTGTCGGTGGTTTGGCTTCTGGATTTTTACGACTAAATGCATGATTGTAGATCGTGCGAAGATACTCGATGAGGCGAATACCTGGGATTTCTGGAACATTTTGGAACGAGAGAAACATACTTTTTCTCGCGAGTTCATGTGGCAAAAGGCTACTGATATCCTCTTCATCAAGTCCTACTTCCCCACTCATCGTGTAGCGAGGATGGCGAAAAAGAGCGAATGCGAGTGAGGATTTCCCACTTCCATTCGTCCCGAGGAGTGCATATACGTGAGCATCCTCGAAAGTATAGGAAATATCAGGGATAATAATTTTATCCTCGACTGAGACAGAGATGTTCGAGAGACGAAGCATGGCGACATGATAAGGATAGGATGGGAAAAATCAAAACATTTTCACTTTGATTTCATACTTCATTTTTATATACTAGTCGGGCTCCTAGTCCATCTATGGAGCTAGGAGTTATCATTAACCCTCTCATTTTATGAGAAAACTCCTGTATAGATGGCTCCTATTCTTCGGAATTGAGCCAGTCATTCTCTTTCGGAGAGTGACAGGTCGGACTCGCAGGAAACTCTTGCGTCAGTACCGATAACAGAAAAAGAGCCTTCGTAGGGCTCTTTTTCTTTGGAGTTATCGCTAACAATCCTGTATAGATTTCGTCTTTCGACGACAGAAGCAGTATATATCACTTCCTAGAAAAATCAAAACTTTTTCCGAAAACTCACGAAAAATCCCTTCAGAAATGAGGGGATTTTTTATCTTTTCTAAAAACCAAAAGCCCTCGCATGAAGCGATGAAAGGGTCGGTTTGAATTCTGGAAAAGTTTCCATATACTCTAGCTGCTCTCCACTCGGGTGGGGAGTGGTGGGCTTTTATATCCCCACCGAATACTTTTCATTTTTATGAAAATAGCTATTACATTCTCCGTTTGGAGAGTACGACTGGCTTTCGAGATCACTCTCGGGAAATAGTCATGAAAAAGACCCTTCTTCAGAGGGTCTTTTTCTTTGGTAGAGCAGTGAAGCTTTTACCACCGAATACTTGTCGCTATTACATGACAATAGTATTATATCCCTCTTTCTCGAGAAATCAAAACTTTTTCTGAAAAGTCACCAAAAATCCCCCCGAAAATCGGGGGGAAGATTGGACTTTAAAGAGAGAAGTTACCTAAAAAGTTAAGGAGCAGATGTAGCAGAAGCATTTACTTCAGTACCAACATCGTATGATCGGTTAACTGCAACTCCATTAACAACATATGAAACGTTGCTAGCAGAAATAGTTACCTGATCTCCTGTTGCCCAACCTGGAACTGTATGCATGTATACTTCGAAGCTTGTTGAAGAGTTCTTCGTAAGTGGAACAGGTATTGTTGAAAGGTTGGCAAAGTAGAATGTACCAGTTACTCCTGCATTTACCGCTGTAACTGCATTGGAGTATCCTGAGTTTGTACAAGCATTTGTACCATTGCTGCTTCCACCAACTTCTCTTATACAAAGAAGGCTGTTGATAGTAGGAGCTGTTCCATTTGCAGTATAGCGATACTTAAATTCGAGAGTAATACCCGAAAGAGTAATGCCTGTATTTGAGTCACCATTTGTAATGGTAATCTTAGCAATCGCCTTAGTACTTGCAAGAAGTTTAACAGAATCAACCTTGATTGAAGGTGGAACTACACTAATAGTGTAAGCCTTCATAGTTGATGTAAACGGTGGAAGAGCGACTGTAGCACCTCCATTTACAGTAGTAACTGTAATATTTGTAGGGCTAATAATCTGGAGCTGAACTCCTGAACCGTAGATTGAATCAAGAGTCTTAACTGTAGTAAATACTACCTTAATATTCTGATCTTCATCCTTAGCAATGTCATTAGTCATACTATCTACAGTAACTGTGTTACCTGAAAGAGTGACTGTACCCTGAAGTTTTGCATCAGTGGCAACATTTCGAAGCTCAATGCTAGATGCATCTACAACATCTGAAAGAAGAGCTGAACCAATATTGTTAATAACAATCTTCGTTACACGAACTGCATCGCCTTCAGCACGAAGAGCGAAGCGTCCAACTTCCTGATTTGTCGTAGAAGAAATCTTATCGTTAGAATTTCCTGTGTTTACAGTAGCATTCTTGAGAGTAAGAGTAGGAGCCTGGATAGTAGTCTTATCACCAGTTACTGTATCAGTAAGAAGAGAAACTGCATTGTTAGCAGCATCACGAACATCCGCAAGTTTTACTTGGAATGTATAGTTCTGTGAACCAGCAACTGTGTTCTTGATAGAAGAACCAACGATAGTAATACGACCAGATGTGGCAGTATCAACAGGGATAGAGACGGTTTTAGTAATTGCATATGTAGCACCTGTAAAATCAGCAGAAGTGATTGTAGCAACTTCTGAACCATTTACTTTGACAGAGAGCTGATCATTAGCAAACGCATATACACCAGAGCTTGTTCCAGATGGAGTAATAACGAGCTGGCGAACATTGAGAGGAACTGTAGAAGTTACTTTTCCATCAAAGAGAGTCACGTTAGATGCTCCTGGGGCAACAGTCTGATTAACAGATGATTGCTTAGTATAAGTTACATCAACATTAGAGAAAGTAACAACTTCTGCAAATGATGCATACCCAGTAGTTGTGGTAGCATATCCTGTGGCAACCTCCGTAGCTGAAACATCAGAAGATGATTCGATCTTGAATCCGAGAGTGTTCGTAGAAGCACTTCCATCAACGAGAACGTCAGCCTTGATTTCAAATGCCTGGAAGTTACCAGCAGCAAGAGCTGTAGAGAGACCTGTAACAGAAAGTTTATCTGCAGTTACAGTAGCAGTCCCAACAGCAACACCGTTTTTGTATACCTTAACGTTAGCAAACTTCTTCGTAAGATCGTTTGATCCAGAACGAGTAAGAGTGAATCCGTTTACAGTAACATCACGGCTACCTGCGGTAAGATCTACTTTAGCGATAGTCTGCTGAGTTTTTCCTGGAGTAGCTGTATAGTTGTATGTACCAGCAACAGTTACTGAAGTAGTTACATATGAAGTAGTGTTGAGAAGACCAAGAGTCACTGGAGCACCAGTAACTGTAGTATTATCAGCATTTACAGCAGTAAGAGCAAACTGGTGTTGGCTATTCTCGGCACCTGAAAGGTTAACGAGGATATCTACAGTCTGAGATGCACCAGCCTTAACAGTAAGTGCAGGGTAGAAGTAGACAGTACCGTTCTGAGAAGTAGAGTTGTAGAAGTCAGAAGAAGACGATACAACGACACCATTCTGAGCAGCACGGATACCGTTATTTGAAGCGATATCGTTTGCATTACCAAGACCTGAACGAGTTACAACGAGTGATCGAACAGTAACGTCAGATGCTCCAGCTGTAAGCTTAACAGATCCAACCTTAACGCTAGAAGCGTTCTTTGGAACGTATTGAGCCATAGCCTGACCATCGAGGGCAACTGTAAGAGCTCCCATAACTGTACCTGTAGAAGTCGTACCAGTAGATCCACCTGTAGATCCTGAACCAGTGTTTCCACCAGTAGATCCACCGTTGTCTACCTCGAGACCTGCACATGTAGCAGCTACCTTAAATGCTTCTCCACGAGTAGAGTTTGCATTTGGGCGGAAGTATGAACCATCAGCGACACATCCGAGTTCGTTGGCACGGTTAACGTATCCAGCGAGATCTCCGAGACCGTTAAGGTCCATGTAACCAGCGTCTGTAGAAGATGCTGTCTCACCGAGTGCTCCGAGGATCATCTTGACCATCTCAGCACGAGTGACATTAGCATTTGGACGGAATGTAGCAGAAGCAGTAGAAACTACACCTGCATCAGCGAGAGCCTCGATGTAACCACAGAGGTCTCCGAGACCTGTACCTACGTCAGAGTAGACGTCACCAGTACAAGCAACTGAATCAATTCCACCAAGGTTAGCAACCACCTTTGCGATTTCCGCGCGAGTGATATTGCTAGAAAGACGGTATCCTGCCTCAGTAGACTGAGTAGAGATTACACCGTTATCAGCAAGCAGTTCAGCATAAGGAAGAAACTCTGAAGCAGCAGCAACAAGTGATGCACTTGTAGAAGTAGCCACGAGAGTGACGATCCCCACACTAGAAGCAAGCTTCGTAAAGAAGTTACTCATAATAATATATGGGTAAAAGAAATAAAGTGCGGATGACTCCGCGATTTGTTTGTGAAAAGTCATGGTCAGTGACTTTTCGGTGACTTCTCTGGTCAGGAGAAAGTCGCCTGTCTGTTTTTGAGGCAGACGAGGTTAAAGCTTTAACCTCAAGTTATTTGCATAACGAGAGGATCTGATCTCCGCTTGATTGGGAACCAAATCCTCCCCTTGTGCAGTGATATCTTGAGATGACCAAGCAAAGGGAAAATATGATGTTAAAGAACATCCAGAGAGAGACACCTCTCCAAAATACGCCAGAATAATATGAAAATATGGGGATAAAGTCAAATAAAAGTGCTCTCTCTTCACGATATTTTCACTCCGAAATATAGTACTCCATGAGAAAAGTAAAAATCAACATTGTATTTTTCCCTCAGGTAAGAGAAAAGTACAGAAAAAATCAAAAAATAGTTCCTTTTTCATAAAAAACACATACTATGTGAGCGTCTCCTGCAAAAAGTAGATCTACGCGAATACACTCGAAAAGACAACAGAATACTCTCGAAACTTCCTATAACTCCAACAATACTCTCGTTCACAGGACTGACGCGTCTATATTTTTACTGTATCACTATGTCTCTCATGAATATTATCCTCTTAGCCTTTGGAGGATCTCTCGGCGCGGCTATCACATTTTTTTTCGCTCAGAGTAAGCAGAAATCTGTATGAAACGCTCTCATAAAAGAAGCCGAATGACGAGCAAAAAATATCATCAGTACAGCCGAAGCAAATCGCGATGCCATCAGAAAAGAAATCGAAGATGCCAAGAGCGACCTCAAGGATCGTAAAGAGAGTATCACAGAAAGTGAAAACCGTCTCATCGAGAAAGAAAAAAGACTCGATGGAAAATTTGAAGAAATCGATGCCAAGCGTGTTGCTCTGACAGAGAAAGAACGTACACTCGAGGAAAAACTCGAAATCGCAGACAAAAAGTCTCTCGAGATCGAAAACAAGCTCGAGTCTGTCGCAAAACTTTCTCAGGATGAAGCCAAAGAACTCCTCATGAAATATACCGAGGAACGCTACGAAAAAGATATCCTCGGTCTCATCGAAAAGAAAAAGAAAGATCTCAAGACTCGTGAACTCGATGCAACTCGGGAAATCCTTATCAAAAGTATCCAACAATACGCCTGAGAGGTCTGTGGAGAAACAACACAGACACTTGTCACGCTCCCAAGCGATGATCTCAAAGGAAAACTCATCGGAAAGGAGGGGCGCAATATCGTCGCTTTCGAAAAAGCAACCTGAGTATCTCTCATCATCGACGATGCTCCTGACACGGTTTTTCTCTCGAGTTTTGACCTGTTTCGTCGCTACATAGCAAAGAAATCTCTCGAGGAACTCCTCGAAGATGGACGTATCCAGCCAGCTCGCATAGAGGAAGTGGTAGAGAAAAACCAAAAAGAAGCAGAAAAACTCATCGCAGACCTCGGGCGCAAAACAGTCGAAGAAATGGGCGTGATCGGTATCCCTGACGAGATCCTTCCTCTTATCGGAAAATTTCGATTTCGTACGAGCTATGGGCAAAATATCCTCATGCACTCAAAAGAAGTCGCCTATATCGCTGAAGCGATCGCGAAGATGATTGGTGCTGATCCAGTACTCGCTCTCAAGGGCGGACTCCTCCACGACCTCGGGAAAGCCATGGATCATGATATCGAAGGAACACACCCAGAGATCGGTGGTCGCATCGCTCGCAAGTACGGACTCGATGATAAAATCGTCAATATTATCGAAGGGCACCATGATGACGTACCACAGATCTGTATCGAGACTAAGATCGTCCAAATCGCCGACGCCATCTCGGCAGTCAGGCCCGGAGCTCGGCGTATGAATGTGGAAGACTACATCAAGCGTATCCAAGAGATGGAAAATATTGCCATGAGCTATCCATGAGTAGCAAAAGCCTATGCGCTTTCTGCTGGTCGTGAGATCCGAGTATTTGTCGATGCTGATACGGTATCAGACCTCGAAGCAGAGAAAAGAGCATGAGAGATCGCTGCCCAGATAGAAGCAAACTGCAACTACCCATGAGAGATCAAGGTGATCATCTATCGCGAGAAAAAGATCGTAGAATACGCAAAATAATCACGTTACCCTATGTTTCCCACCATCGAAATTTTTGGAGTTACTTTCTATACGTTCGGCACACTGATGGCCTGTACATGGTTCTTATTTTTTATACTCCTTCATCGAGCTTCGTGGAAACATGGGATCCATAAGCCAGTATTCGCAGCGATTGTACCCTTTACTCTTTCGATGTTTTTCTTTGGTCGGTTTTTTTATATCCTCGCTGAGTGGGTAGAACAAAAATTCATTCTCATGGAGCTCGTCCATGGTAATATTGTCTCTTTCCTTCGACTCTTTTTTATCCCACAGGACTACTTTTTCTCGCTATTTGGTGCAGTGTTTGGATTTTTTCTCGTATTTTTTATCCTCACTGAGGATCATAAAAAAGATCGTCGTAAATACCTCGATGCTATCATGGAGGCATTTCTCTGGGCTGGACTGCTTGGATATTTCGCTGCGCTTCTCTGAGGACAGATATATGGTGTCAGCTGGAATTCTCCATTTTCTCTCATATATGATCATAAAAATAGCATAGTAAACTATAGGACGCCTCTTTTTCCGCTCGCTATCGTCTATATACTGTCCTTGGTTGGGATTATTTTCAGTATAAAAAAACTCTCTCATCTCGACCTCCCTCATGGATATAGAGGATATGTAACCTTAGCGGTATTCTCGGCTGTTATTTTCATTCTCGAGTTTTTGAGCGGATCGAGAAAAGATATATTTTACGACTACTTCTCCTTGAGTCTGTCGCAGATTGGGGCTGTCATAGGTATTATCGTATCTATTCTCGGCATACTCCGGATATCCAATTCTCGCTTGTAGACATATGTATTCTCATCCACGGGCACTTTTTCTGGTATTTGGTATTGGTTTGCTTGTGTGAGTATGCACTTTCACACATACGCCATACCTGCTTTTGTGTGTCTTTTTCGTTTTGGGCATCATATTTTTTTCTCTCGAGAGAGCGCGCCAGGTGGCCTCGATCATTGCCTGTCTTACGAGTGCGATACTTTCTTGATCATGGATAGCACAAAATGCATATAACACTCATATACGAGAGTATGAGCTCATACGAAGTCTGACTCACGATTTCCAGTCTGGAGCAGTAAATATCACCTGAGAGGTGAAAAAGGAGGTTTTTCGAAATGATCGTTCTCAGACATATCTCCTCAAGATTACGAACTTCGACAACTTCGACAACTTCGACACACTTTCGCCATGACTGACAAAATGAGGTTTTCCTTGATGAGAAAAAGAAGATCCCTATATTTTTGTCGAGATTCCTGTCAATCTTTCTCTCTGAGTTGGCGAAGAAATCTCATTTCGAGGGAAGGTCAGGGAAGTACTCCATTTTCCTCTCGTCGGGTATGATCGATTTGCATTTTTTTCGAAAGGGTATGGTTCTGTCTTTGTCCCGACATTTTCACGGCGAGAGAAAAAAGAGCACGCGACTCTCGCAAGTATACGAAGTGCTGCGATTAAACTCATACACAAACACTTTCCTCTCGACGTAGCAGGAACAATCCTCGGGATGACAATAGGATCTGTAGAGCTTCTCTGAGATGAGACAAAACATGCATTCACACAGAGTGGAATCTCTCACATTCTCGTAGTTAGTGGCTCAAATATTGCTTTTCTCATCCTTCTCGTTTCGTTTTTTCTCAAATACATACCTCTCCCCACCCGTGTCGTGCAAGTATTGGTTGTTGGGAGTATTCTTTTTTATGGAACACTCGTATCATGGGATATTTCTGTCATACGAGCCGCTATTATGGGTAGTCTTTCCTATATGATTGCTACGTGAGGGAAGAGAGTTTCCACAAAATCGAGTCTCATACTCGCACTCATACTCCTGACGATCGTAAGCCCACTTGCCCCACTCTATGATGCTGGTTTTGGATTATCTTTTTCTGCGACACTCGGAATTCTCCTCTTTGAACCGAGAATCTCAGGGTACTGCTCTCGTATAGGTATACCGAAATATATCGAGGAAATCCTTGCTGTCAGTATAGGTGCTATGATAGGAAGTCTGCCAATACTTATCTATCACTTCGAAGCGATAGCACCACTCTGACTCATCGCAAATTTTCTGATCGCACCAGTAGTCGGATGGATACTTTTTACAACTACCGCTTTTCTTGGGATAGCATCCATTTCTTCTTTGCTTGGATACTATTTTGGCTACCTTATCTATATACCAACTCACTATCTCCTCTGGGTAAGTGATATATTTGGCCATTTCGAGTCGTATCGGATACCCTCACAGGTGGCTCTTTTTATCTCTGTATTTTTCCTCGGGATGTTTATCGTCTGGTTTCTCGTACCAGAAATACGCTTTAAAAAAGCATAGAACTTTCTATTTCACGAGAAGTTTTGAGATCGCCATCAGCATGTTCGAGAAATTTTTTGAGAGAATTCTCATGGACAGAGAGGATATACTCAGCATATGCAGTTGCTTTCTTCGTATCGATTTCTACGTTTCTCAGGTGGAGGAAAAAAATAAAAAACGTCGAAAGAGCCTCTCGAGCAAAGACCCTTTTTGGTCCAGAAATGAGTGTCAAAAGTTTTTGGTGCAAAATCGTAGAGCTCTCCTGATGTCAGAGAAATCGCTCTGTATCGGAAAGCCATAGTGTAATCCACTCTCTGATTGACGGGTCGATCGTCTTATCATCAAAGGCAACTCGGTTCGGATAGGTATGAATGTGTGTGTATCTCTCGAGGTCGTCATGTCGACCAAGGTACGTAGCAATATAGAGGGCTGCTTCCCCGAAAAACAAAGAAATGGCTGAAAGTATATACCGAGAAGAAAATGTTTCTTCGAGAAGTTTTGAGACTACTGGGATGAGCTCTTCGTAGAGGGGGTTTTGGATAAATCGAAGGAGAACAGCAAAAAGTGCATCGTTATCTCTCTGGGCTTTTTTTTCGTCTTTTTGGGTTTTTTGGAGTTGAGCTTGGGCTTTTTTTGCTTTCTCTTTTTGCTTTTCACTGACTTCAGGAGCGCCTTCTTTACTCCCAGAAGCACCCTCTGATCACTCGGAGATGTCGATATCGTCGAGAGACATATTTATGGTATAGGATAAGCTTCACAAAGGGTCTTTACCTCATTTTTGAGGCTAGTAAGCAGACTATCATCTTGGTGGTTTTTAAGGGCGCGTACGATGATATCTGCGACTTGCTTCACTGCGTCTTCTCTCATCCCTCGAGTTGTGATAGCTGGGGTTCAGAGACGAATACCCGATGGGTCGAGTGGCTTGCGTGGGTCGTATGGGATCATGTTTTTATTGCAAGATATCCCTGCTTTCTCGAGAGCAAGTTCAGCTTCTTTTCCAGTGATACCAAGTGAACCAAAGACATCAAGAAGAATAATATGGTTTTCTGTGCCTCAAGATATTACTCTGATGCCATTTTCCATGAATTTGTCAGACATGGCGATCGAATTGTCAATGACTTGTCGAGCATAGTTCTGAAACTCAGGCTTCAGTGCTTCACCAAATGCTATTGCCTTGGCAAGGTTCGTATGATCGTGTGGACCTCATTGAACTCCAGGGAATACCGCTTTTGCGATATCTGGACCGTATTTTTCCTTCGCCATGATCATAGCCCCTCGAGGACCACGGAGGGTCTTGTGTGTCGTTGTCGTGACGATATCACAGTAAGGAACAGGATTTTCGATCACTTTTCCAGCAACCAAACCAGCGATATGAGCAATATCAGCCATGAGTATGGCTCCTGTAGCATCTGCGATAGCTCGAAATCGAGCCCAGTCGAGTGATCGAGAGTATGCAGAAAACCCTGCAAGGATGAGTTTTGGCTTATGCTCATGAGCGAGTCGCTCTACTTCATCCATATCAATGCGCTCTGTCTCTCGATCGAGCACGTATGGGACAATATTGTAGGTTTTTCCAGAAAAATTGAGTGGGTGACCGTGTGTGAGGTGTCCGCCCTGATCAAGGGAGAGTCCGAGGATAGTATCTCCAGGAGAGAGAACGGCAAGAAACACTGCGAGGTTCGCTGGCGAGCCAGAAAGTGGCTGAACATTGATATACTCAGCACCAAACAGTGCCTTAGCACGCTCGATAGCGAGATTTTCTGCCTGATCGATAAACTCCTGTCAGGCGTAGTATCGCTTTCCTGGGTATCCTTCTGAGTATTTATTAGTGAGTATTGAACCATTTGCCTCGAGGACAGCCTTCGATACATAGTTTTCACTCGCGATGAGCTCGAGCTCATATTTTTGGCGGTTTTCCTCTCCTGTGAGGATATCATATGCTACTGGGTCTTGTGATTGGATAAAAGACATAAATGAAGTGGTAAGTATAAAGTAAACGCTCGTGCGTCTTTTTTAGTCGAGACGAAGATTTGGGTTTGATAGATATACCATGCGTATGAGATTATTTACTAAAGTCGCTTCCGGAAAATGATTCTATTGTTTTTTTGGTGTCTTTGTTTCCTGAGAGAGATTGTATGATTTTATACGCGCCGTCAAGTTGGCGGTCAAATTTTTGTGAAAAATCTCGATCAAAAAGAGGAATAACAATATCTGGAGTAATACCATTTCCATCGATACTTTTATCTTTTGGAGTAAACCAACGACCGATGGTGAGTTTCAGGATGCTTCCATCCTCGAGAACAAACGGGGTCTGAACCGATCATTTTCCGTATGTTTTCTCTCCTACGATAATGGCACGACCATAGTCCTGGAGCGCTCACGCAAAAATCTCTGTCGCCGAGGCTGAGAGGGAATTGACGATGATAACGAGAGGGGTCTTGGTATTGGTATTTGTCTCTTCTGTCGTATACGTCATATACTCCTCAGGTGATTCTCTGTGGTTTTCTCTCGTGCGGACAGCAACCTGATGTGATGGGAGAAAGAGAGAAAGGAGATCAACAGAAGTATCGAGGTACCCTCAGCCGTTATTTCGGAAATCTAAAATAATCGATGTTGCTCATGAGTGTATGACATTTTCTAGGCTTTTCCTAAACTCCTCTGTCGTATGGTCTCAGAAAAATGCAACCTCGATATATCAGACAGAACCCGTAAGCATTTTTTCTGTAGTGGACGGAAGTAAAATCATATCTCTCGTTACGGTGACGCTTTTTTCTTCAAACACGTCTCCATGAAGAAACTTCAGAACTGCTTGTGATCATTTTGGTCAGCGAATTTTTTTTACAGCATCTTCGACTGACATACCGATGAGTGAAACATCTCCAACATGAGTAATAATATCTCAGGCTCAGAGTCATGCTTTTTCTGCTGGTGACGAGGGGAATACTTTCCTGATAATAATCCCTCGCATATGTTCATCTATCACTGCTCAAATCCCTTCAAAATCTCCTCTGAGTACCTCAGAAAATTCTTTTGCTTCTTTTTGTGGAAAGTAGGTACTATGTTTGTCACCGAGAGCAGAGACCAGGGAAGTGATAACACCATTCTCGATATCTTCTTTCTTTTTGAGAGAAAATTTATAGTACTCTTTTTCTATTACTTTCTTTACTTCTTCTATTTTTGGAGAGGAAAATATATCAACTGGCGCTCATGTGGATGTTATTTCTTTTGGAGAAATCACCATACCCAGAACACCTCCAAGAAGAAAAATAAAAAGTGTGAAGAAAATGTTTTTTTGTGAAAAACTCATGCGAAAAATAGAGAAAAATGAAAGAGAACTTCAGTGTAGGAAAATGTAGAGAAAACACAAATCAATATTTTTCTCTTTTTCACAGAAATAGTATTGTAAAAAACTCTAGTAGTGTGGCTTTATCTAGACTTTATTAATAGAAATATTTTGTTTTTTTGTGAAAAATTCCAGGAAGAAAATACCTCGTAATAAAGATAGAATTTTTTTAAAAACGAACCTACTACTAATACTAAAATACATATATATATTTTCTTATTTTTTGGAACACAGATTCTCTTGTAAAAAAGAAAAAACCTGTATACTTTGAGAAAAATATATTATGGTTGTTCCTCCTCTCATTTCTTCGCGAAAAGAAAAAGAAGATTTTCTTAAGTTTATCGTAGCATCCCTTACTATATCTCCCTCAGAAAAAGATCTTTACAACATCTGTGTGGAAGTGCTTGAAGGAAATGATTTTGAAACATTTTTTCAAAAAATAGCCATGCAAGTTCAATCACACTGAGAAACTCAAAAAACTTCTATCGAACCACTCACATCAAATTTTATCTAACCTATGCAATTTCGTGCCGTCTGTTCGAAATGAAATCAGAAACTCACCCTTTCTCTCTCTGCTTCTAGTATCGATGAAGCGCGTTCTTTGCTCCATGGACAGGGATATTCTATCATGGAAATCCAGGAAGCATGAAGTGATATTCCAACACAAGAGAGTAGTAGTGATAATTTTTTTTACTTTGATGCCATCATTAACGGACAGGTAAAATCATGAAAAATCCAATCTGTAGATGTGTTTAAGGCATATACGAAACTCGTCGACGACCTCGGGTATAATATCCTCTACATCTACACAACCGAGGGGATGAATGAAACACAAAAAAAAGTCATCACTGCAAAAGTAAAAGATGGCTATGTGATGTATAAGCAGAGTATGGGTATAGATATTTCTGAGAAAAGAATTCAAAGCGAAAAAGAAGTAGCGATGGCAGAGATTTCTCCTATGGTTTTAAGAGAACTAGAAAGTTATAATAGTATTATTGATTCTACCGTAGAAAAGATCCAAAATCTTTTTCTCAAATATCACAAAACCATCACCCCAGAGAAAAAAAGTGAGCTCGAAGGGATACAGGCAACCCTTGTTCAAACAAAATGAACTTCCAATCTCGGAAGAATGAAGAATGTCGTAGAAAATGCTCTTACTGTGGTCGGAAAAGTAGAAGCAGATCTTATAAAATGAGGTGTCGATACAGAAAAACAAAAACTCCTCGAAGAAACAAACTCTCTCCTCAAAAAGATCTGATCCTCAGAACGTATCGAAACCAACGAAACAAAAGCGGTCGATATCGGAAAGAGTATCTCAAACTTTTTTGACTCCTTCCAAAAAAAAGATGTCTCAAAATCTGAGCAAAAAAAGAAGGTTGATACCAACTCATTCATCTTTTATAAAAACCTTCGTGAACTCGATATCTATAAAAAAAATCTGAACAAAGTGGTTATCGATATCATAAAAGCTTTGTTTTCTTTGCAATTCACACAAGTAAAACGTCTCAGGCTCAAGAAAAAACTCCTCGAACAAGATATTCAAATCATCGACAACCGAATACACAACAGAAATATTTCCTATACAAAAATCGTAAAAGGAACACAGTACTACACGGATATTCTGCTTAAGACATTTCAATCTATCGGAGATATATTTCTCTACTGACTTCTCATGTACACTATGCTGTATATGGTTGTCTCTTCTCTGCGCGCACTTTTTCCTCAGATCCAGTTTTCTATCGAGACACGCTTCTTCTTTTTTATAGCGATTTTTTCCTGTGTTGCCTTTCTTTTTTCGTTTTTTCGGTCCATTCTCTCGATCCTTGTCGGACTTGGTGCGTTTCTTTTTCTTTTTGTATTTCTCTCGACCAACTTCTAAACAATGTATGCACTTATCATCGCCATACATGCAATCTTTGTCTGAGTAGCACATTTGCTTGGGTACCGTATTTTTGAGTGAGTGTTCCTCCTTCTCGGGTGTTTTTTTCTCTTTTACTTCTCTCCGCTTTTTTTCCTCGACCAAGAAGAGAAAAAATCCGAAAAAAATATTGCTTCACTGGGTGAGTTTTTTACGAGATTTTCTCTTAAAGAATCTATTATTCTCCCTCTTTCATTTTTTTATATCGGTCTCTATCTCTTGTTTTTCTCTATTTTTTGATCGAGAGAAAGTTTTATCTTCATCCATAGTGCTATTGTCATCGGTCTCTATCTCTTGTTTTTCGGGTATACTCTCGCATTTTACTGGAAACATGATACGTATTTTGAGAGTTTACGATTTCAGAGTGTTTTTACTCTCGTGACGACTCTCCTTCTCCTCTTGTACTGATGGTACAACGATGTTATGAACCCGAGTCTTCTCCTTCTCCTCATTTTCCTTTGAGTGATTTCGAGTGTATTTCTTCTCTCCTATACAAAAAAAGAATCCACTCTTTTTATCACCCTTCTTCTCCTTTCTTTTTATGCCATTGTCTCCCTTCTGAGTAGTATTTTCTTCTGAGAGATGAGTCTAACTTGAGTCATAACAGTCTTCTTCATTTTTTCTCTCCTCGTATTTGAGTACTTTCCGAAAATCCCAATCTTTTCTCTTTATAGTGAGATTATCCGACGAATTTCTCTCGCTATCACTCTCATGTTGGTGAGTGTGCTTATTTTTCTAGTATTTCGCTCTATGGAGACGCTTGCTATCCTTTGTCTCGTATGAGCGGTTCTCTTTTTTCTCTCGATCCACATACGCTTCACGAATTATATCACGTATGTATGAGCTCTGGTATTGATATTTTTTCTCTACTCGATGATATTTTCCGGACTCATAGCAGCAGGGGCTCCGTTTCCGACATTTCTTTTTGTCTTCTTCCTTTCAGTGCTCCTCCTCTCGATGAGTTATCTTATCGAGGAGGCGCATGATTATGACTTCATTATCCTTCACTATTCGTCCATTGCTTTTAGTAGTATTGCCTCGATTTATGTCATATTTTTTGTATCATGGGGTGACGATATTCTTTTTATGTTAGCACTTTGTGTATTTGGTATCGCTCTCCTTCTTTTTCTCTCATACTTTCGTTTTCGTAACCATAAACACGCCTAATATATGATCACTCGTATCACCGACCTCAAAAAATCCAAAGCCCACACACTCACGATCGAGTACATTGATGCAAAATCTGGGGAATACTATAAGAAACTCGGCTTTGATCCTCGTATTCTCGAGCAGGCAGCAAAAAACCACGCTCTGAAAAAGGACGCTGAAAAAACCATGACATTTTATGGAGACTTTTTCTGAGCGAAAAAAATCGTAATTTTTTTCCCAAAAAAGGATAGTCTCACTGATGATCGCGCAGATCACCTCAGAAACATAGAGAAAAACACGTTATACGTCCCTGCAAGTGATTTTACGAGCGCTTTCGAGACATATGTCCTCTCCACATATGTCTATGATCGTTTCCTCTCGAAAAAAGAGGAAAAATCTCTTTCTCTCTATGTTCCACCAAACGAGAAGGAGTGAGTCGAAGCAACAATTCCCCTCCTTGAAGCGATCATAGCGACGAGAGACATCATCAACCAACCCCCGACAGACACTCGTCCAGAGGCATTTGTCGAGTATATCGAGGCTATCAAGTGGAAACACTTCAAACTCCGTATCATTGATGCGACCGAGCTCAAGAAACTCGGATGTAACCTCCTCCTTGCTGTCTGAGCAGGAAGTGACTATCCACCGTATATGGTCATCCTCGAGCGCATCAATGATAAAAAAAAGGATACCTATGCTCTCATCGGAAAGGGGGTGACATTTGACGCTGGAGGGATACAAATCAAGCCCGACACTGCTATGCTCGATATGAAGTGTGATATGTCAGGAGCGGCAGGGATGCTCGGGGTAGCTCGGTATCTCGATACTTTCGATACTCTCCCGGTGAATCTCATCATCGGCCTCGGTATCACAGAAAATATGACCTGAGGCAAGGCATTCAAACCACTGGATATCTATAAAGCCTACAATGGTACTACAGTAGAAATCCACCACACAGACGCGGAAGGACGTCTCGTACTCGCTGATGTCATGTGATATATCGACGATAAATACGCACCAAAACACATGATCACCATGGCGACACTCACAGGAGCGTGTGTCTATGCGCTCGGACATGATATCGCCGGAATTATGGGTGATGATGAGAGCGTTATCAAGGCACTCATGAATGCAACATCCCCATATGAGCCCCTCTGGAGACTCCCACTCAATGAAAAACTGAAAAAATCTCTCAAAACAGATATAGCGGACCTCAAAAATGTGGCGCGATCAGAAAAAGCAGGATCGTCTATCGGTGGAGCGTTTCTCTCCTACTTCCAGGGTAAATCCAAACTGACGCATCTCGATATCGCTGGACCAGCATATCGCGAGACGACGTGGGGGTATATGCCAAAGTGAGCGACAGGATGGTGAGTGAAAATCCTCTCAGAGTTTATACTCGGACTCAAGAAATAAACCATGTCAGTACAGATTACATATTTCGTTCACGGTACGACAAAAGATAATGAAGATGGGATATCTTCAGGTTGGTCAGATGTAGAGCTTTCTGAGCTTTGACGAGAGCAGTCTCGGAAGCTCTGAGAACTTACACAAAATAGTTTTTTTGATGCAGTTTTTTGTTCTGACCTTATTCGAGCAGTAGAAACTACTCAAATTGCTTTCGAGGGAAAATATCCTATTTTTCGAGACCCTCGTCTTAGAGAGTGCGATTATGGGGAATACAACGGAAAACCTTCACAAATTGTCGAACCAATACAAGAAAAATCTATACATACTCCATTTCCTCACTGAGAATCTTACGAAGAGGTAAAAATCCGCATAGAAGACTTCCTGGGCTATATAGTAGAAAACTACCAAGGTAAACATATCGCAATAGTTTCACATAGGGCTCCACAACTTGCCCTAGATGTCATACTCCACTGAAAATCATGGGATCAAGCATTTCAAGAAGATTGGCGAAAGATATGAGCCTGGCAAGCAGGATGGTCCTATACTCTTGACTAGCATGAAAATTCTCAAAATTTTGAAAGACATATTTCTCGAGGAGGATGGGAGGGGACTTTCGCCATCTTCGCCAAAAAATCTCACAACACACTATCGTGGCGAACTTCGACATATCGAGTGTGATGAAATCTGTACATGAGGAGAATATGCAGAACTAGAAAAGAAAATTGAACGATATAAATACCACTCAGACCGCTCTCTTTCTCGAGAGCTTGGCCAAGTTTTGGCGAAGTGTGTCGAAGTTTCTCGCCTTTATGGCGAATACGATGACTGGGTCGTTGTGCCTGTTGCGATGCACTGGAGCCGGTATATTCTCAGAGGATTTCACCACACGGGGTACTTGGCAAAAGTTTTTGGAAAAACACATAATCTCCTCTATAGGCCGCTTCTCTCTACACGCTATACCCCTCGCCAATCCAAACTTTCTCGAACGCTACGAATAAAAAATAAAAAGAATTCATTTTCCATAAAAAATGGGTATACTGTCCCCTCGCATATCATCCTCATCGATGATGTGGTTTCTTCTGGATCTACGCTTCATGAAGCATCTACTGTTCTCAAGGCTGCTGGAACCAAAGTTGTCATTTGTTTTACCCTCGCATCCAACCAATAATCATGTCAGAATTCATAGAAATCATCGGAGCAGAGACGCATAATCTCAAAAATGTCGATCTCAAAATCCCAAAAAACAAACTCGTCATCATGACGGGAGTTTCGTGATCAGGGAAGTCGTCACTTGCTTTTGACACTCTCTATGCTGAGTGACAAAAACGCTATCTCGAATCCCTCTCAACCTATGCTCGTATGATCGTCTCTGAGACGTCTAATGAGACTAAAGTGAGAGAAATACGATGACTTTCGCCAACGATCGCCATCAACCAAAAAACCGTATCCAACAATCCTCGGTCGACTGTTGGAACCATCACGGAAATCTATGATTACTATCGCCTCCTCTATGCGACTATCGGTCAAGCATACTGCCCCAACCACCCCCATATTCCTCTCAAAAAAGACACTCTTCAAGATGTTGTCAGACATGTGTCGAAGTTTGGCGAAGGAGCAAAATTCCATATTAACATACGGCTTCCAGCGGATAGAACATTCGACAGTGTCGAAGATGTGGCGAAGTATGTCTGAGATACTGGATTTGTACGATTTCAGATAGGGAAAAACGTCTACTCTGTAGCTGACTCAAACCAAGGAGATAAGTATACTGGATGATGATATATCATCATCGATCGATTGGTTACCAAGACAAGCGATGAGGAGAGACATCAATTCGAAACCCGTCTCAAGGACTCCTTGTCACTTGCCTTTGCTCGGTGAGAAGGCGCCCTTTCTCTCTATGAACTCGACACAGAAAAAGAAACACTTTTCCACCAAGATCCTGCTTGCCCGATCTGTGGGTATACACAAAAAGATCTCAATCTCTCGAACTTCTCTTTTAATTCTCATCATGGCGCCTGTGAGACCTGCCATGGTATTGGTTCTTTTATGACATTCCGTGAGGAGGATATCGTCAATCCTCGTCTCAGTCTCGCTGAGTGAGCCCTCCTTCCATGGTCACAACACCCTTACTACACAGCTGTCCTTGAGGTGGTAGGAGCACACGAAGAAATCGACATGCATGTACCATTTGGCGAACTTGGCGATCGTGAAAAAAAGAAAATCCTCTATGGAGTTACAGGAACTTTTGATATCCCCTATGTCTCAAAATATGACGAAGGAAAGTCTCATAGGGCAAAGTACGAAGGACTCATCCCAAACCTAGAACGACGGTATCGAGAAAGTGATATGGGAAATGATGCGTTCTTTAAACGTATTCAAATGTTCGCCACAGAACAAACGTGTCGAAGTTGTGACGGACATAGGCTCAAAAAAGAGTATCTTTCCGTGTTGGTATGAGGAAAAAATATTGGCGAACTTACCTGACTTTCTGTCGAAGATTCGAGAAAATTCTTTGATACACTGACATTTACAACTGAAGAAAAAGTCATCGTCGGAAGTATCATGAAGAATGTCACAGAACGACTCGAGTTCCTCTCGGGAGTCTGACTCGACTATGTGACTCTGGCTCGTCGTGCGAATACCCTCTCAGGATGAGAGAGTCAGCGTATACGACTCGCTACACAGATCGGTACACGACTCGAGGGTATTATCTATGTCCTCGATGAGCCATCGATCGGACTCCATCCCCGAGATAACCAGATGCTCATCTCTAACCTGAAGCGCCTGGCGAGTATTGGCAATAGTGTCGTAGTTGTCGAACATGATGAAGATATCATGCGAGAGAGTGACTATATCATCGATATTGGTCCTCGAGCATGAGTTCATGGTGGTGAGGTCGTCTTCGAGTGAACCTACGATGCCATGACCAAAAAACCTACCACAGAAACTGGGGAATACCTCTCAGGAAAAAAACGTGTCGAACGTCGACACTTCGTCGACAAACTTTCGCCATCATATATTTCGATACTGTGAGCGGAGGAAAACAATCTGAAAAATATTAATGTCCGTATACCACTCGGATGTCTGACAGCAGTTACTGGCGTCTCATGATCGGGGAAATCCTCACTGATCATCGATATCCTCTCTGTTGCACTCCAAAACCACTTCAATGGTTCGACAAACCCTGTCGGAAAACACCGAGCAATCGAAGGCATCGAAAATATCGATAAGGCGATCATTATCGACCAATCGCCGATCGGTAAAACTCCGCACTCAAACATCGCGACCTATACGTGAGTATTTACCTATATCCGAGAAGTCTTTGCCGCGAGTCATGAGGCACAAAAACGGGGGTATGGACCGGGAAGATTCTCTTTCAATACGAAAGGATGACGCTGTGAAGTCTGTGAGGGAAGTGGAGTCAAAAAGATAGAAATGCACTTTCTCCCTGATGTGTATGTCGAGTGTGAGTCCTGTGGCGGGACGAGGTACAACCCTGAAACACTCGATGTAAAATTTAAATGAAAAAATATCGCAGAAGTGCTCGATATGACGGTTTCTGAGGCGTGCGAATTTTTCACAGCATTTCCGCGTATCAAGCGTGTCCTCGATGTCCTCGATGAGGTCGGTCTCGGGTATATCAAACTCGGACAGTCTGCGCCTACTCTCTCAGGATGAGAGGCCCAACGTATCAAGCTCGCCTTCGATCTCGCGAAACGATCGACAGGAAAAACCCTCTATATCCTCGATGAACCAACGACAGGACTCCATTTTTCGGATGTACAGAAGCTCCTCGATATCCTCGACGCTCTCGTACAAAAAGGGAACTCTGTCCTCATCATCGAACACAACCTCGATATGATAGCGAATGCTGATGCTATCATCGATATATGATCTGAATGAGGAGATCGCGGTGGAAACCTCGTCTTTGCTGGTCCACGGGAAAAACTCCTCAGCGTAAAGGAAAGTCACACAGCAGACGCTCTCAAGAAATACCTCTCACATCATAAATAATCCCTCCGATCGGAGGGATATTTTTTACTGAACGACAATTTCTTCATAGATCATGCTGACGCCATGTTCACGAGAGAGAATGTCTTTATTGATGACTGGGGCATTTGCCTCTGTTTTTCCCTGGGCTGCATCGAGGAGTTTTATAGCTTCCCCGTAGGTAATAGAGTCATCTCCACGGAAGCTCGGCATATCAGGATTGATCCACCCCATGACGATACCAAATACGATATACTTACGGAACTCAGAGTTTCCGACATCACGGAACTTCATGACGCTATCCATGTCTGACATTTCCTCAAATCCATAGGCAAGAGAGAGGACTTTCATAAACTCGTTTCGTGTCATCGGACGCTCAGGATCAAACTTCTTTGTATTTTTTACATACCCACTTTCTATCATCGCAGTGATAGCTTCCTGGTAGTCAGAGTTGTCGATGTCTGACACGATGATATCTTGTGTCGAAGTTGTCGAAAGTGGAGTTTGTGCCTCTGTATGCACTCCTTCTGGAGTATTTCTGAGGAGACGTTCGAGAGCGGTTATTCCAAGTTGCATATTTGGATTACTTGATACAGTCGAAGTTGCCTGATTTGCCGAAGGGACAAGTGGAACTCCACCAATGATGTTTCCACCTCCGCCCCCTCCACCTCATGTACTTGGTGCAATGACAACCGGAGCTGGCACTACCACATTTACGATACGGGATACAGGAGTTGCCTGATTTCCTACACTATCAGAAACTGTATATACTAGAGTGTATGATCCTGTCAGTGATGTATTCACAGAACCTGATCGAGTTACCATTCCTGTGATATTACCATCGACATTATCTGTCGCGACTACTCACATGTCTGTGTAGGTTGTACCCTGAGTGACCGTCGTAGGACTCGTACCGAGGAGCGTGATCACTGGTGCCGTCGTGTCGATGTTCGCCACATTTGCCACTACTGATCCTGTATTTCCAGATGCATCCTGAAATGTAAAGGTAAATGAACCATTTGAACTAAATACATAGTTCGAATTTCCAGTATTATTGGTAATCGTAATCAACTCACTTGCTCCCGTAAGAGTCGCTGTCACACTTCCACTTGTTGTCGAAAGTGTCGAATATGTCACACTGGCTGTCGGAGGAGTAGTGTCGACGACATGGATGGTACGGACTGCCCCTGTACCGACATTCGATGAACTGTCCGTATATTCATATGAAACAATATACGTTCCCAGTGCTCCTGTATTTACACTTCCACTATTGTACCCTGAGATGAATCCACTTCCATCGACATTATCTGTCCATGATGCCCCATCATCGACAAACCCTGACCCGAACTCAACATTGACTGTCGCAGCTCCTGAGAGTGTGATGACAGGAGGAGTGGTGTCTGGTGCAGCAAGGACATTGACTGTACGGAATGCTATGCCAACATTTGAAGAGCTATCAGTGTAACGGTACTCAATCATATACGTGCCTACAGTATTGGTATCTACAGATCCAGAGTAGACTCATACTGTGCCAGAGCCATCATATGCATCGGTCCAACTTGCTCCACTTTCCGTATAAGTGTCACCTACCACGAGTGTAATAAGAGAACCACCTACGGCTACTACACTTGGTGCTGTCGTATCTTGTACTATGATTGTTCTATCGGCTCCTGTACCAACATTTGAAGAGCTATCCGTATATTCGTATGACACAGTATAGGTTCCGAGTGCCCCTGTGTTGACGGATCCACTCGTATATCCTGGTATAAATCCACTTCCATCGACATTATCTGTCCAACTCGCTCCATCATCGATAAAATCATTTCCATACTCGACATTGACTGTCGCAGATCCAGAAAGAGTAATCACTGGAGGTGTGGTATCTGGAACTGGTATGATGTTCACACTACGAGACGTCGATCCTGTATTTCCAGAACTATCTACATAGTTGTATCAGATAGTATATGTACCTACAGTGTTTACATCGAGAGTTCCACTGTTGTAACTCGGTATCACTCCTGCACCATCGTGAAGGTCTGTCCATGTGGCACCAGAGTCGCTAAATACACTACCGGAGAGGAGAGTAATCATACCAGAACCAACGAGTGTCACTACTGGCACTGTCGTATCTACGACATTGACTGTACGAGAAACTGAACCCGTATTTCCAGAACTATCGATGTATCGGTAACCGAGCGTATATGTTCCGAGTGTTCCTGTATTGACCGATCCAGTTGTCGCTACTGGGATGAGCCCTGACCCATCGTAAGCATCTGTCCATGATGCACCATCTTCACTATAGTCATTTCCATACTCGACATTGACTGTTGCAGATCCAGACAGGGTGACAACTGGTGCCGTCGTATCTACGACACTCACAGTTCTCGTTACAGTTCATGTATTTCCTGATATGTCTGTGTAGGTATACTCAAGAGTGTAATTCCCGAGTACTCCCGTATTTACTGCCCCGCTCGTCGCACTTAGGATCACTCCTGCACCATCGTGAAGGTCTATCCATGATGCTCCGAGTTCGACATATGCATTCCCATATTCGACATTCAGAGTTGATGATCCAGAAAGGGTGACGACAGGATTGGTCGTATCGATAACACTGACTGTACGACTCGTGGATCCTGTATTCCCCGCACCATCTGTATAGCTATACTCGAGTATATAGGTTCCGAGTGCCCCGGTATTTACACTTCCACTTGTTGCAGTAGCAATATATCCAGAACCGTCGATATTGTCTGTCCAACTCGCCCCATCTTCACTATAGTCATTTCCATATTCGACATTGACTGTCGCAGATCCAGAAAGAGTGACAACTGGAGGAGTCGTATCTGGTGCAGAAAGGACATTGACGGTACGAGAAACTGAACCTGTATTTCCAGAAATATCAGTATATTCATATGCGATCGTGTAGGATCCAGTACTATTGGTGTCGAGAAAGCCACTATTGTAACTCGGGATCACTCCTGCACCGTCATGGAGGTCTGTCCATGATGCTCAGACATCCGTATACCCACTTCATACGAGGATACTCACGAGAGCAGCTCCAGAAAGAGTGACGACTGGAGCGGTCGTGTCCTCTACTACTACTGTACGAGTAGCTCATGAACTATTCCCCGCATCATCTACCTTCAGATACTCGAGCACATACGTTCCAAGAGATCCAGTATTTACGCTTCCTGAGAGAGCAAATGACCCTGGAGTTCCATAGCTTCCTGTGAAAACATTTCATGAACCATCGACGTTATCTGTCCATGAAGCACCATCCTCACTATAGTCATTGCCATACTCGACAGAGACTGTCGCAGATCCTGAGAGTGTTACTACGGGTGCTAATGCGTCAGTTACCGTCACTGTACGAAATCCCATACCGACATTTCCTCAGCCGTCAGTGTAACGATACTCAAGAATATATACTCCTGGAGTATTTATATCGACCGCTCCAGTATATGGAGTCGCGAGAAATCCAGAACCATCGACGTTATCTGTCCATGTGGCTCCACTTTCTGTATAGCTTGCACCTTGGTTTATCGTCACGAAGTTTCCTCCTACTGGAATGACACTCGGCCCTGTCATATCAGCGACAGTGACGCTACGAGTAACCTGGACTGCAGGATTGCTCGCAGCATCTGTCACATCGTATGTGATGATGTACGTACCAGTATGACTCGTATCGACTGTTCCACCAGTCATGATGCTGGCTGTGATATCCCCGTCGACATTATCGAGTGCTGTCGCTCCACTATCCACATAGATAGATCCATGAGCCACTATCATCGTTCCTGATCCGATGAGGGTGATGACGGGAGGGGTTGTGTCTGGTGCAGCTATGACGTTTACTGTACGACTTATTGACCCTGTATTTCAGGAACTATCTATATATCGATAGCTGAGTACATATGTCCCGAGAGATCCAGTATTTACTAACCCACTATATGGTCCCGAGAGATTTCCCGATCCATCGTGGACATCACTCCATGATGCTCCTGACTCTGTATAGATCGAGTTTTGGTATATCGTGAGGTTTCCTGATCCGATGAGCGTCACGGTGGGAGCGGTAGTATCTACGACATTCACAGTCCTTCCTGTCGAAGTACTATTCCCCGCACCATCTGTGTAGCTGTACTCGAGCATATAGGTTCCGAGTGCTCCTGTATTTACGCTTCCACTTGTTGCGGTAGCAATAAACCCAGAACCATCTACATTATCTGTCCAACTCGCCCCATCATCGACAAACCCTGACCCAAACTCGACATTGACTGTCGAAGATCCTGAGAGCGTGATTACCGGTGCTGTCGTGTCGATGTTCGCCACGCTTGCCACTACTGATCCTGTATTTCCAGATGCATCCTGAAATGTAAAGGTAAATGAACCATTTGAACTAAATACATAGTTCGAATTTCCAGTATTATTGGTAATCGTAATCAACTCACTTGCTCCCGTAAGAGTCGCTGTCACACTTCCACTTGTCGTCGAAAGTGTCGAATATGTCACACTGGCTGTCGGAGGAGTTGTGTCTCGCACAACTACACTTCGTGTCGCACCAGAGCTATTTCCTGAACTGTCTACTTTCAGGTACTCGAGCGTATACGTTCCGAGTGCTCCTGTATTTACACTTCCTGAAACAGCAAATGATCCTATGTTCCCATATGTTCCTACAAAAGTATCCCCAGAACCATCTACGTTATCTGTCCATGATACTCCTGGTTCCATATAATCATTCCCAAATTCTACATACTCAATCATGGATCCAGAGAGTACTACTACTGGAGGAGTGTTATCTGGTGCAGCTATGACGTTTACTGTACGACTTGTTGACCCTGTATTTCCTGCACCATCTGTATAACTATATTCCAGTATATACGTTCCGAGTGCTCCTGTGTTGACTGATCCACTCGTCGCACTCGGGATAGTTCCTGATCCATCATGGATATCATTCCATGATGCTCCTGGGTCAGTATAGGTACTGCCAATAATGATGCTATCTGGATCTGCTCCTGAGAGGGTTACAGTAGGCGCAGTAGTATCTACGACATTCACAGTCCTTCCTGTCGAAGTTGCATTTCCTGCATTATCTACTTTCTTATAATCCAGACTATACGTTCCAAGAGATCCAGTATTTACGCTTCCTGAGAGAGCAAATGACCCTGGAGTTCCATAGCTTCCTGTGAAAACATTTCATGAACCGTCTACATTATCTGTCCATGACGCACCATCTTCTGTATAGTCATTTCCATATTCGACATTGACTGTCGAAGATCCAGAAAGAGTGACGACTGGAGGAGTCGTATCTCACCCCATTCCATATGATACTATCATAGATGCACTCCCCACGCCTACGTAATTTTGACTAAAATCATATCCTCCTGCTTGGTACTCGAGTCTTTGTGTAGCTACAGAGACTACGTTTCCAGTCGTCCAAACGGGAGAATTGTCTATATAAACCTCGTAATCTGTATGTCCAGTGTTTGGTGTGAGTGTTGTTAGAGCATCAGAGAGAGTCGAGTTTCTAGTATCAAAAATAAATACTCCTCCTGTTTCGGTGATCGTCTGTCATGTAGTTGTTCCTACTCATCCACAAACAGATATAGATCCAATATCACGTAAACATACGGATCCGACAAAACTTCCTACTCCACCAGTCATACTTACTAAAAGAGTTACCCCAGATATTGTCATGCCAGTATTGCTATCTAAATTGGTCACGTGGATTTTTCCTATCGGAGCACCATTCTGAAGACCACCAGAGTGCCCAGTGAGTACAACGGCTGGAACGGTGATAGATGCTGTATAGAGCTTCATAGCAGAAAGCATACTATCGTCGACAGCGAGTGGTGAGCTATCTGCATCTTTTACGATACTGATCATACCAGAGTTCGTCGAGAGACGAAGGGTTTGTCCATAGTATGGTTCCACTGGGCCAGCCTGGATCACTACTTTATAGTTCGTCGTCGTATATCCAGGAGTGATAGAGTTCACTCATGAGAAACTGATCGTCTGTCATGAGATAGTCCCGACCGCGAGAAGTGTGTTTCCAGAGACTTCTCGAAGTTCCACGCCTGTCGAGTATGATGCGAGATTAGAGAGGTAACTGGTTCCTATATTTTCGAGATCGATATTTTCGAGACGTATAGGATCGATACCAGCAGAAACACCAAATCTTCCTACCTCCTGACCTATACCGTTTGAGTATATTTTATCGTTTGATGGAGGAGCGACCGTCGCATTTCTGAGGTTGGCAGGACTGACCACATCTACTCGTCGAGTTGCACCAGAGCTATTTCCCGCATTATCCACCTTCATATAGTCTATATAGTATACTCATACTGTGTTTGTATCCACGCTTCCACTGACGGCGAATGATCCTGGAGTTCCATATGTTCCTGTGAAAGTATCCCCAGATCCATCCACATTATCTGTCCATGACGCACCGGGTTCCATGTAGGTTCCACTCAGTGCGACGGATATATTGCTACCAGAAAGGGTGACAACAGGGGGAGTTGTGTCGGGTGGAGGGAGTGTCGTGATCGTAAATGTAGCGTTGGATGCTGGATTAGCAATCTCACCACTTCCATTGTACGCTCCTGTGAGCGACACTGTAGCTACTCCATCGACGGAACCACTTCCGTCATCCATATTGACCGTGTAGTCATAGGTAAATATCGTACCACTTCCGAGGTCTGTCATAGGAGCATCAAATACATCCATCCATCCTGGCTGATCGATAGTGATGAGTGGAGTTCCTACCACGGTATCTGTATAGGTAGCCGTGATCGTGAGTGTTCCTGTGCCCGTAGGATTACTCGAATATCAGAGTGCTACATCTGGACTTGTAGCGTGAGCGATATTGAGAAAAGGGGAACAGAGTGATGTCATAAACGTGATGAGCGTCACGAGACTCGTGCTCCTTCGGAGAGAAAAGGTATACATATGGATATGTGTATGGATATAAATACCCATAGAGACTACTCCATACAAAAAAATATAGCAATCTTCTTACCTTGTTTTCTGAGGAAAATGAATTGACAAAAATGTATTATAAATTCTATATACTATATAGATATTTTTCCTCGAAATCCACGAGCCGCGTAGTATGAGTCAGCACCATTGTGGTAGAGAAAAACCGTATCATAGCGTCGATCACAGAAAAGTGCACCACCGAGCTTTCGTACGTTCTCTGGTGTAGCTACCCAAGATGAGCTCTTGGTATCGAAAATGTCGAATGTTTGGAGTACTCTATATTCTTTTTCGTTTAGGAGGAAAATGCCGATTTCCTTCGCCATTTCATCGACAGAGTTTTTTGGTTTGTTTTCTTTGCGAGCATCGAGTGCAGCTCGGTCGTAGCAGAGACTGCGGCGTCCTGATGGACTCTCGACCGAGCAGTCGACGAATATGATCTCGCCACTTTCGCCAACGAGCTCGACGACATCTGGCTCTCCACCCGTCTCTTCCATACGTTCGAGTACAGCGAGCCTTTCTGGATTTTCTATGAGTTTCTTTTCGACATCATCCCATGAAATATGCGGGTGGCGGTGAGGGTGGATGAGAAAGCGAGATTTGAGGATTTCGAGAGTTTGCATAGAGAAATCTAGTGACCCATCCTGAGAATATCTTCATGGATCGAGTTCGCAGCGAGGCATCCCTCTGCAGCACTCATGATCGTTTGGCGGAACTTATTGGAGTTGGTTGTGACATCGCCTGCGCCATAGAGACCCTTTACGGTTGTTTCTTGGCGTTTATCTACGATGAGACATCCTTCACCGTCCTTCTCTGGCCCGAGCCCATCGACGATACGGGTAAATGGAGTCGATCCGATCGCGACGAATACGCCATCGACAGGAAGAGTTTCCCCATTCGTGAGCCGTACTCCAGTGACTCCCATCATCGATCCGATGACCTCAGTTGCCTGCGTGTTCATATGGATCACGATGTTAGATTTTGCTTTTGCTTTCTCGACCCAGATATCCTCAGCGCGTATGCGGTCTGAGCGGACGAGTATGTGGACTTCTTTACATATCTCAGCGAGGTAGAGTGACTCAGTGATCGCAGTGTTTCCTGCACCGACGACAGCGACGGTGAGATTTTTATAAAAATTCCCATCACACGTCGCACAGTAGGAAACCCCCTGTCCATAGAACTCCATTTCGCCAGGGATACCGAGTTTTTTGTACTCGTTTCCTGTGGCGAGGATGATACGATGCGCCTCATAGATATCTCATTTCTGAGTACTTACACTGAAGTGATCTTCGCCAATCTTCGCCACACTTTCGACACGATCCTGGATGAGTGTCGAACCAGCAGTTTCTGCATGTTTACGGAAATTTTCCATGATTTCTCCACCTGGAGCTGAGAGTGTACCAGGATAGTTCTCCACACAGTGGGAAGTCGCGAGAGCACCTCCAGGCATCTCACCGATGATGAGATTGGAGAGTTTGTAGCGGGAGGCGTACATACCAGCAGGGAGACCAGCTGATCATGCACCGATGATGATGACGTCGTAGAGCATATTTATGGTAAGTGGTTATAGTATTTTTGTCATTCTGGACTTATTCCAGAATCCGGTTTTCTTCCCGATACTTTTGGTTACAAAAGTATCCAAAACTTTCGGGGTGGCAACAGAGCATTTACACGTTCATTCTCGATACTTGATTTTCACATCATTGCCACGTGCGAACCCCGATTGATACGTCGTTCGGGAAATTCCGAACCTTTGTAGTTCACAGATATTCAAGGAAGAGCAGGAAATTTCATATAATGAGATTTAGTCTCATTATATGAAAAATAAAATTATTGCAATCTATACTGCTTGTTTTTCTGGAGAAATTTTTGGGGTATGGGCGTTTCTGTACTCCTGGATAATATTGTTGATACGACGGCAGTTTTCTATCGGGTCTGGTGCATAGCCGACGATCATGTTCGATGTCTCACTTGCGGTATGGATATGGACATCTCAGAAGCCAAATATCGTCTGAAAAATCCCTGCTGTATGCGCATTGACCTCCTGTACTCGATCGAGAGAACACTCCGTGACACTCCGAGAGAGAGCAGAAATCTGCTCGATACCGATGACGCGAGAGTCAGTGATGATGAAGATATCGAGTTCGTCATTGATCCAGTCGAGGAGGATAAATGTGAGAAATATAATCCAGTAGAGAGCGAGTCCTCACCAGTAGAGCGCACTTCCTATGATATCGATGATCACACTCTGGTATGCGAGGAGGATCCACGAACTGATGAAAAGTGCTACAAAATAGAGAAAATGAAACACCAAGATAATCCAGTGACGATGGAGTGTCATGAGGATTTGTTCATTGTCCTTTAGGAGTGAGATGTGTTCTTTTTTGACCATGTGATGTGTGGATCTTTGAGATAGATAGGACTGAGTTTTTCCTCTCTTTCTTTGCTCGCGAAGACCGAGGAAATCTCTGTGAAATTATAGGTATATTCTATGAAGTTTTGACCGTCTGTAAAATCATTTTTTTCACCATACCCGACATAGTCTCCCTTCGCCAACTTCGACATGTCTGACATGTCGAACATCTCTGTCGATCATGGCGAAGTTCTGATGATATATTCTCGATCATTGGCCTTCATTACAGGAGTTCATAGACTGATAATGTCGAAGAAGTGGCAGGATTTGAGTACTATATTTTTCGACATGGCGAGAGTCGAGAGAGTGAGCGTGACGATACGCATCCGAGTAAAGGCTCATGGCCCCACGATGCACCAGATTTCTCTGAGTTCATATTTTTGAGTCAAACTCACTATTTCTTCAGGAAACTGCGAAAAATCATCACCCCTTGGGATGACCCCATGCTCGATGATAGTTGTCCCTTCGAGAACGAAGAGTTCGATGTCAGTACCGACAGGATTGATAAAGAGAACCATAGCGACACTATATCGAGATTTTCTTTTTTGTCATGTTTTTAGCTCCCACGGTAGGAGAGGGCTTCGAGGATATGTTTCACTCCGACATCCTCTGATCCGTCGATATCTGCGATCGTCCGTGCCACTCGGAGGATGCGGTAGTAGACGCGTGTCGAGAGATGAAGTCGCTCTGTCGATGATATCGCGATGGCTCGGGCCTCGTCAGATATCCGAGCAAATGTCTCGATGTCTTTGTTCGACATTTCTGCATTTCGATGGATGTGAGATCCATGAAATCGTGCTCGCTGGAGTCATCGTACATTTTCCACACGCTGTGCATACTCGAGTGTCGACCCGCCACTTCACTGCTTCTCAAGTTCACCCAGACGCACTCGAGGAACCTGGATAAAAATATCGATACGGTCAAGTATCGGTCAAGAAAGCCTCGAACGATACCGCTCGATCGCCACACTCGTACATATACACGGCTTTTCTCGATCACCGAGAAATCCACATGGACATGGGTTCATCGCTCCGACGAGAGAAAATCTCGCGGGATATCTCGCACTCTGGTTCACTCGATTGATCGTGATCTCACCGTCCTCGAGTGGCTGGCGAAGTGTCTCGAGGATATGCTTGTCGAACTCGAGGAACTCATCGAGGAAGAGTATCCCTCGGTGTGCCAGAGAGATCTCTCCTGGTCGAGAGTCTCGACCACCACCGATGATGGATGCTTCGCTCGCTGTGTGGTGGATGATGCGAAATGGTCGCTCGCGGATGATAGGAGTATCTCTCGAGAGGAGTCACGCGACCGAGTATATGCGCGAGAGCTCGATCTGCTCCTCGATATCCATAGAGGGAAGTATCCCAGCAAGAGCCTTGGCAAGCATGGTTTTCCCACTTCATGGAGGTCACTGCATGAGGATGTTGTGTCCTCAGGCTGCCGCGATGAGGAGTGCTCGCTTCGCCTGCTCCTGTCCGTGGATCGAGGAAAAGTCCACTCACATATGACTCCGCGGGAGGCTCGACATGTCGAGTGGTGGTACTGGAGTCAGGGGCTTCTCACCAGTGAGGAGTGCGACGGCCTCACGGAGAGACTCGAGTGGGATGATATCGACATCAGGGATGACTGAGGCTTCTCGTGCGTTCTCTCTCGGGAGAAATACTCTCCGTATCCCGATCTCACGAGCGAGTATCGTGGCAGGGAGGGCTCACTGGACTGGTCGTACTCCTCCATCGAGGGCGAGCTCTCCGAGAAAGAGGGAACTCGATAGGATAGATGCGTCGAACTCGATCTCCTTCGCGAGGATACCGAGGGCGATCGGGAGGTCATAGAGAGGTCATTTCTTCCTCTGGTCTGCTGGTGCGAGGTTCACGGTGATACGTGCTCAGCCAGGGAAGCTATATCATGAGTTCTTCACAGCGCTCCGTACACGCTCACGTGACTCCTGGATCGCAGCATCTCCGAGTCCGACGACGGTGAATTGTCCCATCCCGGTGACGACATCGACCTCTACTTCGACGAGTTGCCCTGAGATCCCAGCGAGAGAGGTGGAAAAAAGTTTTTGCATATACCGAGTATATCCACCAATTCTTAAATATTTCTTAAATCTCGTAAGGAATTTTTAGAAAAAGCACTTGACAGAATATGTAAAAGTATATTATATAATTCCTTATTTGTTTTTTTACCTAATATGAGTAGTGTAAATAGTTCATCAGAAACTCTTCATCCGCTTTCCTTCAATGCTGGACCAGATAGTACTGCAAGTGATTATAGCAATCCAGATATTCAAAAAGCATTTCTCCACCTTCCAAAAGCAGATCAGGAGGCTCTTATATGGATTCATCAGAGACAAGCAAATATTCTCAATAGTGCGACTCTTTTCTGACTTACCCTCGACGAGAAACAATCTATCGAGAAAGATATCACAGCACAAAAGCCAATCTGAGTTGGAGAAAGTACTCTTGCATATGAGAAATTTTTGAAGCATATCTTTCCAGGAAAATCCGTAACATTTCCATATCTGGCCGATTATGCTGATGCAGTTAAAATCGTCGGAGAACTGAGTAAGCTTTTTGAGAAAACAGTAAAACTCCCGAGCAAAGAACAAGCCATAGAATCCCTCAAGGGCAATAAGCACTTCACAGGTTATCGTGATGCAATGAGTGGGGAGATCATGGAGAATGCTGAACATGGTTATGCGTGGATCTTTGGTGAGATACTTTTCGACAATGCTTTCTATTTCTGGCACAATCGCAATGGTGATTCGTATCATGGCTGGTTCAGTCCTCTCTATGGTCGCTCTGTGATCCCAGTCTTTGGATAGGTTTTGATCCGACTCTTTGACACTTTGTCTCTTTTTCCCTCCGTCCTCGGAGGGATTTTTCAAGGGCGATACTCTTGTCATGAGATAAGTATATCTTCTAAAATACTTTCGATCACAGAAATCCAGAGAAAAACTCTTTCGTGCAGTATTTCGCATTTCTGTAAAGTCGAAATACCCCTCTCTATTTGGAAGTGGGGTTGTTTTCTGGTACTATCAGAGGAGTTATCACTTTTTTCATGTTTACGAGACTCATCGCATCACTCCTCATCCTCTTCGCATCACTCGACACCTATGCCATCCAGACACGTGTCGCGACCGCGAAGGAGCAGGAGAAAGGGGTATTTTCTGTCATCTGGGATACTATCCTCTACATCGCAGAAAACATCGTCACGATCACTCTTTTTATCCTCATTGCATGGATGTTTCTCCGCGTCATGCGCCTCGCCTATGAGGTTCTCATGGCCAATCGTCTCGTCTATCTCAAGGTCACACTTCCACGTGCCGACTCCAAGCTCGACAAGGAACGTGAGACAAAAAAAGATTTCAAAGAAAAGGTCGGTATCATGTCGGTATTTTATAAATCGGTTCACAACCTCACACAGGCAAGTGCTTTCGATACGCTCATGAATTTTATTTTTCGCCATGCGAAGATTTCTCTCGAGCTCATGTACCATGATGGGCAGGTGCATTTTTATGCTGTCGGATACAAGGAACACCTCTCCCTCGTCGTCCAGCAGATCACCTCGAACTATCCAGACGCTGAGGTCAGAGTCATCGCAAAAAAAGACTTCCCAGAGATCAAGCCACTCGGTTTTACCCTCCAGGCAGCATCCATCTCCAAGGAAAATGACGATATCTATCCGATCAAGACGTATAAATATTTCGAAGATGACCCACTTTCGACTTTTACCAATAATTTTTGATCACTCAAAAAAACCGACGTCGCATCGATCCAGCTCGTCGTGAAACCACTCGGTCACTCGTGGAACCGCAAGGCAAAAAAAGCTGCCTGACTCGTGGCGAAATGAGAATACAAAAAAGGGATAAAATCAGGACTGATCGCCATGATATTTAAATGAATTACTGCGCCGATCTCATGGCTCCTCTACCGATTTATCAAAAACGAAGAAACCTCTACCAATGCTCCAGGTGCGAGCGGGGGAGACTCGTACAAGATATTTAACCAAGCAGAAACTGAGGCACAAAAGATGGTCGGTGAGTCTGCGGGTCAGCCAGGATTTGCTGCATCTATGCGTATCCTCGTCTCCTCAGATACAGGAGCATCAGCTCGTAGTGCTCTCCAGAACCTCGTCGCTGCTACCTCGATATTTACCGACGAGTACAACAACCGTCTCGGAAACCCACAGATGGTCGAGGATCCACTCAGGTTTATCTTCACGCCACTCCGGTATTTCGCGTATCGATTTCGCTTGGTGTGAGTATTTCAGTGAGTGAGCAATTTCTCCTGTGATGAACTCTCGACGCTCTATCACTTCCCCGATATCAACTATAATAAATCTCCGATCATCTCGTGGCTCGAGTATAAGATGCTCGCTCCTCCAGCAAATCTCAAGTTCCCGAAAGAACCACTGATCATGAAGGACTACAAGCGTGACAAAGACGGTCATATCTATACTGAGGATGGCTCGCTCCTCCAGGTCGATAAAAATAAAAATCTCCTGCGAAATGCCGACAAAGACCTCATCGCTCTCGATGGGACTGTCATCCCAGTTGCCAAAGAGTGAGAAGCGATCTGACGCCCTCTCGAAAGTGGAAAAACACCAGTTCAGATCGATGAACAGAGAAAACTCCAGGGATTTTCTCTCTACAAAGATGGGGTCCTCATGGGATGGAACGAATACCGAAATGTGAAAACTCCCGTGTACTTCTCTAAAAAAGATCGAGGACGTCATCACTATATCATCGGTAAATCTGGATGAGGAAAGTCAGTATTCATCGGATACCTCGCGCGTCAGGATCTCTGGGCAGGTGAGGGACTCGGTGTCATCGACCCGCATGGTGATCTCGTGGAGGATATCGTCGCATTCACACCAAAAGAACGTGCGAAAGACATGATCATATTTGACCCAGCAGATTACGAGCGTCCTATGGGGCTCAATATGCTCGACCTCATCTCGACGGATCCAAACCTCCGCACGATAGAAAAAGACCGAGCCGCGCTCGACGCGACATCGATATTTATCAAGATGTATGGAGATGAAATATTTGGACCTCGTATCCAACACTACTTCCGCAATGGATGTCTCACGCTCATGGATGACGATGAAGATGGTGGAACTCTTATCGATGTACCACGACTCTTTGTGGATGAAGGATTTATGAAATATAAAGTTTCAAAGGTAAAGAATGTCATGGTAAAAGCATTTTGGGAACATGAATATGCACAGACGGGTGATCGAGAAAAACAGGAAATGATCCCATTTTTCTCAGCAAAATTTGGACCATTTATCACCAACGCGACCATGCGAAATATCATCGGTCAGACAAAATCAGCGTTTAACCTGCGTCAAGTGATGGACGAACAAAAAGTCCTCATGGTAAACCTCTCAAAAGGAAAAATCGGTGACCTCAATGCCCAACTCCTCGGTCTCATCATGGTCTCAAAGATCAATATGGCTGCGATGTCGCGCGCTGATATGCCAGAGGACCAGAGAAAAGACTTTTTCCTCTATGTCGATGAGTTTCAAAACTTCGCAACCGATACCTTCGGTGAGATCCTCTCCGAGGCTCGTAAATATCGACTTGCTCTCATCATGGCGCATCAGTTTATCGCACAGATCGGCGGGTCCTGAGATAAGCAAGGAAAATGAGGAAAGCCATCGATCAAGGATGCTGTCTTTGGAAACGCCGGTACGATCATGTCGTTCAAAGTCGGTGCTGAAGATGCAGAGTACCTCGAAAAAGAGTACGCCCCAATGCTCTCACAGCAGGACATCATCGGGATCGCGAACTTTACAACCTACTGTAAACTCAATATCGATAACGCGACCACTCGACCATTTGACCTCAAGACAATCTGGGATAACACGTATAAAAACGCAGAAGTATCGAAAATCATCAAAGAATACTCTCGAAAAATGTATGGTCGTAAAAAAGAATACGTCGATATGGAGATCGAGGCTCGTATGTGAGTCCTCAAAGACGATCCTATCGAAGAAAATAATGGACAATCAACCTCAACAGAAATAACGCCTTCTACAGAACCACCATCATAGTTTTTCTTTTGTCATCCTGGAGGGATCCCTTTCAAAACGATAGAAAAGAGTGTTACTAACCAAAATCTCTTAAGCAAATGAAAAAGCTATTCCTCTGCTCCGTTCCACTTCGCGACGGAATGACAAAATTACAATAGTTTGAATCTTTACTTCTTCCATGCTTCATAAGATCCTCCCTGTCATCATCGCTCTCCTCGTCGTCCTCGATAGTTATATTATCGCAGGATTTTGAGGAAGTGGACCGTTTGTTTCTATGATACAGAGTTGGACACCGTTTGTTTTTGGATCGATCGTCGTCGCGCAGATCCCACTGCTCTACTTCGTCGTGTATAAGGCGTACATCTGACCAGTCCAGCACCTCAATCAAAGTATCGCCAAGTTTATGACTGGTATCGATGAGGAGCCCGATCTCGAGCAAAATAGCTGGAGCAAGGGGATGAACTATATCATCGGATTTTTCGTAAAGAGTCTCCAGATTTTGAAGGTGTTCAAACAGGAGCTCCGAGATGGACGCAAGCTCCGATCTGAGGTCGAGATCGCGAGTGAAATCCAGAAACATGTCATGGCAGATGAATCGACCGTCATCCCATCGCTTGAGATCGCCCTCGCGAGTGCTCCTGCGAGCGAAGTCGGAGGAGACTCACTCGATATCATCCCAGGAAAAAATGGAAACTACTACATCTATATCGGTGATGTGACGGGACATGGCGTCCCGAGCGGGTTCGTCATGATGATGGTGAACGCACTGGTATCAGCATTCGTCTCGGGAGAAGAAAGTAGTGCTCGAGTGCTCTCCGAGACCAACCGCATCCTCAAGCCTCGTATCAAGCAAAATATGATGATGACTTGTGTGATGCTCAGATGGAACGAGACGACAAAATCTCTCTACTATACCTGAGGTGGTCACGAATATCTCCTCGTCTATAAAGCAAAAGAAAATAAAGTCTATAAAATAAAATCCTGATGAGTGGCTATCGGAATGGTCCGTGATGCGTCCAAGGCACTCATCGAACAGCAGATCCTCTTCGAAAAAGATGATGTCATCATCCTCTATACTGATGGTATTACCGAGGCTCGTTACCGCAGTGAGCAAAATTGACTTCTTTTCGGAATCGATAGAATAGTCGAGTCCATCATGAAGGTCCAGACGAAATCCTCAGAGAATATCTTCCGTCAGATCACTATCGATCTCTCCTCATTTATGGGCTACAAACACAAACAGTATGATGATATCACACTTTTCGTAGCACGAAATGTCGGATCCTGAGGTATCACGCTCGGTAAGATCCCACAAATGATCAATCCGACCAATATCACAGAATGGAACTGGTGAGTACAACAGAAAACCGATGAACCGATCATTCAATAATATTTCTTTTCCCTATGGCGGTACCCTCTCTCGCAGATCTCGTAAAAATAAACTACACTGGCGATGTCGAATGACTCGAATCAGGAGTAGTGAATTTCGTCGGCTCAGATGGTATCTCTCAGGGTGCCTCTCTTGCCAACCCTGCTGATATCACACCACTTCCTCCTCCTTCGCCAGTTTCGCCAACTTCGACACCTTCGCCAAAAATCCCACTCGATCTCGATGATCCTGACCGCAAGCTCACCAAAGAAGAAGCTCTCGAACTCAAAGAAGCAGAAAAAGAATATAAAGAAGCTCTCGCCTACGTCAAAGACATGATCGCTCCTGCGATGATGCGCATTGACGCGACCAAACTCCAGATCGGAGATACCTATGTACGTACGATCTTTACCTATGCCTATCCTGATGTTCTCGAGTGAAATTGGCTCTCACCGCTCATCAACTGGGATGTGAAGTGTGATGTGTCGATGTTTATCTATCCAGTAGACTCTGCTCGAGTCATGCGCTACCTCCGTAAGCGTCTCACCCAGCTACGGTCTCAGTACTCGATCAACCGTGAGAAATGACTCATCTCTGATCCGCACCTCGATGCGCAGATGCAAGATGTCGAAGAACTCCAGGTATCACTCACGCGTGGTCAGGAGAAATATTTCCACTTCTCACTCTATATCACGACGTATGCAGAGAGTGAAGAGGAGATGAAGCGACTCTCCAATACCCTCGATGTCATGCTCGCAGGACGAAACATCCTCACAAAGCAGGCATTTCTGCGTGCTGAGCAAGGATTTGTCGCGACGGGTCCATTTGCTCGAGACGAGGTCAATGTATTTCGAAATATTTCGACGAAGGGGCTCTCGACGACATTTCCATTTTCCTCGAATTCACTCTCTCAGGATGATGGGATATTCTACGGGATCAATACGCACAATAACTCTCTCATCATCTTCGATCGGTTCAAGACAGAAAATGCAAATATGTGTGTCTTCGCGAAGTCAGGATGAGGAAAGTCGTTTGCTGTAAAACTCGAAATCCTGCGCGCTCTCATGCTCGGAACGGATGTGATCGTCCTCGATCCAGAAAATGAGTACCGCGCCCTCGTCGATACAGTCGGTGGAACCTACCTCAATATCAATCTCAACTCAGATGAACGTATCAATCCGTTCGACCTCCCACGATCACTCAAAGATACCGACACACATCCTGGAGATCTGCTACGAGGTGCTGTGGTGAATATGATCGGTCTCCTTCACCTCATGCTCGGTGAGATCACGCCAGGTGAAGAGGCGATCCTCGAACGCGCCCTCATCACGACCTACTCGCTCAAAGGGATCACGATGGAAGATGACTCGATCGAAAACAAAGAAATCCCACTTATGAAAGATTTCGTCTCCGTCCTCGAGACGATGGATGGTGCGAAGGGCCTCGTCGAGCGCCTTGATAAATATGTAAATGGAGTGTTTGCCTGAGTGTTCTCTCAGTCGACCAATGTCGATCTCAAGGAAGGCCTCGTCGTCTTCTCAGTACGTGATCTCGATGAGATCCTCCGACCGATCGCTATGTACATCCTCCTCAACTATGTATGGAACGTCGCTCGTTCGAGTGAAAAAAAGCGAATGCTTGTCGTGGATGAAGCGTGGAATATTATGCAGTATGAGGACTCAGCAAAATTCCTCTTCGGACTCGTGAAACGTGCTCGTAAGTATGGACTCGGTGTCACGACGATCACACAGGATGTCGAGGATTTCATGCAGAACCAATATGGAAAAGCTATCGTGACGAACTCATCGATCCAACTGCTCCTCAAACAATCACCAGCCTCTATCGATATCCTGCAGGATATATTTAAGCTTACCGAACAAGAAAAATATATCCTCCTCAATGCCTCTGTCGGTACAGGACTCTTTTTTGCCTGAGGAGAACATGTGGGTATCCAGATCCTCGCATCGTATTTCGAAGAGAAGATCATCACGACCAAGCCAGCAGTATAGAAAATATATAGAAATAGAAAAAACGTAAAAGTCTCTCCTAATATGAGAGATTTTTTATTATTTTTTTGTTTATCATTCGAAAGTATGCGACACTATATGTACATTATTTTTTATTAGTACGTATGAAATCTCTCGTCTCCCTCCTTGCCCTCGTCTCCCTCACTACCCTCACCCTCAGTGCCTCCCTCGTCTCTGCTTCTCAGATCGGTACCGGTACCGTTGTCGGAAGTGGTGCCCTCACAGCTCCAATTAACTGGAACGATACATTCGTCTCTTCCTCTGCCTCTGGTAGTATCAATGGTATCGTCGTCACAGGTCGTATCCTCCCAACACTCAATATGACGATTTCTGGATCTGGTACGATCGCTCTCGGTAACCTCTCCAGTGCAGCAGCTTCTACTGGTTCAGTCAGTATCGAAATCGGTACAAATGCTATCAATGGAGCCTCAGTAACAGCACGTTCTACGAACGCTGGTATGACCAATACCTCTTCTGGTGCTATCGTTATCAACAGCCTTTCTGCAGATGGATTTGCAGATAGCTATAAATTCGTATCATCAGCAGCAGCCACAGACTCTACTGCTCCTGGATTCTCTCAGACAGCAGCACTCAATACAGAAGTCAACAACAACACTACCAACCATGCAGTCTATAGCTGTACTCGTCCTCAGCCACTCACTGGTGTCGATGACATCACTTTCTCTGTCGTCGCACAACCAAATGCACAGACTCCAGCAGGGGATTACCGAGATGTTGTCGTTATTACGGTAAGTGGGAACTTCTAATATAGTATCTGTCAATCCAAAAACCTGAGAATTTCTCAGGTTTTTTTGCAGAAAAATATATAGATATGATAGTCTAAGGATATAACTATTTTTCTATGTCTTCTCTTACGCAAAAATCTCTCTCTGGACTTCTCGCCTTTGTCCTCAGCTTCGAGTCGATCATCTCGATCGCTCTTATTTCATCTGTCTCACTTGCGAGTGTAGAGACGACATTTGCTACCCCGAGCTCCTACTCGAAAAAAGCCTATCTCCAGGTAGCACCGAGCACACTATGAGCGAGTCTCGATCCATCGACAGGGAACTGGTATATGGATACTCCGACTTCCTCAGTCTCTTCTGGTCAGACATACCGATATGTCCTCGATATGTCGAGCGCGAGTGATGATATGCCGAACTATGATGTCGCGGTCAGTGACTATCTCGCACTCGGGCATACTGGTGTGACTTCACCACGCGTTCCGACAGCATCGGGATGGGCAGTTCTCGGTACTCCGACTGTCGGCACTCCGACAACGATCGCAAGCTGGACACATGCGAGTGGAGCGGTGCGAAATGTCACAGACTCATGAGTACTTCAGTGGGTCGGTGGGCAAAATAAACAAGCTGGAAACCTGAGCGTCACGACACCACATCAAGCAAATCCCCTTACTCTTACGGGTATCCAGTCTCTTGCAGGACTTGACTCGAGCACGACCGATGGGTTCACCTCTCAGACACTCATAAACGGAAGTGGTGATGTAGTGATCTTTTCCGTCAGCCATAATAATAGTATCCTCATCCGAGCCGCTAATATGACGAATGGTGTCTATACATCGACACCTTTTCTTTCCGGAACTGGATATACATCGGAAAATAATGGCATCATCCTCCAAGATACGACCAATAGGGACAAAATATATATCCTTAGACATGACAATGTATACACCTGTTATGACATTTCTCGAAACCCTTCTCATGCAGTTACAACTTGTACTCCAGCGACGTTCACTGTCTCTCCTGTCTCATTCTCTCCTCGCACAAGTAGTGGAGCGTGGCTCCCTTCCTCTACAGCTTTCGCGATCGTCGCAGACCGACTCTATGCCTGAGTTCTCGGCACTGATGGAGATACCTACTTGACTTGTACGACGACAGCATGATCTCACTGTGGTGAGTGGCGTGTCGGTACGGGGACAGATTTTGGGACATCGTTTCATAAACACTCGACACAGCTCACGACCGAGAAATTTGCTTTCGCACTTTCGAATGGACTCCAATACTGTATCCGAGAAGTCGCATCTGGGTCACTCGCTCTCTGTGATGGAACAGCACTTCCACCGACTGGAGCGGATATCACATCTTTCGCGAGAAATATAGGAACAGCGGGAGGACTTTTTTACCCGCCTCCAGGAGATCCTGTAAGACTCGGATGGACGGTCTTTCCTCGCGTCGAAAACGGAAGCACGACGGGATACTGTTATAGTGACAAGACAGCATCATATATCGGGAATGCTTCTGTCTGTCGAGATCTTTCGGATGCCCTGGTTCCGACCGATAGTCCTGCGGGTCCAAACTTCCACAACGTCGTCTGAGTGATCCCATGAAGCTCTCGTGTTCTCATCAACCATAGTTCCACTTCAGGATATTTCGGTCCTCTTCCGACGTGTTATGACTTCTCTACTCATAGTACTTGTGGAAATACAGTCAACTGGAGACAAGACGAATATGGAGGATCATTTATCTCACCGACCTGTTATGTCACGATGGATGATGGTGCTGCTTATGGAAATATCAGCTCGTTTGCTCTCTATCGGTACTCGACTGGAGCAGTAGGAGAGCCACTCATGACGAGACTCGGTACTCCTATCGGGACACTTACGGGCGAACTCTACCACAATGGTTCTGGGTATTTGCCAACAGGAAATATGGTAACCAACGAATATAGCTACTCTCAGTCTGATGTCGATGCATGTAACGCAGGATGAGCTCTCGATATCCCCGATCCAAGTCCGACGACTACTACCGTTACCGTCAAAACCCAAGATCCTCTCGGCGTCAATACCTGTGCTCCTGGTCCTGAGACGATAAGTTGGGATATGCTTACCATCAGTGCGTTGCCTCTAGGATATACGAGTGCCACAGGAACCATCCTGGATATGAGTGGAAATATTATCGTCGAATATTCATTTTCTCCACTGACAGGACTCACCCAAAATATCACTGCCCAAGTACCCTATGCGAGTTACCCACAGTTTCAGGTGCGACTCGATATCCTCGGAACAGGCAGTAGCCTCTCAGGAACGATCATCGCTCTTACTCACACATCGAGTAAGTGAGGTCCTCAGATTTGTTATGATGCGACGGTTACTCAGGCGATGTGTGACACTCCTCACCCTGTCTCATCTGGTCCACTTGACCCTCTCGATCCGTGGATCGGATCTGGTACCTGGAGTCCAAATATGTTTCGCAGTGTGAGCTCCTTCAGCGGACTCACAACAAGCACACCGATCATCCTCACTTCTGATGGGACCACTCCAGTATGAGTATCGTGTGCTCCTGTAGAAGTCGGCGGCAATCTCTGGTACGATGCCGACCACGATGGTATCCAGGATGCGAGTGAGATATTTTTCTCTGGTGCTGCTATCCGCCTCCTCGATCCTCTCGGAAATACGGTCGCGAGTGGTACAACTGACGCGAGCGGTGGGTATCTGTTTTCCAATATTTCTGGGACCAATACTCTATCAAATATCTACAACCTCTTCCTCCCATCGAGTGCGACGGGATATAGTATCGTGATCGATAACAGCGCCTGGGCATCTACAGGAGTACTCTTTGGATATACTCCGACCTCATCTCTTCAGTGAGGTGACCGGACTCTCGACTCCGACCTCACCACGCTTTCTGGGGGAGTGATGGGTACACCTCTCACGCTTCCCGCCGCTGGGTCATCGGATCTCACGTATGATTTCTGAGTATTTCCCGATATCGAAATCGGAGATCGTGTCTGGAACGACATCAATGCAAATGGGATCCAGGATGGTGGGGAAAATAGTATCATGAACGCGACGGTAGAACTCCTCGATGCGAGCGGTGCTGTGATCGCCTCAGCTCTGACAGATGGATTTGGAAACTATACTTTCACATCCAATGCCATGACAGGATCGACACCATCCTTCGTCAGTAACCTCCCTCTCGAGCTCGCAGGATCGTACTTTGTGTGACTTGCGGCTTCGAATTTCACTCCATGAAATACCCTCGATACCGCTATGGGCTGGACTGTCAGTCCAGGATCGAGATGAGGGAACTCTACTCTCGACTCAGATGCTGATATCACTCTCCCGACCAATTCTCCATCTCTTGGCTATACGACTATGGTGCTTCATCCGTTTGGTTTTGCGACGGGAAGTGGACGATATCTCCTTCATGATATCGATTTCGGAGCATATCTCGGTTTCGACATTTCTCTTAAAAAATATATCGATACTGTTGCTCCATCCTCAGATGCAGATACGAGCGGAAGTGGTGTGTATGAGGGCCTTGGAAGTGCCCTGACCTATATCATCCGCGTATCCAATCTCGGACCTGGTCAGACCCACGGAGAAACCGTCGTCACTGATACGCTCCCGAGTGGAGTCACGATGACGAGTCTCCCGAGTGGATCAGGATGGTCATGTAACGCCAGTGGTGCTGACATCACGTGTCGATCGACAGATATAGTCCTCGGAAGTAGTGCCTATAGTGACATCTCTATCCCCGTCACCGTCACTGCGAAAGATGCTATCCTCACCAATACTGCCCTCGCAACCAATCTCGAAGAACTCCCAGGACAAACATCGAATAACACTGATCCTGCTGTATCTCTCGTTGTACCAGTTATCATCGGAGACCGCGTCTGGAACGACACTAACCGAAATGGTATACAGGACAGTGGAGAAACTGGTATCCCTCTCGTCCACGTCTCTCTCCTCGATGCGAGTGGTGCTGTCGTCGCGACTGCGGTCACGAACGTCAGTGGTGTCTACACCTTTTCGAGTGAGTCTGGATCGACGAGTCCAGATGGTTCCTATGTGCGAAATGCACCAATCATCCCATGAGCAAACTATACGATCTCCCTCGATGCTTCGAACTTCACGAGCGGGACACTTTCTGGCAGCTACCGACCGAGTCCTACAGGCGCGGGTACTCCGACGACCGACTCTGATGGTCAGCCGACCGCGACCCCAGGTACCACTGGTGTAAATTCACTATCGTTTTCTGCGCCTCCTGTGACAGCGCTCGCGAGTGCACGTACGGATACGAGCCGAGATTTCGGATTGTACCAGGATTTCGATATGCGCGTGACGAAGTATATGAGCATCTTCTCATGAGCCCTCCAGGACGCGAACTCTCCAGCGACGAGTTCAGGAGATGTAAATAGTCTCTGATATGGAGATACATTTCTCTATACCGTCCGTGTTACCAACCTCGGACCTGGCCCACTCCTCGGCACGACGTACGTCTCTGATACGCTCCCGAATGGAGTCACACTCGATCCGAGCTTCGTTGCTCCAAGTGGATGGAGCTGTAGTGTCAGCGGACAAAATATCCTCTGTAACACTGCGACCGGAGCTCTCTCTGGTGCGAGCCTCACAGATATCGTCTTCCCAGTCCATGTCACGCTCACCGATGCTGTCGGTGCACAGAGTCTCACCAACACCGTCTCGGTATCCAATAGTGCTGAAATCTCGATCGCTCACAATCCTGCAAACACTGGTAACCCGAGCAATCCTGGAAACCCAAGTGATCCAAATGCTCCGAACCCGAGCACGCCCGAGTGACAAAATAACACTGATACCGCAGTCGTAAGTATCTATCCTGTGACTGTCTGAGACCGTGTCTGGAACGACGCAAATCGAAATGGTATACAGGACAGTGGAGAAAGTGGGATTGCCTCTGTCGTGATCGATCTTTCTCTCTCTGGTACGACGATCGCGAGCGCGACGACCGATGCTTCATGAGCATTTCTCTTCTCGAGTGCGACGGGAGTGAGCACGACATCTCGCGTCTATGGTATGCTCTTTGCGCCGAGTGCGACGGGGTATACATTCTCCCTTCGTCCATCGAACTTCCTCTCTGGGTGAGTCCTCTACGGTCTCATGCCGACGACGGCTCTCGCATGATCAGATCGTACTCTCGACTCCAATCTCACTACCCTCTCGACGATCGCTCTCACTCTCCCTGCGCACGGAGGGGTCGATATGTCGTATGATGCAGGACTCATGACTCCACCTCCAGTACCGTCGACACCGACTTCATGACCAGGTGGCGGACCATGACCAACGTATGTTCCACCGACGACCTCGACACCTCCATCGACGTCCCAATTCCAGCAACCATTTGTTCCGATCGGTGTACAGACAATATTCCAACAGACTCCTCATACTCCAGAGAAATCTCCTCGTATCGAAGCGTTCCCAAGCCTCGAACACTATCCATACGGACCAGCAGGAGATCAGTCTCTCCTTCCGAACGACCGAGTGAATGGAACTCTTGCGACAGTAAAAAATGTCACGGTAAAGCTTCTCGATAATGGTGGTATCAAAGGTCTCACGCTCGATCCAAAAACAGGAAAAATCCTCTTTCCTCCGAAAACGGCTCCAGGAAAGTATACTGTCTCATATGCGATCACCGATGTCTCCGATCCAAGCAATACAGCCGAGTCGGTCGCTGTCATCATCATCGATCGTGCGAAGCCGACATTTGTCCTTCCGAAAAAACTTCTCGACACGGGGACTCCGATCGCCAAAAAATGAATTCGCATCATAGCGAACTTCCTCGTCGCGACGAAAGCGATGTTCCCGTCGGCATATGGATTTGCTCATGTCGGAGACGCTCCTCGTGATATCGCTTTCTGGAAAAAACACCTCTCCGAAACACTCGGAGGCAAGTACCAAGAAAAAGATAATAATGCCAAAACGTACATCGTCGTGCCATCGATCGGTATCGTCACCCCTGTCTATGATATCCTCGATAGCAGTGAGAAGTCGAGCCAAAAAGATTTCGATACTCTCGTCTCATGAGGCGAAATTAAGGTCAATCCATATCTCCATGACGGTGTCGTCCACTACCCACGATCAGCCAGTGCTGGCGAAGTCGGGAATATGGTCGTCGCAGGACACTCATCCTACTGGAACCGTGATGCAGGACGCTATAAGACCGTGTTCGGGAACCTGATGGAGCTCGATGCTGGTGAGGAAGTCTGGGTCTACACACAGAGCTCCACAGAGAAATCAGGCTACGCCCTCCATCGCTATCGTGTCACTGCCTCATACAACACTGATCCGACCAATGTCAGTGTTCTCCTCCCCGATGGAGACAAAAAGATCATCACCCTCTTTACCTGTACTCCAGTTGGTGGACTCTCGGGTAGATGGATCGTGAGAGGGGAGCTCGTAGAAGAAAATAAGGAAAGTTAGATATCTGAAAAATTTGCATTTTCTCACTATTTAGAGTAGGATTATGATAATCCTACTCTTTTCATTTTCCCTATGAAACCCTCTCTCCTTTCCCGCCGTGAGAAACTCCTTCTCGCTCTTCTCACATCTACTCTCATCTTCTCAGCTTCCTTCTCCTATGGAGCAGTAAGTCAAACCAAAGTGGATGCTATCATGAAGATGATCAATGAGGGAGCTATGAAATTCTCAGATATACCTGTCACAGGACAAACCAAATCTGAGAGAACGGCATACTACGAGAAAGTAGATGCAGGACTCTGAGATGCTGTAGAGATGCTTGCAGTGGTGAGAAACAATATCCGATCTCTCATGTGACTCTCTCCAGCATATACAGCAGATGCTATCATAGGAGATGTCCTCGGTGGAGTTATTGGTGGAGTGAGTGGGGGGAACAATTGAGGAAATACTGGAAATGGAAACAACGGAAGTGCAACGAGTCCCAACACAAACCCTTCTACAGGCCCTTGGCTCGAGGTAGGAACCATATCCTGTCCTACAGGTCTGGATAAACTCCAGACAGCCAATCCATCCACATACAAAAGTGGTGAAAATCCAAACGGGTATCAGTATACATCCACAGCAGGCTCATACTACAACGTCAAAGATCACACCAATGCAACAGATACCTCTCTCCCAACATCGTGTATCTGAGGAGAATATTGGGTCAGTCCCACAACAACAGGATGACAGTGTAAGCTCTCTACCTGTACTACGATGAAGAACTACTGTCCATCAGGAAAGAAATTCCCTGACTATACAATACTTGACTCATCTGTACCAAACCGATTTGATATGCCAATACGTGATTATGCTGACCGAGCAATAACAAATGGAAAGATTGATGTAGGTGCTGCCTTGAAACAACTCGATAAGGTGACAACCGTGAAATTCACGATTGCTCCATGGCAGAAAACGAAGGACTCTATTGGTCAATTGGGAATATATGAAACTCCATGAGCAAATCCAGCATTTCGTCTCATCACGATTTCACGTAATCCGTGCGACTTTAATCCGCGTACCACTCGTGGCTACTCAATAGAAAATTCTTCAAGTCCTAGATTTACTGTAAACGATACACGTGTAGGAAACTCACCGTATGACTTTGTTCCACTCAGCACAGGAACATGGTATATAAATATCCTTCCTCTTGACGGATGTGCTGCACCAGGTGCGCCTGCTGGATCTGACCAGACATGTATGACCAGACTCAATATATATAATGGTGGGAAAGCCTTTAACGATATAGGGGTACGACCATATACTCCACGGCCACAGGAAGATTTGAAAGATGGTCTTGTTTCTGGAGACGCCGTGACAGATAATTTTTCTTCTTCCCCATCATCGACCCCTCCTCCTACGACCTTACCACCTGTAACTGCTACCAATATGTGTCCTGCTGGGCAGAGTTACCCAGACTCTAAGTTTTGAGACTATCATGACCTCCCGAGTCGGCAGATGTTTAAGAGTACTGATCCTACTCGTACGTATACCGTAGAAATGAATATCAAAGATACTACTACTGCAGGGAAACTGGAAGGAGAACTCCCGACACTTACCTATGCCGAAGCCCCTGGAAGTTTGATTACTGGATGGAATGTCAGTATTTCGAGAAATCCTTGTGACTTTTCATCATCATCACAAACTGTAGTTGCAAATGACGTGATCGGATGGAGGTACTACTCTGTCAATGATAAGAGAACAAAACCTGGTATCCTGAACCTTGCACCAGGAAAGTGGTATATCAACTTCAAAGTTGCTCAAAAATGTATCACACCATGAAAACCAGCAGACTCTCCAAACCAAGATAACTGCGGAATATTCTTCGAACTTCCTGGTTATGGACTTCAGACATACATCAACTATACTCCGACTCTCACCGTACGCGATATCAATAAAAAAATATCTAATACTACCTGTGAACTCACCGTAGCAACCAATATCAGTGGTAACTTTACCAGATATCGTCCGATCTGGAGTGAATACCTTCCCGAAGTTTCTGGAAACTACTACTATATAGGTGGATCGACTATGGTAAGCAAAGAAGATTACCTCAAACAGCTTTCTCCATGTGGAAGCGGTATCAATGTAGGAACGACATGAGACTGGATGAATGCAGGAAGATGAGATATCTGTAAAATAGGTACAACCATACTTCGTCCTATTGCTCCAAACAACGACTGTAAAGCTTTATGTCAGACAATCGGCTGAGGTACTGAAAATGGCGACTGTCGTCCACCAAACGGAAAAGAATTTACAGGTATATAGTCTGAGCTCCTTACATTTTTTTGTAATGAAAACTTGCAAAAAACGAATATTCGCTATACTTGGCGAGTATTCTTTTTTCATTTCTTATGATAACTGCTCTCAAAGCTCGTACTGGTACAGTACTCAAAATCGACTGAGGACTCTTCCTCGTGGTCAGACATGAAATGCGTCGTGGTGGACGTGGAGCAACAAACGTGGCTGTACGACTCAAAAACCTCATGCAAAATGGTATGGCTGATAAGGTCCTCGACTCAGAGGAAAAACTCGAAGATGTTATCCTCGAGCGTGCTAAGGCAGAGTATTTATACTCTTCAGGAGACACGTATTCATTTATGAACCAGGAGACGTATGAAACCGTCGACCTCCATGAGGATGATGTCGGTGATGCTGCAATGTATCTCACTGAGGGTGTCGTCGTGGATCTCCAGACATTTGAGGGAAAATTTATCGGTATCATCCTCCCACTCAAGGTTACTCTGAAGGTTGTCGAAGCTGAGCCAGCCGTCGCAGGAAATACCGCTGATGGTAAGGTTGATAAAGTAGTAAAACTCGAAACAGGTCTCGAGATGCGCGTCCCAGGATTTGTAAACCAAGATGAGTCGATCGTTATCAATACAGAAACTGGAGAATATCTCGAACGAGCAAAATAATATCATCCCCCGAGAAATCGGGGGATTTTTTTAACGATTCACTCAAAGCAATAAAAAATCCTACTCTTTCGAATAGGATTTGATTTTTTCTGGTGCCCAGAAGAGGACTTGAACCTCCACACCTTACGGCATACGCACCTCAAACGTACGTGTCTACCATTCCACCACCTGGGCAAGCAAACGCAGTTTGCGAGATACACATACAGAAGACAGATACAGAAAGGATTTTTTTTACATGTTTCTGAGGTAAAAACATCTCCGATGTGTTTGTGTGACTGTTTGTGTTTGTTCCGCTTCGCGGAACTGGTGCACCCAGTAGGGTTCGAACCTACAACCAACGGTTTCGAAGACCGCTACTC
>CAZXUQ010000008.1:0-36689 GCA_964644075.1 uncultured Candidatus Peribacteria bacterium
TGGTGGATCCGAGTGTCGAAAGGTGGAACTTCTCCTCTTACAAGAATGGTTCAGTTTATTCGTACTGAGGCGAGACGAGTTGAAATTTATGAGGAGATAGAGCGTAAGTACTCACATCTATACTCCAAGTAAACAAGATGACGATTATTACAAGATAGATCCATTTTCGCATCACGATTTTTTAGGACTAAAGTAAGTCGCGCCCTATGACACTTGCGATTTGGAATCGAGTGAGGGAGAGCTCAGAGATCTTCGGATCTCTTTTTACTGCCCGAGTGAACATGATAGCAAGTTCTCTGTCAGTAGCATTTCGTTTTCCGTCCTTTTCGTTCCATATAGGAAGTATTCATTTTCATCTGAGTATCTTCTCGTCGAATATTGTTGCCCAATACTGACGTGGACGAACGCCCATGATATCCATAGCTCGAGAGATCATCGTTCGGATTTCTCCATCTGTCGCTATATCAGTCCCGTTATTTCCATTCCATATACCTTTTTCTTTTGCTTGGTCAGCATGAAGCTTTGCTTGAAAGTTTCTGAGCTCGTTGAATTTATCCACTTCTGACGGGTCCAGCATGATATATGTCGAATACAATTTCCCAATCATCGAGTACGGAATCCAGAAACCACCACGACCTCCCCAAGAATTTGGAGAGTGGAATCCTCCTCGTTCTCCATTTGGAAAGGTGTGGTTGTCATCATATCCATTTATCTGCCAAACATGTCCACTAAATCCTTGCTTCTCAGAATATACCCCCGTCTGTATTATTTTTCCCCAGTCACCATTACCAGTTCCAGTGGCAATACAGTATCCATCCGCGAGAACTTGCTTGAGTGGTTCAGGATTCGTATTTCCTGCAGGCGCTACTTTTACATAGCCAACACAGTACTTCATATCATAAATAAGCTGGAGAGCCCCCTGCAGTGTCCATCCACGAGTATCTGATGCACCTCGTTCTTTTGCCTTGTCCCATACTTTCCATGGATCGTATGGTTGACCGTACTGTGTCCCACTTCGAAGAGCGTCGAGGAATGATGTCTCGAAGAATGCTCATGAACTTCCAAAAACAGTACAAGCCCCAATCTTTCCCTGATTGAGGACTGGAGTGTGATCATGCATGATGGATGTCGGTAGGTCTCATCATGCCATGTCGAGATTCATTTTTACATCTCGATTATCTGGAAAATCTATCCCAGCGTCATATGTTTCGAAATCTATAGTATTCATATTTTAGAAAAATTTAGAGAATGGATGATGAATTGTAACCACTGGTCATTGCCCTGGGCGAGTCGGAAGTGCCATGGTTTTCGAGAATGTAGCGAGGAAGAAAAAGAGCGAGAGCATATTATTTGAGAGTGTTACATGGCTGGTATCCAAATGGCAGTGCTCCGTAGTTCTGTCACGGCTCCATCTCATCGAGAAGCTGATGATTCTCACGTATCGCGAGCTCTACCATGTCGCGAGTGTATCCGCGCACCTGATGTACATGATGTGTACCCTGAGCGTTCGCCTCGCATTCGAGGTCTCTATATTGTTCCATAAGCGAGAAAATTAGTGATAGTTGAAGTATCCTTTTCCACCGAACCGAACCGTGTAATAAAAACAGAGAGCGAGAGTTGTATATTTGAGAACTGAGAACATTCCGAGATTAGCTTTCTGGATGTCTGAGATGATAGCTACGAAGAATCACATATCGCATTCATACCGCCTCCGATCATCTCAACCTTGCCAATATGCAAAATCATGCACGTCGCAGGATGCCTGGATGAATACGAGGCGAAGTCTCTTGAGTATCCACTTGATTATCCATCGCATAATCTTTTGTTTCATTTTTGTTCCTCCACCGCCACATCCATTCACGATTCACTCACTACGGAGAAAATCCCACTCCTTGTAGGTGAGATCCTTCCAGCTTCGAGATGTGAAGTCTGCGAGTTGCATTACTTAGAAAGAAAATGATTGATAAGAAAAAAGATTACTCACCATGCACCAGTAACGAGTGCAATCTTTAGATTTATGGAAGCCACTGACTCACCAAGCTTCTTGATTTCATTTTCAGAGTTCAAGAGACGATTTTCAGTCACCTTATGTTTTTCCCTATGAGTAACTACCTCTTCCTTTACGGATAGGACATTCGTGAGATTCTTGTCGATGTTCTCGAGAACTGTCTCGATTTTTCAAAAAGAAATTTGCATACTTGCGAAGGATTCCTCCAGTTTTGATATTCTCTGTTCAGACATGATTTATAAGTTACCAAGATTAAAAAGATTTCGAACTGCATCCACTTCATCCTTCTTCGACTGCGCGTATGCGAGCTTTTCTTCCATCTCTGGAGTGAGTGTGCCACCTTGGAGGAGAGCGATAGCGATGGCGAGGGCTTTATTCGTGAGAGCTTTCTCGGCATGAGGATTTCCTCCGAAGCATCGAGCGGTGATGAGTTCACCGATCTCGAAGTCTGAGAAGATTTCTCACTCGAGGTCTATGTCATCGAGTGACTCTGTGGAGATAATCGAATTGTAGACTCGAGCGTGCTTTTCTTCAGATGTTTCTGGTGGAAGAGTCTTCTCTTGTACTTCGATCGAATATTCACCATCCTCCTCGATGAGTACTGGTATGTGAGTATCGAGATTGATTTCTATATCTTCTTGATGGAGACAATCAGGATTCGATGAGTAATCAACTCCAGTTGTATAGTCTGTATGAGAGAAAAAAGAAATGATCATAGATTAGTTCGTTACAGTAATAGAAGATGCATTTGATGAATTATTCGATACCTGTCTACCTCGAATAAATCATGTAGGAAGTGAGCAAGATCCTTGTAGTGTCTGGTTACCAGATGCTGTTGCAATATCTTTCCAATTATTCACACCATCACCACTCCATTGGAGAGTACAAGATGAGGCAAGATACCCAGTAGATGTAGATATCGTATATGAACAAAGTCCACCATAATGCCATCCTATTGCACCATAGTTCGTAACTCCTATACCAGCATTCGGAATAGAGTATGAGATGATGTTATCGACAGAATTTGGAGTTTTTTTGAGTACGATTCCAGATGAGCTTACTGCTTGTCAGATAGGGTTTTTTACAGTACCTTTCGTTGTAGATATGGCCCCAGCGATATTTGATACATACAAAATATCTCATCGTGTAAGACCAGAAAATCACTCGATATATGAGTAATCATTTCCATTGAGATCAACAGAGTTTCCTATTGATTTTGGACCACTCGCAAAACCAGCGAATACAGCAAATGGTATCTCTACTGACCTATTGGCACGAGCTTTAAAAGCCTTGCCAAGAAAATCAAGATTGATCTCTGAAAAACTCCAATGATTCGCATCATTCGTGACAGCATTATAGACTCAAGCAGTAGAGTAAGGAAAGTAAGTATTAAATGTGGTTCAGACAACATAATATCCTGTATTTCAAAAGTTTACCGTATCATTAAGAACGAGTCTATATGTCGTATTCGCTACTATATCGTAGTTTAGGTCACACGAATTAGTACCATTTGCCACTGTTTGCTCAGTAAGAAGTGTTCAGGAGTTATCTCTGAGTTGTATCTTTGCAGAACCACTCGAAGCATTTGCCCATGACTTCACCGTTCGAATCTTGCAGGCATAAGGAACAGAGAAAGCAATACCCATATTTGTATAACTTCCAGCACTCGATGATGTGAGAGTTATTGGATATTGTATAGCTCATACCACGGCGATTGGTACTGGAGCTGAAGAAACCTCATCAAAATTTATTCTCTTGAGTCCTGGATTTGTTCCAGTTGCACCCGTAGCACCAAAGAAACGATATTGAGTATATGGTGTAGTATTTGCAAAAGTATATTTTGTGTAAGTTCCTGGAACAGGTGCTATCGATGTATATAGATCAGTCCAATTTGTACCATCATTTGAGCCCTGTATCTTCCATCCAGTATTATATACTTCACCTGCACTCCAATACATAAGAGATACAGCATTGAAGATTCTTGCCACTGGCATCACTACTTTTATCCATTGATTTACTGTCAATCACTGAGAAGCCCAACCATCAGATAGATTATCGTTAAATGCTACTGCGGCGTAATAAGAAGCATTGTATTCAGAAGAAGCACTCGTGATATAGTTTGAGTCACCAGTATTACTGGTGAGATTCGGGATGGCATCGGGTATAGTATTTGTGGCTCATAATACCTCTCACATCTGAACAGTTTGTATATATTTTCCAGCAGATCAGAGATCATTTTTGATGTTTGAGTATAATATGTCCTCGTAATCACCACTTGCTTTTTCAAGACGGATTTTATCAGATGAGAGTATATTTGTTCCGTCAGTCACATTCTTCGCTTCTTCGAGTCAAGTTGTACGATTAATTCGTACAACTTTATTTGATCCGAATCCACTTCGAAGTCCGCCAACTGCATCGACTTTAGCATTTATTTCGTCCTTAAAAGTCTCATAATCATCTGCAGAGAAGATGATAGAAAGGATTGCTTGATCAGAGAATGAGAAAGCTGTCTGGGTATGCGTAGTTGCATCCCATGATGCTGGACATGGTTCGACTGCACGTACCCAGTTGATAATATCTCCGGTGCGTCCCGTGATACGGACAAACTCTCGCTTCGTTACACGACCGAGAGTATCAAATTCTTGTACGACTCACTTTAGAGGAAAACTCGATCATAGGAGAGCTCCGTTTCCTGTCGGAAGTGATGCTATGAGTGTTCCAGAACCAACTCCTGCATCGAGCTTCGAAGATGTATTGTTGAGAAAGTATTGAGTTATCATAGGACTTCTTGAGCAAATGAGTTATAGCTTGATATATCGAGCTTGACACTGTATTGAGTGTACTCCACCTTCAATATCTGTAAATTGTTAAGTGACAAGTTACTGTTTAGGATATTGATAAACATTCCTGGAATAATTGTCTCGATTCACACCTCGAACTTGTCTGTTATCGTGACGGAGATGGCTGGTGTAGGTTGTGCGTATTTCGTAATATACTGGTTGGCATAGTTTTGAGCCGAAGTAGAATCCTTGAGCTCTGTCTTCGAGATGCGTTTTTTCCTCATATCATAGAGAGCGATGCTCGTGGGATCTGTCGCTGTTACGACTCATGTACTCCACTCCACCTCGACCGAGTTCACCACCTTCTCGAGGTCGTCATCCATGATGATAGAGTCAATCTCTCCATCGATACTCGCTCGAATAAGTGACACGTTATTGTGAAAATTCACCGTTCCATCAGGTCAGATATAGAGCCACTTTCCAGTGCTATCCGTCGCTTGTTTTATTGCCTCCAAACTATTCGTTCCAGAGTACTCGATATTCCTATTCGATCACACTGTCTCGACTGTACCAAGTGTGATATCTATTCCAGTGTGAGCCGAATTATAAGCATTCACTATACTCGTGATAATCGTCGCTGGGTCTGCATTATAGTTTGCTGTTACGGTGTCTCCAGTGAGAAGTGATGCGAGCCCAAGAACCGTGAGAGAGAGTGTCGTTTTTCATCGTTCATATTTCGGTATTCTCTTCGAGACAAACCCTGAATATATGAGAAGACCGCTCGGGAATAAATCAGAAAAACACCATACTTTGATGATGTCGCTTTTTGTGACTCCTGTGTAGTCAAAAGGAGCATGGAGATCCACGGTCATCTGACCCTGTCATCCGTTTAGCTGAGATGTGAACCGAACTTGAGAAGTCACAAGAGGAGTGAGAACCTCTTTGAATCCTCATGAACGGTCGTAGAGCTTGTATTCGTATCGTTTCATTAGAGAAAGTTTTTAGAGTACTTCACATTGATATCGAGGTTATATGTTCCGGTCCCGAAATCATATTCGACGATATTGGGTCACTTGGAAAATATCGGACACGGTCATGTGTAGTCGATGGCAACAGAGTTTTTATAGACATGCTTTGTCTTGCTATCTACCACGAGAACATCTCATGCGGTGAGAGATCCAACCGTGAGGGATATTCCATCCAGCGTCATTTTTGCTTGACTACAGGATCCTGTATTTACGACGATGATGATTTTTGGGAATGTCTCCTTAGATCCCTCGTTCGAGTACTCGATATTAATATTCGAAGTGAGACCAGTATCGGTCGAGATAGTATTTTCTGCATCTCTCCAGTACACATCGTTGATAGTGAATGTGACAGAGAAAGGACAAAAACTCACGTGATACCTTTTTCGATCGAAGACGATATTCGAACATGTGGCATTTATCTCTCGGAATTTCCCCTGTGTCGCATATCTGAGGATGCCGTCTTTTTCGTCGAGGTATTTCTTCATCTCATCTATCTTCGCTTCCATATCCACTCTGGTATCTGCCTTTACGATACCTCGGAGGGTGATAGTCTTTTTCCTCCAGTCTCTATAGAGGAACTGTCCTCCATCCTGTCCGTTGTTCGATGCTTCGCCAAAATCCGAAGCCCCTGAGTCATGGAGACCTTGAGCTTCGGTAGTGACGATATTCGCATTCTGAAGTCCGTATGAAGCAAAAGAAAAATCTTCGCTCGAACTGACGGCAGAGGCTGGATATTCGGCGTATCCTATTGGTGTGGATGATATTGGAGCATTTGAGATCATACTATGATATTCAGAGCTTAAAGAGTTGTGACTGACGTGTGAGAACTTCACCTACCTTATTCGCAAGAGAGTCAATATCTCTATCATCTCGAACATTTACGCTACCCATGTTGATGACGATATTTACACCACCGCCTCAGAGCCTGTCGTTCGGTATGATAGTGCCAGAGGTAGACGGTACGAAGAGTTCACGACCATTCTCTCCGACTATGTATGGCTCTCATTTCGACACCTGCCCACCAAATGCGCGAGTACCGACCGAGCCACCACCGCCACCACTCATTCCTGCTGAACGCTGGAGTGCAATCATCTCTCGGAGGCTCGCTGAGATAGAGTTATAGTAGGATATGAGTTGCTCACTCATCTTTTTCGTCTCGACATTGAGATTATCGTGATACTGCTTGTATGCGAGCTTCAGATCCTCGAGATGTGACTTCTGGAGAGAGAGTTTTCTTCTGAGAAGCTGGTTCGTATCGTTGTAGTCCTTTTCGAGCTCTGCCTGTTTCTGTTGGATAGAGATAGCGAGATTTACATTCTCCTGATTCTTTATCTCCACGAGCTTACCTGCCGTATCAGTATAGAACGCTTTCATGATTCCATCCTCTTCTTGGAGTTTGATTTTTCGATCATTGATAGCCTTTTGGTTTGCCTGGAGTTCGAGGATAGCCTTTTTCTCCATCATGACAGAGAGATCATCTTCTCGCTTTTTGAGTTCGTCGGTCATCTTCTTTTGATTATCCGCGACGATTTTCTGTGCATCAGAAAGTGCCGAATAGCTCTCTACCTGCTTAAGAATTGCCTGGTCTACAGTTCCCATGATGTACGCTTGTTCCTCGAGGAGGGCGTTTTGCTCACCATTCGTATCCCCATTCTTGTTGATATCTGCCAAACGCTTCTTGATTTCGACCGCACGTTTTGCGAGAGCCTCATTCTGTTCTCACTCGATACCGAACTTGATGGTGGCAGTTTCTGAATTGAACTTCTGGATCTCTCGGTTGATATCCGAGAGTGCCTTCACTCCTTCCTGCTTATATTTCGACCATTCTGCAGTGATAGACTTGAGCTTTTCACGAGCGTCATCGATTTCTTTTTTCGTCTTATCAAATCCATCGACAATCTTTTTCACTGCATCCTCCGCCTGGTCAGAGAGTTTCTTCATGGCATCTTTTGCCTCCTTAGACCCTTTAGCATTCTTGTTTCCAGCATTCGCACCAGCCTCTCCGAAGTTTCCCATATCCGTAATGGCTCCACTGATTCTCGATTGGAGATCAGAGGTCGCACCTGCAGAAGTATCGACTGCCTTATTGAACTGGTCAAAATTTGCCTGCATCCCATCTACCATACCGGTAACATCCTTGAGAACTCCATCTTTGAGCTCCGAGAAGTCACGCTTGATATTTTCCTTCGATGCATCGATAGTATCATCGAGAGCTCATGCAATATTGCCAGTTATCGTAGAGATAGAGCTGATAGTCGATATAGTTCATTTCCCGAGGAACGTGAGGAGCTTATTGATGCCACTGATAGCGAAGTTTATGACCTTTTCGACGATATTCGCAAGCTGGAGAAATGGTTCTGATATGGTCTGAGCCATCTTATTTGCTCCAATCTTGATACCATTCCAGAGAGTGGCAACTGCAAAAGCAATACCACGGAGAGATATAGATGCCACTGCTGCAACGACGATAAATCCATCAGAGATAGCCTTGAGAAGTCTTGACCATATCTTCGCCTGACCCTCGGTCGTTCGTGCAGTTTCACCGAATATGGCAGTGAGAACGGTCGTGATAGCACCGAGGAATACTCACGCTACTCGTACAACCGAAGCAAACGCATTTCCGAAGAATGCGAAGAAGTCATCTGCTACTTTTTTCACGAAAGCACGGTGCTCATCGAACCACTTGTTTATCTGTGCGAGCGTATCCCTCATCTTGTTCGAAAGGAACTGTCAGGAGTTTCCCACGAGACTTTTGACATTATCCATCAGATTCGACCATTGTCCCTTGAGTGTATTTGCCATCTTTACCATATTGCCACCGAAACGCTCATTGAGTCCTGTAAGGAGTGCATTGATACCTGTCGCGGATGATATACCAGCATTTCAGATGTCTCCAAGTTGCTTCTTCGTGAGATTAAGTTTATCCTCGAGGATCTTGTAGACAGGAAGTCCACGTTCTGCGAGTTGCATGAGCTCTTCGGCGGATACTTTCCCTTTGGTCTGTATCTGTCCGAGCGCGAGTACGACTCATTGGAGATCCGCGTCAGACCTTCCAAGTGCAGCCATCGAGTCACCGAGTACCTGCAGTGTCGGGAGAGCCTTCTGAGCCTCGATACCCATACCAATCATCTGCTGAACGAGTGGTGTGAGAGTTGTTTTTTCGAACGGAGTCTTGGATGCAAACTCATCGATATCTCGCATCATCTGGAGAGACTTCTCCTGACTCCCGAGAAGCGTCTCGAATCCTATTCTCGCTTGCTCGACTCATGAAGTAAGGGACACGAACATCGCACCAACCGCTACCCCTGCAAATGCCTTTGTGAGTGTTCCGGCTAATCATGAAAAAGAGGACTGTACATTTTTTGCCTGTCCTTCGATTTTCTTCATTCCTGCGGTTGCCTGGTCGGTAAGGCGTATGATGACTTCGTGTTGGTTCTGTGACATACTATGGTAAAAGAAAAAACGGGATTGACCCGTTTTATTGCTGTGCCCTTTGATTTTCCTTCCACTCTTTTTCCATTTCCATCGAGAGAATTCGAGCGTGCAATGCTACTTTGTGGTAGTCCTGACTGTCGAGTTCGCTCGGTGTGCAGTGGTAGAGCTTCTTGATGAGGAGGTACTCTATGTGTTCGGGGTGAGGGTCATACCCCGAGTCGATCGTGTATTTAATCTGCCTGATTACTTCTTCGTCGAACTTTTTTTTTCGTCTTCTTCATTGATTTTCGCGAGGATAGAGTTGTAGTCCTCGGCGCTGATATCATCGAGTTCTGCCTGAGTCAGATTTGTCATACCCATAACGAGCACGTCATTTGCTTTCTGTACGTTCGAAGCTGGGAATTTTGCCTGTCCGTCTGTTCCGATAACGACATTTTCCGAGAGTGCCATCTGGTATTCTCGGTCTACTTTACGAGTGCGGAAAGCGTTGAATTTTACCTCGATTTCCTTTCCTGAGAGAGTAGTGATATTCATAATTAGTATTGAGTGTTAATAGTATTTTGAACCCAAGCGGAGATAGTTTTCGCATCTGCGATAGAGAATACTCCAGTAAGACCAACAGTCTGAGTCACGAGCTTATCTGAGTCATTTGAACGCTTCCACTCACTGAGGGTTACCTGAGCAAGTTCGAATCCAACCTCAGATTTCTTCGTCGCACCGATGAGAACTGGTCCAGTTGCAGTGAATGATATAGCTTTCTTGTCCCCATTGACGACCATCTGGAGGATAGTATCAGAGTCGTAGATAAGTTCCATATCTCCCTTCACCTGGAATGTCGTGTTATGGATAGACTCGATATTCGTAGATCCGAGAGCCATATACTTCTCTGGAGCTTTCTCGATAGTAAGCTTGTAGCTGGAAGCCTTGACTGCGAGTGCTGCAGCGAGACCAGCAATATTTGCTGCCATCTTCACAACGACACCGGATGCAAGGAATGGATTTTGAGCAGTGTATCCTGGACTTTTATCGGTAACTGTCACTACTTGACCTCCTTGAAACTTCGCAGTAAACGTGACATAATCCCCACTCTTCGCCTCGATCGTGAGAGACTCGAGTACAGAGTATGGAGCTTGCTTTGTTCCTGCTGGTCCGTCTTCTGTGAACGTATACGTCACAGGACAGTTATCATTCTTGCGAGTGAAGTTATGCTTATAGACACCAGTCTCGATGAGAGATGGTGTCGCAGAAGTCCCAAAACACGCCATGAGAAGATGACCGATAGAGTCATCACGGACGATACCCTCGAGCATCGTTTCGCTGGTATTCTCGACTGGACGTGAGTCAGAAACCTTATCGATAACACCGATTCCAGAGTCATCCTCTACATTTTTGATAATAGGATTTACTTCCGCTTTACGGCAAGGAATCCAAGTGGTAGGATCTACGGCAGTACCAGAAGTGGTCTCCTTTGCGAGACCAATGGCAACCATTCGACCGATGTGAACATTACATGTCATAGGATAAAAAGATTATTGAAGTATAGTTTCCCCAGTGCGAGGATAAAAAACAGGCACTTTCTTTGGGGTTTCTTCGACTTCTGTGCCTGGTGTGGCAGTGGCATTTTGCTTCTTACTCATAAACAAAATAGGATTAAAAAGTTGAATACTCTTTTACTATATCACTGGTACTATTTCCGTCAATTGTTATACATCGACCAATTTATCACACGCGAGCATGATGTCACAAACTCGAGTATTTTCTCATTCCATCCATCACCACTTGATGCCTATGCGAGTACGGTATACTTCACATCCCCATGTGAGATCATCTCGAAGTGCTGTGAGTATCGTATCCACGAGCGTTCGCATATTTGTAGTAGTATTTGGAAGATCCTTGGAGCTATCGATAACTCGAACCTTGAAGTTATATGTGAGCGTGTCCGTGAGATTATCAAATGGGAGTTCCTCATTATCCGTGTCATCCTCGACAATGGAGATATAGGGAAACTTATCAGCAAGCTGGTTCTCATACTGTAAAACCTCCTTCACCGTGGATGGTGCAAGAGGAGAGAGTCGAGCATAGATTTTACTGGAGAGTGAAGCGTATGACATACTATTTTGTGGTTGATTCTATAAATGACTTGAGCGTGGCACCGATTTTTGGAATCTCAGAATTATATGCTGGTATGAGATATGGTTTTCACTTCTGGACGACTCGTTTTGCAAAGTGCCACTTTCCTCCGCTTTTCCATGCGAGCATTTTTGCTTTCTTTGGAGTGATGACTCCACCAAATTCTCGCATACGAGCATACGGCAAGTTACTTCACACTTTTCCTTGTCCGAGTTCTGGCTGTACATCCGAGAGGATAGATCTACGGAGAGTACCAGTCTTGTATGGGGAGTTCGTCACCGCCTTCGATCGGATATTCTGAGTAATCTTGTAGATGGTTTTTATCTTGGCTTTCGCGATGTCTGGGAGTTTCCCAGTGTTTTTAACTATTATCATTATCACGGACGATTATTTCGAGATGGCTATCGATGAAGCAATCATATACTTTTACTCCCTCCACTTTGTACTTTTTCCCTCATGCCTCGATCATGTCACGTTGCGCTACATCCATGAAGTCCGTAAATATTCGATACATTTCTCCGCCTGGAGCACCATCATAGATTGCTTTGATAGCGTCATCTGCTGGCTCGATGAATGCTGGTTCATTCGATGTCACGATAACAGAATATTCCCTCGTTGCTCACGAAGGAAGTCTTTTTACAGTGATGGAAGTGTTGGTCGTTAAGAGCATACAAAAACTCGTTTATATTTTGAAAGGAGACGTTCAATATCCATGGTATTTTCCGTGCGAGCCGTTCCATACTTCACCGTGAGATCACCCTGACGAAACTCTGTGACTCACTTTGCCTTTGATACTGCGCGCTCTTCGAGGATCATCTGTTTTTGAGCGAGCTTGATATCCTCTGGCATCGTCGCGAATCCATCGATATATTCGATACTGATTTTCCCCCAATCGTTTGGATCTACAATATCTGTGAAGCGAAGCATATATCCATCAATCTCGAAGTTCGTGAGACTGACGGTATTTATCTTTGGCGTTCCATGTGGATTAATTCCACGGAGATAGTATGGTTGGCACTTGTATTCGTGCTTCTCGGTGACTTGCTCCTCTGCGAGTGTTGATACTTTGAGGATGCTTAAAATAGTCCCCTCTGTTGCCGAGAGGAGACTATTGAGGAGTGCATCTTCACTCGATCAGGTTATACCGAGGTATGTTTTGACTTCTTCGAGTGTACAGATTGCCATAGAATTATGCTTGAGGAGTTAGATTTGTCTCAGTTCCTTCTGGAGTCTGAGTAGTAACTGGAGGAGTGGTATTCTCATCGACTACAGTTTTTGCGAGAGCTTCCTGTGCATCTGCTTCCTTGAGCTTTGCGATGATATCAGTGTTCTTCCTGAGACCCTTAATATCAACCAGTCGATCTTCAGCTTGCTTCTTCAGGTCGGCATTCGTGAGTCCCTCGTAAGGGTCTTTTTCACCTTCTGGAGTCTGAGTAGTAGCTGGAGGAGTGGTGACTCCATCTGCGGTCTTTACCTCTTGGAAGAATCTCTTATATGATTTCGTGATAGAGACTTCACTCTCGGTAACTTCTGCGACTTCTCCGGGATTAAGCACTTTCTTCTCTCCCTGGATGCGGACGAGCTGTGCTTCGTCTGAAATATTTTGAATGTATGGCATAGTGTATATGTTAGAAAATACTGACAAGGGGCATAGAGCCCACTGCATAGCATTCGCTAATCTTAGAACAATGTAGCGTTGTAACCGAGAGCAACTGTAGGGTCTGTCTGACCTGCGAGCTTGTTCACGATAGAGAAACCAAAATCAAAGTATCCGATGAGCATGATTCCCTTTGCTGGAACTCGAACCACTTCGAGTTTGAATTCCTGTCCAAATCCGTACTGAACTGCGGACTTGTGCATTGCGATCACACCACCCTTTACGTTGTTTGCGCCTACTGCATCAACTACACCAGTAGCGTTGGTCTTCCAGAAGTCACGAGCCACGAAGACATCAGAACCAAGGAGGTTTCCGATAGCTCCTGTGTGGATAGTAGAGTCCTTTCCACTCTTGTATGCCTCGAGGAATGTATCGATAGTCGATGCCTTATTGAGCGTAGAACGAGCCATAAGGAAGAGGATATCTGCAGGATTCGCTGCAAGATCACCGAGTATGTTATTGAGCGCGAAGAAGTCAGTCGCATCCATAGCACCCATATCATACTTCATAGTAGCATCTGCGAGAGCCACTGAACGAAGACCAGTATGACCGAGACGAGTGTGGTGTTTTGCATTACCAGCACCAGTGAGGTTATTGATATCACCATCAGTATCTGAATTGATAATCATTGACTCGATAGTACGAGCTGCACTTGCTGCGATGAGACCCTTGACCCACTCTTCGACGTTCTTCACTGAGTAGCGGAGTTGGTCATCAGAGATAGGTATACGGAGAACGAGCTTTTTCTGATTGATAGTGATATCAGCAGTAGTAGGCTTTCCGTTTCCGACAACACCGTCGTAGATACCTTCATCTGCAGTGCTGTTTGCTGTCCACTCATCCTCACCTTGGAAGAATCCAACTTCACCAAGGACTGGAACAGTTGCACTCTTCGGCATGTTGCTTCCATGGTTACCCGGAAGAGCCGAGAGAAGTGACGAGTATGTAGGGATGAGACTGATAACTTCATTGAGAAGTACATTCTCAGGAATGAGTTCTGCACCTGCACCAGTATTGGTAGTATGCATTACTTCATTCGCTTTTGTTTCAGCACCATCGAGTGCTTTAGGAGTGATACCAAGGACTTCCTTGATTTCACCGATGCGTTTATCGATCTGATTCATAAGAAAAAATAAGATAAGAAATTAATGATTTTTTGCCGATTGAATGAGTGAATCTATGTATCCAGTGGACTTTTGCTCCTCCTTTCCGAGAGTACCACCAACGATTGTGGCAATACCTTTCTTCATCGGAATACTTGCAACCGCCTCTCTGATACCTTTCATCTCCCCATTCAGAGCCTCGATGACTTCGACGAGCTTCAGATTGAACTCCTTAGCCGTCTTGAGTTCGCTCTCGAGTCCTGCGACTTTCGCCTCCAGACCCTCAAACGATTTTCTCTCTACCTGTATAGACTTCTCTTCGGGTACTTCAGGCGCAGGTGTTTCACTGCCTGTCTCTGCATTTAGAGCTTCGACTACTGGAGCTTCCTCTGAGACTTGCGGAGTTTCACCGCCTGTTTCACTACCTTCGGTATTGAGTGCTTCTTGTGCGACATCTGCGATTACTTCCTGAGGCGTGTCGTCCGCCGTTTCAGGTGTTTCTTTTTTTTCTTTACTATCGAGGAGCTCCTTCCATTTCTTGGCTTCTTCATCGAAGAATGATTTGACCGATTTTTCGAGAGAGAATACTGCGTGTGGATTGGCTGGAGTGGATACGACTGATATCTCTATCAGGTCGAGTTCCTTGATCGTGCGAGTAGTATTTCCATACCACACATCCTCCCAACTGCATCCTGGCTCGTATCCGCGTTCTGTGGCAACCAATTTTCCGTCTTCGTCATGGATCTCCCATTTTTTCGGTATGTATCCGATAGAGAATGCACCGAGAACACCGTCCTCGATTTTCTTCATACAGTCATTCTCGTTATAGAGGACGTTTCCGACAACCTCGAGACCCTTGCTATCGACGGTGAGTTCTTCGAATCGTCCGATTGGTTTATCTGCATCGTGTTGGAGGAGCATCACTGGTGCTTTCATGAAGACATCTACTGTCCCATCAAACGCCTTTGGTTCGACCACATCGTTATAACGATCGAGATCCTTAGTGGATGCATATCCTTTTATCTTGAGACTTCCGTCTGCTTTCTTCTCGATAGACTTTGTGTCCATGAGAACCTGGAATGAAAACTTTTTGTTCATATACCAAATAGGATTAAAAGGTTTAATTTTATATGATACTCTCACTATACCAACCGACGATTTGGTGTCAATTGTTATTCTTCTCACTTTTGTAGGCGACAAGCTCTGCCTCAAATCATTCGCGGATATACTCATGTCCAATTCGGAGCTCAGTGAGTGTCCAACCTTTACGCCATCTGACGATATTCTCGCGCGAGGCTTCTATTCCGTTGTGTACCAAGAATGTTCTGATTGGCATACTTGTCATAGGCTATAAGACGTTATAGAGTAAGGCACATCGACAGCGCGGATGATCGCTTGCTGGAGGAATGAGGTCTCCAGTACCTGAGAATTTATGATCGAGAGGAACCCATCCATCCCCCTCGTTCTGTGTATGTGTGGCGGTGACTTTGAGATCATGCACGGTGCTCCATTTTTTCTGTACTTCGAATCATTCATCAGAGAGGGCTTTCATCGGGAGATATTCTCCGAACTGATATGCCTTTCCTACTTGATTGATAGCGATGAGCTCGGCACGATTCCGTGAGAATACGAACGGATCGAGTACTTCTATCTTGTCGGCAATCTGTCCGTATGTGAGACCTTCTTTGGTTCACTTCACGACCGCTGCGCGTATCCTGTCTATGGTAGTATTCGAGATACTTCATCTCCTCTGTGAGAGGTGGAGTTCTCGAAGTGCAGTGATATACACAGACTCTGGTTTTGTTGGTATAGAGAAGTCAATCTCGAATGTCGGTATCTCATCTTCATATCATTCCATAGAGTCCTTTGCTCCTCGAGAGATAATTGGTTTCACCCGATTCACGAGTGCATCCACCAGTGGAGAGACATAGTGGTCAAAAAACATTGATAGACTGTCAAGAAAACCTTTTTGAGTATCGAGACCCTTGAGGTAATTTACGACAGCCTTCTTGTCTTTTATGAGCTCCCGATAGAGAGCGTTCGCGAGTGTTTTCTCTGCACGAGTGGTGTATTTATTCATCCTCTTCGATTGAAATAGTAAAGTCTTTTGCTCCTGCCTGTTCTATTTTGGTGTCAAAAGTATCGAGCCTGTCTGAGAGATATTTGATACCGAGGGAAATGTGCTCCATGAGTTTCATCTCAGAGCTGGATACATGCTTCGAAGATACGAGTGCCTGTTCCTTTTTCTCTTTTTCCATTGCTACCTTGATATCGAAGAATCCATTTTTCAGAAGTTCGGAGAACTCCTTCACGAGACCTGAGCTCGTCATGCCGAGAAGTTGTACGAGTTTGATATTGCTTTCTTCCGCCTGTTCCATAGCAGACAAAATGTCCGATTTTATTCCCCTGAGTTCTTCCGAATAGTCACGTATCTCGATTTTCTCGATTGCCTCGATAGTCTTTTTTGCCGAATCGATGAGAGCTTTTCCAGATTCCGACATATTCTCGAGACCTGTTTTGATATCGCCAAAGTTCTCAATAACAGTATCCGTGAGTGATTCGAGTGTAGTCTGGACTGTATCAACCTTTTTATCAGTGCTTTTTGCCACCTTCTCAATACCCTCGAGGAGCTTTCTGTCATCCTTGGTAAATCATCCATCCATGGAGATATTGCGAACCGCTCCTGTGGATGCTCGAGATGATACCTTCACGTCTATTTTTTCATTCATCGCCTCTATCATCGCCACTTGCTCAGGAGTGAGTCCACTTCCTCCTCCAGTACTACCACCAGTCGCGACTGTGATAGCCTGTACTGGTTGCTGATAACGGATATTCACACGGAAAATACTGAGAGTATTCGTAAAAGGATCTCAGGTGAGATCTACGAGAATCCCATTCGTTACAGTGAGTGTGTGATTTGCCTCTCTTGGTCGTATCTTCCAGCCATTTATCTGGAAGATATAACACGGGATGGATGTTCCAGATGCTGGATCAATATCATTTCCTCATACAGCAGAATATCAGAGAGCATACTTCGAATTGTCTCCTGTGTGAACCCAGTCGATCCATCTACTCCAAAAATCCCTCATATCGAGGGTATTGGAGGAGAGGATTGCAACCTTATTTATGCCGTCAAATGTGTATGCCATGAGAAAAATATTACGCTGTGTAGACTGGGTCTGCTGATCACTTATTTACTATTGTCTGCCCTACGGCACGAGTAATCGTATGATTGGTGACGGTCGTAGTAGAGTTCCCTGGATTCGTACAGACTATCACGATACTCGCGTCTGTTCCTGCAGTTCTTCCGCCCTGCACGTTTCCATCATAGTCGAATGTCTTCGAGATAGAGCCTCCAGAGATTGTTCCAGTGATGTCCGCACCACTCGCATCTTTCACGATGATCGCATTATCTGTGAGATAGTCGTTTGACCCTGGGAGATCTGCGAAGTATGCAGTATATTTTCCTATACTTCCTGCCGTGAGTGTCGAGTCGAAGGTGAAAGTCATACCTGAGATGTACGGATTCGTTCGAGCTACTCCGTTTTTATCGTAGAACGTGATACGGTTAGCATCATTGGAGTTGTAGTTGTCGATGTAGACACCAGTTCCAGTGATACCATTGTCACCGACCATCGTGAGGAGTATATCTGCCGTTTTTCCGTTCACACTTCCTGCACCTGCATCGATATCAGAGTTTTGACGTTCAAGGTAAGCAATCTTCGTATAGATTTGCTCCAGTGTAGCACCATTTCCCTCGATAATCGTTCGGAATGGATACCCAGTACCTCAGATAGTCCGTGTTTGGTCTGTCCCATAGTACGTTACAGTGATTCATGAGTACGGAGCACCACTCATAGCCGCATCGTTCGCGAGGATCTTCGGGTCATCAGCATTCGAGAGGAGCATATCGATGATATATGGTCATGTTCCCGTGAGACCAGTATCCGCGAGGACAGAACTTTTATAGGTTTTTCCATATTCACGACAATATGCCTTGAAGAATGTACGAGAGTCAAAGTTTCCATTGGTAGAGTCTCCATATACTTGGACAGCTTCATTGACTTCATCAGCATAGGTGAAGTCCGTCGGTGCAGATGAGGACGTGAGCTGGTAGTAGAGCTGAGCTCCTGCGGAGACGTCACCTCGCGATACCACACCTACATAGACGCGATTAAGGACTCCTGCAGAGCTTCGCTCTTCCCATCATCCATCACGAAGCATCTTACGAGTTGCATCGTTCGATGGCTTCCATCCATTGATAAATCGATAGAGACCCTTTGGCTGGTTCGCAACCATAATGAGATCGTATGACATTGGAAATGCGTACTTTTTGAGAGTTGCGTCAGTGTCCCAGAGTTTTACGAACTTGGAATAGAGTGCCTGCATCGTGACACCATCCTTTGCGACGAGATTTCCTGTCGCATTGAGCGTGAATGTAAGTGATCACTGTGTGATCGTGAGTTCGGTGTCTACTACCAGTAGATCACCATCGAGAATCTTAGCCATAAAAAAGAAAAAAAGTTAGGGAGTGAATACTGGATCTGCTATTTGCTGTATTGGTATAGAACTATCAGACGAGGAGTATGTGAGCGAGATAGTCAGAGTTTGGTATCATTCTTTTACGAGTGTAATAAACCCGGAAATTCATCCCGAGGAATGAGTAAAAGCGAATGATGATCATGAGCTGTTGGTGTTTCCGATATTTACTCCTGTTCCGTCTTGGAGTCCTGTATAGGCATCGACCTGAGTTCCTGCTATGAGTCCAGTGAGAGTGAGAGTATTTACATCGAGTGGATACTCGTAGTCCTGTGATGTGGTCGAGGAGTTTGTGAGAACATATACACTCGTGATAGCAGTCGCATTCGCTGTAGTAGTAGTTATCTTTATCTTGAGTTTTACTCCTTTGCTTGGATCTATTCCTGTGATACCACTCAGAGCCGTTCCGAGTCATGCTGCAGTAAAGCTCGATGAAGTCATCGTAGAGAATCCTGTACCATCGTTTTTATCTATGGCGTACTCGAATCGGTAGTTTCCGACTGTACCACCTGCCATGACAAGTGCTGAGTTTTGGAAACTATTATGTCCGAGAGCGTAGTATGGCATCTCGAATGTTGCTGACATCCCGACAGTTGGCATATAGAGACCGCCTGCGGAGGTGAAGTTGGCACTATTTTCGAGAGTTATCTGTGAACTTGTGAGAGAAGTTGCCTCATTCATGAGGATAGCGATACGACCAACTGTGGTAGAGGTGAAGTAGTCTATGAAATGAGTACCATATACTGCTGTCTGTGCTGTAAGAGGATGAGTACACCCGACACCTTTCGCGAGAAAATTAAGCATCGGAGATACTGGAGCATCCGCGTAGTCTCAAAATACTTTTTCAAGTGTGATACGAGTCGATGAGTTATCCCCAGTCCATAGACCTGTACGAGTATTTGAGACATAGCATCTCTGAATTTTTACGTCAGTTACCGCTCATCCTGTGGCGAGAACAAAGAGATATGCAGAGTTATTTGTAGATCCAAGACTAAGTGGAGTTGCACGAGTTCCGATATTTCGGAGCTTTATCTGAGAACATCATGCTGCTGCTACACTGAGTATTCCGAGATATGGCTGTACGTTCGTGATACCCATGAAATCCCCACCAGAAGCAAGGAAATTGAGTGTATTCGCCGAGAGTTCAAATACATATGAGTTCTGCACTGCGGTTGTCGCGGTCGTTCCTGTGATGACATCGACATACTTCCATCCTGTCACGGTGATATTCGTACATGTAGCGAACACCATACGACCATTTATGAGAATAGGATCTGTCCATGTACAATTTACCGCACGAGTACATACCCAGTTTCATGAAGTAGCGTTTCACTTCACCGTCAATCATACGCTTCTGACAGAAGCGTATGAGAATCCAGCGACATCCGTGATAGAGCATGTATAATTACCTGATGAGGCGAGTGTAGCACGAGACCATACACAGTCTGTAAATGTGCCACCTGCAAAACAGAGAGATTTTAGAAGTGCGAACTGAGTCTGAGCCGCAGTCTGTCCGACTCATACCTTTGACCAGTTCATAGGAGAAGCAATCTCTGATACAGAGATTTGTTCGTTGGTTTGTAGGTTCGTGAGAGTCACTGAGAATGCTTGAGCAAACGAGAGATACCATGATGACGATACCTTATCCATGTCGATTACACCTCCACCAGTCGTCGTAAAATCGTATCTCGTGGCGAGTGTAGCATTGGGGAGAGCGTTTGCATTTCTCGTGGTTGTGACAGAGTTCTGGAGGATAATATTCGGGATGACTACCTTGAGTCATGTAACTGGAAGAAATCCAGCATTGGCAGTTCCATTATGTCCTATACGCACGAGTCCTGCTGATGATATCCAGCATACTTTTGCGCGTATATCCGTTGCTACACTCGTCTGAGATCCTGCATTTGGATAGAACTCATAGTCATTGCTTCCTACAGTCTTTTCGATGAACACTCCTGGTACATAGATAGCAGCGAGTCACTGTGTTGGTACTTGGAATTGCTGATTTGCTACTCCGTTGGTTGTTCCGAGTGGATACCATTCACCACGAAAACGAGCTGTACCAAGACGAGGAACTGTACATGTACTTGCCTCGTCTCATACAAGCTCTATCCATCCGACTATATCCACTCCACTCGCAGTTGCTGTGATACCTGTGAGAGCACCACTCGCGAAAGGTGTTCAGTTCCATGCTTTTATCTTGATAAATCCACTTGCTGGCATCGCAGATCCTGAAGCAGTAGGAAGTGTCGTAAGTGATGACATGACAGATATGAGCTTTCCACTTGCCCCACCCTGTGAGATAGTCGTGCCAAGTGTTGGTACATTTCCACTTCCACCAGTATACGGTATGAGACGAACAAAACGTGCATCAATATCGAGAATACCACCCAGAGTTGCCGATAGAGTAATATTCCCCATAGATGTAGCCGCAGTCGCTGAAGCATTCGAGTTATTGAGACCGAATCGTGAGTCTTGGTCGATCGTCAGTGTACCACCATTGATATTATAAATATCCCCACCAGTCTTACCAGTGAGAGCATCGATATTTTGTGATGTGGTGATGGTGAATGTTGCCATTAATTTTTAGAAATTCTAAGGAGCATGCCCTTCTCTTTTTTTGTTAGTTGGTTCTCGGGTAGGAGCTCACCTGTCCCAACGTCTTCCGCGAATTCGTATCATTTCTTGATGAGTGGTCTATCTGCCCAATCTCAATCGTATTTTTCTTCTCCGAGTCGTGTGCGTCCCTCATTGAGTGTCATGAGTCAGAGTCCTATGAGCTTCTCCGCTTCATCAATTTTGTCCTTCCGGTCGAAGTCTCGGTTATCTACGAACTTGAGCTCAATATTTTCGACCTTGAATTCTGCACGGATAATCTCCGTGAGAAACTTCGAGAGAAGAACTTCGAGAGGTCGGACAGTGTCCTCGATAAAGGTTCGATACATCGAGTCAGAGTTCGAGAAGTTTACTCCATCGTGATATCCGAGGATTACTTTCGGTACACTCATCGCGGTACAGATTTTCTCGATGGTAAATTTTCTCATCTCGAGGAACTCCATATCTTTCATAGAGTTCGAAAGTTGCTTGATATCCTTAATGCCACGATTCGCACTAATCTTGTGACGATTCGCACCACCTGCGAATTGTTCCTTGAGCTGTGCAACCGCCGTCTTGAGTGAGTCGTCAGAGATATCATCGTCGAGGATGATGAGCGTGTTCGGAATGGCATTATTCTTGAAGAATGCATAGTTGCTCTTGGATGCCTCATCATCTCCCATCACGTCATAGATGAGTGTCTCCACTCGTGACATACCGATTATCTCGTTGTCATGATCGCGAGTATCCACGAGATGATAGAGTTCTCATACGGCAAATGGCACAAGCTCTCACTTCGAGGACTTCTGCACATATCCGAGGACTTCACCATATTTGTCGGCGATGACATATACGGTTCGAGGATCGAGTATCTGTACGTCTATCATCTGTCCAAAAGGATTGACGATAGGAACAATGTACGCATTCCCACCTATCCAGAGGTCACGGATGATCGTGGATCTATGGAGTTCGAGGTACTTCATCGCATTCTCGATAAGTGGATTATCCACTTTCTCATCATTCTCTACGAGAAAATATCCACCCTTTCCGACCGTATCCCCGAGCTTCTGTATAGCTGTACGGATATCAGTATTCTTTCGGTAGAGTGAATAATAGAGCGTGATAGACGTAGGAATTTCCCCCCAATTTCCGAAGCTCTGTCCTTTGTATGACAGACCGCGACGAGTCGGTTTTTTCTGTGTTGCGTTCGCTTTTTTCGCAGTTTCTGCCATAAACTAAAAAGGATTAAATGGTTGAAAATATAATATCCACGAAAGCCTTGTCTGTCAATAATTAGAGACCGATAAGCACGAAGTCTTTTTTCGGTTTTGCGAGGAAAAAATACATGCGCATAGCGATAGTATCACTGAAGTCAGGAGAGCGACCAATAATCTCCTTTATTTTTTCTTTTGGTAGTATTTTTCGCGGTCCATCTTTATCGATATCAATCTCTGCTTGCACGTCGAGCTCTTGCTTGATGAGCTCTCGATACTTCTCTGGTACTTTCGCGAGAGAGATCTTTGCAATATAGTCCTGGAGGAGAAAATAACACTGCGTCTTGAGATTTGCATAGAGTGGCTTTCCCGATCCATCACCACTGGCACGCTTCTCTGCATCGGTTCTCGTGTCTATCGGGCTACTTCCATTCTGAAATCCCTTACACTGGAGATTGCCTACCACTCACCAACCGATACCGTCCTCATCGAGGAGAGTTCTCGACATAGGAACAGAGTACTTCTCCGCAAATGACTTCACGCATGCCTGGAGTTCCAGCGCACTACATTTCTCGAATACTTTCTGGTCGATAATCTCGAGACCATCCCATACGGTTATCCACGCTCTATCCGCTCCCTGTCACGCCACGTCTCACACGATATATCGCTCTCCAGTGATGCCTGGATTTGTGAATAAATCAGTGATAGCGTCATAATCATAGAGCTTTCATGGTGTATCGTCGTATTCCCAGTTTCCATGAAGGAGACGCTCCTTGGTGACTTTATCGGCGTTTTTGTAGTTTTCCTCATACTTTTGGTGGTCTATATGAGGATTATCCTTGTACAGTGACTGGATAAATACTCGATTCGGTTCGATATATTCCTCTTTGGTCGCCTTGATAAAATCTTGGTAGAGGTGTCATTTCATTGGATTACACCCCATAAGCATCTTACCAGTGAGATTATACTCCTTGATTTTTTCCGTGAGACGAGTTTTTCCGACATCGATAGCCTTGCGGTGTATCTCCTGTGCCTCATCGATGAAAAAGTGAGTCAATTCGTATCACCCGAGAAAGTTGAACTCTGGATCCGTTGGTTGAAGTTTGAGAGGTATAAAGAAAACGCGAGAATAATTATAAAAATGCAGTTCCTTCGTCTGCATATTTATATCGTAGTGGACTCACTTCTTCGCTCCGTGTGAGTCCATCACTTTCAGGAGTGTCACGAGAGTAGATTTGCGGAGGTCATCCCATTCCTTACGTCCGACTCCCCATGCGATGCCTGGATAAGCAATACAGGTCATGAAAATAATCTCGCATATCCCCCACGTCTTACCACCACGACCTCCACCACCAAAGAGAATCTCTGTATATCGAGTGTCGTTGAAGTACTGGAGGAGTTCTCCTTGTTTTTTCGTGAGTTTTACTTCGAGATTAGCCATCGGAAATATTTACATTGATAGAAGTAAAGAGAGCAGAACCATCAGCACCAGTTGTCTCGATACGCTTCGAGAACTCAGTCTTTTCTTGCGTTTCCAGTACCCACTTGGCAATATCCCCGTCCTCCTTTTGGAGTTTCTTCAGGATGACATTCCGAGCGAGTACTTTCATCGAATCCCTCGCACCATCGACCCAATACTTAACTTGCGCATCCCTATCGTACCAACCTCGTACAGTCTGAGCCACGACTATTCCGAGCTTTTTCTCATCTTCATTGTTTAGAATCTCTCATTCGCTCATTTTCGCAAGAGTCTTCTTAACGGACGCATTATGAGCGTCGACCGCACGCTCTATCGAGAGTCCCATCTGAAAGTATGGTATGAGAGCCATGATTACCCCCTCCTTGTTCAGAGCCTTCCCACGCCCTGAAGACTTCAGTGGTTTCTTCTTCTCGGGCTTTCGTCCTGTGGATTTCTTTTTGACCTTGACTGGCTTTTTCTTCGCCCCTTCTGGCGGTGCTACTTTTTTGATTGTCATAAGAGAAGAGTGGTTAAAGATTAATCAATTCACACAATTTTTCTTCTCACTTTACAGTGAGCCATCATGTGCGTAGAGATGTTCAGTATTCAATAAATCAATTTCCTACTTCTCGTTCCATGGCTGAATATATAACCTTTTCAGGTGCATTATATTTTTCCATTATAATTTGCCACGGAGCTTTTCATAAATTTCATAGTCAACGAAATGGTTGTGAGTGAAACTCCTTACATGCAGAAAGCACATCAACTGTTTTTATGTCTTTGGTTTGCATAAGAGAGAATTAAAAGTTATATCCGTACCTGCAAGTATTGCTTTCTTCCCGGTGAAGTTCTGCCACCTGATGACTGCCATATCGACATACTCAGGAGAGAGCTCTATCGCTCGACACTTTCGCTTCGTCTGTTCGCTTGCGATGATCGTCGTACCTGATCCAGAGAATGGCTCGTATACCATATCTCACGGCTTCGAATTATTCACTATCGGTTTTATCATACACTCTACAGGCTTTTGTGTGGAGTGTCCAGTGTTATTTTGCACGACATCGATATTCCATACGGTCGTCTGCTTACGTCCACCCCTCCACCTGCCAGACTTTCACTCCTCCACGGTCGTTGCAGTTTTTCTCTATCTTTGCTCGGATTTCCGCATAGAGTGGAAGTAGGAGAAGTGAGAGAGCGAGTATGACAAGTATGATGGGAATGATAGATTCATTTTTCATAAAAATGGATTTTAAGAATTAGGCTTTCCGTGAAATAAACTTGTACTTTCCCTTGTAGACTTTTCACGAGTCTACATAGGGAGATATATTCGCGGCGGCTGCTACTCCGATATGCCGAGCTGCGGCAGATATGGAGTCAAATGATGCCTCGAGAGAGAATCATTTTCCTATTTCTCAGGCGAATACATCGATTTGTCGTTTAGGTTTACCACCCCCCCCCTCAGATTTTGAGGAACATCGCGACTTTTTCGGTGTTGGATATTCTTCTTGTGGAACAGGAAGAGTCTCGGGTTCTGTGATTTCTTGAGCAGTTGGCTCTGGCTGGATGGTTACAGGGTCTTCTTTTCGCTTTACCTGTTTGATTATAACTTGAGGTATTCATGCGATTGCCTTGAGGATGTCCAGCACATCTTCACGAGATCATTCGATTTCAATTTTCATGGGAGAAAAAGTTAAGAAGTAGGCGTGATTTCGAGGATCGTAATGACGACCTCATTTTCTGGAATGTCCTGGTCGAGAACACGACAGTTCATCGAGCGGAGTACTGTGTGACAATCGTCGTCTATGAGTCATGCTTTGACGATCATATCGTTGATTGATTCTATTTTGTTCGAGATGTCCCAGCGTTTTTTGCAAGGCGTGCCATCCTTATTTTTTGCCACTCGGAAAAGGTAGTCGATGTGTAGGTTTTCAAATCATCGGAAATTCCCGAGATGTCGCATCTCCACGGAAAGCTCGTCGGCATGACGAACTTCCCAGAGATGGTACTCATCATCGGAACCAATATATGATTTTCCTGTACGATGATTCTTCTTGATAATGTGACGGTTTTTCTTGGACGGTATACCTCAAATAATTGTGAAAGTGATTTCTTTAGGCATAGAGTATATCTTTATCAATTTCATTAAAACGAGTTTTTTCAAACATTTCCTTTTTCTCCTCTTCAGAGAGATCCATATAGTGCTTATCATTCGAATCATTGAGTACGATGAATATTCATATATTCGATCTCTCATCTGAGAGAATAAACTTCAGAAGGCTTATGGGAAGAGTAAAAGTGAGGAGTGTATTTCCCTGAGTATCTTTCTTGTACTCCAGGAGAGAAACATTTCTGAAGGATACCATTCAAAGGAGCTCAGAATGGTTTTTATAATCTTCAGCAGTATGCATCATATCCTCCGTGAGCTCTTTCGGATCGATATTGATTTCCATCTGCTTAGAGTCGAGCTTTCTGGCTATCTCGTCGATCGCATCTCGGTACTTTCTCGGAGAGAGAACAAAATGCATATTGTATTGAGGAAAATACTCATCCATGGCAAACGGAAGCTTGATTTTGAGAGTACAAGTTTTATTGACATAGATCTTCGCCTCTTCCATGAGGAACTCGAACGGATATCCAAATATTGGAAAAGTGAGTTCTGGTTTTGAGATGACACTTGATTTTGAAATGATAGACATAAAAATTTAATTAGAAGATATGATATTCCACTCTGCAGCTCTTCGGTTTACGAGTCATTGCAAACGCTCGCCATCGGCAGATTTACACCAAGAATTGAACCACTTGAGTCCATTTTTGCGAATGCTTTGGTATCATGCTGGGCAATTATGTTTGAACGACGCGAGGGCTCCGTGAGCTTCAGCGTGGAGAGTCGGGAAATCAGTACGGATAACCGAGATGTCCTCTTTGAGACTTTCTGCAAGCATCGTGTCTGCTTTCTGTTGTAAGATGCTTCACTTGCACTTTCAGTCTTTCGGTATTTTCGACCAGTAGAATCAGTATCAGATGGAGCATTGCTTCACGTCTTTATAGGCGGATAGTCTGAGACCCTCCCACCTGTGGATGAGCTTTACTGCCGTTTCGTATGCCAGCCAGTAATCTGTGCTTTTTCCTTTCGTGCCAACCCCTCCAGACGGAGAGACTGACGAAGTCCGTTGAACCTCGGATCAATGTTGTACAGTTGTTGCCACTTGCTTTCAGGAAGTTTGTGGAGCTCACTGTACTTTATTTTGAGAGTCGATGCGAGTGGATTTTCCTTTTTTATCAGGTCAAATAGTGCTTTGGTTGGTGACATTTTGAGAAGAATTAGAGATTATGGGGCGACTGGGAGGCTCGCTTGATGGGGCGAGCTTTCCCGTTCAATTTGTATTTGTAAGTTCTTCTCTCCAGCACTCGTAAGCCTCTTTTTGTTGGCTATCAAATCGGCTTCCAGTCTGAGAAGTGGCTTTATCAAAGCACTCAAGATAGAGAGCTTTAGAGAAGTTATCCTCTCACTCCAGACGAGCCTTTGTAGCTTCTTCTTCTCGAATTCGAGCTTCTTCAGCTTGGACTCTAAGGGAGTCAAGTGTCGGAGTTTCCGAGTTCTGAAATGTGTCGTAGATGTAATACGAACCGCCTGTAAGAGCGATTCAAAAGATTGCAAGATATTTTGCATTCATAAAAAATTATTAGAACCCAGTAAAAGGACTGGTCGCCTATTGGTATTTATTTGACGCGGTTTGTAATGGCAGTCTTATAGGACTCATACTCCGCCTTGAGTTGTTCTGTAGATAACTCGGTCCTACTTCCGATGGAGTACTTCTTGTAGAGTTTTTCCTCTACTTCCTCCTGAGGAATTCCGAAGATATTGACATATTCTGCCATGACGATACCGAGCTTCTGTCTCCAAGCCTTGAGCTCTTCGACGATTCGTTCATCGTTCTTTGGTTTACTTTCGGTAGTTATCTGCATCACCATTTGCTGGACTTTCTGGAGAGGAGACATTGCGAGGTCATCGCCTCAGATAAAATTCCCGTACTTGATGTCGAGGTTTATCATGAGTTCAGCGTCTCGCATATTTCTCCATCACTTGTCGAGAAACCTCTTCGGGTTGAACCGAAGCATCCCAGTACCTGGTATCCAAAAACAGAGCCATCGACCATGTTCGAGACACTTATCGACGAGCTCCTTTTGAGTGGATACCATGTTTCTCCAGAGGGCTTTCTTCGCGACGAATACTGCTCACTCCGAGTACCACCCGACGTGAGCGCCTCAGGCGTTTACACGAGCAACTGAGATTCATCGTCACGTGAGAACTTTCTCCAATCTTGGAAGGAGTTCTCCTGTTCCGTTGGTTTTTGAGATAGTAAGCATAAGCGAAAAAATAACTAAGGTATAAGTAATGCGTAGGGATAAAAAAGAACTATACGGTGATAGTTCTTGTGTTGGTCTCTCGGCGGTCTTTTCATGTCATCTCGATGATGACACAATTTTCCATGATCCGAGAGAATATTCTCTTTTCTCTGGCTTCGAGCTTATCTATAGAGAGATTACTGGTGATGATTGTCCGGTATGGATTTCCATCTGCATCTTTCTTTTTGAGTCGTTCGTTGAGCCAGTAGAGAGTTTTTTCTATGTATGTTTCGTTACAATCGACGGATCACATATCGTCATAGATGACAGACTTATGTTTTGCGATGGCTTCGAGTGGAAAAAATTCCAGTCAGCACGAGTATTCTTCAGGAGTTCTAAGGCGAGCATTTCCAGCAACTATGTGCTGTTTAAAGTGTGGCTCATCTATAAAGTATCCACCGAATATCTCACGTGCGAGATAGGTTTTCCCGACTCATACACCGCCTAAAATCAATATTGTCTGGTATCATCCATCACGAAGTTGTGTGAGGACATCGACCGCACGTTTGTTTTGGTCGTCTATGATCATACGAGAGGTTTGAAGCGGTTAGAAGATGTATAGGACTGTGGTTCGACAAAAGCATTGCGAGCAACTTTTTCTTTTTTCGCGGAACTTTTTTCTTTTTGGTTCCAAAAAAGACCCTGATAACTGTTTCATATAGAGTAGTCGAGTACTTCCAGTGCTCTGGGTTCTCATACTTCTCTACACTTTTTCAGGATATATAAGGCGGAAACGTCTTTGATTGGTTTCCGCATTTGTTTCCGTAAATCAAAAAATTCCTTGAGTTTGGAATGAAAGCTATCTGAAAAATCAGGAAGCTCTTGTTTACTCTGTAATATAATATCTATAGATATTATATTATTACTATTATTTGCCGATTTTCCGTCACGGATAATCGGAGACGGTTCCATATCCGATTTTCAGATATGGTTTTCTGGTTCGTCCGTCAGTTCATAATCGCAATCCCATTGTCATTGTTCATTCTTATATCGAGTACGGAAGAGGTATCACTTATCCTCCAATTCCTGGAGTCATGCAGTGATAGACGACTTCCCATCGCTCGATTGATTACACATCCTCTCGACCGAGAAATCCCAGCCGTCTGGCTTGGACTGTATGAAAGCAAAAAGTCATTTCGCTTTCATCGAGAGAGATTTGTCCGATAGAATATGATTAGGTACGACTCAGAATCTGCAGGAAATTTTGAGTTTAGCCATAGGAGAAATTAATGTGGGATATATTGAAGCGCGTCTTTTGGATCTGCGTAGGAGAAAAGAATATCCTTTGAGACATCCTTTCAGATTACATTTACAATCTCCCCACGGATAATCTCCTTCTGGTGGGGATCCTTACTTCGTGAGATACGCATGTAGGCATCTCTTCGAGTAATGAGGAGCTTGTTCGCGAGTATCTGATACAGGTCGTGCGTCTTTACTTGCGAACATATCCAGTAAGCGAGTGTTTTGTGTGAGTTAGATTTGACTTTCATAAAAAAGTGAATATAAAGAAATTACATCTTTCTTTTTAGTCCGAATCAGTAGTAATGATTGGGGCTATTTTTTTCGAGAATGTTTGAGACGAGAAGTTGGTCTTCTCTAATATGGAGAGTCGCCATATATGTATTTGTTATCGCAAATAAAAAAGCCCCGAGACCAATCGGGGCGTGAGGCTAAAGCTATTTTTAGAACCCTTGGTAATCTTCATCTGCGGTTTTTCTACGGCTCACTGTATTTCCAGTGAGAGCATTTATAAAATCGAGGTATGATTCTCCACCAGTGTACTGATCTGTCACATTTGGAAGAGATGGTATTTCGAACATCTGAGAGAGGGCAAGTCGAGTAATGACGACCTTGAAGAATGTCTGAAACATATCGAGAATGTGTGATGACTCAGAAAAGTCGATAACATATTCCTGAACACTCGGCTCTTTTTCAAGTATGCCAGCGTAGATGAGCTTTTGTTCGAGGTCTGCATTCTTATCGTATTTTTCCCAAGTGATTCCGCTTTCATCGAGGAGTTGCCTCAGATCTGCCTGAAGAAGCCGACGATTTGGATCACTCGGAAGTCTATATTTTCACTCCTCTTTGAGAATTTCTATGAAACGTATTCTCTTTGGAGCTCTTACTACCGCAGATACTGCATAATAGTTCGAGCCTGCCTGAAGTTCATAGTCTCACTTTACGCTCTCTAAGTCTGAGAACTTGGAGACCGTCTTGTAGTCAATAACCTCTATATCCTCTCATACTTCATCGATACGATCGATAATAACCTTGAGAGGAAGTGGTATGATCGCATCTCCATCATTCATCGATACGAGCTGTTCGAGTTCGGCATAGAGAGGAGTGTATTCTCGCTTTCCATCATATTCGAGAAAATTCGATATAGCAGTATCAATCTGCATGATGCATTCCTGAGGAGTAATGGTGCGAGGAGGTTTTCACCACTTTATAAGTGAATTTTCTACCTCTTCGAGATTTGCTTCCTTGAACTCTTCCAGCATGATTTCTCGCACGTTCTGATATTCGGCGTATACTTCGTCGTTCGTCATATCTTTCATGAATTCTGGAATTGGATATTCACGAGAATTCTGTGCGAAGAACACGCCTATCGCTTTTATTTTCTGTTCGTACACGAGGCGATTGAAGTAGTTATCTGCAATTGTTTTGATTTCTCCTGGAGAGAGAATTTCTCACTCTCGAAGTTTTATAGTTCTCTCTTCGAGAGCCTTATGGACAGCGCTTCATATCATGGCAGATGGACTCGTATCTTTCGTGAACTCATATCGGATATATTTCATCTCGAATGATCGTTCATTTTTAGCAAATTCCTTTAGTGCAGAGTATGATGCGTGCTTGATTGGGAGTCCTCCATTTGCAATGAATTCGAGGACTACTTGAGGTATTTGAAACATAAGATAGTTTTTTAGAAAAGGCGGAAGCCGTCCGCCTGCGGATTATGCAACCTCTGATTCCTGTGTTGGTTTGGTTTTTACGACCTCGTCATATTTTGGACGAAGATAAGCGATAACAGTTCTTGCTTCATTCTTTGTGAGATTTACTGCAAGTTCCTCGAGAGTATCACCCGTAAGTGAGCGTGCTGTTTTTGCCTTGATAGTTGCAGTAGCCTTCTTGAGAACTTCCTCGAATGGGATATCTCATGCTATGGCAATGATCATCTCAGAAAATGATTTGATTTGCTCCTCACTCGCCGGATCTCATGCAACCTTTGATGGCGGATTATCATTCGTAGCTGGTGCCGGAGAAGTGTTGGCTATCACTGTAGTCTTTTGTTCGAAGAGAGTCTTTTCCTTTCCAGTCTTCACTTCTTTTTTCATCTCCTTGACCCAATCAGAAAAGCTCTGATTTTCTCCACCTTGGATTACATTGGTTCGATCCTTTGTAAGATAGAGATTATGAGGTGCAGTTATAACCTTACGAACGCCAGCCTTATCGATGTAGGCATACGCTACAGTATCCATGTAGTATGCAATTTCGGTTGCTGCTTTTCCATTGAGGGATGGGAGTATCTTCGTAATTTTGTCCTCATCTTTCTCGGTTGTTTCCTGGGCAATGAAGATGACATGCATTGGAAGATCCCGGAAGCCTCGAAATATTACCTTGATTTGCTTTGAGAGTTCTCCCCAATCTGCCAATTGCATATTTCGTTTATTTCGTTTTTCTATCTCTGATTTGATGATGTCATTTATTTCAGTAATAGAATCGATTACGACTGTTTCGTATCCGTGTCAGGGGGTCTGAAGATAACCGAGCATATCTTGGAGATCTTTCAAAGAGTTGATCTCTGCATAGGCTGGTTTGTACTGTCGAATGGACATGAGACCTTTTTCGCTTGATGCGAAGATTGGTTTTGGAGCAGTGACTGCAAAAGTGGTTTTACCACTTCCGGAAGCTCCATAAACAACCGCCTTGATATATTGATCTTGCGGTGAGTATGTTTTGATTGCGAATGTCATGGGATGTTAGATTATCGTGAAGTAAAAAGATTCACTCTATGATGTTCTCTTTTATGAGAGAGGAGCAACGGCGATATTGCCGTGAATGCGAGCCCAAAGCTCATGATGAATGGTTCCATACGATTATGGGAGGTTAGGTGCTTTGAGTTTTTCTTGGAATGTTATATGTTCCCAGATCATCGAACATTTTTGAGTAGTCCGCGCATCGTAGGTTCGTCATGGCATCCAGAGATTTTCGCATCGAGTTATCCATCCGATATGATGAAAACAGATAGCGAAAATTGCGAGTGAGAGCGTGAGAATCCTTAAGATTCTGATAGGGTGATTGGCTTGGTTCATATTTGTTTTTGTGTGAGGTTTAAAAATCAATCAATGGCTGGTATGTGTGAGATTGCATGCTCGATGATCTCATCGAGAGAGTGAGCGGTTCGATAGAATGAGGAGCGTATTATTTTTGCACCTCAGAAATCCTCGACCCAAGCTCACTCTGGGAGGAGTGAGCTGTTAATCATAGTCGCCTTGCATTATTGCATCGACCATATCACAGGCTCGAGCATCTTCTTGGGGGGTCATCCACGTTCAGTGGGAAAAAATTAGTCAGTCCATAGCTTGATTTTTAAACGGAAATAAATATATTTTCCGTATCTCTACCAGATACAGAAAATTCCTCTATGTCGAGGGATTTTTTGTTTTGTTTGAATGTGTATCCATTGTATCCTAATAGGTTACAATAAGAGACAAAAAAATAGTGTACATTGTTCCTTTCATCTTTCCAACTCTGCGGTAGGCAAACCCAGAGAGCGATGGCGATTTCCTATATGTGTAGGAATTAAGAGTGTTGCCACTCAGATCACGTCGCAGGGTTATAGCTCCCAGTAGCTTGGGCTTTCTCGATGCCTCCATTCCTTCGACCACTTTTCTTGAAGTGATGAAGCCATTGTATCCTAATTGGTTTAAATTGCAAGTTTATTTGATACTTTTTTGCATCATTTGATATTGCTTTTTTTCGCAATTCGCGTATAAACCTTTTAATCTTATCTGGTAGAAAATATGAAAGATTTAGAAAATACATGGTCACATATAATGTGACGGAAGCTCTCTCAGCTTCGAGAGGATCGATGAATGACTCTGGTAGAACTTTGAAAAAGGTGTTGAGTCAGTCACGTTTTTGCGTGAGCGGTTCTCGCGAGAGCGAAGAAATGAAATGAGGAGTTCTTTATAAATGCATGACTTGCCCTCTGAATGCCGAGAAAGGAGATCGAGAACCTTATTCGTTCAGCGATGTTTGATGCCATGGAAGAAGAGTATGGAGCTTGATTTACCTTTGCTCTCAAGTCAAAATTCAAGCTCTCTGAAAAGTGAGTAAAAGATGTGCTCAAATTTATCTCCGATGTTCAAAAAATGGAAAATGAATAGTGTTGATATTTACTCCCTCGCGAGACAGCGAGACATCAGGGTCAAGAAGTACTCATTTATGGATATTGATGGTATCTGTACGCGAAGAGGGGAGAATCAATATGTCTGAATCCGTGAGTGAATGACTGAAGTACAAGCCAGAGAGACGATAGCCCATGAGATGGGGCATCTTATCGATGGAACAGAGGATCATGTGCACGTACGCTACGCCGAGTGGAATGCTGAGAAGATTTGACGAGAAATCCTAATACCATATGATAGTCTGATAAAAGCAATCGAGGAGGATGAATGAGTGTGTGATGCCAGCACGCTGGCATGCAAATTCTGAGTCTCCATGGATACGATGATGGCGCGAATCAATGACATATTTAAATCATAATTTTTTCTCTATGAACACTCATATCGATGCTCTCAAGTCCAAGATTCAGGACAAATACGTTATCGGAATCATTGTCGCTGTGACAATTATATCATTCCTTGCTGGCATGGAATACAAGGCATATCAGTTTCGCTCAGTAATGAGAGATGCTTTTTCAGGAATTCAGAATGCTTTTAATCCATTAGGAAGTACTGTTAGCACAAAAAAAGAAGAAAAGCCTGAAGTAAAAATCCAGAAGTGAGGATCTCACTCGTTCGATAATGGTGTGAAACTCTCGATTGATTCCGTCCAGAATATCGGAAAAACTCTCGATCGTGGCTACACGACAGATACTGCGAAGAACACATTCTATCAAGTGATAGTAACTGGAGAAAATACTGGTAAAGCTCCGGCATTCAAATCATTCAGTGATGCAAAACTCGTACTATCTGATGGAACGATGTATAATAAAAGCGATACCGTGCAGCTCCAAGGAAAAAAGGAATGATTCGGCGGATGTGTCCAGTGTGATATGAATCCATCCGATAAGAGTATTGAGGCAATTATGTTCGATATCAACGTTCCAAGTATCGATGGTACACGGCTTGTTATTGATGGCGTATCTTTTGACCTCTAATTCTATGAAAAAACTCGCACTTTTTCTCATCATAGTTTTCGCAAGTATCTATTCTCTGGATATTGCTATCGCCCATCCTGGACGAACTGATAAATATGGATGACATACATGTCGCACGAACTGTGCAAAATGGTGACTCAAATACGGACAATACCACTATCACTCGAAAAGATAATGCAATCGATTTTATACATCAGGACATCATGAGACGGAGAAAATGAGCTTGCCTGGTGTATGAATAAGGCGACGGAACTCTGATCAGAAGTAGTTCATGAATTCTATGATCATCCAAAAACAGAACGACTCGAGTGATTAAACTCCCTCATTGATGCTGTAGCCAATAAATCTGATCCGTACATTGTGATTGCTTGGACAGATTTCAAACTCACTCGAACCATCAGGGAGTGAGATTGCATTTTCGATTTTATCGACCAATGAAAAATAACCCTACTTATTACGACGAACTGATTTGTCGTCTCCGAATTCAAAAAACATGAAAGCCATAATCTACTGTCGTAAATCCACGGATCGTGAGGACATGCAAATACAGTCTCTCGATGATCAACTCAAATTCTGCCGAGAGACCGCAAAATCTCTCGGCTATGAAGTGATCGAAGAGATAACTGAGTCAATGTCCGCGAAGAACCCAGAAAAGCGTCCTGGCTTCAAAAAAATGATGAAGCTCCTCGGAGATAAGGCTGAGGTAATTATCACATGGAAAGTAAATCGTCTCGCGCGTAATCCTGTGGATCAGGGGTATGTCGAGTGGTATCTTCAGGAGTGAAAAATAAAAGAGATCATCTCGAGCGATGGGGCGTTTCGTACGGGAGATAATGTGCTCATTATCCGTATGTACTTTGGTATGGCGACCCAATATGTGATAGATATGCGCAAGGATATTCTACGAGGCATGCGCTCCAAGGCAGAGAAAGGCGGACTCCTGAATAAGCCACCACGAGGCTACTCGATAGTAGACGGAGAGGCAGAACAAAACGAAGAGGCAAAAGTCATACAGGAGGTGTTCGCACTTCGGAAAAAATGATGGAGCATGGATGACATAGCGGATGAGATATATAAGAAGTACCAATTTCAGACAAAACATGGAAATCCGGTAAAGCATACATTTATCTCGAAGATTCTCGAGAATCCTTTTTACTATGGTGCGATGCGCTGGAGTGGTGAAGTGTTCAATGGAAATCACTCTCCGATAGTATCCAAGGAGGACTGGGATCATGTGAACGGAATAAGTCGTGGTATTGCTCCTCAGAAGCACGGAGATTCTATCTGTATGTGACTCCGGTGACTCATCCGAGATGCAGAGAGTGGAAACGTCCTCACGGCATCCATAGTGCACGATAAATACGTGTATTTTCATACGTCTACCCGATCAGAGAGGAAAATATACCTCAACCAGCAAGTTATCCTGGACTACTTCGAAAATACCACTCAATATCTGAGTATGCCTCGCATCATGGAGAAGCCAGTACACGAGGCGTTTCAGGATATGCTGAAGTGAAAACAGGTGGATGTATCGACGATGCGTGCGAAATACTCGAAACTCGAGGCGGAGCTCGTGAAGAAAAAGCAAAATCTTCTCGAGATGCGTATGAATAAGGAGGTCGATGCGGAGGAATTCTTCGAGCTGAAGAATAAGTATACAGAGCAAATACAGGATATCAGAAATCAGTCTATTAACCTCGATAATCTCGATGATGATATATTGAATAAAGCTGACCTGATCCTCCGAGTCTGCACTAACTTACACCAGATATATAAAAATGGAGATTTGGAGACAAAAATTGACATCATAAAACTTGTGAGTACTAACATTTTTGTAGACGAACAAAAAAACTTTACTATACAGTTTAATCCTTTTTACGAAGCCATAATTGAGGTAAACAAAAATCCCCATGTATATGGAGATTTAAGTGATATGACCGAATGGTGGA
>CAZXUQ010000009.1:0-15111 GCA_964644075.1 uncultured Candidatus Peribacteria bacterium
TCGCGACCATCGATGCGATCTATATCTCGCACTCACATACTGACCATCTCGATCCGTATACGCTTATAGAGATTTATAGTGCTTATTCTTCGGAGCAAGATTTCTCACCAGTTCGAAATGACAAAAATAAGGGACCAACCCTCTTGATCCCATTTACCCTCGAGTACCTCGCCCCACTTTTTCGCGAATATCTCGGTGATATCGATATCCGAATACTCTGAAATAAACAACCTCTCACTCTCTCTGGTGTCGAAATCACTGGATACATGTTCCCCCAAAGTGATATCACCAACGAAGATGACGTCATGATGCTCGCAATCGCGAACTCACACGAGCTCCTCTTCGCTGAGATCGATACGCTCCCAGATGATACTGATCCTGATACGGCGAAGGCACTCTACCGATTATTTACTCGCCGAGAGTACGAGACGCGGAGTTACATCGCCTCGCGTAATGTCCTCGAGGCAGCCCTCCCAGTACTCGATCTCCCGAGTGAGAAACGAGAGGGGTATCGTCGTGAGTTCATCGCAGGTGAGAAGGAAAAAATGACATTTTCCTATGAGAAATATGAATACGAAGAATTTATGGATCTCCCTAGGTTCTACGACCTTCCAGGTTTTGTGAGAGGTTTTATCGGCCAAGGGATCACCTATCCTTACTCACTTTCCTCTGAACTCGCAGAGTATGAGATTTTCTCACTTCCAGAGATCGCATCGATGGAGAGTGATATTGCTCGTGCTCATGGATACGACTTCGCACAAAAGGCACTCCTCCCAGGCAGGCAATACTACCTCGAGGATGGTCAGATCGAGCAGGGGAGAAAGGAGTGTCCTGTCTGAGAATTAAAAATGAAGAATGAAGAATGAAGAGTAGAGACAGATACCAAGAGGCTCTACGCGTCATGATCGCTCTTTCCACGGGCACTTTCAGATGATCAACTCAGAGAGGCGAGAGAGAAAATACTTGAAACACTGAATACGAAGTTTCTCCCATACTGGTCTGCCTCGTCCGTAGCGAGTCTGCGGGATGCGCTCATTCGAAATAATGGTACATATACGATTTTGCTACACAGTGATAAAAAAGAGAATATCTCTTATGAGTACTCTGTTGTTTCTGGGAAATTCCAAGAAGTCACCTTCAGGGAGGGTGTGCATATCGACGAATCTTACTATCTCCTCGATGTGCTGGATTTTCTCGAGTGACGACAGGATCTCTACTCCAATTTCTGGCATACACTCGATCCAAAAATGGTCTACCGACTCTGGACATGTCTTGGTGCGAATTTTTGTAATAATGATATTATTCTCTCGAAATACCAACTTCACTTCGAGCGCGCACAAGAATGACTGACAGCGAATGATTTCGTAGAGTGAGTGCTCGCACATATCCGTAACCCATAGTCGCTATGCATCTCCCCGCATATATGATCCTCTGTCTCTATGCCTGAGCGCTCGCTATCGTGAGAGTATTTCTCTCCCCAGATACCGCTCTCGGAGGGCTTGTGTGGAACCTCATCCTCGCAGTCATTCCCTATGTTTTCGCGCTCCTTGCAGTCGAGCGGAAGGGGTGGAGATTTTTCCTGTTTTTCTTTTTTTGGATCATATTTTTCCCGAATAGTCTCTATATATTTACCGACTTTATCCATCTCGGGAAAGACGCGAGTCTCGTCCACTATGATATCGTCCTCATCGCGAGTACAGCGATCGCAGGACTCATCGCAGGATTTGCATCACTCGAGCTCATCCACACTTATTGGAATAGACGCATACACGGAATTCGCGCATGGATAGCTGTTTCTACTGTGATGCTCGTCGGGGTTTTCGCGGTATTTATCGGGAGGTTTCAGAGATTTAACTCGTGGGATATCTTCCATGAGCCACTTCGGTTCCTGCGCGAAGTATCAGAGGTGCTCTTACATCCGATGAGTCTCACTCCTGCGACGACGACACTGCGCGCTACTGAACAGGCTCTCTATGGTGCCCATGTGATCAATCCGTACTTATTTATCGCGCTGTATTTCTCTTTTTATATGATTCTCTATGTGTTTTTGTATCACACGAAGAAGAGATATCGCTAGGCTGATAGTTTTAGAATCATTCTCTTAAGAGATTGTGGTCGAATTAGATATTTGTGCCATCACGATTTCCTGATCCCATTATGGATATTTTTCCTGTAACAAACGAGACCACCATATACATGGTTTGTATGTTCTAAACGTTTTACGAAATCTATTTGATTATCTAGTTTTCATAGCTCTCTTTTTAGGTATGGCTTCATTCTGGTATTCCAGTTTTTGCTCTCAAGTACCAGAAAATTTCCATTTTTAAATTCTAGTACATGGTCGATGTTAGCATTTCAAAAATAATCACAATTATTTACGACCTTAAATTCTACACCACTCTGTTTTATTTTTCATAATATATGCTTTGTCCATTCTTCTCCTTGTTCTCATAAAAGTCTATTCCAGATTGGATACTTTCCTCGTAACATTTTCTTTTCAGAAGAAACACTACTGGTATGCATATTTTGAGATTATTGACTAATAATATTATTTTATCATAATAAATATTTCATGTCAATTTCAGTTTTCCAACTTTTTCCTTATAATGCACCCATGTCATCAGTTCAAAAACATCTTCATGTCATCGGTATCGGTGGGATCGGAGTATCTGCACTTGCGAGATATTACCACTTTCTCGGATACAGCGTTTCTGGTTCAGATGGAGCAGATTCCCCATTTCTCGATACGCTCAGGTCCGAGGGGTTTGAGATTTTTATCGGTCACGATGAAAAAAATCTCAGAAATGATACCGACCTCGTCATCTACTCTGAGGCGATCATCACGAAGCCTGATCTCACTCCAGAGGAGCAAATCTATGCCAATCCTGAACTCGCGAAAGCACGCGATCTCTCTATCCGCCATCTCTCCTATCCTGTCGCACTCTCAGAAGTATTCAACACGAAACACGGGATCGCGATCACAGGTTCACATGGGAAGTCGACGACGACCGCTATGACGACCCTCATGCTCGCCAACGAATACAAAGATAATCCAACCATCGAAATCCCAGACGATGGGGCATTTGCCTACACACCGACTGCGCCTGGGACGAGCGCGATCATCGGGACACAGGTACCTCAGCTTGGCAATACCAATTTTTACTCTGAGGCTCACACGGAGAACTTCGTCATCGAAGCCTGCGAATACAAGCGATCATTTCTCCACTATCATCCCCGTATCACAGTTATCACTAATATAGACCTCGATCATCTCGATTATTACAAATCTCTCGAGGACTATGTCTCAGCATTCCAGTCGATCGTCGATGTGACGAGCGAGTTCGTGATCATATCAGCAGATGACGAGAACTCGCAAAAACTTCTCATCCCAGATGCCAAAAAAATCATCGTCTGAAATGGAAAGATCACCTATTTCCCACGAGTAGAGGAGGACTGCTGTGGTACCAAGAAAATATACCACGTCGAAAAAACTCTGCCTCTCCCCGAGATGCACCTCCAGGTTCCATGAGATCACCTCATGCACGATGCGTACCTCGCCTACACAGTCGGAAAACTCCTCGGTATGCAGGATGGTATCATTGCCCGAAAACTCGAGTCCTATCGTGGCTCATGGAGACGCTCTGAGATCATCCGGACCACCGTGCATGGCAATATCCTCATGTCAGACTATGGACATCACCCGAACGAGATTCGCCCAACCCTTCGTGCGATCCGTGAGAAATACTCTGACAAAAAACTTTTTGTCGTCTTCCAGCCACACCAGTACTCACGTACTCGTGAACTTCTCCCTGAGTTCGCGACGTCATTTGGTGATGTGGATACACTCGTGATCCCAGATATTTATTTCTCCCGAGACAAAAAAGAAGATGTCGAGTGGATGACGACCGAGAAACTCATCGCCGAGATTGCCAAACATCAGGCAAACGTATCGAACGGAAATGGACTCGAAAATACGGCAGATATTATCCGAGACTATGACGCAAAAAATCCGAACTCTTCTGTCATCCTCCTCCTCGGGGCAGGGGATGTGGATACGCTCAGGTATGAGATAGAATAATTTTTTAATAGTTTCCTATGAATCCAGATATTTCTGCTATAGATACATCATCTCTGCCTTCCTCTTTCATGGGAGTGAACATGGATCCTACACACCTCATCTGGACGACGATACTTACACTTGTGGTATCTCACATCGGGGCAAAATATCTCGCCGAGACGACGCCTCGAGGATATTGGTTTTGGTTCACGATTATTAACCTTATTGTTTGATTTCTTTTTCTCTAGTATGACTGTATTTCTCCTTCCTACCGATACGTGTTATGGACTCGCGGGGAACTTTACTCGTGAGGATTTCGATGCGATCAATCAGATGAAGTGACGTGACAATACCAAGCGACTTGCCCTGCTCGTAGCAGATTTCGATGATATGAAAAAATATGTCGAGATTAGAGACGAGCAGATCGAGTTTTTGAAGCAGTATCCTCATCCATGGAGCTTCCTCGTTGTGAGACATCCTCGCTTCACTGTCCCAGAGTGGATGGATCCATCGAAATACGAGAAGCTCTCTCTGCGTGTCGCGAGTGTGTGCGTACCTCATTACTGATCTCGGATGAGAGATCTTTCGTTACCACTCTTTCTCACCTCAGCGAACCTCTCTGGTCACCCAGAGTCTCGCACTCTCGAAGAAGCCAAAAAATACTTCCCTCATCTTGATGGGATCGATGGAGGACTCTGTGATCGACCACCATCTGATATTTTTTCTCTCGGGGAAGATGGGGAGATCTTGTACTTGCGCCGAAATTATGAAAAAACTCCCGAATAGTCGGGAGTTTTTTTACGAGATCAACATATTTAATGTAGGGTTTTGGGACGTTCTATAACTCACATTATCGAGTTATGAAATGTTCTTGCTATAAGCATTAATGCAGGTATTCCTCTACTAAATTTAACGATACTTCTAGTCTGTCCAGTTAGTCCACTTAATCCTTCACTATCAAGAGATACTAATAATTCTGTAGCATTCCTTAGAGAAGAGCAATCCTTGGTAATGGTATCTACTATAACTAGTGCTATTAGATTTTTATGAAGAGCACTTTTTGCTTCCTTAAGAAGAAGAACGCCATTCCTTTCAAGAAAATCCGAATCGGATTCTAATCATCTCCTAATTGCTTCTAGTAAATCTCGCCCATTACCACTATAAATTTCAGGACTAAATATCCTTCACTCTAGGTGAGGGAACAAAGGTAACTGACCATGATTGTCATTAGTTACTGTAGTTTGCATACCTTTTATTCCACGTTATCTGCCGTTTCGCATAGTTTCGACTATGTTGAGCCACGAGGGCGATGGTCTCATCGAGCGTGTGGAGTCACTCCATGTGTTCTACGACTTCTCGGTATCCGATTGTGTCGAGACCTGGGCATTTATTGCTAAACTTTGCGACAGTATAGCATACTTCCTCTAGGAGTCAAGTGAGAAACATATTCTTCACACGAGCATCGATATTTGTGTAGAGTATTTTTCGATTTTCTGGACTATCGGCATAGGGAGTGAGAAAGAGTGGTGAAAATCGGAGCCTTTTCGTATTATGAGACTCGCGCTTGGATCGTCAGGTATCGCGGATGACCTCGAGTCCACGCATCACGTAGCGATAGTTCTCTGGGAGGAGCTCATCTGCATAGGCAGGATCGACATCATGAAGCATTTGCCAGAGATACTCATTTCACTTTTCGGCGCGGATATTTTCGAGCTCTTTTCGGTACTCCCAGTCGGGAGGATTGTCGGGGTACTCCATGTCGTAGAGAACAGCATCTATATAGAGTCCAGTTCCTCCACACACTATAGGTAAAAATCATGAAACACTACGAATTTCTTTGTCACCTTCGGGTTTTTCTCAGTCACTTACTGCAGAGTAAGCTCCTTTCGAAAAATCCTCGGTTCCGCGAACTTCTTGTTTTTGATGATTTTTTGGATAGTGAAATTTCCCGAAAATGCTATCCACATCACGACGAAAATCCACCATCGAGTACTTCTCACTCGGATCGATCACATCGAGCATATGGTGAGGGATGCCCTGCATTTCCTCTTTCTTGATTTTTCCTGTACCGATATCGAGACCACGATAGATCTGACGTGAGTCAGCCGAGATGATATGTGGATCGTATTCGAGGTCGCGTATATGCTCTGCTATTTCTAGCGACATCGCAGTCTTCCCGCATGCAGTCGGCCCATAGACGACGATGATCTTGGGAAGTGGAGTCTCAGTTTTGAGATATGTAGAGATGATATCTTTCATTACTGTGGTCCGAGATTTTTGATTTTTGATTTTATCTGGTTGATATAGTTATCGAGATCCTCTATGAGGCTCAGGAGCACGAGAAAAATCGGTATACCCACGAGGAGTCCGATGAGTCCAAAAACATGCTCAGAGATGAGGAGGATGATAAACGTGATAAATACGGGGAAGTGTACGTAGGAAGAGACGATTTTCGGATTGAGATAGTAGGCTTCGACGGCATGGACAAACGCTATCATAGCCACACAGGCAAGCACGACAGGAAATCCGCCATATCCATAGCCGAGGATCAGGATGGGCACTCCTGAGATAAATGTCCCAAAAACGGGGATAAATCCACAGATAAACACGATGAGTGAGATGGTGAAAATAAATGGAAATGATTTTTCTCCGTGAAAAAGACTAATCGTGATAAGTCATACAGTCGTCAGGATAGCATTCATGAGAGCGATGAGGGATTGCGCCTTGAAAATGAGTCCAAATCCAGATCCGATTTTCTTCGCGATCACAGCCCACTCGTCGTAGAGAAATCTGAAGTTCCCATTTCGTATCTGGGAGAGGAATTTTTCGATCCGTTTGCGATCAATGATAAAAAGATAAGAGAGGATGAGAGCGATGAGAAATTTCGTAAAAAATATCCCAGCATTTGTCACGTAGTTAAATGCATTTTTCCCGATTGACTCCAGATTATCGCTATTAACGACATCGGATGCTACGGTGTCGAGACCGAGGTCGAGGTTGGTGCTTTGCTCTATTTTCGCTATGAAATCTTGTCATTGGGTAGCGATTTTTGATGAGTTCGAGAGGAAACCATCGAGCTCTCGTCCGATCTGAGGGAGGATATTGACGAATATAAATACCAAAATCCCGATAAAAATAATATAGAGAAATGTGATCACGATGTTTGCTGTAGCGTATCGTTTTGCTATACGGTGGGGAGTATCCTGTTTCCCAGTCTCTCACCAGGTATGTATGCGTGTGGCGAGCCAGGTACCGAGTTCGAGAAAGATGTAGGCAAAAAGAAATGTCACAAAAAAGAGTACGAGGAAGTCTCGGAGCGCGTATCCGAGGACGAAGAGGATCGTGTAGGCGATCACTTTTTTCCAGAAAATTTCTCCGAAGATGAGCGGGATAAGTGATTTGAGTGTCATGGGAAATAATGAGAGTATTCGCATTATAGAGAAAAAACATGAGAAATCAAAAAAAGTGAATACCTGAGGAAACGTGAAAAAATATTTTCCCTCTGAGATTTAAGAAATATTTAAGGATTAGTATGTATACTCGGAAATACTTTCGAAAGTATTTCTTCGAAATGGTATGGAGTCTTTCTCGGATTCTCGTACAATTTCCGAAGAAATTTTAACCAATCTTTGTAGGAATTCCTATGGACAAATACAGACACATCATAAGCGGAGCCCTCGTTCTCGTGGGTGCTTTCCTGCTTTTCACGCTTTTACTGAAGGTGGCAAGTCCATCTGATGAAGTCGTGCAAAAACCAAAACAAAACGATCCAATAACTGTGAAGTCAGAGGTTAAACAAACACCAGTGCAAACTGGATCTACTTTGACCCATTCTGGAGTTACTAACTTCCATGTGCCAAACCTCGAGTGGGAATCTCGAGATGTCACTCTTGCCGATGGACGTACTCTTCACTATGTATTTGGTGAAGGGAACCCGAAGGAGGTGGCGCTCAGTCCTGAAGAATTCAAAAAGGCTCAGGATCAATGCCCAACAGCTACAGACGCAGACTATATTCGATCATTCTGTTCGGAAGAGTCTGGATATATGTCTTCAGAGGTTGAAAAATATCTCTTGCTTGCGCTTTCTGATGCTGGGTGGACAGACCTTTTGACTTCATGTAAAGAAAACCTTACTCATGGAGATATCTCGATTGATCCGAGTGATCCATTGCGACCAAATTTTTCTAGCGTATCCCAATCTGGTTACGCAGATATGAACAACTGGATCACTATTGATGATCAGGGCAGAAAAAATCTGAATGCTGGACGCTTACTTTACCTGATGCAATGGCTACGTGCTGGAACTGATGCATCCTGGAAAGATTACAATGGTGAAGAACCTTCCCCATATAGCGATAAAACTTGTGTAGACCGCTATGCTGGCGATATTTTGAAAAACTTATCATTAGCTATGCAGTACTATACGAGACCTCTAGAGTCTCTTTGAAAATCAAAACCGTAACTTAAAGAAAGGAAAACTATTTTCGGCATCTAATACTCATTTGAAGCTTTGTAAATTTGACTATTTGTTTGAAGGTAAACCATGAAACGTCGTACTTTTCTTTCCGTTGCAATCTCCTCGAGCTTGATTGGACTCAGCTTCGGTGCTACGCAAATCGCACCGTCGAACCGTGTCAATCTTTTCCTGGACAGCTCAAGTCCATTCACCACGAGTGATTGGACGACGGCAACTTCGATAACGATTGGAACAGTGAAGGTTTTGAAATCAACACCTAACACCGATTTCTACCTGAGTCTCAACATACCCAACTTGGGCGTATCGGGTACGGGTAAACGGTTTCGGTTAGACTCAGTGAGCTCTCTCGGTAGCTCTCAGTCGCGCATCAGCGATACGTTCAACTCTGTGAGTGGACAGTGTGTCGATTTCGCGAAAGCGATGATCGGCAGTACGAGTCTCACGAGCACATGGCACACTGGAACAAAAATCTCAGACATCCCAGTAGCCCAACGTACCGCTCAGATCCTGCCAGGAACAATGATTGCGTACTTCAACGGATCATCCACGTATCCAGCCGATGGAACTGGGCATGTTGCCATCGTCCTCAGCGTCACTACTGATGGACTCAATGTCGTGGATCAAAACTTCGTCAATGGTTTTTCCCTCAAGGTAGGGACGACCACTTACGGGTACTCTACGGCGAATACGCTCATCGGTAAACACTTCATGCCGTGGGCCGATACTTCGGCACGACGTGCAGCAGGACAATATCACATCGTAGATCTGTATTGAGCTAATCAAAAACCCAAACACATAATAGCTACACTCTCTCGCCTCAATTCTGAGTGCGAAAAGAGAGGAGCGTAAACAATTTAATCCCCCCGCAAAACTTTGCGGGGGGATTTCCTAAAACACTCAGTCAGCGATATGTGCCGATCATGCTCCTTCCTGGAGCGTACACTCAATCCTCCAGTCCCCACTAAAGAGAGAAGTAGCGACCTCTGCGATGATATTTTTTACCTTGGGGATATTTACACGGTCATAGTTCCACTTTTTCGAGAAGATGAGAGTGAGAGCGCTACCCTCTATCCCAAATCGTGCAGTTTTGAGGTCGAGAGCAAGTGCTGGTTGGTTATTTTTTATCTCGGCGATGAGACTCGGGAAAGAGAAAGATCGAGATTCTCGGTTTCAAATTCTCGGTTCTAGAGGAGGAGTTTCTCACTCTGTTTTGCTCACTTCAGTTTTTGGTATCGTTTCTGTCTTTGGTGGCTCTTCCTTTTTTTCTTCTTTTTTTGGGCTCGTGACCTCTGCCAGAGGCGCTTTTTTTGCTGGTGGAGTATAGGTGACCTCTACTTTTGTATCACCTCTTTTTGCTATCCGCAGAAGTGTGAGCTCGATGAGGAGCATACCATCAGGGATAGTACGGATACGTCCGTATGCTCACTCGAAAAAATCCATCAGTTCGCTATATGTAGAGAAACTCATGTCATCAATATGTGCGACCATGAGATCACGAAGGCGATACATCATCTGGTCAAAAAATGATCGTACCTGAACATGGCGCTCACGAAGCGTCTCGATGATAGACTGGGTAGTCGGTATATCTAGAGAGACGAGGGAGTTGATACAGGCATCGATGAGCGTATCCTCCACGAGAGAGAGCGTATAGCGTACATGCTCGGTCGATACTTCACTATCTATGACATTTTGCTCGAGGAGTGTGAGGGCATCTCGGAGTCATCCACGAGCGGATTTCGCTATTATTCCGAGAGCTTCTTTTTCTGCTTTTATATGCTCAGTTTGGCATACGTATTCGAGACGAGTGATGATGTCTTCGAGTCCGATCTTGCGGAAGTCGAACCTGAGCGTACGTGAGCGGATCGTCTCTGGGACTTTTTCGATCTCTGTCGTCGCGAGGATAAATTTCACATGCACTGGTGGCTCTTCGAGAGTTTTGAGGAGCGCGTTAAATGCTCCTGTCGAGAGCATATGGACCTCATCGATGATATAGACTTTGTACTGTCACTGATTGGGTTCAAATCGTGCTCGTTCGATGAGTTCGCGGATATTGTCGACTCAGGTATTGCTCGCTGCGTCGATCTCGATCACATCGAGCATAGTGCCACTGTCGAACGCCTGACAGTTCGCACACTCGTGGCATGGGTTCCCATCTCGGAGACTCGTACAGTTCACGGCTTTCGCGAGGATACGTGCGCTCGTCGTCTTCCCAGTTCCACGCGATCCATGGAAAAGATAGGCATGACTCGTACGTCATGAGCGGAGACTATTTCTGAGGATGCGAGTGATGTAGTCCTGACCGATGACAGAGTCCCAGTCTCGTGGACGGTAGCGAGTGTAGAGTGACATTACACTTCACTATATGAAAAAGAGAGAGAAAGGCAATCTCTCTGGAAAAAATAATTTTGATCAAACTTTTCTCCCTCCTATCTCCAGTTTTTCCCGACCATTTTTTCGACTATATCAAATACTCGACGAAATCTCCCTCGTGGTTTGCGACGAAAACAGAGGAGCCAGATGGCAAAGTTGGTCGTAAAAAGGTAGACAGGGTAGAGGAGATCCTCATAGGCGAGAGAGTTCGCTGCGATGATCGCGAGGAGTCAGCCGATCCATGAGAGGAGCCATGCTTGGGAGTCCTCGGTTTCTGGATGGTGATAGAGTTTGGTAAATATCGCGACAGCACCCATCATTTCGATAAAAGTATTTGCCGTGATCAGCGCGATATCGATCTCTCTCTCAGTGATCCTCAGTGTCTCGAGGAGCGATGGACTATGGTTCGCTATCACCCAAAAAAGCAGACACAGCATCGAAATAGAGAAATAGAAACTCTCGAGCCCAGTGAATTTTACAAATCCATATCGAAAAGAGAGAACGATCACGATAAACTGCGTGATGGCAAATACGATGGTGAGAATTATGGTCGTGATGCTTCCGAGTTCATAGGCACCGATGAGGACACAGATGGTCGCTATCTGATAGAGGAGCCATCCGACGACATTTGGCTTAGTTTTGCCCTCGAGGATCGAGTAGATATAGCGTATCATCGATGCAGCGACACACACCGTCGAGAGTATGAGGATGATGAGAAAGATGTCTATTTCAAGAGTAGGAGTCATAGAGATATGAAGAAATATTTATTCGTATTCGTCGGCTTCCTCTACCGCATCATCGATAAATTGATTTACGAAACTCTTCGAGAGTATGAGGATGCCGAGTCCTATGAGAAGTGACGCTATTGCAGAGAGAGTAGAGTGGTTTGGAAAAAGATACTGATCTGCGAGCGCCCAGATCCCTCGCCAGAACAGGATAATCGCCGCTCATACAAAAAATGCTTCTACACGCTTCATCCAGAGCTCTGTGAGAGTGTAGTGGTGACGAAACAATCGGAAATGTCTGACTTTCTCCAGAGTATTGAGCAGGCGGTCATAAAAAGTTTTTCGAGGATGGAGTTTCGAGAAAAATCTACTTCCAAAGGGTGCGGATTCTTCGACTTGGCGAGTCATCCACTTTTCCGCATTTTCGAGCTTTCTCTTGAGGGTTTCTATTTCTGTGAGGAGTTCCTGTTCTTTTTTTGTCGTCATGCGTTTACTCTATCATAAGAGGGATTTTTTTGCAAAAAATCACGATTTTTCTATAATCCCTTCTATATCCGCTAAAACTCCTCTATGATCGATATCAAAATACTGCGAAACAATCCCGAAATCGTCCGTAAAACTCTCCACGATAAAGTCGTCAAATGAGTGGATCTGGATGAGGTGATCCGTCTGGATACCGAGCGAGTGAGACTCCAGCAGGAACTCGATACCCTCCGTGCTCGGAAAAATGAGATATCCGCGAGTATGGGGAAGGTGAAACCTGAGCCAAGCGTCCTCGAAGAGGCAAAAACTGTGAAAGAAAAAATACAATCTCTCGAACCTGAGTACGATCGTGTCGAGGGAGAATTTCTCACCCTCTATAAGCGTATCCCAAATATCGCCACAGAGGATACACCAGTCGGACTCACTGAAGAGGAAAACGTCACCGTGAAACAGTGGGGGACGATCCGAAATTTCGACTTCCCAGTACGAAACCATGCTGAAATCGCTGAGATCCGTGGCTGGATCGATAAGGAAAGAGCTGCCAATGTCGCTTGAGCCCGTTTTGCCTATCTCAAGGGTGATCTCGTGAAGCTCCAGTTTGCTCTGATCCAGTGGGTTATGGATACCCTCTGAGATAGTTCGGTCCTCGATCGAGTGATCGCAGAGCATGGACTCAAGGTCTCGAATAAACCATTCACCCCAGTCCTCCCACCATACATGATCAAGACTGCTCCATACGACATGATGGATCGTCTCGAACCTCGTGAAGAGCGCTACAAGATCGAGTGACAGGACCTCTGGCTCCAGGGATCAGCCGAGCACGTGCTCGGATCGATGCACGCAGGAGAGATCTTCTCCGAAGCTGAGATGCCAGTGCGCTATCTCGGATATGCGACGAGCTTCCGCGGTGAGGCGGGGACATATGGGAAAGATATGGAAGGGATCATCCGTATGCACCAGTTCGATAAGCTCGAGATGGAGTCATTCTCGACGGCTGAGACAGCACATGACGAGCACCTCCTCTTCTCAGGACTCCAGGAGCACCTCATGCAATCTCTCGAAATCCCATACCAGAAACTCCAGAAGTGTACCTTCGACATCGGAAAACCCAATGCAAAATGATCTGACATCGAGGCGTGGCTCCCAGGGCAAGGGAAGTATCGTGAGACGCATACTGCTGACTACATGAGCGACTACCAGGCACGCAGACTCCAGACTCGAGTTCGTCGAACGAGTGGAGATGTCGAGCTCATCCATACCAACGATGCGACAGCATTTGCTTGCGGACGAGCACTCGTCGCGATCATGGAGAACTACCAAAATGCTGATGCCACCATCACTATCCCGAAAGTGCTCCGCAGTTATATGGGAGGGAAGGAAATTATTTAGTTTTACTAATTGTTTGTACGTTATGAATAAAATTAGAATAATGTTCTCTTACTTTACAAAATACTCTTTTGTAATATGAGTCGTATGATTTGTACTTATTCTAGTTGCCATTATTTTCAAACTTGAGTATGCTGATAACTCGAGTTTTTACATTAAGTTACTTGTAGAGATGCTTAGTACTACGTGAGTATCCCTCTTAATTGCTAGCTTCTTTAGTTATACCACATCAACAAAAGAGTTTATTGATAATATTACTCAATATTTGAAAGACATAGTGATTGATAAAACTTTTCTGGCAAATCTTGATGGCATTTCAAAAATACAAGCACTATCTTCTTTGATAAAACCATCAAATCAAGATAAGCAAGTCTATTCACACATAGAAAATTATTATGATAAATTTATACAGGAGGTTTTGGATGTAACAAAAAAAAATATAAGGACGGAATATGTTGTAACTTCAGAAGTTCTATATGATAAGACTCATAAAAGATTGTTTTGTAGAAATAAAATTAGGTATAGACTGTATCCGTCTATTCACTGATATGAGCCAATTAAAATTCAATTTGAATTAAAAGATGCTTTATCTAATTGTAAGCGGATTATTGTTTGATCTTGATCCCAAACTTCACTAATTGATTTAAATGAAACAAAAATAAAAGAACAAGAACATGAAGAATGAAGTATGAGAAAAATAGAGATTGAACTCAATAACTCTTCGATAAAAGAATGTGAACACCTAGTTGTTAATATTGATTTAGTTGAGTATTGAATTGAAAATGAAGATTCCTATCTATGCTCATTTAAATCACTTTTACCTACAGAAGGTTTTAATTTCACCTTAAAATATGAGGAATGATTGAGAGTGCTTGAGCACCACTTTTTTTCATATTGAGTAGACGCAGTTATTAATGAAAATCCTTGAGTTGATTTACAGTATATAGTAAATTGATGGCTTCAACAAGGAACAGCTATTGTATTTTTGTTAAAAAAAGTTACTAGTGAGTAAGGATTATAGCAATGTTCTTCCTCTGAAATCTTCATCTCCCTCTCACTACTTCCCGCCTCGAAACCCCTCGATGTATCCTTGTCCCATTCTCCACCGATGGACGAGTGGATATCCGAGAGCTGCAGGAGGAGTTTTGCCGAGCTAATAAAAATCTCTACGTCTCCCCATTTCTCCCCACATACGAGCAAGAGGTAGAGTTCGTGAAGCAAACTGAAGAGAAAATCGCAAGGGGTGAAGAGTTCGAGAATTTCATCATAGAACGCGAGACAGGTAAGCTCCTCGGTGCATGAGGGCTCCGAGTGCTCAAATCTGGGGAACTCAATATCGGTATCTGGATACGAGAGGATGAGCACGGGAAGTGATATGCTACAGAAGTCTATAGCGCACTGATCGACTGGGCGAGAGAAAATACGGACTTTCCATATCTCCGTCACGCACTCCATCCAGACAATATCGGAAGTCGTAAGCTCGTAGAGAAGTTTGGCGGAGTTCTCAAAGAACAAAAAACGGAGAGAGGACATCATATCTACCATATTTTTCTCTAGTTTTCGTCACTTCTTTTGATTTTTTTCGTCTCTCACTATACTGGAGACAGTTTTTA
>CAZXUQ010000010.1:0-14241 GCA_964644075.1 uncultured Candidatus Peribacteria bacterium
TCCTGCTCCTGCTCCTGCTCCTGCTCCTGCTCCTGCTCCTGCTCCTGCTCCTGCTTCAGGTTTGACCACTATCACAAGTATCAAAATTGGTACCGTAGATAAAAAACCTGGAGATAATGTGGAAACGAGTGTGGATATTGTCGTACGAAAAGAAGGCGGGGACTACTATGACAATCAAACTACAAAACTCCCAAAAGATCCTAAGACAAACAAGCTATACATTCCAAAAAATGGTGTCGTGAAACTCTGATCGAATACTCGAAAAATAAGTGGCGTCGAATACGTAGAAGTCGAATATTCTGGCGAGAAAGTATACGCTGCTGTCGAAAACCTAAAACCATAATACCAAAATATAAATTTACCTTCTAAAATTTCCTAACTATGTGAGCTCTCGAACAAGTTAAAAGTTTCTTCACGGGCGATGTAAATATCGATAACCCTGAGGTACGTCAGGCACTCAAAAACGCCTTTCCAAACCTAGCAAAAGCAGGATCTGAATTCGACGATCTGCAATACTTACCAGCATCATATGTGCAAGAAAAAATCGTCCCAGCTATTATAAGTATGGACGAGGCTCGTCTACAAGCATTCAAGGCATCAATAGGGCAGACTTCTTCTGATCTTTATGGTCTCGCAAAGGATGTAGAAACGAGCCTTCGATACAAACCTCGAGATGGGCATGCACTTCCATCGAATGAACAAATCCCTGACAGACTAAAATCATCAGCAAAATGAATTTTTAAAGACGCTCAAAATTTTCTCGCTGATATTGCTAATCTCAGAACAGATACCGAAAAAGAGCAAGCACTTATGGCTGAGATTATTGCTTCTGCGAACCGGTCAGTAGTAAAGTTTGATCGTTACGTTCAGCGAGGTGATGGTAAGCAATATGGCGACAAAGCAAATGATTGGTTTGAAATAGATAGTTGGCATACGAATATTCGTCGTCCAGAAAAATCAAAAGATATAACGAATAATGTAGAAAATGTTGCAAAAATTGACTTTGTCACCGTAGTGAACGAAGTCGTAACAATGGCACAAGAGCCGAGCGTAAACATAAATGTGGATGGGAAAATGCAGCCAGTTGGCTCAGGTACTCGTATCGAGAAACTCGCATACCTAGCATCATGGATGTCAGCACTGGAAGAAGGTACAGATAAAGTCCTCCCAAATATGCTCGCAGAAGCCGCAACGAATGCTGCTGTTAAGACGGTAAATGGAGTTACTGGAACTATTAAAGATACGGCAGGCTGATTATTTGATGAGTGGCCTATTGCCACTTTAGCTGGAGCCGCGCTTGTTTGATATGCATCTTATCGCACTGGAAAATGAATACTTTCTCTCGGCTCTGTTCCATTTAAGGCGATGGCTTGGGCTGCTGGAAAATTTAGTGCGACAAGAGGGCTGGTACCAGGTCTAACTTGAGCCTGATCCTTCTTCGAGAATCTGGGTTGAAGCTGATCATGAGCGAATTGAGACCAACCAAAAACTCCACGTCGATTTGTAGAAGTAAATGCTGCCGATCTCAAGGACTTTAAGCCATGAGAGGCAAACCATCTCGAATACTACAATAAGACCGTAGAAACCATCAAAGGACTTACAGCTGCACCTACTAATGTTGATCCAAAAGAAGCAGCTCGCAGAGAGACTCTTTACAGAAGGCTCGATGCAGAGTACGCTAAGGGAAATATGTCTCTCGCGGAATATCTCAAGCGCACAGAGGATATAATAAAATGACATGGCAGAGTGATAGTCAGAAATGCGAGTGGAAAAATAGAATCGGCTGACACAGTAGGAAATATCATACAGCGTACAGCCGATCGTATGCCTATCGTCAGTCAGTTAACACGAGATAATGGTAATGGCTCGGCGCGAGGAAGTGTTAATGCTATCCAAGCAGCAAAAAATCGTATCAAGTGAACATCATATGAATCAGTGGATTTCTCTGGACAAAAAATAGAATTTGCCGATACGACGGGAAAAGCTCTCTTTGAAGAGTTCCGTAATAAGCTCGAGCGCTATAGTCAAATGCAAGAGTGGGACGCTACAAATCGAGAGATCATCGCAAAAGAAAACCTCATAAATACGGTTCGTAATACAGATATCCCTGCAAAACAGGTAGAGATCCAAACCAAAGCTGGTATAATCGCTGCTACTCCTCAGACAATCCCAGGAAACCCTGTTATCATACCTGGACAGCCCCCTATCCCAACACAAATTCCAAATCCTGTCCTTGTCGGACTCAATGAAGATCTTCGTACTCTTCAAAACGATCTCAGAGATCTGAACTCTCAAGTACGTGCTCTCAATGGGGAAGTCGCAACCCTCCGAGGAAAACCTCACTCATATGCACCAAACGGTGGTGTTCGTGCACAATTCACAAATGATATCCGAGCATTAAAATTAGAACTCTCAAATCCTGGTGCTAACGGACTTATTCAAAGGATCAATGCACATGCAGGTTCTACAGTAATTCCAGATACGGCATTCAATCCAAAAGATCTCAAGCTCGACAAAGTACGGCTCTTGGAGGTAGTCAAGAAAGGTCTCAGTAAATAAATGGAATCCTAAAAATAAATACACATGGCTGAGCGAGAACTTGATACATCTATTTCTCTTCCTGAAGACGAGTTTCGAAAGACTCGTCTTTGAACCGTAAAATTCGACCATACTAATAACCCTGATTTCCAGGAATTTCTCCTTGCTCAAAAAATGTGAGTAAAAGTATATGGCAAGGATCTGCGCAAACTAGATGCCCAAGAAAAAAAAGACGTATTTCTCGTGACTCTAGCCGAGTATCTAGCAGATAGTGAACTATGACCTGAAAAAACTGGTAATGCAACCTCTGATAAAAAAGCTCTCAAACGTGATGCTATATACACTGAGTATAGTAGTGCATGCATGGAAATGATAGAAGCTGTCGAGAAAAAATATCCTGGATTTGCTGCGATAAATACATTTCATATTGAAAAAGGTCTTTTGCAATTTACTATAGGCTCGGAGAGAGTATTGGTAAACCTAAATGGAATATTTCGAAAGGGTCCTGGAAATCATATTATCCTCGACAAGCTACGATTATCGAAAGAACTCGGATGAACTACACGACAAGATCTCTCTAAGCTCCGCGAATCCCTAGAAACGGAATCGTTTTTCGATGGAGCGATCGTCATCAGTTATGATACAAAAGACCGGCTCAAGAAAGCTGGTGGAATCGGACTCGTGGCACTCGGATGAGCTGGAGCTATCGAGACAGTGGAGTACAATATACGTCGCCTCATGTATCGCGATGAATCTGGAAAAATGAAGGATGTGGACCCAAAGGTGATAAAAAAAATATTTCAAGGTATCAGCGAAAAAACACAGATACACTCACTCTTATTTAAGGCGATGCAAGCAAATGGAAGGGTTTTTAACCCGATCCGAAATGCGTTCACCGATATCACAACGCTCGGTATCGATAGAGCTGCGAAGGAGGTAAAGACTCTTGGTCGTGAAGCTCTCGAGCAAAAACTCCAGCGAAAAATTTCAGAGGAAGAGTTTCGATCTGGACAGCAAAAAATCCTCGAAGAGTTGGCTCGTACTCCTCGTTCTCAGATACTGACACTTGCGTCGAAGTTTACGTGACAAGTATTGTGAAAGTGAGTGCATTATGTATTTTGGTGAGTATTTTTTGATGCTTATCATAAAAATAGTTATGATCTCGCCAATACGTATAAAGGCCTCGCCGAAACATGACTTTTCTTTAGTGGTGCCTCGATCGCCAATAAACTCGCGCCTGGCGCATGGAAACTCCCAGGATCACTCCTCTGAGGATGACTTGCTGTAGTCGGTGGGGCCATGCTTTGATGAACTCTAGAACTCGAGAAGAAGATGTGGAAACATTTCCCTGAGAGAGTTACTGGAGATGGAAAAAAATCAACCATAGGACATATCGTCTCGGCATGAGTCAAAAATGATCTCGCTGACGCACTCAATACAGATCTAGGACTTCCTGGAACACGCTGAGGAGCTACACTCTACAATCCCCTCTGAAAGGATGGTATTATGCCGAATGTTGACTTCGCTGGAACATATATTTCATTTTGAACTAACCAACGTGAATATATCCAGTCTCGCATGCAAGGAACGAATATACTCTGGAACAAAAAAATGGATGAATACGTATCTTGGTCAGTAGACACTACTATGAAAATACTCTATGAGTACGATCATAATCGTGGATATTTTATATCTTCAAATGGGAAAAAAGATGAGCTTCTCAGGGAACGGCTTCGGCATGTTTTTGATAGTGAAGATGGGAAAAATAGAAGAAACCGACAAATCGTAGATGATTGTATAGACTATATTGCCGGGAAAGTAACGAAGGTACAAGATCTTTCTGCTAGAAAAGAGCTTCTTTCTGTTTTCCTTAGTAACTATGGGAACATTCTCAAGATCGACGAGGCTTCTATAGCATACGATATGTCACTCCTCGAAAGAGATAAAGCCATACTTGACTCTCAAACACAGATGTACATGAGTGAGCTTCCTGCGAGTTCACGAAAATTCGTCGAAATACTCTTCGCTCGTCTGGCTCGCTGAGAACAGTTAGTCGATGGGAAATGGGTAAGTAGTACCAATAGTCGTTGAGGGCAGATAAAACTTTGGAAATCAAATCCTGAAGAACTCTCGATATATCAGGCGCTCATCGATGACGCTACTCCAGCAAAAGAAGAGTGGCATAGTGCACTGAATTATGTGGCATATACTACAGAAGATGCCCAGGCTCGTATCGATGCTCTGGATAAGAAGTATGGGATATCTTCCCTTCCAAAAGATGGAAAAAGACTTCTATCCTGAGATGCACCATGAGCATTTCTACGCAACACTCTCATTATCAACCTTGCTAACCAAGACCCTGTATTTAAGGAAGAATCCAGGCAGATACGTGCAACTCTTGAGATACATCCAAACTTCTCGCCAAGATTCGGAAACATGCAGGTGTCGACACCGCTTGGTACATTTCGCATCACTGATCTTATTAAAGAATATATGAACGCTATCGGGGTACTTTCGCAAAAAAATACAGCACCGTCAAATGGTGATGTGTTTGTCTATCTCCTTCATACTCATACCGAGTATAGAGAGCAAAAGCGGTTTATCGAAACCCAGAAATCGCTCGGATATAAAAATACATGGCGCCTTCTCTAGGCACGGGAAACTTGCAAAATATAGAATTATAGTATAATAATTTCATCCTTACCTATATTTATGTCTGCTCATTCCTCTCATTCTAGCGGTAACTCTCTATTTAGTGCTGCGAAAAATTGGTTCTCTACGAAATCCCCTTCATACCTCAATCCCCTGAGTGCAACAAATGCCATAGGACATAATATCGTGACTGGTGTCGTAAAAAATACTACTGGATATATCGCGGATGTCCTCAATCCTCTTTGGACAGGTATCAAGAATGCAGGATCTCTCATTCGTCCATCCAAGTATAAAGAACATGGCTTTTTTAAGAATATTGGGAAATCAGCGACCGGTATCGTTGCTCATACTCTCGATGCCGTGAATAATCTCATACCATGAGGCGCGCTGCGCTGACTTGATCATTTCTATACAAATGCTATTACAAACTCTGTCGTAGATGCCGCAAGTGGTACAACTGATCGAGTTCCAGGGGTCGGGAAATTTACTGGAAATATCGTCAAATGAGCTACTGCAGTCCCTGCAGCTCCTCTCAGGCTCCTCGCAAGGATATGGGAAAAGACTATCGATAAGGGGATTGATTGGATAAAATGATTTTCTGCAGAGTCTGGAAAAGGCCGACACCTCACTACCAGCAACATCGGTCATCAGAATCATGAAGGACACCACTAACCGGGACACGATGGAACCTTCTTTCAAATCTCTCTATCGAGAGATTTTTTTTGCCTTTTGGGTCAAAATATGCTAATCTACAGGTAGATATATACTCTTGATTTTTCATTCAGAGTATATATACTGTATAAAATAATTCCTCACTATGGCAATACCTGGAACCACAACATCTGAAAATCCAAAAACTCTCTGAGATCTCGTAGAGAAAGCGAAGAGCGTCCTCACCGAACAAGCACAGAATGAACTCGAGAAAGCTGTGCGTGATAGATACGGTATAGGTGCTCTCACGAAAGCTCGAGAGAACATTACCGAATGAACCCGCAACGAACTTACATCTCTTGTTTCATGACTCCCTACTGGACAGGAAATCCTCGCAAAGCTCGATCCGTATCTCCCAGGAGGAGCTGAGGCAAGTCGTAAAACACCCGATACCCTGCCAAAAGAGTCATCACCGAGTCCGAACGTTGCCCCGATAGTCGCAACTGCTGCTTGAGCTATTACTGTTAGTAGCGAAGGTCTCAACTGAGTAATCAATGAGTCCATTGTCGGTCTCTGAAAAGAAACAGAAAAAATCAAGAAAAATCCCATTGGAAAAATTGCTGAAATGCTCGGATTTACAAATGAAAGTATCGTTGATGATTTCAAGGAAGCGATAAAGGAAAAGAAAAGCGGATGATTCGAAGGAGTTCTTGCAGGGATAAAAATATGGTTTTATGGATTTCTCGCGAAAATGACATGAGCTGACATCCTAAAATCTCTCTCTCCTGAGGAAATCAAACTCGCATGAATTTCGCCAAAAAATCCAACCAATGAGGTAAGGAATGCACCAGAGCAAAAAACTGAAACAGATATAGAGGTAGGTAAGAAGAAAGCGTATGCAAGTGCCTCTCTGATACTCTGAGAACTGGCAAATAAAGAAGCTAAACAATGAGGAATAGCTTCACTTTACCAACTCCCCGACGTCCAGAAACTCCCTATCAAAACTCTCAAATCAATGGATACGAAAAGATTTCGTGAGAAAGTAGGAGTTTCTCAAGTGTCTGATGTGGCGATTGATACATTTCTCAAACCACTCACTGATACCAATCACAGTCTCTACAACATACTCTCATCAAATTTTAGTCGGGCAAATCCAGGAAAAGATATCGGCAATGCTACTGTCTACGATGTCCTCGCATCCGTATGACCAGGACTCAAGACGCTCATGACGATGAAAAAGATAGATATCACGAACTTCGCTGAAAGTGCTGAGGAACTCGTAGAGTCAGCGATCAAAGTCGATGAAAGTGGTGAAGTATCAGGTGAGCTCGTAGCCCAAGCGGAAGGTCTGGGTATATCAAAAAATGTACTCAAAGTCCTCCTCAAAAATCGTGGACAATCTTATATCGGAAAACCTGGCGAGCTCGATGCAATACTCCGAGATCCATCACTAAGCGCTGACGATAAATCAGTGATCCAGAAAATCGGGAAGTTCTGAGGAGAGTTCCAAAATAGTCTCAAAACAGATACTCGTATCAATCTCTGAAACTCAGATACTATGAAAAATATCATATCAAATGGTGGTATGAGAATTGGAGATACACTTAAGGCATACATCCTCACTGGGGGGAAATCTCGGCTCGATGAGATGTCTGCCCTCGAGAAAGTATGAGCGTATACATCATTCCTCATGATTACTGGAGCTGATCCTGAGTGAGCAGGAGCTATCACTGGTTCGATTATCAATTTTACTAATCTCATGGATCTCGCTACATGAGCAAGTATTTTTGATAAAATCCCTCCTGACGTACGAAAGATCATCAGTGAAAACTTTAGTCTAGAGTCTGCTCTCAAGAAAGTAAAGAACCTTGCTGGAGGTATGTATGACAGTATCGCGGGATTTGCAGATAAATCTCAAGGCTTCGCTGCAATTCTCATTATTGCTGTACTTTTTCTTCCTGTTTTTTCTAAGCGCACCAACCTTGCTAGTATACTTACAGGGCGAAGATAGCCATTAGCCGAGTACACTCACCACATTTCTCTCCCCTTCCCACACTCGATTCTCTACTACAGCGTATCCCGTCTCTCGGAATAACTCTCCGAGCTCCTCGACCGAGAACCCATGGTAGTAACGAGAGTATGCTCCGATCTTGATATCGTAGTCACCGTTTCATCGGTGGCTTTTTTTATATTTTGGCTGATTTCTCAGGTTCCAGTTCGTCATATAGATCCGCCCTCATGGGGTGAGGAGTTTTTTCAGATCAGAGAGAACCTGAATGCGCTCCGCTCGATTGGTGAGGTGGTGAAATGACGCGAGGAGGATGATTGCTTCATAAGACACTCATGCCTCCAGTGTCGAGAGTGCGAGCATATCACACACTTCGAATCTATAGTTAGGATGGAGTCTGCGAGCCTCGTCGATCATACCAGTCGAGTTATCGATCCCGAGGTATCGCTCTGGACGAGTATTCATTTTTTCAAACTCCTCGATACATCGACCATTCCCACACCCGACATCGAACACACTCGTATATCCATGATGTCGAATATCTCTGATAATATATTCGAGCTCTGGCCAGGGATGATCCTGACGTGATTTCGAGAATGTATGAGCAAAATTATCGTAGAGAGCCATTAGCGTTTTGGAAATATTTTTTCGAGAGTCTTCTCGTCTTTTCTCCAGTTTTTATGGACCTTCACACGCAGTGCGAGAAATACTTTTTTCCCGAAAATATGCTCGAGTGCGAGTCGAGATCGTGTACCGATATCTTTGATTTTTGTCCCTCACTTTCCGATGACGATGACTTTCTGACTCTCTGTGTCGACATTGATATATGCCTGGATCGCGAGCATCGGTTCTCGTCATTCGAGTTTTTCTTCGATACTTCCGATCTCGACATATGTCGCATAGGGGACCTCTTCTGCGAGCTCAGAAAAAAGAATTTCTCTGATAATTTCCGTGATGCGGAGATCCATGGGCTGATCGGTGTAGTACTCCGGGGAGTATAGATACTCTCCCTCAGGGAGAAGCTCAGTGATGCGAGTGATCAGTGCATCAAATCCCATCTTCGTGGTCGAGTCGATATGGATATCGATATCACGACCATGGTATCCCTTCGGGAGATCTCACTTGGTCTCGACACGGATCACAGGAGTCGAGAGAGAAGACAGTATCTCATCGATACGATCATCCTCGACGCCATGTGGGCGGGTCGGATCGACGAGTCGTATGATGACATCAGCTTCACGCAGTGAGGCAAATGCCTCAGAATTGATCCGATCATGGATATCTCGAGACTTCTCAGATCCATACTGTTCTCCTGACTCGTAGTGGATCCCTGGCGTGTCGAGAAATATTATCTGTATACCTTTCTCTTCGTCAGTATAGATCCCAGGGATCGATCGCTGAGTCGTCTGTGGACGAGATGAGACGGCACTCACCTTTTCTCCGATGAGCGCATTGAGAAAAGTGGATTTCCCAGCGTTTGGGCGACCGACGATCGCGATGTATCCGACTTTAGGCATAGTTCTATATTATAGATATTATTGACTTTATCAAAAAGGATTTATACTCTTTTCGCTCCTTGTTCTTCCAGGAGGAGCAAGGAGTTTTACTCCTTAACCCTTTTCATTCCATGAAAAGATTCCACATCGAGCTTCCCTACTGGAAGCAACGCAGTGTCAGGATAGATTTTTCTTTCCTGTACAAACGTTTCGTGAAGCGGAAACGCTAGAGTCGAAAAAGAAAATCCCCTATTCTAGAGGGGATTTTCAATTTAGGAGTTTTTATCCTTAACTTCCACATCGAAGTTGGTTTTATTCTATAGTATTTTTATCAAAATGCAAAAGATTTTACTGCTGGATTTTTAATGTATACGGAAACTCCATCTTTTCCTCGACGATGCGCAGTTCTCGGTCAAATCTGCCTCCGAGGCTTTCGAGCTCTTCGACGACTCACTCGACGAGTTCCTCTGGTCCTGATGCTCAGGCGGTCACTCCGACACTTCGCGCATCATGGAGCCATGATGGATCAATCTCCTCTCTTCCATCGATGAGAAACGCTTTTTTTCACATTTCCTCTGCGACATGACGGAGCTTCGATGAGTTGGAGCTATTTTTCGATCCGACGACGAGGACGATATCACAGGTATTCGCGAGTTCTTTCACGGCTTTTTGACGATTGGTGGTCGCATAGCAAATATCTCAGGCCTTCGGGAGGACGATATCTGGATACTTCCGCGTAATCGTTTCGATAAGGACATTCGTGTCATCAACAGAAAGTGTGGTCTGGGTGAGTAGCGCGAGTTTCTCGCTTTCTATTCTGAGTTTCTCTACATCCTCCATGTTCTCGATGAGAGTAAAGTATTTTTCTCCTTCGTCGATCACTCCGAGGGCCTCTTGGTGTCACTTTTTCCCGATATAGAGGATATGATATCTTTTTGCGATGAAGTCACGTGCTTCACGGTGGACTTTTTCTACGAGCGGGCACGTGGCATCATACCATCGCATCGATTTTTCTCGAAGTTTCGCGAAGTAGCTCGGACCCGTCCCATGCGCAGAGATGACGACGATACTCCCGGGTGGGATCCCACCGAGATCAGGTTCGAAGGTCACGCCCTTCCGTTCAAACATTTTGACGACAAAGGTATTGTGGATGATCTCATGATTCACATAGATCGTTTCTCCAGGATGAGCTGCTATGATCTCCATGAGCATGCCGACAGCGCGGTGAACTCAGGCACAGTAGCCTCTCGGGAATGCAGTGAAAATAGAAAACATAGTCTAAGATAGGAGTCTAAGCAGGCACATTTTTCTGATACTTAGTCTTCTATCTTAGACTTTGACTGGTTCCTCTTCCATTCACTTACTTTTCTCCTGAGCATCTCGCTCGCTTTGATGGGGTTCATATGGATCTGGACATCGTCACCAAATACAACTGTTGGACCTTCTTTACATCGACCCTGACAGAGACACTCCTCGATCACAACTCAGTCTGGGTATCGATAAAAGTCTCGATCTCACTCAAGACGTTTCTTGATAAAAGGGGAAAACCGCTCAGAACATGATCGGCCAGTACAGATTTTTACAGTAAAACTCGTAGACATGGGGAGAGTATAGCGAGAATGTGCGTGAAGGCAAAAAAATCCCCCACCAAAGTGAGGGATTTTTCATTCTATTCTTCTTCATCTTCTTCGAACTTCACACCACGCTCAGCGCGGATTTTTTCTGTGATGTTTGATGGAACCTGAGCATAGTGAGCAAACTCCATCACGTATGTCGCACGACCTTGGCTCATCGAGCGGAGGTCTGTCGCGTATCCAAACATTTCTGAAAGTGGAACATGAGCGCGAAGGATTTTCGCAAGTCCTCGCTCTGTCATCTCAGTGATCTGACCTCGCTTTGAATTGAGGTTACCGAGGACATCACCCATGTATTCTTCTGGAGTATTGACTTCGACGAGCATGATCGGCTCGAGGAGGACTGGCTTTGCCTTCTTTGCAGCCTGGCGGAATGCCTTGATCGCTGCCATGCGGAATGAGAGCTCATTTGAGTCCACATCATGGTAGCTACCAAATGTAAGAGTAGCCTTCACATCCACGATCGGATACCCAGCGATGATACCACGAGAGTAAGCTGTGATAAGTCCCTTTTCTACGCCAGGGATAAACTCACGAGGGACGACACCTCCGACGATTTTATTGACGAAGACATTCTCATCTTTGAGACCCTCTGGATCAGCAGCACGCATCTCTGAAGTGATCGGCTCAAATGTCATAACGACATCACCGAACTGTCCACGACCACCTGATTGTTTTTTGTGAACTCCGCGCTCATCGACAACTGTCTGAGTGATCGACTCACGGTAGGCTACCTGTGGAGCACCGACATTAGCTTCGACCTTAAACTCACGCTTCATACGATCGACGAGGATTTCGAGGTGGAGCTCACCCATACCCGCCATGATTGTCTGTCCAGTCTCAGCATTTGAAGTCACACGGAAGCTTGGATCTTCTTCAGCGAGTTTATTGAGAGCCATACCCATTTTCTCCTGATCGGCCTTTGTCTTTGGTTCGACAGAGATCGAGATCACTGGCTCTGGGAACTGCATACGCTCGAGGACAAGTGGACGGTTCTCATCACAGAGAGTATCACCTGTACGAGTATCCTTGAGACCGATGACAGCACCGATATTTCCAGCTGGGATTTCATCGATTTCTGTACGGTTGTTGGCATGCATCTGGAGGAGACGACCGATACGCTCTTTCTCACCAGAGACAGAGTTGAGGACGTATGATCCAGACTTGAGTGTACCAGAGTAGACACGGACGAACGTGATGCGTCCGACGAATGGATCAGTCATGATCTTAAAGGCGATAGCACCGAGAGATTCATTTGGATCCTGCTTGAGAGCGATCTCTTTTGTTTCATCATCGACATCAGTTCCCTTGATCATACCACCCTTGATATCGAGTGGAGATGGGAGGAGGTCTACGACCGCATCGAGGACGAGTTGGACTCCCTTGTTCATGAGAGCAGATCCACAGAGAAGTGGATACACGCTATCAGAGATAACTCCCTTACGAAGACCCTTGATGATTTCTTCCTGCGTGAGTGTGCCTGCATCAAAGTATTTGTTCATGAGATCTTCATCCTGCTCTGCTGCCTTTTCGACGAGCTTAGCATGCCACTCATCAGCCTGTGCTTTGTGAGATTCAGGGATATCCATCTCGATCACCTTCTCACCCATAGCACCCTCAAATCGGTATGCCTTCATATTGACGAGGTTGATGATACCAGAGAAATCTGCCTCTTCTCCGATCGGGAGCTGAAGTGGGATAACTTTGTTTCCAGCGAGACGCTTTACGATAGACTCATATGTCATCATAAATGATGCACCTGTTTTATCCATTTTATTCGCGAAGGCGATACGAGGAACTCCGTATTTATCCGCCTGTTTCCATACCGTCTCAGACTGTGGCTCGACACCCTGTGAAGAGTCAAATACGGCAACAGCACCATCGAGAACGCGCATAGAACGCTCTACCTCGATCGTAAAGTCCACGTGCCCCGGAGTATCGATAAGGTTGAGATCTACTCCTCTCCACTTCGTCGTAGTCGCAGCAGAAGTGATCGTGATACCACGCTCCTTCTCCTGTTCCATCCAGTCCATCGTCGCACCACCATCATGTACTTCACCGATCTTGTGGTTGATACCCGTGTAGAAAAGGACACGCTCAGACGTCGTCGTCTTACCCGCATCGATATGCGCACAGATACCGAAGTTTCGTATATTTCGGAGGTCTTTAGAAATAGCCATAAAAAAATAGTAAAAAATGAAGGAAAAACTCCTTTTCGCGCGAGATAATATAGAAAATGGGAGTAATGTCAAAAGAGAATTTGTGAAGATCATTTCTCATGAATGAGTAGGCTCAGAAACGAGGAATTATTGTGTTGCAATATTTTTTATTTGCATAAAATTAGTCTTACTATTTTTCACCCTTATACTCCACTATGGCTACTTCTCTCTACACTGATGCTGAGTACAAAAAACTAGAATTTTCTTCTTGGAAGATATTCTGTTTTTGATGGTATCTCATAAAAAACAACTTTAAACAGCTTGCTATCATCACTCTTCTCATGGCAATACCAACAAATATTATTGCCGAATTTATCATAGCCAATAATATTCTCCCGATCAGAGAAGGAATAAACTGAATCAAAGATACGTGACATATATTCAAGATATCTGGTATACTTTTTATGAGTATAGCATTCCTCTCATGTCTACAAATCATCCAATCTTTTCTCCAGTGAGGAGAGAAAAATATAAAAGAGGTCCTCATATCAAGTATAAAAATGTGGCCATACCTTATTTGAACAAGTATACTCTACTTTCTTGCTATTCTGGGTGGGATGATTTTATTCATCATCCCGGGAATTATCGTGGCGGTATGGTTTGGTTTCAGTATGTATTTCGTTGCGCTCGAAAAAATATATTTTGTAAATGCACTCAAAGAAAGTAAGAAACTCGTCGTTGGCCGTTGGTGGAAAACACTCGGGATGGGAGCATTATTTGGTATTATTACGCTTATCATCCTATGAATACCTACTCTCATTGTGATGTGAATTTTGTGAGCTGTTATGCCAAGTGATAATATGATTGTATCTATCTTGAGTGATACTCTTTGAGATATTATCAGTATTCCTTCGACATACGTTGGGGTCGCATTTTTCTTAGCTTTCCAGAAATTCCCACCGCAAATAGAAAACAAAACAATATAACCACCTTTTTATAAAATCCCCTCAAACGGGGATTTTATTTTGCTATACTCTCTAGAACTCTTTCTTTCACTTCCTCTCCACCTTCTTCGAGAAGGTCCGTGATTTTTCGTATCTCTC
>CAZXUQ010000011.1:0-11212 GCA_964644075.1 uncultured Candidatus Peribacteria bacterium
GGATCGAGATGGTCAGTATGTGAGTGCGAGATATAGATCGCATCGATGGTCGCGAGTTTCAGAGGATCGAGTTTTACCTTTGTTTTTCGCTCCATGAGATCTCAGACGGCATAGTCCGAAAGCCATGTATCGACGAGTATTCGTACATTTCTCCCCTCATCTCAGGCGATGTCGACGAGGAACTCTGTATGTCCGAGCGGAGTGATGATCATGCCTCATTTTTATAGAGAAATGAGGGAAAAGCAAGAATATCTCTAGAAATCAAGATTACATTCTGATTTTCTGATAAGCCTTTTAGCCAGGAGAATGTCTTTGGAATTTTCTACTACCCCACTCATTTCTGGAATCTTTTTTGCTTTCATTACTTTTAAGTCATTCAAAGAGGTTGGATACTCCAATCTATAAACCTCAAGTCACTTAATAACTATAGGATCTGGTGCAGGAGCATGTTTTGTGACAAATTTCTGACAGACTATTTCTGCTGTTCCATCTTGAACAGAGGCGGTGAGTTCCTTTGTGAGTGCATCTTGCGGAGGGAGTTCCTCTTTGGATGCACCACATGCAACGAGAGAGCTCCCTAGTGCTGCGGCAGCCAAGATTGAAGAGATATTTTTGTTCATATAAATGGTTTATGATTCTTGCGCAAGGATACAGATATACTTGTTTTTGTCAAATAAATTCTTTCTCTCATACTATATTTTTTACATTTCCCTATTTTTCTCTATACTCTCCCCATGAAAATCATCTCCCACACTCCGAAAGCAAAATCCGAACACGCACTCGATACGAGTAGTATGACACTCACACTCACCTGCCAGTCAGGACTGGAGTCACTCATACGACGTGAGGCTGAGAAACTCGGTCTCGAGGAGACAACAGGACAAGATCGACTCGTCAGTGGGAAGGGAGATCTCGCGACGCTCTATCGTCTCCTTATGGGAAGTCGATTTGCGAGTCGAGCCTATATCGAGATCCTCGTGGGAAAAATAACTGATTTTGATACCCTGCATGATCATCTCACGAAGATTCCATGGACTGAGTACCTCACAGGGCGTGAACACATAGTGATCGAGGCAGCCTCGACGAGATCAGCACTCTCGAGTCTCCCGACGATCCAGTCAGTCGCTCAAAAGGCAATATTTTCTACGCTCTACACGCCCAATAACGCCAATGCGATCGAGATCCATATACTCATCCTCATCGTCGACGATACCGCTCGTATCCTCCTCGATGTCACCGGAGATCCCCTTCACAAGCGTGGATACCGAGTCGAGAGCGGTGAGGCCCCGATCAAAGAGTCACTCTGAGCAGCACTCGTAGCATTTTCGGGATGGAGATTTCGCGAGGCATTTCTCGATCCATTCTGCGGATCAGGGACGATCGCGATCGAGGCAGCGATGATAGCGAGAAATATCCCACCAGGAATAGGCCGACACTTTCGTATCGAGAACCTCTCCTTCCACGATCGAGACCTCATGATGAGCACACGAGAAGCGATGAGAGGAAAAATATATCCAAGCGGATCCTACCAGATCTTCGCGAGTGATATCGACAGTAACATGATCGAGATAGCGAGGAGAAATGCAGAAAAGGCTTGAGTCGGAGATGATATCGTATTTTCGGTTGGGAACTTTCTCGAAGATCCAGAGAGAGTAGCTACTATCGTCACCAATCCTCCGTATGGGAAGCGCCTCGAAACAGGCGAAGATCTCCACGAGCTCTATACCAAACTCATACACTCGATCGAGAAAAATGGTGGTGGATTCATCACGAGCTACCCAGTAGATGTACGATATGGTCTCGCTAACAGAAAACTCCTCAATGGTCGCGATGAGTGTCGATTTTGGTACAAGAAAAATGAAAAATAAAATCCCCCACCTGACCGTGAGGGATTTTTTGTAAGCTTTTTATTGTATTTTTTGTCATTTCGTAGCGTAGCGAAGAAATCTGCTCAGGGCAGATCCCTCGTACCTCGGGATGACAGAAGGTCTAGTGAAAATTTTCACTATACACCGAGGAATCCTTTGATCTTCGCAAGAAGACCTCCACCTTGAGCTTGAGCCATTTTTTTGAGTCCGCTCATATCAGAGTTTGCCATCGCCTCTTTCGCATTTTCGACTGCCTCCATCACACCAGTTTTTCCATCTCCATCACCGACTTTTCCATCGCGATTGAGATCCTTACCAGTGAGCTCTTCGACGGCCTCGAGTGAGTTTTTCCAGTCGATTTCTGGAAGTGCCGATGCATCGAGTCCGAGCTTAGCAGCCGCAGCCTTGAGTCCGCCCGACATCATCTCAGATTCGAATTTATCTCCGAGTCCAGACTTGAGTTTGTCGATCATATCAGATGATACACCACTCGCCATGAGTTTTTTGACGATTTCGTCCATAAGTGAAAAGATAATAAATAAAGTATGCGCAGTATAACAAAAAATTCTCTGTAAGAAACAGAGAATTTTGCTTTAGATTGACAAGTTGGTAACGCCACGGAGAATTGAACTCCGGTCTACGGGATGAAAACCCGTTGTCTTAACCACTGGACGATGGCGTCAGAGTTACAGATTTCGAATACGAAATCTGTAATGGAGATTATTTCTTGATATCTGAGGTGATACCCATAGAACGAGCAGATCCAGCAACGATACTCATCGCGTGATCGAGATCATTAGCATTGAGATCCGGCATCTTTCCTTCGGCGATAGTCTTGAGCTGCGCCATCGTGAGATGTCCGACCTTGTCCTTATGTGGGAGTTTTGACCCAGATGCGAGCTTGAGTGCATCCTTGATCCACCATGTCATCGGAGGTTGCTTCGTGTAGAAGTCAAAACTTCGATCCTCATAGATATTGATCACCGTAGGGAGAACTTTCCCCATCTGGTCTTTGGTTTTGTCGTTGAACTGTTTACAAAAATCAGCAATCTGGATACCGGTAGGCCCAAGGGCTGTACCGACTGGAGGTGCTGGGTTCGCCTGTCCTGCTTTGAGCTGGAGCTTGACGACTCTGGTTGGTTTCTTCGCCATAAAAATAAAAAGTTACATCGTGTCTCTGTCACAGATCTTGATGTGTAGATTTTGCTTTCCTGATCGGGAAATCATGGAGAGGAAAATCGTGAGATAAACGGTAGAAGCTCGCGTATTATAAAAATATTTTGAAAAATGCAAGGGGAAATTAGTGCTTTCTCGTAATAATATTTTGTTTCTTCGTGAGAACGAGATTAGAAAGAGATTTCTCAGTCCCTCACTCTGCTGTGAGGATATATCGCCTGAGTTCCTCGATCCCTCACTCCGAGAGTCCGATTGTCCCATCGCAGGCTTTCTCATAGAGATATCGGATGATTTCTCTCTGGAAAAATGGGGATTTTTGCCCAAAATCATGCACCGAGAAGCTCTCCTCTTCTCAGAGAAATGCTCGTACTTCCCTATCGATATAGTCCTTGAGCTCCTCTGTATAGGCGATGAAATTTTCGAGAGACGATCAATATTCTGGGTTTATCTTTTCGAATTCTGGAAGAATATTTTTTCGAAGATGATTGCGAAGGTAATCTGTATCCGTATTACTCGAGTCCTCACGGTATGCTATATGGTGATCATGAGCATATTCGAGGATTTCTTTTTTCGTGAGAGAGAGGAGTGGACGAAAGAGTGTTCACCCGAGAGAAAATAGAGAAAGTGCATGCACTCCCCCGAGTTTTGATCCCCTTATCAGATTGAAGATCGCCGTCTCGATACGATCATCCTGATGATGAGCAGTCAGAATATATTTTGCTCTATACTTCTTTGCAATGCGAGTAAGGAACTCATATCGATACTTTCTCGCGACTGCCTCGATGCTCATTTTTTCTTCTTTTGCGAGAGTAGCTATATCTATCTTCTCGACTTCGAAGGTGATACTTTCTCTCTCGCAAAACTTCGCGACAAGCTCTCTATCGCTATCAGATTCACCTCACCTGAGACAGTGATCGAAATGTGCAACAATGATCTTGTCTTTCGGATGATGCGCTAAAACTAAATCGAGAAGTACCATGCTATCCACTCACCCACTCACAGCGAGGATGAGAGTATCATCTTTTTTGATATATTTCGAGAATGAATCCAGAAAATCCTGCATGGAGAGCATCTTATCGAAAAATAGAAAAAGCACAAAAAAACCGCCCCAAAGATCGGGGCGGAAAGTGCTTGGACCGAGTATTCATTCCACCGAGGCGGAAAAACACTCGTACTCACCATATCCACTTCATCTGGACTGCTATCGTATACACAAGAGCAGCCCATGCGACGTGTGGGAGAATTTCGCCAATTTTTGTTTTTGCGGGGCCGTGCCGCACACAAGCGATAACCAAAGTGCCCAGGATCGCCAGCCACCCCACCATGAGTATTGGTACATAATGTACCAGTTCACTGATGATTAATGCTGGAATTGTCAGGATCAGAGTTATTCCCAATGTGCCCCACATACTAGTCTCCTTAAAAAAAGTGTGGTAAATTTATTATACAATATATAATATTTAATCAAGTTTTTTATTTCTCTCTCTCACAAACTCGAGAAAGTGATCATCGGGTGCAACTTGATTCAGGATTTTTTTACTACATTTCGTACACTCGTGGATGATCATATCTCCCTTCCCTTTCCGGTAATCCACGCCGATCGGTCGCATAAGGCCGTGGCAGGTCGCGAGTCGATCTCCTGGCTTCACATCGTCGACATGGAGCGAGTAGAGGCAGTACGGACAGTGGTTACGAGCACTGCCAGTCGGGTGCTTTTCGACTTTTTTTCCACAGTGGAGACACGAGAATGACTCATTGATCATGATGAAACCCATGGTTTTCGGTTTTTTATAATTTTTCTGATTTTCCCTCTTTCCTAAATTTGCTTCTTTTCAGTCATGAAAAGAAAGGATTTTGATTATATATCTTTTCTCGAAAAAGAAAAGAAGAGATTTTTTGCAAATATATGCTTTTTCTGCTACTATAGAACCATGCCTACTCCTCCAGATACTCCCGTAGAAATCACGAAAGAAGAGACCGAAGGGCTCGTCATCCAGGATGAGTCGCAGTTTCAGAGTATGGTCGCTGCAGAGCGAGAGAAACAGTCGCATGCGTTTTCGAACGTGCGCTACGAAGAACTCGAAAAAGCTCTCCATGAAACTCTCAAAAAACAAGACAGTGAAGGTGCACTCGCCCTCATCACGAGAGGATCTCTCGCCCTCGGGAGCTCAGATATCCACTACGATACGAGTGAGACTGCGATCGCTGTACGCCTCCGTATCGATGGCGAGCTCGTCACAGTCGCGACTCTGGAAAAAACAGAATACAAACTCCTCCTCGAGCGTCTCAAATACAAATCTAACTTGAAGCTCAATATCACAGAAATCCCTCAAGATGGAAAATATCGCGTGAGCGATGATGGTGCGAATATCGATGTCCGCGTCTCGACACTCCCTGTGCGTTATGGCGAGAACGCTGTATGTCGAATCCTTGATTCAACCAAATCAATCCCAACGGTAGAAGAACTCGGATTTATGTGGACGAGTAAACGACAGATCGAGAAATCCCTCGCCAAAAAAAATGGTACCATCCTCGTGACAGGACCAACAGGATCAGGTAAGACGACGACACTCTACTCGATGCTCACGAGCCTGAATACTCCTGATCGAAAAATTATCACTCTCGAAGATCCGATCGAGTATGAACTCGATGGAGTCGTACAGAGTGAGGTCGATGAGAAACAAAACTATACCTATGCCACGGGACTCAAGGCTCTCCTTCGTCAAGATCCTGATATCATCATGATCGGTGAAGTGCGAGACCTCGAGAGCGCGACGATCGCGATGCAAGCAGCCATGACCTGACACCTCGTGCTCACCACCCTCCATACCAAATCCGCAGGAGAGACAATCGAACGTCTTATGAACATGGGAGTTCCGAACTATATCCTTGCCTCAGGGCTCGATGTCATCATCGCACAGCGTCTCGTGCGCCGACTCTGTCCTCACTGTATCGAGGCCTATGAGGCAGATGAGGCTCAGACCAATATCATCAAATACATGCTCAAAGATATCGGTATCGCCTGAGTCGCCAAACGAAAAGAAAAATATACCCTCTACCGATCAAAATGATGTAATGAATGTGGTATGACTGGATACAAGTGACGCATCGGTATCTATGAGGTCATGGGATTCTCAGAAAATCTCCGCACTCTCGTCCGCAACAACGCGAGCCCGCATGATATCGTCGAAGCTGCTCGTGCAGGCGATCTCATGCTCATGCGTGAAGATGGTATACTCAAGGCAATGCAAGGTAAAACGAGTCTGGAAGAGCTCTTTAAAGTGATAGAATAAAAAAATCCCCCACTCTCGTAGGGGATTTTTACTATATTATTTCGTGGTACCACTTGCACTCGGAGCAGGAACTCAGAGATACTGATCGAGCCACTTTCTGAGTATATCAGTCGAGCGGAATATCGAGAGATCGAGTTTTTTCCCATCCATGATAAGTGTCGGAGTACCATTTACACCTGCGGTATTCCCCTCTTCCATCTCAGCATATACTTGTGGGAGGTATTTATCTGCCGTGAGACATTCGGAGAGCTTATTTCCGTCGAGTGGAGTTCCAGCGGCGGCATTGATGCGCTCACTATCATTGACTTTTGCTCAGGATTTTCCATCTTCGAGAGCATAGAGATTTTTTTTGTACTCCATGTAGTGACCTTGCTCTGCGGCACAGAGTCCTGCGATCGAGTCACGCAGAGCATTTCTATGGATGCTCGTGAGTGGGAATTGTTTATAGGTGATCGTGAGATATCATTTTTCCGCATATTCTTCGAATATCGGAGCAATACTCTTGGAAAATGCGATACATGCAGGACACTGAAAGTCTGCATAGAGTGTAAGCGCGTGAGAACCTGATCCATAGGTCGGAGATGGGATCATGACTTTTGCGACGACAGGAGTCGTACTCCCAGTAGCACTCTCCCCCGAAGGATTATTGGTACAGGCAGTGAGAGTGAGAGTCAAGGCCAAGATGAATATGATTTTTTTCATATGTATAAAAGAAGAAACGTGCACATTATATGTGTTTCTCTTCTCGAAGCAAATTTTGCTTTTTCACCCCTTTTCGAGTATGATAGAGATATGAAAAAGTATCTCTCGATCTTTCTCGTTTTTTTCCTTTGCAATTTGGGTAAGGGGATTTTTGCAGAGGAGGGATATATCGGAGAAAATCCTGGACTTTCTTTCTATAGTCAGATCGACGAGTGAAACTACACCATCACACAAAAAATGGTACGCACTCGCCTCAGAGAAACTCCGACGCTCTGAGTGTTTGCCAAGAAGTGTCTCTCCGAACAACTCAAAAGTATCATCGGTAGCGCCCCTACAGATGCAGAGCTCCTGGATGATATCTCCCTCGGGCGCTATGAGAAGCTCTCGGATATGATACAAAAAAGTGGAAAAAGTATATCGAGCGATATGTTCCAGAGTCTCACCGACTGTCTCATCGGTCGCTATGATGCCATCATAGCTCAGGCTCGAGATGAGCAAAAAAACATGGAAAACTGGTCATTTATCGGGCTCTACACCGATGGTGATACGACGAACTCTGACTACGATATCGTCGCTGATATCGATAAAATAAACTCGATCATCTTCTCGGAAAATCTCAAATATAGTGGAGCAAAAAACACGAGTGCAAAAAGCCTCAAGGATCTCCTCGAAGGAAAAAAAGTTCCACCACTCTTCCCTCTCTGATCGACAGGAGCACGACTCTATGAGAGTGGTACTCTCGGAGTGCTGCCAGGAAATACGCTCGCCTGATGAACGCCACCATCAGGATGATCTCAAAGCTGAGGATCCAACCTCTCTACACTCATCGGGTGAAACTGTGGTCCGAGTGGGATATCATCTCTCGCTGATCTCGAAAATGATCCATACTTTTCACAGGAACTCAGAGGGATACTAGATGGGCAGTCAAGCGGTCCAAATAGTGGATATGCTCCAGGGATAGATGCATCTACACCGAGCACATCATGATCGACATCAGAGAGAAGTCCCAATACTCCCAAAACTTCAGGCAGTGATTTCTTCCACTCTATGCCGTGTACGACGATTTTCTGTATCAAAATATCGATGGTTGCAGGTAGTGAAAATGCTCTCTGATGAGGAAAAAATATCTCGATCGAAGGGATCCTCGACAAGCATAAAAAAATCCTCGAACCTATCTCAGAAAGCGCACTTCGTGATGAAAAAATGACAAATAACTTTGCGTCACTTCCTTTTTTTAAGCTCAAACTGCCACAGACGATCGCTGGACTCCGTGTATTTCTCGCAGATAGTCCACAGCGCACGAGAAATGATAAACGTGATGAAACTCCAGCACGAAAAGATGAAGAGCTCGAACAAGCGAGACGGTGTGCATTTTTCTCTGCGGGACTCGACACAGATAAAACCAGGGCCAATGCGATACTCTGAGCTGGGTACAATACTCGTGGGAGTACCACATCAGAAACAGCACAAAACACAGTAAAACCACTCTGAGCACAGGAAGTGGCCGATCTCGCGCGATATAGCTCATGTATGGAGAGTGCGATCACATGAGGACGCAAGGCATACTATGATTCTTTTTCTACTGATCTCTCTGAGATTGGAACATTTACTCGTGCCATCCTCGCTGAGATCGAAGACCTCGTCACCACTGGCACAAAACTCAATAATAAACCAGTCAAGTAATGAAAAAAATACTCCTCATCATCTCGATCAGCATGCTCCTCTCTGAGGCAGCATTCGCAGGGACATGTAGTATCGAAAATACGACCCCCCAAGCTGTCGCCAACTACCTACGCGAGGTCGATAAAAATATCTGAGACATCACACAGACGACAGCATCGAATAATCAGTGTCGATGAGAAGCTGGGAGTTTTACGAACGAGCGAAGGTTTCTCGACCTTATCGATCGTATCGATGCACAAAATCCTGTATTTCCCGATATCGCGACTGATTTTCAGTATCGTATCATGCTCGTGGTAGATGGTGACGCTCGGAGTCCTGTCATGCGTCAGGGAGAACTATGGAAAACAACAGAACAAAAAATCATCAATGCGATGCGCACCGTCGGAAATGCTTGTGCGATGGATACCCCCATCGGGAATGGGCGAACTGCAGAAAGTGCACTCACAGAAATGCTCGTACGTAATAAAACAATCGAATCTTACTACAAACAGGTTGCCCTCGGAAACCCAGGTACAGTAGAAGCTGACATCATCGGAAAAGAACTCGTAGAAGCGATCAGTACGAACTACAGTCCCGAGGTAACAGCAGGATGTAAGAGTGATAGTGGTCTCGAAAAACTCAAGGAAAAAAGTGCTGAACTCCTCAGTTCGATATCCAACCTCGGAAAAACCACAGAAAAGGCAAACGATAACTGGAAAATCGCGATCGACCTCTTTCGTGGAACGGCAGCAAACTATAACGACATAGAGAAAAAACTCCTCTCCGCCGAACTCGCTCGCCAGTGACTCACCCAGTGAGCCGCAGAAAGCATGCTCAAAAGTCTCTCCTGTGTGCGACAAAAAACAGCACAAAATGGAAGTCTCGAAGAGTGGTGAAAGGCTCGAATGGAATGTATGCAACCTATCATCATCGGCGGAACGGAGCGTGTAAAAGAAGAATTTGCAAAGATTTTTAAACCACGAACGACTGATCAGTATCTCTCACAGAGACTCCGCTATGACCAGGCAAAAAATCGAGCCAGTCGAGATATGTCAGCGTTTTGGATCGAGATCCAGAAAAAACTCTCGAGTGACAATGAAGAATGAGCCAATGAAAAAATGCTCACTGACCTCGTCAATATCCATGCGAGCCTCCGTGCAACCAATACACTCCTCGAGGAAAAAATACCAGAAATGCAGAAAAACTGCATGAAGGCACAGCCTGGGATCGTAGGAGGATGTCGAGGGAATTAGAATCTTATAAAATCAATCTCTACCAAGATCGGGCAATGATCTGAACCCATCTGCATCGGGAGATATTCTATATCGCGAATATTTGCATTTATACTATCTTCTCACCACCATGCGTCGATACGCCACCCGACATTGCGCTCGCGAGAACGTGTCACCGGATCCCACCATGAGTAGACATCAGGAACGTCGGGATTGCGGGCTCGCCAGAGATCATGCCATCCATCACGCGTCCGACCATCGAGCCACTCACGCTCGAGTGGATGAAACCCGATTTTTCCATCGTTTTCACGAGGACGAGCCAGATCGATCGTATGATGGGCACAGTTGAGATCTCCGCCCCAGAGGACCATGTGTCCACTCGCTCGGAGGCTATCCATATATTTCGCGAACTCTCGGTAAAATACGAGTTTATCCTGCCATGCTTGCTCGCTTTTCCCACCATTTGGGAAGTAGATCCCGAAAATATCGATCACCTTCCCTGCATGCGTGAGCTCGAGATGAGCAACACGTCACTCACTCGCCGTCGGGTCCCCCTCGAAACTATCGAGAAATCGATATGTCACCTGCGTGAGGAGTCTCTCGTGGATCCAGACTCCCGTACCCGCATATCCTGGCTTTTCGGCAGGATTGTAGTGGGTCGTATAGTGTTCTGGTGTTTTGAGTTCTGGGGGGATTTTATCGTGACCTGCCTTGATCTCCTGCATGAAGAGGATATCAGGATCGTAGGTTTCGAGGAGCTTCGTGAGCTCTCATTTATTTGCTGTGGCACGGATACCGTTCACGTTCCAGGAGATGATACGCATAGGGAGAAAAATACTTTTTCAGTATAAAAAAAATCATCCTAAAGTCTAGGAAAAAGTCGATCTATCTCACGCATACTCTCTCCTCTCGCCTCATCACTCTCGATATCATCACTCGTGACATGCCGAGTATCAGAAAGGTAGACGAGGATGCCTCTCTCGATCGCATATGTAGCTATTTCTCTTTTGGTTTCGCGAGGAATCTCCTGGGCGAAGTGATACAGAGGAAGATGTGGTACACCGAGCATACGACCGACATCTCGCCAGGATTTACGCGTGAACTCTACCATGAGCCATCCCTTCGCGAGGAGAAGTGGTGGATATTTTCGCGTGAGATATCATGAGGCTCGGCAGATACGCTCGATCCTGCCATAGTCACGAGACTCGACGAGATGAAAACGAGTGAGCCACACAGGGAAGAAATATCGATTAATAAATAGTTATGAGTAAGGTACAGA
>CAZXUQ010000012.1:0-9316 GCA_964644075.1 uncultured Candidatus Peribacteria bacterium
CGAGAAGTCAAAAAAGAGGTCCAAAAACTGTTACATAGAAAATATCTGCTTTCGAGAGAAATATGCGAAACGTCGAGGAAAAAAAGTGAAAAAGAAACCGTATATTTGCATTTTCTGAAAAGTTATGACAATATAGAGAAGTATTAATTAATTTCTTTCTTATGAAACCCTCTCTCCTCTCACGTCGTGAAAAACTCCTCCTTGGTCTTCTCTGTTCGAGTATGGTGTTTAGTTTGTCTTTCTCTTTCTCCTATGGAGCAGTGAATCAGACAAAGGTAGACTCTATCATGAAGATGATCTCTGATGCAGGAGCAAAGTTCTCTGATGTCATCGCATCATGACAGACAAAGAGTGAGAGAACTCTTTATTATGAAAAGGTAGATGCAGGACTTTGAGATGCTGTAGAAATGCTTGCTGTCGTGAGAAACAAAATACGAAGTGACTTCCTCTGACTCTCTCCTGCCTATACCGCAGATGAGATCGTCGGAGCGATCATCGGAGGAGTTATCGGGAACCCGGGGACGGGGAACCCGGGAACAGGAGGTGGGAATATGAACCCTATGGCACTCTGTTCGACAGACTCCACGCTCGAGACCATCGCATGGCCTCATCCTACCAGAGGATCATACAATCCACTCATGTCAGTGACAGATACAAAATCTAAAGTATTTAAATTTACTGTTCCTACTGGAGGGACAAGTATGACGATATCGTATGCGAGTACCCCTACAAATACAGGAAAACGTATACAAAAACTCTACTACACACTCTCCAAACAAAAAGCATGTACCTATGGAGATACTTCTATCGGATGGAGCAATACACTCCAGTGAGGAGGAACGCTCAATTTTCCTGTAAGCAGTGAAAATACATCTGGACCATATACATGAAATCCAAAACTTACTCCTGGTGAAACATACTATCTTTCATTCAAAGCACAGCAACCTCTCACATCAGATACAGATAAAAATGCTCCATTTGATCTCATAGTAGAAGGTGGCACAAGTGGTGGAAACCTCTGAGGGACATCATCTGTCTGGTCATCTGCCAGTTCTATCTCTTGTCCTACGAGTGTCGCAGCTCTCCAGTCCGCGAACCCAAGTACCTATAATTCATCGACGAATACGAGCGGATACCAATATGCAAATATCTCTGGAATATATGTGAATGTAAAAGACTATACCAACCCAAGTGATACATCTCTCCCGACGAGCTGTACACCAGGAAAGAAATGGATCAGTAAGTCAGGAAAAAATAGCTGTAGTATATTCAGTTGTCAGTGAACTGTCACGACTCCTCCGACTATTCCACCGATCAATCCACCTGTGACTACTACCAATATGTGTCCTGCTGGGCAGAGTTACCCAGACTCTAAGTTTTGAGACTATACTGACTTCCCAAGTCGGCAGATGTTTAAGAGTACTGATCCTACTCGTACATATACCGTAGAAATGAATATCAAAGATACGACTACTGCAGGGAAACTCGAAGGAGAACTCCCGACACTTACCTATGCTGAAGCCCCAGGAAGTCTGGTAACAGGATGGAATATCAGTATTTCGAGAAATCCTTGTGACTTTTCATCATCATCACAAACTATAGATACAAATTATTTCAACGGATGGAGGTACTACTCTGTCAATGATAAGAGAACAAAACCTGGCATTCTGAACCTAGCAACTGGAAAATGGTATATCAACTTCAAAGTTGCTCAAAAATGTATCACGCCATGAAAACCAGCAGACTCTCCAAACCAAGACAACTGTGGGATATTCTTTGAGCTCCCTGGTGATTGACTCCAGAAATACATCAACTATACTCCGACTCTCACCGTACGCGATATCAATAAAAAAATATCTAATACTACCTGTGAACTCACCGTAGCAACCAATATCAGTGGTAACTTTACCAGATATCGTCCGATCTGGAAAGAGTATCTGCCAGAGGTGTCTGGAAACTACTACTATATAGGTGGATCGACTATGATGAGTAAGGATGATCTTCTCAAACAACTTTCTCCATGTGGAAGCGGAATCAATGTAGGAACGACATGAGACTGGATGAATGCTGGAAGATGAGATCTTTGTAAAATAGGTACAACAATACTTCGCTCACTTCCTCCATATGAGGTTCGTCCTCTCCCTCCAAATGAGGGCTGTACAGCTCTATGTCAGTCGATTGGTGGTAGTACTGAAAATTTCGACTGTCGTCCACCAGACGGAAAAGAATTTACGAATATATAAAGTATGAAATCCGCCCGAAAAAAGGGTGGATTTTTTGCTTTTCTCTGGAAAAAATACTATACTAAACTCGTACTCATTTCTTTCTATGAAACCAACTCTTTTTTCCACACGTGAGAAACTTCTTCTGAGTCTCCTCTGATCAAGTGTGATTTTTAGTGCATCGTTTTGATTCTCTTATGGTGCTGTCAATCAAAGTAAAGTCGACTCCATAATGCAAGCGATAGATAATGCTGCTCGTAGCTATTCTTCAGATACTGATAAAACAAACTACTATAGACAACTCTATAGCGGACTCTCTGACGGGATCGATCTCTTGACGGTCATCCGAGATAGAGTAGGAAGTCTCATAGGAAATCCTCCAGTAAGTGTCTCTCCTGGGAATCCAGCGAATCCACTTCCTCCATCACAGGCACTGCCTGTGACCAATCCGATCGCAGATTACCCTATCCCACAACCATGTACTGCTGGCGTAGTGCTCGGACAGGAACTTATGGGAACTGCAAATGGAGCATGGATCCGTAGTGAATTCCCAAAATCTGCTGACCTCGTCGCATGACATGTCTATAAGCTCCGTATCGATGAAAGTGACGGACAGGATGGCATGGTTCAGTGGTCTGATGCTCCACCAGAGAGAGTCTCTACGACAGTGAAGATCTCTCCGTATCCGTGTGACTTCGTGACTCTCGAGCAAGAGAAAAAATACTACGATGGGCGTATCACTGTGGCAGCACGTCTCAAAACATGGTGGGACAGTATCGTTGTCCCTGCAGACACTCAACTCAGTGCCTGTATGGGTATCTGAAGTACATGAGGTGCAGGATATAAGATCGGAACTTCGTTTAGTTCATCTCCATCAAGTACATGTACGCTCGTAAAGTGAGTTACGTATTATGTAAACATTCGTCCGTCATTTACGTTTATGCATGGAGATGGGTGTAATGGTACCTATCCATGTAACTACGATCTTCACGATTGAGGAAGTCAGAAGATATCAGAAAATAGACCATTTTGGGGTGGCAAGTACAGCCAGTATGTACAACTTCGTTCCACAGAAAATGTAGAAAGTCTCCGCCAAAAAGTGGTGAATGACTACAAGACAAAAGGAGTAAATACCGATGGACTCACCAATACAGCTCTCTGAGGTACTGCTCCAGGAACAGGAGGAAATGGTGGAAATCCAGGTGGATCACCTTCTCCCGTCACTCGAGTTGGACCATGGGAGTCGACAGAAGATATATTTTGTCCTGGAACTCTCACAGAACTCCAGTCAAACTATCCAAATGGATATAACTACTCCAATCAGTGAAACACCTACTGGAATGTAAAAGACTATAGAAACCCTACCGATACAAGCCTTCCGAATACATGTACCACAGGAAAAACCTTCGTAAAGCATGGGATGCAGGCGACATGTTATGTCTATACCTGTAAGAATTAAGTTGGTTCAAATATCAGAGAAATCCATCCGAAAAAAGGGTGGATTTTTTGCTTTTTTCGGGGAGTTGTGAGATGATAGTATGAGTTTACGATGAGCAAGATTTCTCGTCGTTTGTCACCGATACAGACAAACTCTGTCGAAATGACAGAGCATACTACTTCTATTTCCTATCTTTCTCCTATGGATATCACTCTCCTCTTCGCTGGACTCTGTCTCGCACTTGTCTGTGCATTCGAGTTTATCAATGGTTTTCACGATACGGCCAATGCTGTAGCACCAGTCATCTACTCGAACTCTCTCGCGCCACGCAAAGCTGTAGCGCTTGCTGCATTTTTCAATTTTATCTGAGTCGTCGTCGGTGGTACATGAGTCGCTATCGGTATCATGAAACTCCTCCCTCTCGATAAGATCGCATATGAGTCAGCACATGCTAATATTGCATTTGGTATCTGTGTCGTACTTTCACTCCTCATCGCTGCGATCATCTGGAATTTCGGAACATGGTATATGGGACTCCCTGCATCGAGCTCACATACACTCATCGGATCAATCCTCGGAGTATCACTCGTGATGCACTATATGGACTCGAAAGTGACTCTCCCTTGGCATAAAGTTATCGAGACATTTGAAGCACTCCTCTTTTCTCCATTTATCGGATTTCTCCTGGCGTTCGGTGCGATGCATATACTCCACCTCTATGTGAAAAATAAAGACTTTTTCCAGCATCCAGGAAGATTTTGGAACAAGTATCCAAAAACATGGATTAAGTCTACACTGATCACTTCGAGTGCATTTGTCTCCTTTGCTCATGGATCAAACGATGGACAAAAATGAGTCGGTCTCGCTATGCTCATCCTCATCGCATTTTTCCCAAAAATGTACGATATCGCTGGGATCACTAGTGGTACAGAACAGATCCCATACTGGGTCATCATCATGATCTCGATTTCTCTCGGACTCGGTACGATGGTCGGATGGAAACGTATCGTCATCACGATCGGAGAAAAAATCGGGAAAGATAAACTCACCTACGCTCAAGCAACTGTCGCATCCCTCATGACCGCGATCACTATCCAGTGAGCTTCTCATCTTCACCTCCCTGTATCGACAACACATATTCTCTCATCAGGGGTAGCTGGTACGATGGCACATGAGCATGGGAAACACGGACTTCAGGGTGGGACGATCCGGGCTATCCTCATGGCATGGGTGCTCACTCTCCCTGTGTCGACTGTTCTCGCAGGTGCGATATTCCTGGTACTCAAGGCACTTTTTCTCTAAAAATCCATTGTAAAAAATCACTCTTTCTCTATACTGCCGACGTTTTGTCGGCAGTATCTCATTTATGATCTATCTTCTTTCGCTCATCCTCTCGCTCTTCCTTGCTACCATTATTTTTGGAGTATTTCTCTTAGTAGTGGATTTTTTCTATGCGAGTAGTAGATATTCTGGTCCTGTGAGTGATCATTTCGATGGTAAGCGGTTCTATAACATCGGATGGTCGCCTCGTGAGTCATACCGTATCGAACGCTCCGATGGCAAAAAATGAGGTCTCATCTACTGGCTCCTCCACCGTGAAAAAGCAAAGTGGGAAAAACGATCGATCACTCAGGTCAAACCAGCTGAACGAGTGATAGAGGGCATCGAGATCACCAATGTGGGGCATGCGACATATCTCATACAGACAAACGGTCTCAATATCCTCACCGATCCTGTATGGAGTAAACGAACGAGTCCATGGCAATGGGTGGGACCACGTCGCTATAGTGATGTGGGTGTGGCATGGTCAGATCTCCCAGAGATCGACATCGTCCTCCTCTCACACAATCACTATGACCATATGGATATCTCAACTCTCGAGAAACTCCGTGATGAGAAGTGAGATCCTACCATCTACACTGGACTCGGAAACAAAAAATACCTCGAAAAACGCAATATCAAGAATGTCGTAGAAATGGATTGGTGGGACCAAATGGATAATGCTCAATTGTCAATGCTTAATGATCAGAGCGGGTTAACAACCAGCCAAAAATTCACCATTCACCATTCACCATTCACCATTACTTTCCTCCCTGCCCAACACTTCTCTGCTCGTGGTATCACGGACCGAAACAAGACTCTTTGGTGAGGATTTCGTCTCGAAGTCGGAGGAAAAAGTCTCTACTTCGCCTGAGATACAGGATACGGAGAATTTACGAAAAAAATCGCAGAGCGCTATAGAGAAGGATTTGACTACGGGCTCATACCGATCGGCGCGTACAAGCCACGCTGGTTCATGGCTCCAGTACACACCGATCCATTCGAGGGTATGGCGATCCAAAAAGATCTCGATATCAAAAAAGGGATTGGTATCCATCACTCGACTTTTGACCTCGCAGATGACAATCAGGATGATCCTATCATCGATCTGGAGGCTGCAAAAAAACAAAAAGAATACTCCTGACAATTTTTCGAAGCAGGCCCAAATGGATCAGTCTGGAATTGGTAGATACATCTTCTCGCAAATATTTGCAATTAAATATTTGCAATTCCTCTAAATATCAATATATTCCATCACCTCTATCGTATATCTCAGTAAATTATGTCTGATACTCGTATCACCCTTCCTCGTCGTAGGTTCGTAGAAATCCTCGGACAATCATCTCGTATCACCTTCAGCGATCTAAAAAAAGAACTCGTCGGAAAGTGAGACAGTCGCATGAACCTCGCGACGCTCTACCGTATCGTCGATGCATTTCGCGATCAGGGGCTCATCCATGAGATGACCGTAGCTGGAGAGCGCGTGATATTCCCCTGTCAGTGTGAGACGGCGAACCCAGATGATGCTGTATCCATCAGTTTTTGCGAGAACTGTGGTGCCATCTACGATGTCCATGCGAAACTCGCAAGTCCATATATCTCGAGCAATACCTATGCTCGGATGAAGAGCTGCAATGCGTGTGTAATCAGATAAATATGATTTTCCCCCTCCTCATCCTCACACTTATCTCTGCCTCTGGACTCCTTCTCTATCTCGGAAAGTGAGTGAATAGAAGTGTGCTCAATCTCCTCATCGGACTCGGTGCCGGATCGATGCTCGCAGTCTCTCTCGTCCATATCCTCCCCGAGGCTCTCGAGGAAACAGAGCTTGCAGTCTATGCATTTATCGCAGGATTTCTCCTCATCTATCTCATAGAGGAGATCCTCACACCTCATGCGCACGATCACGGACATGGTGACCATACACATGAGGATCCACACGAACACTACGACCATGTCGCACTCGTCTCATGGATCGCCATATTCATCCATACACTTTTCGACGGTCTCGGGATACGTGCAGGCTTCGGGATCTCATGAGAAATCGGGTACGCGATCCTCATCGGAGTGGCGATACACCAGATCCCCGTCTCACTTTCTCTTGCTGCGATATTTCGCGAAAGTAAATTCCGAAAGCACACACAGGTGATATTTCTCTCACTTTTTGCCCTTGCAGCAGCTATAGGCTTCATGATATCTGATCTCGTTCTTTCGAATGTTTCTCCCCTCTTCACGGGTCTTGCGACCGCATTTGCTGGAGGATCACTCCTCTATGTCGCCACTGCAGATCTCCTCCCTGTCATCCACTCTCAGACACGGCAAAAATATGCTACTGTTGCCCTCTTCATCATCGGATGTGTGGGAATGACGCTCGTGAAGTGGTTCGAGTAGGAAAGATATATTGCTTTTTCGAGAGAAAACCATAGAGTCTCTCCATGAATACGACACCAAAATCCTGAGAACGCATGGCACTTCTCGGTATCATCGCAAATATCGGACTCACTATCACGAAAGCGCTCGGGGGGATATTCGGGAATTCGTATGCACTCATCGCTGATGCGATCGAGAGTGCGACGGATATCATCGGATCATCGATCGTCTGGCTCGGCGTACGCTATGCACAGAAGCCAGCAGATGAGAACCATCCCTACGGACATGGTAAGACTGAACCCATGGCAGGACTCGCAGTATCGATCCTCCTCATATTCGCGGTGATCGAGATCGCGACTGGTGCGATCGAGCGTATCAGAAATCCCGATACAGGAGTTCCAGCAACCTGGACGCTCATCATCCTGGTGGCAGTAGTCATACTGAAGTGAGGACTGTTTCTCAGATGATATGTCATCGGATCTCGTCTCGATAGTACCGCAGTAAAGGGTGATGCATTTCACCATCTTTCGGATGCGGTCACGACTGCTATAGCACTCATCGGAACGCTTGTAGCACTTTTTGCAGGTCCAGAGTTCGCCTCTGGAGCAGACTGGGCAGCCCTGATCGCGAGTGGAGCTATGTGCTACAATATCTATCACATAGGTTGGCCTGCCATGCGTGAACTTCTTGACGAAGTCGTCGACCCATGAATGGAAAAATCTGTCAGAGAAATCATCGAGAAAGATAGGGACGTGAAAAATATCAATCTCTGTATCGTGCGAAAAAGTGGCTTCGATCGTATCATCGAACTCCATCTCCTCGTGGATGGAGAGATCACTGTACGATCAGGACATCTCATCGCTCACAGGGTCGAGACTGAGATCAAAAAGGTATTCTCGAATGTGGCAAGTATCGTCGTGCATATCGAACCAAGTTATGAAGTAGTCGATTAGGCTTGCACTCTCAGGAAGAACCTATATACTCTCTCCTGTATATTTCTAATTTTTTCTTATGAGACACTTTCACCCACAGAAGCGATTTCTCATCGCACTTCCACTCGGACTCCTCGCCTGAGTACTCTGTACCTGGTTCGCAAGCAAGACCAACCCTGAGATCTGGGGTACCATGCTCATGTGGGCAATCATCACGAACCGCATGGTCATAGGACTCGCTGTCGGGCTCGCAGGAGCCTATACGCACCATCCTATATTTGGTTTTTCTATGCCATGGTATATCCGTGGACTCGCTATGGGACTTATCGTATCACTGTCTCTCGCATTCGGCAGTCTGGTCGGGACTCAGGATATCAGCGTCTACGGTATATCTCTCCTCGATGGTGGGATTGCTCCAGATACTCAGGTCTTCTGGTACACACTCATGGCCTGAGGTGTCTACGGTATGATCATCGACTGCTGTGCGACGAAGTGGGGTGGAGAAGGGAAAAATATTGCTGGATAAAAACTTATACCTAGAAATATAATACTCTCTAAATTATTATGTATAAAGCTACTCTATCTATTATTTTTCTTGTATTTATTATAGGAGCTATTTTCAGCATGAAGAAGTATGCCATTCTTGGTTCTAGATGGGGGAAAATTCTGATTGGTTTATTATTTTTACATCACCTAATGACCGTGTATCTATTTGGTATTTTTATAAAATCATGGGACGAGTTTACATACTGATTTATAGTATACTTTATAATAATGATTTCGATATTATTTTGATTTTTTATGATATTGGTGCACCAGTTGAAGAAAAAAGAAACTAGTATATCTCATACTGAGCATTTTCTATTTGGTATGACTATTACATGAATAGTATTTATGACATATGTACAACTTAGCAATTTGCTTCTAATTCCAGGTGATGCTTCTGTGACTTACAATGCTTATCTTAATGCTTATTACTTTAGGGTCTAAACCAGTTACGGGTTAAATTTTCTGAGAATTTTTAAGATTTCTTT
>CAZXUQ010000013.1:0-7384 GCA_964644075.1 uncultured Candidatus Peribacteria bacterium
GATCATAGAGCCAGTATATGAGGTAAGGGATTACCGTCAACTGGTTTAGACCCTAAGTTATTGAGTTGGAGGTTTTTTCATAAATTTTTCAAAACTTTTTGGTACTCCCAAGTTAGGTTGGGTATAGACAGGTTTCTTAAAGTAATTTTTTATATCATCAAATACATGATTTTTATCTGCGAAAAATAAGATACCACTTATAGCACATAAAAACATCACAACCTGGAACAACGTTATATTTCAAAGTTTCATAAAAATATTTAGATCAATAAAAACAGTATATCATGAGCATATATTAAATCAACTATTTTCTTTTTTCGAGTTCTCTCTATACTTCACCCATGCCCACTAAGAAAATCTACACCAATACATTTGCCCAGATCTGAGCAAAACTCCTCACCGCCCTTATCTCGATCGTGATGATCAAGCTCGTCACCAATCTCCTCGATGTCGCAGGATATGGCCTCTACTCGAAGCTCTATAACTACCTCTCGATATTTGCTGTGATTGCTGATCTCGGACTCTATACCATCACCGTGCGAGAGATCTCAGCACAAAATGATGAAAAAATGCGAGAAAAAATCGCCTGAAACGTCCTCTCACTCCGGACTATCTCAGGACTGATCATCATCGTACTTGCTTTCTCTATTGCCTATTTCCTCCCAGGATACAATACTCGAGAGTCACTCTACGGTGTCGTGATCGTCGGAGTATTTACGCTCCTCGGACTCATCAATAGTTCGATCATGAGCTATCTCCAGGCAATACTCAAGACAGAGTTCACTCTCATCTCGACCACGCTTGGGAAACTCGTCACACTTGGGATCGTGGTGTATGCGACATTTGTCCCTATGCTCTGGTTTTCTCATAGTGAGCGACTCGCATGGGTACTCATAGCCTGAGTCGCAGGGAACCTCGTCATGACGGCTCTCACCTGGTGGTATGCGAGTCGACATACGCGTATATGGTTTGCCTGGGATACTGACTATATCCGCCATATCATACGCATATCACTTCCCTATGGACTCGCCCTCTTTCTCAATGTCATATTTTTCAAAGTCGACACGATACTCCTCTCTGTCATGACTCCGAAGGCAGATGCTGACACAGTCGTCGCTCTCTACGCACTGCCGATGAAGCTCGTCGAAGTCGGCATGATGTATGGGACGATATTCTTGAACTCTCTCCTCCCTGTACTGACTCTCGCTTTCGAAAAATCCGATCATGAAAAAGCAAAAAAACTCATCCGACACGCAGCGCTGCTCATGTTTTTCTGAGGACTCGTCGCGTCGCTCATATTCTCACTCGGTGCCCTCCCGATCACGCGTATCATCTCGAGTGAGGCATTCATCCATACTTTCTACATGGGGATGAGCTCTGTGGATGCACTCCGTATCGTGGCGTGGATATTTCTCGTATATTCACTCTCATCGCTCTCGACTTATATCCTCATCGCTCGTGGTGAACAGAGGAAAATGCTCACGATCAATGCGGTAATTGCACTCCTTAATATCATTGGAAATATTATCTTCATACCATACTATAGCTTTATCGGATCTGCATGGGTGACGCTTGGGACACAAATACTCCTTCTCATCGCGACGACATGGAGTGTGAGAAAGGTTTTTCGTTAGGATTTTTTGCATTTCTCCTCGCTTTCCGCTATACTGTACCTATGATCGAACAATCACGGATAAATGCTATCATCTCATACTTTTTCCTCGGGCCACTTTTTCTCCTAGCAAAGCGAGGAACCCCGCTCCGGGATCCCTATGTACAGACACATGCGAAACGTGCAAGCAAGATTATCCTCATATTTCTCATGGTTTTGGGGCTCTATTTTTTCGTGAAACCATGGACAGATCTCTCTCTCCCAGGTATCGGTATCCATATACACACAGTGATGCTTGTGAGTATCGTAGTTATCTCTATCGTATTTCTCATGAGATGAGCCTATAGTGCGTACCGATGAGATGAGTCTACCACATCGATAGATGCTATCGAACATGCCTTTCACATGAGTTCTCACTCAGCATCTGTGACTGACGAAGAAGAAAAAGTCCGTACTCTCGCGAGTATGATCCCGCTCCTTGGCATATGGATAGCAGCAAAATATCCATCAACCTCCACTCTACGTGGACGCATCCTCGGAAGTACACTATTTTTCACTTATATTCTTTCTCTCTGGCTGACATGAGCAGAGTCACTCCTCTCTTTCCTTATACTGATCGGAGCGATCCTCCTCTTCGTCGTAAAAGGTGTCTATATATTTCTTTATGATCGATCAGTCGAGTTCGATATCCTCGACCGTCTCCCAGCATACCAGAGTATTCATAGTGCTATCATTGCTTCCGTGAGATCCATTTTCGAATTTTTCCGTATAGCATTCGGTGGACATGATCGAGTCTCATGGATGGCATTTTTCGAGAGAGAAAATACTCGAGAAGACGGAGAAAGAGTTGTCGAGCCATACTTTATGCCTCCAGGCCTTCTCGGGATGCCATTTTTTAATCTTTTCGGAATTCCATCACTGTTTATCGCCCGATACGAACCCTATAGAAAACTCGTTCTCGAATGACTCATGGTCACACTCCTCTGGGCATATGTATTGTTCTTCCTCTGATCATACTATCACCCTCTTCTTCTCCTCTCCCTCTTTCCGATCATGCATATCATGGTGTATGGAAATCGAGAAAAATATGAGCCCACTCCATGAGTGTCTCTTATTACTCGTATACTCAGTAATTTCAGATCACTCTCTACAGGACTGCAAAATGCGCAAAAACAATCAAAAGAAGAGAGTTATACATATAAAACGGAGTAGTTTATTGGCGAGATAAAAAAACACCACTTGCGTGGTGATTTTTTTATAGTCCCTCTTGGCCGTTCTAGATCTTATTTTATCCCTGGTTGCAATGAGATCATACTGAGTACTGCTCGGTATGATAACAGCGGATCGGACTCCATAGGAGGCTATGGCATCCGCCCTTGGAAGCGGTATAATTTGTAGAGAAAAATACCGACCAGATGCACGTGAGAAGAGAGAGTACAGAATTAGTATATCCTTGTACTGTGGAAATCAAGAAAAATATGAAAATATCGCTTGACGATCGCACTCTCCTAAAAATGTGTACAATAAAACCTCCTAGAAAAGAGAAATCGAGTTTAATTTATTCGAATAGATAATAACATTGAGTAAATTTAATATCCATAAAAGATAATCACGCTAATGCACGACCTGGATAACATACTTTATCGAGCTCAAGAGGAAGGGATGTTACTCAGCTTTGTATAAGTTCAGGCATACTATCATCGTAACCTGTTCATGGGTACAGCATATAACCATCAGGAATACCTGGGGCACGATCAAAAATGTCCCATTGGAGCATTCAGATTGGCGTATTCATATCTCTTCAAATATCTATAGAGGAACCTAGTGAATTGGTAAGAGTTTTATAGGAATAAATCACCGTCAAAAATGCTGCATAGGTTGGATTATAAAAAAGGTTTGTAGTTTTTGGTGAAGTTGCGGATTATTTTTTGTTATAAAGTCACTCATAGCAACATGTCTACTTGGGTCAGTGCATGATGCGTCATCGTTCTCAGAGAAACACCAAGAGCCATCAATGCCAAGTTCTCATACTTCACTTCTGTAAAGGTTAATTATTCGTATAGTTTCAGCAATGGTGTTTTGGTAGTTTACCACTCGAGCCTTTAATATATAATTCGCAACTTTTGGGTAGAGAGCTGTAATTAGTATGCCTATTATACTTATCACGAGTATAATTTCCATGAGGGTAAATCACTTATTTCACGATCTCATAAGTAGTAAGATTATAAAATAATTTCTTACACTATATTTATATCTTTATTATCTCAAAAGTTTTTTCTTTCTCGTCATATATCCCATCCCAATACCACCCATAAATATAAGAAAAGCAAGTGGCGTATTCGATGTTGTTTCTCATGGTATTTTATCTCCTGCATTTGCCTCAGGTATGATCGAGAGGGATTGTGTTTTTTTCGGTTTCTTTGGTTTTTTCACTTTCGTCTTCTTTGCTTTCTTTGGTTTTTTGGGTTCTGGGATGACCTTGATATGAAAATCAGTACGAGAAATTTCTCCATCTCATCACTTATAATAAGAAAGAAGAGTAACCGTATGATTTCCTGGTGTGAGTTTCCATGATTTGGGGTTTTTCCCTCGATGGAGCTCTTCTCCGTCGAGCTGCCATGCATACTCGTATCACTTCGTCGTTCCTGAGAGGGTAAAATTCATACTACAGAGTTTCTTTTTCTTGTATTCACAGATATAGAGTTCTTCAGATTTTTTTGTCCCTGTGCGACCCTGGAGGACGATCGTCGGTGGAGAGAAAAATGCCATTTTTATTTTTTTGTATTTTTTCTTCTCTGGCTCTATGCTTGCTGATATTTTCTCTTTTTTCTTTTTTGTTTTGGTGGGTTTTTCTTCTTCTTTTTCTTTTGGCTTCGGTCAGACGACATGGATATGGTAGTCGATCTGATCATAGTTCCCTGCGCTGTCGATCACACGGAGGGTGATGACGTGATCTCAGAGACCGTACTTTCGTCCTCAGGGATCTTTCGAGACCTTGATATCGTTTTGTCCGTAGATCCAGAGAAATGAGATACTCGATCACTCAGGATCATAGGAATGCTCGGCAGTGAAGTTCACACTACAGGTATAGGTATAACATATGAGGCTCGTATCTCCATCCTGGAAATAGTACTCTTTCCACTTGTTATCGAGTTCCATGATGGCGACAGGTTTCCCTGTGTCTGGGGCTCATGGTGGGAGTGTATTGACGGGAGAAATCGTCGAAATAACATTCCACTCGATAGGCAATATTTTGGTCGCGAGATTGCCTGTATGCGCTTTTTCCCTCAGTTCGATCGTGATCGATCATGAGCGAGATGGGTACCACGTCGTCGGATTACAGTCAGTATCAGGCGTGAGTTCTCATCCAGTCGAGAAATAACAGAGATACTCTCGCATAAGAAAACCACTCGAAAAGAGAGGCTCAAGGGTGATATTGATCCGACATTCGCTCATGCTACATGTGAAAGTATCTCATGAAAGTGTAGCATTTGTAGGAGATTGAAGAGTTGGGACGATCTCTGGAAAGCGAAAATACGCTCAGGAGAGAGGAGCACCAGAAGCTGTCGATCATGAAAGAACAGATCCTGTTAGACTTCCTGTTCATGAGATTTCTGTAGTTCCAGTACTTGTTTCCAAGTCTCATGTCACTCCTCCAGATATAGGAACTTGAGAGGATGATTTCCTGTAGACTTTTTTATATTCAGAGAAGGATTTCGTCAGGAGAAAATCCTCTGAAATCTGTCATCCAATCGAACGAAATCCGAGGTCATCAGTGGATTTGAGTCTTAGGTCGCTTGTGGTTGTATTATTGATCTTGAGTGAAGACTTCTCGATGTCTCACTCAAGGAGATGGAGGATGAGCACGTTTCCTGAGAGAGCTCATGAGAGGATATATCCTGTTTCTGTATTTATCCTATGAGAAAAAAGTCATCACGTATTCGAGGAGAGAGCAATCCTATCGATAGAAACAGTTCCTGAAAGGCTATAGGGATAGATGATTTCGAGGGTATCGATCTTTCCGTTTGTATCACTATCAGAGTAGTACATCTCGATCGGCGTGAGTGCACCAGTTTCAGTAGGAGTGGTGATGCTAGAGCCAGTAAAAATCACCCCTGTATCGACAAGTCATGTACTCGTAGTTCACGATGACAGGAGAGATCCTGTATCTGTACGCTCTGAGTGAGAAATCGATCCTGTCGAAATCTCAACTCCACTCAGTGTATATACTCATGATCCTGTGAGGATATTTCCTGTTTCTGTCATGGTTCCTGTAAATGTACTCCCGCTCGAGAAATCCGCACTCCCTGTTCCCATGAGAACACCTGTTGATATTTCTCATGTGTTCGTCTGGTTCACAGATCCTGTAGATGACAATGTTCCTGTTTCAGTGAGAGATCCTGTTTGATCTATCGTTCCAGTATTGGTATCTGGTGGTGCACTACAGGTATCGTCCGTCAGACTGATCGAGAGGATGACATTATCACGCTGAGTTCCTGAGTAGTTATACGAGTCTATAAGAGTTCAGTTCTTATCTTTGAGATATACAGACTCATTTCCAGAATTATTGAGGGCAATCTTCGTCTCACTATAGGGAAAACTCTTATTTGTATGTGAATCTATGTTTGTTCCAGATGGTAGTATATATGTCTTTCCAGAAAGGTCAGAAAGACTATATCCAGAAATATCAACACTCGAACATCCAGTATTTCTCAGTTCGATATACTCCCCGAGGGTATCATCTCATAGAGGATTGGGGAGGAGGCTCGATATGTTTACCGTGGCAAATATATGGAGTGGGAAAGCGAGTATGAGTAAAATACTCAAGAAAAAACGACTCATAGAAATGATATTATTTTCTTGATTATACAAACCAATTCTTAAAAATTTCTTAAATCTCGGAGAGATTTTTTGTTTTTTCCCCTTTTTTCTCTACAATCTCTCTATCCTAAAAAATATCCATGCATATCGCCATACTCACCTGAGGGATCTCGACAGAGCGAGAAGTCGCACTCCGCAGTGGAGCTAATATGAAAGAATGGGTCGAAAAGTCAGGATATACCTGTGAGAGGTATGATATCCCGAGTGAGATGGATGACTTTCTCGCACGATACAAAACCTACGATCTCGTGATCCCCGTACTCCATGGTCGCTATGGTGAAGATGGCATCGTGACCGGTCTCTGTGAAGCTCTCGGGCTCCGTGTAGCAGGATCTCCATCATGAGTGCATGCTCTCTGTATCGATAAATATCGGACGAACTGTGTCGTCGAAAAAATCGGTATCAAAATACCAAAAACCTGGGTACCCGGACTCCCTCCTGTCCTAAAACTCCTTCCCACAGAGGATCAGGATGCTCTCGAAATCGCTCTCATCGTGAAGCCAAATCAGGGGTGAAGCTCTCTCGCGACTGCAAAGGCAACAACACTGGAAGAATTCAAATACGCGATACAGTCTGTACATGATGTGATCGCTTCCCTGACTGAGGAAAGAGTGCATCTTCTCTCTCAGGCAACATGACCGTCTGATTTCGTGAGAAATTTCCCATCACTCGAAGATATCCCCATGGTTCAAGAGTGTATCGATGGACAAGAATTCACCGTATGAGTCTATAGAGATAGTTCTGGTACACATGTCCTGCCGATTATAGAAATCCGTACACTTTCATGAGAATTTTTTGACTACCAGGAAAAATATGAAAGCGATGGTTCCAATGAAATCTTCTCAGAAATCCCAGCGCCTCTCGAAAAAAATCTCATCGAACAAAGTACAA
>CAZXUQ010000014.1:0-5725 GCA_964644075.1 uncultured Candidatus Peribacteria bacterium
AGCCTCTTTTGGAGGGACGTAGTTCGGGTCGAGAGCCTTGAGAGAGAGTCCGATACGCTTTCCTACCGGATCGAAAGTGATGATACGAGCCTTCATCATCTCACCTGAGTGTACTTTCTCTTCGAGAGTTTTTGCCATGTCGGCAGGGATCTCAGAGAGGTGAATGAGACCAGAGATGGCACCATCGAGTTCGAGAAATATACCGAACTGAGAGAGGCGGAGGACTGGAGCCTCCACGATATCTCCGACCTGGTACTTGTCAGCGAGGACTTGCCAAGGATTTGCCTTGAGACGCTTGATCGAGAGAGAGATCTTCTCACCTTCGATACCGATGATCTGGACAGTGACCTTATCACCGATTTTTGCGTGTTTGTGAGGATTGTTCACATGTCCCCAGTCGATTTCTGAGACGTGGACGAGACCTTCGATTCCCTGGAATGTCACGAAGAGACCATAGGTGAGGATACCAGAAACGTGTCCTTCGACGACGTCACCGACCTTTACTGTCTTCATTGCAGCTGCGCGCTGTTCTTCGATCGCAGCTTTCTCAGAGAAGATGATCTTTTTTCCACCTTGATCGACGTTGATCACGCGAACCTGAAATGGCTTTCCGACGAGCTTATTGAGGTGCTCGAGGATGCGCTCAGCGTTTGCTCCCTCGACACGTGGATAGTGCGCAGGAGTGAGCTGAGATACTGGGATAAATCCTTTGATCCCATCGAGATCGATAAGAAGTCCTCCCTTGTTTGCCTCGTTTGGCACGACAGTGATGATTTCTTTTGTATCGAAATTCGAGTGGAGCTTTTCGATAAGCTTTGCCTGAGATGCCTTACGAAGAGAGAGGTGGATGAGCCCAGAGTGAGCGTCATCACCGATCACGATACTCTCGATGCGAGCACCTGGCTCGATCGTCGTCGTATCCTCAGTCGATGAGTGCATATGAGAACCCGTGATAATACCAGTAAACTGACCGTCGAGATCGACGAGGATCATCTTCTGGTTTGCCACGATCGCTGTACCTCCGACGATTTCTCCTACAGAGAATGACCGGATTGGTGCAGCTTCCTTGAGATCTTTTGCAAAATCTGCCATACAATAAAAAAATTAAGAAATAAGCGTTAGGATATAAAATGAAGAGTTAAGAATTAAGAGTGAAGAATAATTTGGAATGGTTCCGTTATTTTTAACTCTTAATTTTTCATTTTTAATTATCCATTATGGGGCGGCCAATGGGGCTCGAACCCACGACCTCCGGATTCACAGTCCGGCGTTCTAACCAACTAAACTATGGCCGCCATACACGAAAACTCTCTCGGAAAACCTCCGAGCCTGCGCAGTATAGAGAAAAAACCCTCCTTTGCAAAGATTTTTTTGATTTTTTCAGACTTTTGTATATCATCTGCGTCTCTCGGTGGTTTTCCCCCTCTCGATATTCGTAGACAGAAAGGGAAAAGATGAATATCTTGATTTTTCTCATTTTTTGAGAACTTCATTATTTTTCATCCCACCAGAGTTCAAAAAAATTGCACGTCAAGCAAATATTCTTGATTTGAAAAGACAAGTTATGCTATGCTTTGTATGTAATTTCGAGTAAATACCGATGATAATCGCGAGGCATGTAGAGGAAACGTTTATTCTTAAAACATTTTCATGTACATTTCCACTTCGCTTTCAGCAAGTACCCTCCTCCGAGCTCATATCCGCCAGGATATCGCTCTTCTCTTTACCGCTCCGAAACCATCGTTTCTCGAGCGTTTCCAGAAATATAGTTATATTACGACCGCACTTCTTGCGTTTTTCTCATTTCTCCCTGCGAGCGGATATGCCACGACTACGGAGGAACGTGAGTTTGTCGTTACTGCATACTACTCTCCTCTTCCCAATCAGAACTTCTACCTCCGTGGTAACTATGAGGCAGAAAAGCGTCTCAATGGAAATGGAACTCATGGTGCGAGTGGGCAACCCGTCTTTACTGGGATGCTTGCCGCACCTTCTTCATATATGTTCGGGACTCGTATCGACCTCGATGGACTCGGTGTCGGTATCGTCGCTGATCGTGGTGGTGCTATCGTCGAGGCCTGAGAGCGAGGACAAACCTATGACCGTATCGATGTCTGGATGGGCTTTGGAGATCGCGGACTTCGTCGTGCGATGATCTGGTGAAAACGAAAGGTTACATGACGTATCACCCTCGATGCAACCAAAAAAGTCCTCGACTTTACCGATATCGATACAGGAAAGATTGATTTTTCCCGATTTGGAAGTGTCGACCCATCTCAAAATGGCGTCCTCTCATCGAGTGCACTAGAGATGTTTGCAGATCTCGGATATACACCTGATGGACGCACAACCAAAGAAATGATCATCGACTACCAACTCGACCATGGCATCATCTCGAGTGAGACAGACGATGGAGCATGAGTCTATGGACCGCGTACCAAGTCATCGCTCTCGACTGTCCATGCTCAGTATAGCGCACTGCGTGATGCAGAACTCCAGAAAATCGAAGCAGAAAAAACTCTTCTCCTCTCTGAGAAGACAGCTTGGGAGATGAGTTATGCGCAGGCTTCATCGAGAGTCGTCGCATTCGGTACCCCGAAAAAATGAGATACTGGAACACATGTGAGAGAACTTCAGAAGACTCTTCGTACGATCGGATATTTCCGAGGGAAAGATACTGGTATCATGTGAGGGACGACTATCCTCGCCCTCAAGTCACTCCAGAAAGCAAATGGTCTCTCTGCTACGGGCTCACTCGATGACGCTACGAGAGATATCATCGCTGAAATCCTCATAGAAAAATGAGTATAAACTCACGAACCGTAAAATCCACTCGAAAAAAGGGTGGATTTTTTGCTTTTTTCTCACAAGAGTACTATACTAGACGAGTATTAATTTCTTTCTTATGAAATCCTCTCTCCTCTCCACTCGTGAGAAACTCCTGCTTGGTCTTCTCTGTTCAAGCATGGTGTTTAGTTTGTCTTTCTCCTTCTCCTATGGAGCAGTCAATCAATCAAAAGTGAATTCTATAATGGATATGGTTACTGCTGCAGCAAGTAAATTCTCTGATGTCATCGCATCATGACAATCGAAGAGTGAGAGAACTCTTTATTATGAGAAGGTAGATGCAGGACTCGGAGATGCTGTAGAAATGCTTGCTGTCGTGAGAAACAAAATACGAAGTGACTTCCTCTGACTCTCTCCTGCCTATACCGCAGATGAGATCGTCGGAGCGATCATCGGAGGAGTTATCGGGAACCCGGGGACGGGGAACCCGGGAACAGGAGGTGGGAATATGAACCCTATGGCACTCTGTTCGACAGACTCCACGCTCGAGACCATCGCATGGCCTCATCCTACCAGAGGATCATACAATCCACTCATGTCAGTGACAGATACAAAATCTAAAGTATTTAAATTTACTGTTCCTACTGGAGGGACAAGTATGACGATATCGTATGCGAGTACCCCTACAAATACAGGAAAACGTATACAAAAACTCTACTACACACTCTCCAAACAAAAAGCATGTACCTATGGAGATACTTCTATCTGATGGAGTAATACACTCCAGTGAGGAGGGACGCTCAATTTTCTTGTAAGCAGTGAAAATACATCCGGACCATATACATGAAATCCAAAGCTTACCCCTGGTGAGACTTACTATCTTTCATTCAAAGCACAACAGCCTCTCACATCAGATATAGATAAAAATGCTCCCTTTGATCTCATAGTAGAAGGTGGCACAAGTGGATCATCTGATCCTTCCTCTTCAGGAAATGGAGTTTTTATCTATCGTGTAAAAACTGCTACATCCCAAGATGCTCTCAATAAGGCTCAAGCTGATAATAATGCTCTCCAATGTATATCATCACTCGATGAACTGCGCCGTATCAATCCAGATACCATCGGACCAAATAATCCAAATGGATATGAGTATGCCACGTTTAAGGGCATTGGAAAAGATTGTTACTTCAACGTAAAAGATCATAATAACGTAAAAACATGGTCGAAAAATCCAGAGATCAAAAACCGTTCTGAGAATATCCCAGATAGTTGTCGTATCGGGACCAAGTTCGTCGCATGGGCAAAGAATGGTATAGTTCTCGCTGAGTGTGTGAGTAAGGAATACGCATATGGTATCGGTAAAACTGCGCCAAACTGTACAGATGACGCAAATGCAGTCGTATTTGACCTGAATAAAATGCGAGGAAATACCACATTCACTATAGAAACTCTCAAGGATTTGTCAGGAAAAGATATCCTTGTAGCCAATGAATGAAGTTATGCGAAGTGAACCTATCCAGGAATACGCTTTGTCAAAGGTGGTACGAGTACACCTCCCGTTGTCTCTATCCGTATTGATCTCCGGGATGGAAAATTTGACCCGAATATCCTCCCGAAAAAGATTACAGAAATAGCACCACAATACCAGAACGATGACTACCCTACTTATGGTGCAAGCTCGTATATACTTGATAAGAAATACTGGCAACACTATGATCAGATGCATACTGAACTAGCTTCTCTCTCTCAGTGTGCCGGAGACTTCACCTCGAGTGAGGCTCGCCTTCTCTGATGATACAGATCAGATACTCCAGTTGCTATGTTTTCAAGCCTCATCATGGGTCAACTCGACCATCCGAACCGTAAACTTCAGCTTCTTGAGGGAGGTCCTCAACTCATGAATGATACAAAAGATGTATTTCTCCAGCCGGGATCTGTCTGGTATCTCAACTACCGAGTTCAGTATGGATATAGTAGGGCAGCACCATTTACAATCCCTCTCAAAGAAGACGGTACTCCATATCCATCAGACGCAGCGACTTGGCCATTTGGTGCTGGACCGACGAATATTGCATTTGGTATGAAGCCATGTTCAGTTCCTGATGCTTATAATGTGCAAAATTCTGATATAGTAATACGTGGTGGATGTCTTGCTCATATCGAGCCAAATACATTCCAGTCATTTTTCTCGAATGTCCCGGGGAATACAGAATGGCTCTGGAGTACAACATCAAAATAAAAATACCCCGATCATTCGGGGTTATTTTTTTGTGAGGGTTTTCCACAGAAAGAGGATATCCTCTGTGACCTTTTTTCGCATCTCTTCGTTTTTGTGATCGAGGGGAGGTCACTTCTTGGGCGCGAAGACGATATCTATACTCATACTCTCTAGGTATGTCGCAGAGAGATCGTATATGAGACGTTTCCAGGCATTTCTATTGACGCTTCCTGGGGCGTGTTTTCCTGAGAGGAGGATGCCGATACGGGCATGACCGATGGTATTTTCTGTGACATTTGCCACTACTCCATACGAAAAGAAAGGTTTTCTTTTCGAGAGAACCTTTCTGAAATCTTTTTCGATAAGTCGATACTTTTTCGCGATCATGATTTATGGATTAGCCACGGAAACGCTCAGTGAGACCAGCGAATGTCACGATACGTGCATTTCCTCCAGCCACATTGTGGTGCTTACTTTTTCCACGGACATTTTTAAATCGGTTTGGATAGCTCACAGCGAGGACATGACGACCTTTACGGCGGCGAGCACGGAGAACCTTCTGTCCGTCGACAGTCGTCTTACGCGCGAGAAATCCGTGAACACGGAGACGTTTTCTTTTTTTAAATTTTCCGATCATAGTGAGAAGAATGAAATGGATAACAGAGAGTTTCCTCTTTTTAGCTCGCGGATTATATAAAAATCAGCGTGCTTGTCAAAGAA
>CAZXUQ010000015.1:0-2507 GCA_964644075.1 uncultured Candidatus Peribacteria bacterium
CTGGATGAATTGATAGCGATAGTCAGACCTTGAGCCTTCATAAAATCAAGTATTTTTGTATAGCCAGTCATACCAACTCACTTTTGAGTGATCAGTTCTCTCATTTTTTGAGTAATAGCATGAGCAAGCATATTTCTCTTTTCAGGAACTATATTTTCTGGAAAGTGTCGTTGCCAGTATTTTACTACTTCTGAGACCTTAAGTCCTGTTGTCTCTCGCATCATATCGTACGTGAGGTGTACTCATACAGAGGCAAATACTTCTTTTTCTGCTTCTTTCCAGAGAGGCTCTGAGTCGATAAGGAGACCATCCATGTCGAAAATAACTGCTTGAAACATAAATGTTGTTATTTAGAAATTTTTGGCCTAGTGTCATCAAGAATTGTGAGCATCTTCCCTCGATATTCTTCTCAGAGTTCTTTTACAACTCGAGTTACACCCTCTTCTTCGGTGATTTGGAGCTCATTTACAAGCTCAAGAGTTTCCTTAATAAAGGCATTTGCCTTTTGAAGTGTTCTTTGATGAGCATGTTCAGTCATGCTTAGAACGCTAGCAACCATAGAAGAAATAATGATTAGTACTACTCCACCGTCACACTTTTCGCGAGGTTTTGTGGCTTATCGATATCTCGACCAAGTTTTCGCGCGATGCCGACACTCATGAGCCATAGTGGCGTGAGCGGGAGAAATGGCGTCAGAAGTGGATGAGTCGTCGGCACCTCGATGCGGTCATCATAGAGTCCTGCTTCGCTATCATCTCCCGTCGTGACGACCCCGAGGGTGACACCATTTCGAGCCTTGATTTCTTTGACATTTGAGGTAGTTTTCTCACGCAAGACTCACTTGAGATTGAGTACGACTGTCGGCATATCAGGGTTGATAAGCGCAAGAGGTCCATGCTTGAGTTCTCCGCTCGAGTAAGACTCTGCATGGATGTATGAGAGCTCCTTGAGTTTGAGAGAGCACTCCTGTGCTGTACCGTAGAGGACATTTCGCCCGAGGAAGAAAAAGTTTTTATACTTCGAGTATTTCTCGACGATCGGCTTTAGGAGGTGTTTGTCTCGGAGTTGTTCTTCGAGTTTTTGCGGGAGTTCGCCGAGGTGACGGATGAGTTCACGTGCATCCTTCATCTGGAGATCTCGCTTCATACCGAGAGAGAGTGCCATGAGCATGAGGACAGCGAGCTGTGCGACGATGTTTTTGGTCGAGGCAACTCCGACCTCGACTCACGCATGCGTGTAGAGTCCCATATCCGTCATACGAGCGATCGTCGATCCGACGACATTCACGATACCAAATGTCAGACATCATTTTTCTTTCACCATCTTGAGGCTCTCACGGACATCTGCAGTCTCTCCTGACTGTGACATAAATACATAGAGCGTACGAGAAGACGGGAGAAATGTATCATAGAGAAATTCGCTACTCACATGCACTTCGCATGGAATATGTGCGAGTTCTCGAAACCAGTAGGATCCGACCATTCCTGCGAAGTAACTCGATCCGCTCGCGATGATCTCGATACGATCGATCTCATAGGAAGCGAGGGTTTCGAGGGTTTCATTGGTGATCGTTTGCGTTTCGAAATTGAGTCGTCACTTGAACGCATTTTTGAACACTTCTGGAATTTCATGGATTTCTTTCTCTGTGTAGGTCTCATAGTCACCCATATGCGCTGTCTGGAACTCGGCAGTGATTTTCTCATGCTCTTTCTCGATCTCTTTCCCGAGAGCAAATACCTGATACTTCCCTCCCTCGATCCGCACGATCTCATGATCTTCGAGTGTCGCGAACTCAGTCGCTACACGAGAGACAGCATTGATATCCGATGAGAGAAATGTCCCACCATCACCCACTCCGACGATCATCGGACTTCCGAGCTTGGCACCGAGGATCATATCAGGATGTTCACGATCAGCGACGACGAGAGCATAGGCTCCGACGAGACGTGCGAGAACATGTTCAAATGTCGTCATAAGATCACCATCATACATATCTTCGATGAGCTTCGCCACGACCTCAGTATCGGTCTCTGAGTAGAAATCATATCATTTCTTTTTGAGTTCTTCCTTGAGTTCGTGGTAGTTCTCGATGATACCGTTATGCACGACAAAAAATCGCATATCCGAAGAAAAGTGCGGATGCGTATTTTTCTCAGTCACTCATCCATGCGTCGCCCAGCGAGTATGGGCAATCCCCGTGATATATGGTTTCTTGGCATTTTCATTTTTCTCGACGCGTGTCGCGAGGTTGGACACGCGACCGACTGCTTTTTCGAGAAATATTTCCTTCGCACTCGATACGGCGAACACTCATGCACTATCATATCCTCGATATTCGAGATTGCGGAGTCACTCGACGAGGAGTGGGAGAGGATTCTGGAGTCCATTATAGGCAAAAATTCCACACATAAGAAAAAAATTATGATACAGGTGATATCCTATTTTTTCTCTCCGAGAAGTCAAAAAAGAGGTCCAAAAACTGTTACATAGAAAATATCTGCTTTCGA